>JBKCGU010000059.1:0-3030 GCA_046303055.1 Polaromonas sp.
CTTTCAAAAACTCGCCAATGCGCCGGTTGCGGTAGCGCCTGCTCACAGCGCGCCCAGCCCGAAGGTCTTCTAGCCGCACCGACCGGTCTGGCCCCGGGTAGCTCAAAATGGCCAGCTCATCCGGCGTAATGCGTACTTCAATGGGGTCCTGGCTTTCGTAGTTGCGGTGATACACCGCATTCACCAGAGCTTCTTCTACCGCTGCAAAAGGGAAGTTCCAGACTCGCGTGGCCTCGGCCTGTTGCGGGTGCTTGATCACCGTTTCATGCAAGAAATTACGCTGAATGTAGTCCAACGCCTCGCGCGTCATGCGCGCCAGCGGCCCCTTGAAAGACTTCTCACCCAACACATCGCCACCAGTGCCCTGGGGGAAGTCCACCACGTCAATCTGCGCACCGGGAAAGAACTGTGTAGGCGTATCACTGAAAAACAGCAACCCCACGTTTTTGGGCCAGGGCGATTCGGTAGGCCCGCCCACCACATTCATCTGCCGCCCCAAAGCCTCAGCCGACAAGCTCGCAGCATCTTCGGCCAACGCACTGCCAACCTCCTGCAGAAACGCCTGCATCAAGGGCTTGGAGAGCAACTCCACCGCAGCTGCCTGGTTGAACCGGTCATCGAACGGCACTTTCGCAGTCAGACTCAGCAGCTCCTGCTCCGCATCGCCTTTAGCCTCCACCGTGCTGCTGTAGCGGCGAATGTAGTGGTGCCAAGTCTTGGTTTTGGCAGTGATGGAGGCCGGTGCCTTGTAGGGGCGGTTCTGCCCACCCGGTGCCCACAGCACCAGCAGGTTGCGGCCCTCCACCAATTCCACGCTCAGCACGGGGAAGTAAGACGGCTGTATCAGCTGGCATGCCGCCAGTAGCTCCTGCTGAATCTTGTCGAGCTGGTTGGTGGCCAAGCCGGTGGGCGGAAAAATGGGTTGGCCGTTGGCATCGCAGTCCTGGCCAATCACCACATAACCACCACCCAGGTTTTCAAAATCATTGGCAAACGCGCACAGCGTGCGGATGATGGCATCCGGGTTCCAGCCCGCCTTGTATTCAATGCGCTCGCCCTCTACCGTGCGCTGGCGCAGCAGGTCTTGCAGGTTGATGGGGAGCTTATTCCGCATGGGTTGGCGCATTGTGCTGGGACTCCACCGTGACCGCGACTTTGCCGGTGAGCAGGTCTTGCATGAGGCCGAGTTTCTGAGCGTTTAGATTGACTCGGAAATCTCGCTGCCCTTGCATCACGGATTCATGCGCGTCTATACGCGAAACAATCAGATCTTGTTCCTCCGCAGACGGGAGGAGGACAGGCACCTTTGCAAGCTTCTCTTGCGTCAAGTGGGCGATGCTTGACTGTGATGTGAAGTCTGAAAATTGACCGTTCGCTTGTGCAAAGTGCATATACCAAAGCATGAATCTAGGGTTGATGCCTTCGTGTTTACCCCTAAGTCGGTGAATTGCTTTTTGATAGAAACAGTTCTCCATTTGCGACGCCCAAATAGCTGTGCGACCAACTTCACCTCCTTCACAAACCAACAAGTCGCCATCTTTGAGAGCAAACTTTTTTTGCTCTTCCGGACTAAAGTCCATCGACTCCAGATTGTCCATCTGTAGCCTGTTCCATTGAACACTTCGGTTGCCTAAATACGGGAAAGAATTCCTTCCCGTCCTCGCAAGTTGATTGAGCATCTTGCCGAGTTGAATTTCAAAGTAGGTGCCTATTTGGTCGGTCTGCCAATCCCTCGGAATCCACCCAATCGCCGTTTCCTGGTACAGCTCGGGCGCTTGTTCGCGGGGTGGGCGCAGTTGGCCGTTGGGGAACACGCCACGAGTGAAAAGGTCGTGCATCAGGCCGGCTTTGATGTGCTGGTATTTCTCGATCAGCGCTTCGGTTTGTTCGATGGCGGTGTCGATGGTGGAGATGATGGAGGCGATCTTGCGCTGGGTCGGGAGAGGAGGAGCCCACACCAGATGACCAAGGTAGTCGTGCACCTTCAAGTTGATCAATCCGGTTGTCTGTTGCTGATATCGCCAAATCGCAGAGCTGCGGTTGAGGGCCACGAGCTGAAAAGCCAGAAACATCGGATCAACGTTTGCTTTCGGGCGCATGAACCGAAAGAAGTTTGAAGTCAGTGATGGCTTTGCTGGCTGTGTCGCTACAAGTGCCACACGACCGACGGGCCTGTCCGGTGCGCCACCTGACGCCTCTAAAAGTAAATCGCCTTTTCGAAGCGCTTTGGCGGTTAACTTGGCGGGAATAACAACCCTGGCTGCGCCAGCTTCTAGGCTTAAATGCCCTTCGTCATCTATGTCCGTTGCGCGATAGACGGTGCAGTTTGACTGGTCACCTACTGGGTCAGTTCCCCACTCTCCAGGCCAACAGCCTTCTATGACGTTACGAATCGGCTGAAAGTCGGAACGATCACTCATACCCCAACTCCACCAAAAACGCCTGCAAAGCTTCCGACGCAGCGTCCCGCTGCGCCTCAATCTGCTTGGCCGTCACCGCGTACTTGCGCCACAGGTTCTCAATGGCCGCCACGCAAGCGCGCTGGTCTGCGCGCAGGTAGTGCTGGAAGTTGGTCATCAGCACCTGGCCCAAGCGCTGGATGATGATGACGCGAGCCTCATCGGCGCTGATCTTTTTGCGGGCTTGCTCCACCAGCGCGTCGCGCTTCTCGGTGGTGCTCTTGATGTGGGCTTTGAGGGTTTTGGCTTCGTCTTCCAGAGCTTTGTGTCGCGCCAGTTGCGCCTCAATGCGCTCGGCCTCTTTGGCAAAGGCTTGCCAGTCGCCCAGCGCCGGGTCGCGCTTGGCGGTTTTGGCCATGCCTTTGGCATCTTTCAGTGCCGCCTTGAGCGACTTCACCTCGTCGGCGGGCAGCACGCCGGTGTCTTCAGTGTCTTCAAAGTCTTCTTCGCTGGCGGCGGCAAACAGGGCTTGCAGTTCGGCCAGGCGGGCGTGTTGGGCCTCCAGCTCGGCCAGCACCTGGGGGAACTGGCTTTGCAGGATGTCGTCATCCGGTATCAGCTCCGGGCCCCA
>JBKCGU010000060.1:0-7158 GCA_046303055.1 Polaromonas sp.
CCACAAAGAAGGGTACTCGCCTCGGTGCTCCTGCACCATACGTACTGCGCGTTCCCGGACTTCGGGGGAAAACTTGTTTGACTTGTTCATGACTCAATCCTCTCAGAGATTTGAGCCTCCTCAAAATACGGGGCGATTCAAGGGAGAGGGAGAGGGAGAGGGAGAGGGCGCGGTGATGGGACTGTCTAACTACCAACCGTCCCGCAGCACATGCCGCAGGACTTTGCCTTTCGCATCACGGTACACATCAAAGTCTGAATCAATCGTCAGCACTTGGCGTATACCTTGCCTGGCGGCGGCTTCGGCGACCGACGCGTCAGCCAAGTCAAATGGCAAGTCCCGAAACCGCTCGCTGATCAACAACACCTGCGCCAGAGTTTCCGGCAACGTATCCGCAGCGGGCGCGTCGAGTGTTACGCCGCCGCGCTGGCACCAACGCAAAAAATCCAGCGCAGCTTCATTGCCCACACGCCGGGCAAGTAGAGCGCACACCTCGGTTAACACGGGCCAAGTGGTTAGTAATCTGGCCTGTGGGTTGGCCTCTAACCATTGCACTACAGGCGCATGCCAAAGGTCTGCGCGGTTGAACAATGCCAGCAACGGCCCACTGTCAGCGACTACCTGGCGCAGTGCGGTTGCTTGCGCCGTTACCTTAAGCTTTGCCACGCCGCGTAACTTTTCGTTCATCGACTTGCAGCGGGCGCTTTTCATCCCAAATCTTTGCCAGCTCAGCCTTGCGGTCGCCGGCCAGGTTGACATGGCCACCATACACACCAAACAAGTCTTTGCCCAGCTCATAAGCAGAAGGTGCAGGCAAAGCGGTTTGCGCCAAATAACTTTGCAGTGCATCGCGTATCACCGCACTGGCAGAGCGCCCTAGACTGGCACAGCGGCTACGCAAAGCCCGCTCTAGCGGCGCATCTAGTTTGACGGTCATGGTCATGTTTTGCACTCCAGAAAAGTAATACCATCATTATTACATTTTTGCGTGCTAAGGAGCGTGCTAAGGAGCGTGCAAGTCGCCGCTGGTTACTCCGCCTCGATGCCCGCCGCCTTGACCACCGGGCCGTAGCGTGCCAAATCGCGTTTCATCTCGTCGCCAAATTTGTCCGCGCTGCCGGGCGTGGCGGTAATGCCCATGAGGTTGAGTTTTTCGCGCACGTCCGGGTCGTTCAGCACCGCGATCAGTTCCGCGTTCAGTTTGTCGAGGATGGCTTGGGGCGTTTTGGCTGGGGCCAGCAGGCCCACCCAGGAGCTGGCTTCAAAGTCTGCCACCAGGCGAATCGCTTGGTTGGGGTAGGGGCTTTGCGCAAAGCTGGGCAGCGCTGGCGTTTCACACTGGAGCAACGGCGCTTATCCAGGCCGTTTGAACGCACGAAAAATTTGCTTTTGCATACCCAGTCTCCAGTGGTCTAATCGGTTTTTTTTGAATTGCAGCATGACATCCACATCGCCACCTGCTACATCATTGCCGCCTGCGCTAACAGGCAATCGGGTCGAGCTGCAGCCGGCGTGCGGCACGGTCTGTTTGTACCTGTCGGGGCCAGCCGATGCACCCGGGCAAACGCCCATCTTGCTGGTGCACAGCATCAATGCCTCGGCTTCGGCGTTTGAGGTCGCCCCGCTGTACGACCACTACCGCCAGACGCGGCCCACTTACGCGGTGGACCTGCCGGGCTACGGCTTGTCTGACCGCAGCGACAGGGCCTACACCATTCGGCTGATGACCGACGCGCTGCTGGCGGCGCTGGCCCACATTCGCAACCTGCACGGTGGTGCGGCGGTCGATGTGCTGGCGGTGTCTTTGTCGGCTGAATACGCGGCCAGAGCCGCCTGTGAAGCGCCCGATGCGGTTCGCAGGCTCGCGCTGGTCAGCCCCACCGGGTTTAGCCGCTCTAAAAGGCATTACGGTGCTCCGGGTTCGTCGCGCGGAATTGCCTGGCTACGCCGCCTTGTCAGCAACCCGGTCTGGAGCCAGGGCCTGTTCAACACCCTCACGCGGCCTGTTGTGATCAGGTATTTCTTAGAGCGCACCTGGGGCTCCAAAAAGATTGACGAAGCCCTGTGGCGCTATGACATGCTGACGACGCGCCAGCCGGGGGCCAAGCACGCCCCCTTGTATTTTTTATCGGCATTTCTGTTTGCGGCCGACATCAACACCCTGTATGAGAAGCTGGCCTGCCCGGTGTGGGTGTCGATGGCCACACGCGGCGACTTTACGGACTACCGGGGGCGCAGCACGGTGGAGCAGCGTGCCAACTGGCAGTTTCATCTGATCGATGGCGGCGCCTTGCCTTATTTTGAGGATTTGCCAGCTTTCACCGCCAAAATTGATAGTTTTTGGGTTGCTTGAGCTGTCTTTTAGACTTTAAGCAAAAGGTGAATTCAAGCCCAAGGCGAATTCAAGCCTGAAGTGCTTACAAGAAGTGCCTTGATGGCTGGACGTTTGCTTAGTTGGGTCGGCGCGCCACCATGTCAATTTCGATCAAGGCGCCTTTGGCCAGCCCGCTAACCCCGATGCAGGTGCGTGCTGGCCGCTGGGCAGGTTCAAAGCAGGTGGCATAAACCGCATTCATCGCGTCGTAGTCACGTTCAAAATGCAGCAGATATACCCGCACTTGCACCACATCAGCAAGACCGAGGCCCACGCCGGACAGAACCGTTTTCAGGTTGTGTATCACTTGCAGCGTTTGCGCCGCGATCCCTTGCGGATACGGCTCGGTGATAGAGGTGCCGCTGAACGGCATTTGGCCCGTCAGATGCACCCAGCCGTCGGCCTCAACCGCGTGGCTGAACGGCGCAACCGGGTCAGGTGCGCCAGGAATGATGTGATGTGTTAACGGCATAGTGCTTTTTACGGTTGAAGATTTAGTGAACGCGGTGTCTGTCAGCCCAAGGTGGTTGGACTATTCTTGCGCATGTTGCAGATTGTGCTGGTTTAACCCGCCGCTTCCAGCCCGCTGCCGATATGTGCCTGCATCGCCGCGTGCGCAGCGGCAGCGTCGCGCTTTTTCAAGGTCGCCATGATGACCGCGTGCTCAGCCAATGATTCTGCAATCCGCCCTGGCTTGGTCAGCGACTCTGCCCGATTGAGCTTCATGACTTTGCGCAAATCAGCCACCATTTGGCCTGCCCAGCGGTTATTGGCAACTTCCAGCAGCTTGGTATGAAAGGCTTCGTTGAGGGTGAAAAACCGAATGTGATCTTTCAGGTCTTTGGTGGATTTTTCCAGCTGCTGGTGCAGCGTTTCGAGCTCTTTGAGCTGGTGGTCGGTAGCGCTTTGGGCCACTGTGCGAGCAGCATCGGCTTCTAGCAGCGCCATGAGGTGAAACACGTCGCTCAAGTCTTTGTCGTTGACTTCGGTCACGTAGGCGCCGCGCCGCACCTTCATCGTGACCAGGCCTTCGGTGGCCAGCACCTTGAGCGCTTCGCGCAGTGGCGTGCGGCTGATGCCGTATTCGGCGGCAATTTTCAGCTCGTCTATCCAGGCGCCTGCCGCCAGCTGGTGGTTGAATATTTTTTCGCGCAGCAGCTCCGCAACTTCTTCGTACAAAGCGCGCTGCTTGAGGCTTTGAGGCAAAGTGGGAGCATTCATGATTTGTCAAAGTTTACACGAAACTTAATTCATAATTACAAATTCAAGAATTTGGTAAGATGCTGGCTTATGACCAAGCCACTCACGCCCTTCAAACCTTCAAGCCTCCTGGACTGGGAAAAAGCCGCCGCTAAATCTGCGCCCGGCGGCGATGTGAGTGCCCTGAATTGGCAGACACCGGACGGCATCAGCGTCAAGCCGCTGTACACGGCAGACGACACCAAAGACCTGCCCTACACCCACACGCTGCCGGGCTTTGAGCCCTTCATTCGCGGCCCGCAGGCCACCATGTACACGGTGCGCCCATGGACGATTCGCCAGTACGCCGGGTTTTCAACCGCTGAAGAATCGAATGCTTTTTACCGCAAGGCTTTGGCCGCAGGCGGGCAGGGCGTGAGCGTTGCGTTTGACCTGGCCACGCACCGCGGCTATGACAGCGACCACCCGCGCGTGACCGGCGACGTGGGCAAGGCCGGTGTGGCGATTGACTCGGTCGAGGACATGAAGATCTTGTTCAACCAGATCCCGCTCGATAAAGTCAGTGTGAGCATGACGATGAACGGCGCGGTGCTGCCGGTGCTGGCCGGCTACGTGGTGGCGGCTGAAGAGCAGGGCGTGGCCCAAGCCGATTTGAGCGGCACGATTCAAAACGACATCCTCAAAGAATTCATGGTGCGCAACACCTACATTTACCCGCCCGCGCCCAGCATTCGCATCATTGGCGACATCATTGAATACACGGCCAAACACATGCCGAAGTTCAATTCGATTTCGATTTCGGGTTACCACATGCAGGAGGCCGGGGCCAATCAGGCGCTCGAATTGGCCTTCACGCTGGCCGACGGCAAAGAGTATGTGAAAACAGCGATTGGCAAGGGGCTGGACGTGGATGGATTCGCTGGCCGCTTGAGCTTTTTCTGGGCGATTGGCATGAATTTCTACCTGGAGATTGCCAAAATGCGCGCGGCCAGATTGCTGTGGTGCCGCATCATGAAAGGCTTTGATGCCAAGTCACCCAAGTCGCTCATGCTGCGCACCCACTGCCAGACCAGCGGCTGGAGCCTGACCGAGCAAGACCCGTACAACAACATTGTGCGCACCACGATTGAGGGCATGGCCGCAGTGTTTGGCGGCACGCAGTCGCTGCATACAAACTCATTCGACGAGGCGATTGCGCTACCGACCGAATTCTCCAGTCGCATCGCGCGTAATACGCAGCTCATCATTCAGGAAGAAACGCACATTGGCGCGGTGGTAGACCCCTGGGCAGGCAGCTACATGATGGAAAAGCTGACCCAGGACATGGCAGATGCCGCCTGGACAATCATTGAAGAAGTCGAAGCCATGGGCGGCATGACCAAGGCGGTGGACAGCGGCTGGGCCAAGCTGAAAATTGAAGCCGCAGCGGCTGAAAAGCAGGCCCGCATTGACAGCGGCAAAGACGTGATTGTGGGCGTGAACAAGTACAAGCTGAAGACCGAAGACCCGATTGAAACCCGCGACATCGACAACGTGGCTGTGCGGGACGGTCAGATCGCCCGGCTCAAAGTCATCAAGGCA
Source organism: Polaromonas sp. (assembly GCA_046303055.1). Classification (GTDB taxonomy): domain Bacteria; phylum Pseudomonadota; class Gammaproteobacteria; order Burkholderiales; family Burkholderiaceae_C; genus Polaromonas. The sequence continues at coordinate 5,156 of JBKCGU010000060.1, forward strand.
AAACGCGATCATGAACAAGTTAACCAGGCGCTGGCAGCTATTAAAAATGCAGCAGAAACAGCCTCGGGCAACCTGCTGGACTTATCCATTCAAGCCGTGCGCGCACGCGCCACGGTCGGTGAAATCAGCGACGCGCTGGAGGCCGTTTATGGTCGCCACCGCGCCGATACGCAAAAGGTGACCGGTGTGTACGCAGCCTCTTATGACTCTGCCGAGGGCTGGGAACAGCTCAAAAAAGAAATCACAGAATTTGCCGAGAAAGAAGGTCGCCGCCCGCGCGTGATGATTTCAAAACTCGGCCAGGACGGCCACGACCGGGGGGCCAAGGTGGTGGCCACCGCGTTTGCAGATTTGGGGTTTGACGTGGACATGGGGCCGCTGTTCCAAACGCCCGAAGAATGCGCGCGCCAGGCGATTGAAAACGACGTGCATGCGGTGGGGGTGTCAACCCTGGCAGCAGGCCACAAGACGCTGGTGCCCGGCATCATTGCCGAGCTGAAGAAGCAAGGCGCAGACGACATCATCGTTTTTGTGGGCGGCGTGATTCCCCGGCCTGACTACGAGATGCTTTACGAGGCTGGTGTGAAGGGCATCTATGGCCCGGGCACGCCGATTGTGGCCAGCGCCAAGGATGTGCTGGAGCAGATCAGGGCTGCACTGAAGTGACTGTGCCGCCGCTGGTTGAGGCAGTTGTCAACGGGCAGGGTGCTGAACAGCGCCGCGCCATCGCCAAAGCCATCACGCTGCTTGAATCAACACGCGCCGACCATCGAGCGCAGGGTGACGAGCTCCTCACCGCCTTGCTTGCGCACACCGGCAAATCCTTTCGTATCGGCATCAGCGGCGTGCCGGGCGTGGGCAAGTCCACTTTCATTGAAGTACTGGGCCTGTACCTCATCAAGCAGGGCCACCGGGTGGCGGTGCTGACGATTGACCCCTCGTCCACCGTGTCAGGCGGCTCGATCTTGGGTGACAAAACGCGCATGGAAATGCTGTCGGTCAACGAGATGGCCTATATCCGCCCCAGCCCGTCCAGTGGCACCCTGGGCGGTGTGACTGAAAAAACCCGCGAGGCCATGCTGGTCTGCGAGGCCGCCGGCTACGACGTGGTGATGGTTGAAACCGTCGGTGTCGGCCAATCTGAGACCGCTGTGGCCAGCATGACCGATATGTTCGTGCTGATGCAGCTGCCTAATGCGGGTGATGATTTGCAGGCGATCAAAAAAGGCGTGATGGAGCTGGCCGACCTGGTCGTCATCAACAAGGCTGACATTGACGCCATCGCCGCGCAGCGCGCGCAACTGCAAATCACGTCGGCCATGCAGCTGCTGGGCATGTTCGCTGGCTATGTCGAAACCAACTGGCACCCCAAAGCGATTCAGCTCAGCGCTTTGAAGGGCAGTGGTGTGCAGGCCTTCTGGGCTGAGGTGCAAGACTTCAAGGCGCGGCAAACCGCCAACGGCAAATTGGCCGAGCGCCGCCAGCAGCAATCCTTGAGCTGGATGTGGGAGCGTATTGATGTGGGGCTGAAACAGGATTTCAAGCAAAACCCTGCGGTCAGCCGATTGCTGCCTGAACTGATGAAGCAAGTCGCCAGCGGCCAGGTTCCGGCCTCTACAGCAGCACGACATCTGCTTGCAGCCCAATCGAATCAAGGGCATAAAGCTCCTGAATAAATAGCAAAAAATCCATCAACAGAAAACAAATATGCAAGACATTCTTGAAAAACTCGAACAAAAACGCGCTGCCGCCAGATTGGGTGGTGGCCAAAAACGCATCGACGCGCAGCACGGCAAAGGCAAGCTCACCGCGCGTGAGCGGCTTGAACTGCTGTTAGATGAAGGCACGTTTGAAGAGTGGGACATGTTTGTCGAGCACCGCTGCACCGACTTTGGCATGGCCGACAACCGCCCGCCGGGTGATGGTGTGGTCACTGGCTACGGCATGATCAATGGCCGCCTGGTCTTTGTGTTCAGCCAGGACTTCACCGTGTTTGGCGGCGC
>JBKCGU010000061.1:0-19388 GCA_046303055.1 Polaromonas sp.
CTTTGTCAGCTCCGAGCGATCTGTCCTTGGTGCATCCCAGAGCCGCTTTGAAGTTGCCATCTCTTTTCTGCAGATCAGCTCGGAAAACCAGTCCGCATCACGCAGCCGGATCATGGATGCTGACTTTGCCCAGGAAACAGCCAACCTTTCGCGAGCACAGATCCTGTCGCAAGCAGGCAGCGCCATGCTGGCCCAGGCCAATCAGATGCCGCAAAGCGTCTTGTCCCTGCTGAAGGGTTAATGGGTTAACGGGTTAATGGCTTAGCTGCTGTTGAAGGCGACACATGCCTTTGTGATTTCTCAGCAGGTGCATCTTGTGCAGACAAGGCCTGCAACTGGCAGCAAGTCCGCCAGTTTCTGGCCACGCCTGAGCCCGGCCATCAGGCGCGCCCTGTCTGCGCAACTGATCTTCACCCTGATCATGGTTCTGGAAAAAGTTCTTGACGACCTTGCGCTTGAAATCTATTTGATGTTTTTCCATGAAACGCATTGAAGTTTGTCCAACTTCTGGGGTCAGTTCAAACCCGGGGCGACTCCGTGATCCACTATCTCGCTCAGCTTGTTTTTAGATCCAGGTCGCAAAAGTTGCTCGTGAGCCACAGCAAATCCTTCAAGGCGATCAAAATTTACAGGAAGCCCAAAAAAAACGATGTTTTCTGAACAACATCCGTGCAGGGCGAGCTCGTCGAAGCTCATATCTGAAAAAACAATCTGCGGCATGTCCTGATAATCTGGGTGCTTCGTCATCGTTTTGATGAAGGACAAGCCGTTAGAGATGTTCAACGAATTAGCCCGCACAGTCATCATGATCATGTACGGCCGTATCCGCCCAAGCCACAACGCAGCTTCCAGCCAATTGGCCACTATCGTGAACTTGATTTCTAGGTTTCTGGAGGAAAGCGATTCAGCCAAAAGCTGAGCCTGTTCCGCATCCTCGTCCACGACCAGAACGGTGAGGCCTTTGCCGAGACCATGCCTTGCCTGAGTCCGTAACACCACCGGTTCTTGATGCTTGAGGCCACCCTTCATCTTTTTTTGAAAGGTTTCAAGTGATGCCCGCAAGATTCGCCTGTGCCCGCCTACGGTTTTGAAGGCAATCAACTCATTTGAATCGACCAACCTTTGAACCAGGGTTCTTGACAGACCGAGTGCCTCAGAAGCCTCGCCCAATCCTGCATATTCTTTTTTCATGGAACAGGTCACCTCTCGTAAGCAAAAGTCTCAGCTACACACGGCCACTGGCGGCAGCACAACCCGCAACAAAGGCGCGTCCGCAACCAAACCTGGCAAGGACACAAGCAAGGACGGCCAACGCATGATCAGCATTGCCAAAAAAAACAACAACAGCAGTTGCCCAACACGCTGGCCGTCATACCAAACCAAAAAACAATTGAAAACCCAACGTGAGGAAAGATTTCGAAAACAATGTTGAAAAAAATGACTCTGGTTGTATTTTGCAAATACGTGCATTAAAAAGTGATTAAACTGATTAGTAATAAAATTTTTCTTTTTTCTGCTAGTATTTTCCCTGATGACCACCTCAAACTCCCCCACCTGAATTGATCGGGGACAGGGGTTCAATGCCAACACCGTCGGCTCCTGTGGGCAGGACGCATGATCTGGACTTCCTGGAAGGAAGGCCAAGGAGTAAATGTCTTGAAACCCAACCAACGCGCCACCTTCATCACGCTACTGGAGCGCAGCAGCCCGCAGCGTGAGATCGCCCGCATCACCGGCATTGACCGTAAAACCATTCGCAGCGACCACCAGCGCTGGCTCGTCGATCTTTCAAATTCCCCCGGGGTGGCCACCGGCTCCGAGGCCGTGGCAGTTCAATGCCACCCAGAATTGGCCCCTTCAGAGCATTTGTGTTCATTGAAATTTGACCCCTGTTAGACAGTCTGTGCATGCCAGGTCATGCACAGGACACAGGAGTGATCAAAGTGGGAACATTTGCAAAGCTACGGCGTTTGTACTTTCGGGACAAACAGTCGACGAAAGAGATTTGCAGGCAAACGGGTGTGTCGCGCCGATTGGCACATCCTTCCAGCAGATTTTTACATCCTGTGTTTTCGCCCCGCGGACTTTGATGACATCCGCAATGGGACATCGATCACGAATGCAGTTCCTTGGCCTTCAGCTGATCTGATTGACAACCGCCCGCCCAGCCCTTCGACCGCGCAGCGAACCACGTCCAAACCAACCCCCCGACCTGACAACTCCGTTACTGCTGGTGCCGTTGAAAAGCCAGGCGCCAGCACCAAAGCCCACACGGCCTCATCAGTGGCAGGGGCTGGAAGCAGCAAGCCCAGCTTGTCAGCCCGGCCCAAGATGGCCTCTCGCGACAAGCCGGCCCCGTCGTCTTTAACTTCAACCTGCAAGTCGCTGCCGCTGCTGCGCAGCGACAGCGTCAAGGTCCCTTGGGCGGGCTTTCCGAGCAAAACGCGGCGCTCGGGCGGCTCGATGCCGTGATCGCAGCTATTTCGCAGCAGATGTACCAAGGCCTCACTGATACGCTCCATCACGAAACGGTCCACCTCGAGCTCGCAACCCATCAGAGTAAGCACAATGTCTTTGTCAAGTTTTTTCGCCAGGTTCTGAACCAGCAAAGGAAAGGGCTTGAGCACCTCGGCGGCACGCACCCGACGTGAGGCCTCAAGGGTTTGCCGCAAATCTTTTGTCGCCTGCGCGACTTCCTGAAGACTGGCGCCAATGCCAACCTTGTGGGCCATTTCGTCTTGCTCAAGCAGCAGCCCGAGATGAGCCTGGGCTTCGCAAAGCCGCTCAAATTGCATGTCGATTTTTTTCAAATGAGCGATCGACAGCCTGATGGTTGACGCATCGGTTAGCGGCGCGCCTGCTTCACCCCTCAACGGCGATGGATATCCGGCAACTACAGAGACCGCCTGAACCGCCAGCTTGCTGGCGTCCACATGCATCGACAACACTTGCGCCAATACTTCTGCGGTGCAGCTTGTAGTCAGGACCCACCGGAGCCAGCCGGGGCGAGGTGAACTCTCCTGCTGAACAACGCCCAAATCTGGCAAATCCCTGAACAACGCTCGCGCAGCCACTGCGTCGTCGTCCGCACCCAGGGGTCCAAGCAAGACTTCCCATTGGAACGACGGCGCGTACACAGCCGATTTATCCAGTTCTTCTGAAGCGAGAAACGCCAAGCTGACGAGCAGGCCTTGATGAACGCCAGCGACAGCTGGATCGCCAGGGTGCTTGATCATGGCTTCCAAGGTGCAACAGACCTCCCTCATCAATGAGGCAACCTCCTCGGACCAGTGCAGGCGGCGCGCCAGCAAGCCCTCCAGCAGCGCCTCAGTACCATGAACCAGTTCGGCCACAGCGCTCAGCCCAAGAGCTGCTGCCGTCCCTTTGAGCGAATGCATGGAGCGAAAAATGGCCTGCAAAAGCGAGCGATCTGGCGGGCCTTCACCAAGGCCGGTCAGATCCGACTCAATCCGCACCAAATGATCGAGAGCCTCGTCCCTGAAAAACTCATAGATGGACGCTTGGCCGTCTGGCTGCTGTTCAATGACGGTCTTCATGCCCGTACCGCATTGCCGACCAATAAGGCCAGAGTGGTATTTGCCCTACAGACCGCTGCGCAAAACAAGAAGTCATGCAGAAAAAAAAGCAACAAAAACATCTTTAATGTATGATAATTACTAAAATTGATAATTTATTGTATTACTGATTTTTGTTATCCTTTTCAAAATTTTAAGCTGGATTTAGCATGCTTCAATCTGAATTGGCCCATCAGCGCAGCTTTATTGCCCAGACGGTGCACGATGACATGTGCGGGAACCTGACGGCTCTCCTGCATGACATGCACTGGATCGTCAAGCACAGCGACCAGTCCGTCGTCCGGGAAAGAGCCATGATCAGCCTGGACACGGTCAAATCCACTTTGGCCGTCGGCATGCAGGTCTTGTCGGATTTGCACCCCACAGCTCTAGAACAAGGCTTGACATCGGCAATTGCGGTCCTGCTAAGCCGTTTTTCTCATCGCTCTGGTATCAAGCCTCGCTGCACCTTGGTGCCAGAGCTGGACGGACTGCCCGAACCCCTGAGCCTCTTGATCTATCGAACGGTTCAAGAGAGCCTGACCAACATCCTCAAGCACGCCCAAGCCAGCGAAGCGTCCGTGTCTGTCGTCTGGCAGGGTGATGAAATCCGGCTTCAGATCGTTGACAACGGACGGGGGATTGACGCCAGTCAGTCGCTGCGCGTGGGCATGGGATTGAGGTTTCAGATCGACAGAGCGCAAGCCTTGGGAGGAGATTTTCAGATCCGCTGCGCAAGCGGTGGCAAGGGAGTCTGCGTCGAGCTCATCGTTCCCGTGATTCTGTCTTTTAGCAAACACACAACGCAATGATTGAAGTCGCCATTTGTGATGACCATGAACTGGTCCGCCGTGGAGTTCGCCATACGCTGGAGTCAGAAGTTGACATACGCGTCGCGGGGGAAGCCGCCGATTACCAGGATTTGCGTGAGCTCATACGGGAAAAGCGCGTCGATGTTTTGCTTTTGGACCTGAACCTGAAGGGACGCAGCGGCATGGAGATTCTCCAAGCACTGCGTGATGAAGATATCAAGATCCTGGTGGTTTCCATGCATCCAGAGGATCAGCAGGCTCTGCGGTGTCTTCGAGCGGGCGCCGACGGCTATCTACAGAAAACCAGCGCGCCAAGCGAGCTCATCAAAGCCATTCGTCTGCTGATGTCGGGGCGCAGGTACTTGACAGCGACCATCGCCGAGATGCTTGTAGACGAGCTGAGCGTTCCAAATGTTGCGGCCCTGCATGACACCTTGTCAGAACGTGAATTACAAACACTCAAGCTGATTGCCGAGGGCAAGCGCCTGACCGACATTGCATCGGATTTGATCCTCAGCCCCAAAACGGTCAGCGTTTACCGCAGCCGGCTTTTGGAAAAGCTGGGTCTTTCAACCAATGGACAGCTGATTGTTTACGCCATCAAGCATCACTTAAACTGAAATTGAAGGCTCTAACGGACAAACCACAACTTGTTCAGCGCCATTTCCAGCAACGCCAGCAGGGATCGATCCATCAAGGGCAGGATGAGTGCAAGACCGCCCAAGCCGGTTGCCAGGGTGACGGGAAAGCCTATCGCGAAGATGTTCATTTGCGGAGCGATCCGCGACATGATTCCCAAGGCCAGGTTGGCCAGGAGAAGTAAAACGATCAACGGCAAAGCCATCCAGAACGCGCTCGCAAAGACCTGAGCGCCCATCTCATGCAAGCGAGCCTGCCGGAGCATGTCCACCACGCCGCCGCCCAAAGGAATCCGCTCGTAGCTGCGGACGACGGCCATGAGCACCAGCAGATGTCCATTGACAGTGATGAAGAGCAGCGCCGTCATGTGGCCAAAAAAGCTGGCAAGCGCACTGCCTTGAGTACTGCTGGCAGGGTCAAAGAAGCCGGCAAAGTTAAGGCCCATTTGCAAGCCTATCAATTCGCCGGCCAGTTCGGCTGCGGCAAAGACGAGTCGAACGGCAAAGCCGATGCTCATGCCGACCAGCACCTCATGGACTGTGGTGTCAATGGCATTTGGGCCGTTCAGAGGCACGACCGGCTGGTTCAAGATGGCGCCACCTGAAGCCCACGCCACAAGCAGCGCCAGGCAGACACGAATTCGCACAGGCAATGCGCGCGATGAAAAAATGGGCGCTACTGAAAAGACCGCGAGAACACGCAAGAACGGCCAAAAAAGAGGAGAAAGCCAGTCCATCAGGACCTGCTCGCTAAAGCCGATCATGATCCGCTAAATGATGAGACTAGACAACGACTCAAGAGTCCGCCGCATATAGTCAACAAGGGTAGTCAACATCCAGGGGCCTGCAAAAGCGAACACGGCCGCGGCCGCCAGCAGTTTCGGCACAAAAGACAAACTGGCCTCATTGATTTGGGTAATTGCCTGGAAAACACTGACGATCAAACCCACCACCAGCACGGCCAAAAGAACTGGCATAGCCACCATGAGCAGCAGGAAAAGGGCTTCTTGCCCTTTAGACAAGACCAGTTGAGCGTCCATCGTTCCTCCTGCCCTTACTTGAAGCTGGCAGCCAGCGATCCGAGCAACACGTTCCAGCCATCAGCCAAAACAAAGAGCATCAGCTTGAATGGAAGAGCAACCAGGACGGGCGAGATCATCATCATGCCCAATGACATCAAGATGCTGGCGACCACCAGGTCAATCACGAGGAATGGCACGAAGATCATGAAACCGACCTGGAAGGCTGTCTTCAGTTCACTGGTGACAAAAGCCGGCACGAGAACACGCAAGGGAACGTTTTCTGCAACCACGCCCGGCTCCATCCGGGCCAAGCGTGCGAAGAGCGCCAGGTCCGACTGGCGTGTCTGACGCAGCATGAACTCACGCATGGGCTGCTCCGCATTGGCAGCCGCTTGCTCGAACGAAACAGATTTGGCGATGTACGGCTTCCAGGCATCTACATAGACTTTGTCGAACGTAGGCCCCATCACAAAGAAGGTCAAGAACAAGGACAACCCGATGATCACCTGATTAGGAGGGACTGCCTGGGTACCCAGCGCCTGGCGAAGGAGCGACAAGACGATCACGATACGGGTAAAGCCAGTCATCATCAGCACGAGTGCCGGGATGAAGGAAAGGGCGGTGAAAAACACAAGCGTCTGCACCGGAACCGAAAAACTGCTTGAAGCGCCGTCGCCTCCCATGAGCAAAGGAAGCGTGGGGCCCGACTGGGACAGGGCCAGCCCTGAAAAACTTGCACAACACACACCCACCAGCAAAGCGAAGGCGCGGCGCAAACCAGGCGCGGCGCACATGAACGCTCGCCGAGAAGAAAGGGGGCATTTAATCCGGGGCATACATTCTTTCTTCAGGGTGCGAAGCCATCTTGTGCAAGCACGTGACAGATTGCGGAGTCACGCCGAGCACAAGCTGAAACCTGGCATCTTTGGGCCCCATTTCGAGCGTGACCACCTTTTGCTGCGGCCCCAATGGCAAGCTCGCCAATATACGAGCGGCATCCGGAGCCATGGGACCCCAAGCCCTTCTTCGCACCAGCCAGCGAACAGCAAAGGGCAGGCACGCCAGGCACGCCACCAGCAAGGCCCATCCGGCCAAAGACCCGCCCAGATCAGCTGCCATGCTGCTTGCTCGCCCGGCGCAAACGTTCTGACGGCGTCACCACATCAGTCAGTCGTATGCCAAATTTCTCGTTGACCACAACAACTTCACCCTGAGCAATCAGGTAGCCATTGACCAGGACGTCCATAGGCCCGCCTGCCATGGAGTCGAGTTCCACCACCGAGCCCTGTGCGAGCTGGAGGATGTATTTGATCGGAACGCGGGTTCGGCCTAACTCCACAGAAAGCTGAACTGGAATTTCCAGCACCATGCTGATGTCCCCGAGGCGTGCGGAGGTATCGCTGGCGCCGGCAGACGAACCATCGTTTTGCAGCGGACCCAGGCCTTCGTCAGAAAAGCTCTTGGCAGCTTTTGGATCGCCCTCATCCTTTAACGCGTCTGCCCAGGCAGCCATAGCCTCCTTGCCTTCCTGGCCTTCCTGGCCTTCTTTGTCTTCTTTGTCTTCTTTGTCTTCGCTCATAGTTAAGCTCCAAACCTTTTAGTTTCCTTGATGCCCAGACTCCGTTCAACGCGTACGGCGTACTTGGCGTTGTGCGTGCCGTAGTGGCACTCCACGACGGGTACTCCCCCGACAGATGCCGTGACCAATTGCGGCTGTTCCAATTCAATGAAATCGCCCGGGCGAATCGCCAGCAATTGGGAAATAGTGAGTTCGGCCGAGGCCAGCTCAGCGACAAGATCGACCTCTGCGGCCTGTATCTCACGCGAAAGCATATTGACCCATCGCTGGTCCACCTCGACGGCATCGCCCTGGGTCGTGGAGTACAAAACGTCCCTGATGGGTTCGAGCGTCGAATAGGGAATGCAAATGTGCATCAGGCCGGAAACGTCGCCAATTTCAAGGCCAAAGGTGGTGGAGACAACGATCTCGCTGGGGGCTGCAATATTGGCGAACTGCGGCAGCATCTCGGAGCGCTGATACTCCAGGGACAGGGGGTAAATTCCTTTCCAGGCCTTGACGTATTCTTCTGTGATCACATGCACAAGACGGCGAATGATGCGCTGTTCTGTCCCTGTGAAATCTCGCCCTTCGATCCTCGACTGGTACTTCGCATTTCCACCGAACAAGGTATCGATGATTCCAAATATGAGCACAGGATCGCAAACGATCAGCCCGCTGCCGCGCAAAGGGCGAACCGAGACAACATTGAAGTTCGTCGGTACGGTCAGCTCACGCAAAAACATGTTGTATTTGTGGACCTGCACGGGTCGCACCGAAATATCGGGGCTGCGCCTGATCATGTTGTACAGACCGATCCGAAAATTGCGAGCGAACCGTTCATTGACGATTTCCATCGTAGGCATGCGTCCGCGGACGATGCGCTCCTGAGTGGAAATACTGTAGGGATTGAGCGATAAGGTTTCTGACGGGCTATCGCTCTCGTCGGCGCCTGCAAAGCCATGCAGCAGCGCGTCAACTTCAGCCTGAGATAGAAACGATGTTCTCATGATGAGGCTACTGAATGATGAGACTGGAAAACAGCACCTTAACCACCGGGTTGAGTGCTGGCGATGAGGCGGGGGCTGCCGCTTTTTCAGGCGCTGAGGCGGGGGCTGCTGCCGTTTCAGGCGCTGAGGCGGGGGCTGCTGCCGTTTCAGGCGCTGAGGCGGGGGCTGCTGCTTTTTCAGGTGAGGACGCTGCCGTAGCAGGGCCGCCCAATTGCGCAGGCTCAATTCCAAAAACACGACCCGTTTCCACCAGGATGTCTGCGGCCAGTCGCTCCTTGCCTTCTTTACTGAGCAAATCCTGCGCTTTGCGTTCAGACAAGCTGATCAAGATGCGGTTACGAATACTCGGGAGTGCTTTTTTAACATCCTCAACCAATTTCGCATCTCGAATCTGAAACGTGATGCCCACCTGGGCAAAACGGCCTCCGCCCTCATCGGCCAAGTTAACAACAACAGGGTCAAGCGGCAGGTAAACGATGGGACCGGCTGGCTTGGGCTCCGGCTCAGGCTGAACCATTTCGCCCTTGGGCTTGAAATAAAAGAACCAACTGGCGCCGCCAGCCGACCCCAATAGCACCAAGGCAAGCATCAACCACAACAGACGGCGTGATTTGGGCTTGCTGGGTTCTGCTTCGGATGGCGATGGCGATGGTGAGGCTTTGGCGTCCGACAAACTATTTCCTTTTAATCACAGCAAGCGACCTGCTTCAAGAAGAGCTTGACGCTTGCAGATGGAACAAACCGATGAATTCGATTATTCGTTCCTGTCAGAACTCTGATCGTTTAAAAAGGCGGTCTAACCGCCCCCAATTGAACATCTAAGAAACCAGGAATGAAACACCCGGCTGCTTACCGCACGCGCACAGGGCAAACCAAGGCTGTGACCTTGTGGTCCAAACGCCTGAGCGAATCAGCGAATCAGCCAATCAGCGAATCAGCGAATCAGCGAATCAGCCAATCAGCCAATGAGCACTGCAGCGCCAGATAGTCGTCCATCAGAAGAACGTTCATCTACACAAAAACATCCAGGGATCGACCGGCAGAGGCTGGCAGTCGCCTTGGAAGGCTCTGCGTTACTGCTGCGGTTTCAGGCGCCGAACGCCTGGCAGCGGGCTCACCCCAGACCTGACTGGGTCGAGCCTCACGCCCCGGCTGTGAATCTGCACCCGAACCTGCGACAGACGCATCAGCCAAATGAAGGCCCTGCGCCGACAAGAGATCGCAAAGCTGGTCGAGTTGGGTCGCTATGGCCTCGCGGCAGGCGAGTACGTCCGTGCGAAACATCACGCTTGCCTGCTGACCATTCATCTCGATGCGAACGAGCACCGGGTTAGAACCAAGGTCATTCAAACGCAGCTCGGCAACTTGCAAACTCTGACTAACCCAGGTATCGACCTGCTCGGCCAGATGCTGGGAGAAATCGATGTGGCCGGTGGATTTATCAACAGGGCAGACTATGCCCCCAAGCTCGGGCACCCAGGCACCACGGGCATCAGCCATTTGTTGAACTTCAGCCAGGGCTGAGGGCGCTCGGTTTTGCTCAAGCTCATTGGCTTTTGCGTAAACAGAGACAGCGCCACATTGCGCCAGCACCACGGCGGCACTGTCCAAAGGACGCGGCTCGGCAGACAGCCGCAGTCCTGATGCGTCGCTCAAACCCGACAACGCCCGCAAACCAGGCTTGGGAGCAGCGGCGCTCGACATGGCCACAGCAAAGGGCGTTGCCAAAGCCCGGGGCTCGATCAGATCGAATGAAGAAGTAGCCGCTTTCATGATTGGCGCACCGGGAGCGGCCGAGTTAGCCCGAGGCATGGTGGCCGTTTCCACGCTAAAGGCCTTTGCCAAAACCTCGGCCGAACGGCGACCCGAAGCCTGATCAGCGGCAGTCAAGGCAAGGGGCGATCCGGGTAGTGCTGGCAAGACCGGGAAGGTCTCACGCCCTGGATCCATCATCACCAACCCAGCGGGAATTTCGGTCTGGCCCGCAGCCGACGACGCCACTTGAGAACCCGCCCCCTTGGGCTGCCCGGGCAAACTGTCGTCAGCGCCCAAGGCAGTCACCGCCAGGCTTGCTTGATCAAGTCCAATCCGAGCCGGTTCAGCCTGCACCAGGCCAGTCTGCACCAAGCCATCGGACGTGCCTGCGCCGCTGGCAATGGGTGGGAGAGGACCGACCCAAGCGGCCGCAAGGTGCGCCGGCCAAAATGGCAACGTCGGCGAGGCCACTGGCTCTGAAAGAACCAGGCCCCGGCCGGACTCATCGTCAGTGTTTTCCCCCAGGCGGGACCGGGAAGACACGCTGCGCTGCGAGTCCTTGTCAAGCAAATCAAGCGCGCCTGCCGATTCTGTCGACGCCAGCTGCGTTTTGTCAGCGGCATGGGCATTTGAAGCTACCGCAGTTCGCCTGCTGCCCGGGACGGCCCTGAGCAGCGCTTCAAAACTTGAAACTGATTCATCGGTGCCAGACAAAGAAATCGGGCGCTTCTCAGAAGGCGGCAGAGCGCCCAACACGGCAACAGGGGACAGACAAGCTGGTGTAGGTTTCATGGCGAGTTGGTCTTCATTGAACTTTGCATGGTGTGACCCAGCTTCAACAAAGCGAGTTCATCCCATTGTTTTTGCTCTGCCCGCAGCAAGGCCGTTTTGGCCCTCAATTGCAGGCGCTCTCGATAGCGAACCAGGCCTTGCAAGCGCTGTTCGGCGCTTTGCAGTTCCGCTCGCGCAGCCTTCACCTGACCGCCCTGCTCCAGGATCACCTTACCCTGTAAATCCAAAGCAACCTGCAGGCGGTCAACGAAGCGATGGTGATGATGCAAAAGCGGCTGGCCAGTTGGCGCTTTGGTACGCAAGGACCAGCGCTGATCTGTGTCTTGTGCATAACCCTGCAATTGCAGCAGCTGCTGCTCGCCTGCTTGCATGGACTGCTCTGCAAGCATCAGCTGTCTCAGCCCCCGGTCTCTCAGGCGAGTGACCAGCTCTACAGCCATGTCCAGCGAGGTCGAGGTGGTCATTGCTGCTCCGCAGCTGCTGCGCGACCTGGACTCATGAGCGCTTCCAGGGAGTCGATGCTGAATTGAAGATCACAGGCCTCGTCCATGCCCTGACGCAGAAAACTGTTCATGGGCTCACTCTTTTCAATCGCCAGATCCAAGGTTTGATCCGATCCAGGCACATAGGCCCCGACCTGGAGCAAATCTCGGCCGCGTGCATAGCTCGCCTGCAAAGCCCGAAAGCGGCGCGCAAGCTCCACCTGGCCGGGCGCGACGACGTTGTGCATCACGCGAGAGGCCGACTGCGCAACATCGATCGCGGGGTAATGCCCTTCTTCTGCCAGAGCGCGTGTCAGCACAATGTGTCCATCCAAGATCGCGCGAGCCGCGTCGGCAATGGGATCTTGCTGGTCATCGCCTTCGGTCAGCACCGTATAAAAAGCGGTAATCGAGCCGCCACCCGCCGGACCATTGCCGCTGCGCTCAACCAGTTGTGGAAGGCGTGCGAAGCACGAAGGTGGGTAGCCTTTGGTGGCGGGCGGCTCGCCAATTGCAAGTGCGATTTCCCGTTGCGCCATGGCATAGCGCGTCAGCGAGTCCATCAATAGCAAAACATGCTTTCCCTGATCCCGAAAATACTCTGCGATGGTGCTTGCGTACGCGGCCCCTTGCATGCGTAACAGCGGCGGCGCATCGGCAGGTGCAGCCACCACCACCGATCGCGCCCGCCCGCTGTGTCCAAGAATCTCTTCAATGAATTCCTTGACCTCGCGCCCTCGCTCACCAATCAGGCCGACAACGATCACGTCAGCTGCGGTGTAACGGGCCATCATGCCCAGCAACACACTTTTGCCAACCCCCGAGCCCGCAAAAAGCCCCAGCCGCTGACCACGACCGACCGTTAGCAAAGCGTTGATGGCACGAACGCCCGTGTCCAAGGGCAAACGCACAGGCTCACGGTCCATGGCATTTGCGGGAGAACGATCCAGGGGCGACGCAGCCACATCAACCAGGCCTCCCGCTCGATCCATAGGTGCGCCTTGGGCGTCGACAACCCGCCCAAGCAAACCCGGCCCAAGTGGCAAGGTCAGTGCGCCCTCAGACGCTGGCGCAGGCGTCGCTTCAGGGTTGGCACCCCAGCGAGGACTTGAATTGAAAGCGGGTGCTGGCCAAATCGAAGCGCCGCTACGCAAGCCCTGAACCACCCCGGCAGGCATCAGGTAAGCGCACGAGCCGTTAAACCCCACCACCTCGGCAAGCATGGGCGCTTGTCCTTGCGTCTCGACCAGGCACTGCGCACCTACCGCAACACGCAGGCCCCGCCCTTCAAGCACCAGGCCCGATGCACGGATCAGGGTTCCGCTGGTTTGCAAAGGGACGGTCTCGGCCAGGCGTCCAGAGGCGCTCTTTAAAAAATGGCGCCAGTGGTTGGCAATCTCAAACCGCATCGGGGCCCTCCTCTTGCCACGGTACTGGCAAGCCGAGCGCCGCTACCGCCCGTTCCCAGCGACGTGGCACGCTGGCATCAATGTGTGCCCCAGCAGACTCGACCAGGCAGCCTCCCGGCGCAACCGCAGGATCGGCTGTCCACTCCAAATCGCGGCCCTCCAGCGCCGCGGGCAGATGCGCTTGCAATACGTGCAGGTCGTCAGGGTTAAGACGAATCACTGCAAGCTCAGCATCCTCGTTGAGCATGCCCAGCGCATCCAAAACAATCGGCATCAGGGTGGCGATAGAAACCTCGGAGAGCTCGCGTCGCAACATCTGGCGACTTAAACCGCATACCAGGCTCAGCACCTCGTCGGCCAGGCCGGCTTGAACATCGCACACGCCCTGTCTGGCGGACTGGAGCAACTCCTTGAGGCTCTCGGCAGCGTGGCGGTGATGCTCGCGCTTGAGCTTTTCGACCTCTTCGCGCAGCTCCAGTTCAGCGGCAGCGCGCCCAGCAGCGAAGCCTTCAGCGTAGGCTTCTTCACAGGCTTGCTTGAGTTTCGCAGACAACTCTCCTGGCTGGCAGGCACCGTCACCTCCCAAAGACATATCACCAAACTCCCAGGGCACCAACTCACGAATTTCTTCCTGGGGAACAAGGCCTGACGAGCTGTTGGGCCTAAGCCTAGACAAAGCTGTCATTGCTGCTGCCTCCCAGCACAATCTGACCCTCATCGGCCAGTCTGCGAACAGTTTTAATGATTTCCTTTTGCTGCGCCTCAACCTCGGACAAACGGACCGGTCCGAGCGATTCAAGGTCCTCGCGCAGGGACTGTGCAGCACGTGCTGACAAATTACCGAGAATTTTTTCGCGCAAGCCAGGCGAGGCACCTTTGAGCGCCAGAACAAGCTTATCGGCCGCAACTTCGCGCAAGGCGAGCTGAATGGACTTGTCATCGAGCTTCAAAAGATCCTCAAAGACAAACATGGTGTCCAGGATCTTCTGAGCCAGGTCAGCGTCCTCTTCGCGAATGGCCTCCATGACCGAGCTTTCCATGGTTCCGCCCATGAAATTGATGATCTCTGCAGCTGGCTTGATGCCACCGAGGTTAGTCTTACGAATCTTTTCACCACCAGACAGCGAGCGGTAAAGCACGTCGTTGAGGTCTTGCAATGCGGTGGGTTGAATGCCCTCCAGATTGGCAATGCGCATGAGGATGTCCGAGCGCATACGGTCCGTGAACTGCTTTAATATGTTGGCGGTCAACTCGAAATCGAGATGCACCAGAATCGCCGAGATAATCTGCGGATGCTCATTGCGCAGCAGCTCAGAGATCGAGACTGGGTCCATCCACTTCAGGCTCTCAATACCCGAGTCATCATGACCTTCCATGATTCGATCCAGCAGCATGGTCGCCTTGTCCTCGCCCAAGGCCCGCTGCAAGACATTGCGTACATAGCTGTTGGCATCACCAACCAGCAAGCTTTGCGAGGAGGCCACGTCTGCAAACTTCCCCAAGACCCGCTCCACGCGCTCACGGCTGACGGCGCGCATGCCAGAAATAGCCTCGCCCAACTTCTGAACCTCTTTGGGCGGCAAGAATTTAAAGACCTCAGAGGCCGCATCTTCTCCCAGCGACATCATCAGCACCGCCGCGTTCATCAGGCCTTGATCTTCCATGGGCATGCTCGTTGATAGCCTAGGCCGTTTCGCCGTTGATCCAGGACTTCACGATCTCCGCCACCGCGGCGGGATTGTCTGTCGCAAGCTTGCGCGCACCCTTGAGCCGCTCATCCGATTCCACCGGTGTAAAGGCAATTGCAGACTGGTCAGGCGCTGTCGATACGGCCGAGGCAATGGGGGGGCGTTCGGGGACCTCGGCTGCCACTGCATCCAACAACGGCGCGACCGCTTCTGATGCCTTTCGCAGGCCACGAAGCATGGGCCTGACAACGATGAACAAAGCCAGGGCTGCTATAACCACTGAACCGAGGAGCCACGCCAGCGAGCGAAAAAGGGTGTGCATTTCTGGTTGCTGCCACCAGGAAAGCACCGGGACTTCAGGTACTTTTTCAACATTGAAAGCGGCATTCATCAGATTGACCGAATCGCCACGATCACGCTGAAAACCAACAGCATCACGAACCAATGCCGTCATCTGCTCCAGCTGCTCGGGTGCCAGCGGCTTCGTCACGATGTTGGCACCTTCACCTTTAGACTGGTGATTGATCACAACAGCTGCGCTCACCCGCTTCAGCACGCCAGTGGCTTCACGGACAAGCCGGGTCGTGCGATCAACTTCGTAGTTAATCACTGACTCGCGCTTTGCGTTCTGAGCGCCCGCACTGCCGGCGGCCTCCATCTTCTGAGTCGATCCATTGATAGGTGCGGTCACGGGTGCTGAAGGCTGATTGGTGGCCGCACCGGGAACGCCTGCAGCCGAAGGTTCTGAACCCCCCCCGTTTTCGACGATTTGCTTGCTGCGAATGGCACCTTCAACTTGGTTCGGCGTGTGGATCTGCTGGTTCGTTTCCTTTTCAGAAAAGTCAACTTCCAGCGTCACCTGGGCCTTGACGTTTTGACGGCCCACAACGGGCGCGAGGATGTCTTGAATGCGCTGCACGTAAGACTGCTCGAGCTGCTTGACATACTGCATTTGCTGCGAACTGGCGCCAGTCACCGCATCCGATGGAGACGACAAAAGATTGCCGGCATCATCAACCACACTGATGGCCTTTGGAGCCAGTTCTGAGACGCTGGAGGCCACCAGATGCACGATGCCGGCTACCTGCGTGCTGTCCAGGCTGCGACCGGGATGCAAACTCAGCAAGACCGACGCCGACGGCTTTTGCTGCTCTCTGAAAAAGCCATTTTGATTAGGCAGGGCCAGATGGATACGTGCCGCTTGCACACTTCCCAACGATTGAATTGAGCGCGTCAACTCGCCCTCAAGGCCGCGCTGAAAAGTCAGTCGCTCTTGAAACTGAGTCATGCCAAACCTGCTGGAATCGATGAGTTCAAAGCCCACGATTGAACCTTTGGGTAGTCCAAGCGTTGCCAGGCGCAATCGAACTTCATGAACCTTTTCAGCCGGAACCATGATGGCACCGCCTTCAGCATTCTTGTAGGGAATATTGAGCTGCGAGAGTTGGGCGAGAACCGCCCCGCCGTCCTTGTCAGAAAGGTTGACGTACAAAACTTTCCAGTCGGACGGACGACTCATGAAAGAGCCGGCCGCTACCAACGTGATCACCAAAAAGGCGGCCAACAATATGCGCGACCGATGCGCGGATTTAAGCTGCGCCAGCGGGCTTGGAGCTACGGTAGAAACTATGTTAGTGGCCACGACTCGGTTCTTTGGAGGACTGATTAAAGAGCATCGGAGTCGCAACACCCGATGCAAGGCTAGCCACGATTATTCAGGCCCGCGATTGCACCAAGTCAAAAAATAGCCATGTCTTCACCGCCCAATTCACGCGTTAAACCTTCAGGGAGTCGCCTAGCATTTCGCATCGTGTCATGGCTCAAGGCGCGGGTACTGATAGCCCTGATTCTTTCGAAAGGAAAAAGCAATGGAATTTCGTATTTCACCTTTAGCGCAAACGCCTGCGCTGGCAAGGCTGTCGACTGCAAACAAAGGAGCGGCGGGCAGCAGCATCCAGGATACTGGCTTTGCCAGCACATTCAAAAGCGCCCTGAATTCAGTGAGCGCCACGCAGAATCAGGCCCAGGCTCTTCAGCGCGAAGTGCAGCTTGAAAATCCCAATGTCAGCATTGAAGAAACCATGGTGGCCATGCAAAAGGCTCAACTCGGATTTCAGGCCACTCTGCACGTCAGAAATCGGATGGTTCAAGCCTACACAGATATCATGAACATGCAGGTTTGACATCCGCTTGATGGCAGCCAGCGAAGGATCGCGGTGACTGGCAATGTCATGGCGCTAATGCACCAGGAAACGCCCACTCATCAGGAGATCAATGTCTTCCAGCCAAGGCTCGGCAAGGCAGCGAATATGCGCGTCGTTGCGCAAGATACGCTTCATGATTCCTGTTTTTTCTTTGCGGGCTTCAGGCGTCAACGACTCAACTTCGCTCAAAACCCGGAGTTTTGAAATCATGAGTATGCAGATCGCCTCACATTCAACGACCTCTTTCCAGCAACCGTCTTGGGCGGACGTTAGCATTTTTTGGCTGGTCGCCTCTATCGCATGGTAATGATCCAGGAGATTCATTGCGCGAACTCCTGCTGTGCGGTTGAACCAGACGCTGCTTGCTTCCAGGCATGCACGACGGTCTCAATCAGGCGGGCTACCTCGGACACCTTTTTCGCGTCGTTGTAAAAGTTTGCCTCAGTCAAGGTTTTGCCACAGTAGCCGTACAGCTCGTCCAGCATTTGGGGGAGCTTGTTTGCGCCGCGCAAATCCAGGCCAGCTCGCAAGCCTTCTTCAATGATGCGAACGGCTTTGCCGATGGCTTCACCCTTTTCGGACAATTGGTTTCGCGCTAGCGCGGTCTCAGCTCGCAAGAGCTGCACACGCAGCGCCTCAAACAACAAAGAAACCAGTTGGGGCCCAGAGGCAGCGTCGACCTGCGCTGCCACGCCCACCTGGCGGTAAGCATTTAAGGCACGAGCTTGGGTGGTTAAATACATGACTACTCCGTGTTTTGTTTACTGTTTTCGACGTTTCTTACAAGTTCTTAAGGCTTTTTTTGTGGCTTCGCGCAAAAACCAGTCATTTGCCAGCCTATTTGGGGGATGACAGCTGCTGGCTGACATAGCTGCTGATGGCGTTGAGTTTGCCAACCTTGCCGTCCATCGCGTTATAGACCTCATACAGGCGCGCTTGCGCGCGCTCAGCCCGCGCGTTGACACGGTCTTGGTCAGTACTGTTTCGCTTGATAGCCGCCTGCAAAGCGTCCGTGCGCACCGTGACCCGGCCTTCGCTGGAAAGCGCACCGCTGATAAAGTCGGCCACCTGCAGACCAAAGCCTCGGGTTTGACCCGTAGTTGTTGAGGTAAAGAACTGCTTAAGCTCAGCTGGCTTATTCAGGGCAGCGTCGAGCTTGGTGCTGTTGACCGCCAAAGAACCGCTGAGCTGCAATGAAATGCCAACATCTTGCAGCCGTTCAAAAGGCTGCCCGGCCATCTCCGAGCGCATCAGGTTGCGCATGGCGTTTTGCAAGCCCAGGGCCGCCGAGTCACCCTGCAAAGGCGCAGCCACCTTGGTGTCAGGGTTGTATTTCAAGTTATTTGCCAAGGTCGAATTCACCGTGTTGTAGGCATCCACCAAAGCCTGAATACTCTTCTTCACGGCCTCTTTGTCTTGGGTCAATTTAATGTCAACAGGTGTCGTTGTGACCTGTGTCAGCTGTAGCGATACACCTGGCAAAGCTTCAGTGACTGTATTGCTGGGAGATGTGAATTCCAGGCCGTCTACCAGAAAGCGCGCATCTTGGGCTTGCTGAGCCGGGGGCGGCGCGGTGAACGACAAGTCACCATAGGGCGCATTGGCTCCACCACCCTGCTCTTGCCCGCCACTGGTCGACGACAGGCTGACATTAAAGCCAGAGGCCGCACCCGTCTCAGTTGAACGCAGAACCAGCCGCTCACCCTCTGCCGCCTGAACCACCATGGCCTGCACGCCACCGCCGGAGCTGTTGATCTTGCCGGCAATCGCCGCCAGCGTGTTGGCGCTGGAATCAATGGTGATCGTGACAGGTACGCCACCGCCCGCAACAAAAACACCGGCAGCGGACCAGCTGCCCTGCTGAAGCGTCAGCAAACCGTTTCCCAGCGGAGCACCCGAAGTAGTTGGTGCCACAACGCTGACTTGCTGCTTGGCCAGGCGGGTGACTTCCACTGAAAAGCTCGCTGGTGACGAGCCGGGCACAGAATTGGCAGAGATAGCCGCCGGGTTGGACGAACTGACGGCCATGCTCCCCCAGCCTGCTGGGGAACCCAGCTTTCGGGCGGCGTCCTCAACAGCAGCCAACTGGGACTTCACTTGCCCAAACAGTGACAGACGCGACTGCATGGAGCTTGCGGCCTTTTGCAGCTGAACCAGGGGCTGCCGCTCAACGGCGACCAGCTTGGTGACGATGCCGCTGATATCCATACCACTGCCAATACCGGGAGAAGAGATAGAAGCCATGGGGGAGGTTCCTTATGGATCAAATCAGAAGGTGTCTTGACCAGCGTGCCAATTAAGAGCGCAGCAGGGACAAGACGCTTTGCGGCATCTGATTGGCCTGGGCCAGCATGGCGCTGCCTGCTTGCGACAGGATCTGTGCTCGCGAAAGGTTGGCTGTTTCCTGGGCAAAGTCAGCATCCATGATCCGGCTGCGTGATGC
>JBKCGU010000062.1:0-5075 GCA_046303055.1 Polaromonas sp.
GGCAGAAGGCGATTACCGCACCACCGTGTTGACCCGCAGGCGTTCAAACGCCAGGCATTTGCAAATGCTGCCGATGGTCGACGTGCTCGAAGGCTCGGCCTACGACGCGGCCAGCCTCACGCCGCTGCTGGCTGGGCATGATGCGGTGGTGAATCTGGTGGCCATATTGCATGGCACTGAGGACGCGTTTGACAAAGCCCACGTTCAATTGCCGCAAACCCTTGTCAATGCCTGTCACGCAGCTGGCCAGCGCCGCATTGTGCATGTCAGCTCACTTGGCGCCGACTTGAAGGCACCATCGATGTACCAGCGCAGCAAGGCGCGAGGTGAAGCGGTGTTGACGAGCTCGGGGCTTGACGTGAGCGTGCTGCGGCCCAGCGTGATTTTTGGCGCTGAAGACAAGTTTTTAAACACCTTTGCGTCGCTGCAAAAGATGTTCCCGTTCATTCCACTGGCGGGCAGCACAGCCAGGTTTCAACCGGTGTGGGTCGAAGACGTGGCCAGCGCACTGGTCAAATGCATTGAAGACAACACTACCATTGGCAAAACCTTTGAGGCTTGTGGGCCCGAGGTTTTTACCCTCAAGCAACTGGTGCAACTGGCGGGGCAATACAGCGGACATGACAAGCCCGTGATAGGCCTGCCCGACGGGCTGGCGCGCATTCAGGCGGCGTTGATGGAACTCGCGCCCGGCGAGCCCATCATGAGCCGTGACAACCTGGACGCGATGAAGGTTGACAACATCTCTGGCGGCAAACTGGCGGGGTTGCAGGCTTTAGGCATCACACCCTCCGCACTCAGTGCTATCGTGCCGTTTTACCTGGGTGCACAAGGCCTGCGCAGCGGGCTGACGGCCAAACGCAGAACTGCAGGCAGGTTTTAGAGCCGCATCAATTGCACTGATTTTTTGCATCAATCGGCTTGACAAGCTGCGCTAGCATCTGGCTCTTACCAGGAAAGCCCTCATGCTCAAACTCTACATCGGCAATAAAAACTACTCGTCATGGTCCATGCGGCCATGGGTACTGCTCAAGCAGGCGAACATTGCATTTGAAGAAGTCATGGTGCGATTTGACTCGTTTGATGCGGATTCGCAGTTCAGCAAGACGATGTCTGGCATCACGCCGGTTGGCAAGGTGCCGGTGCTGGACGACGAGGGCCTGGTGGTGTGGGACACGCTGGCAATTGCTGAATATCTGGCTGAAAAATATCCAGCTAAAAACCTTTGGCCGCAAGATACAAAAGCCCGAGCCAGAGCGCGCAGCATTTGCGCTGAAATGCACAGCGGCTTTGGCGCGCTGCGTTCTGCCTGTCCGATGAATATTGAAGCCAGCTTTCCAGATGTTGGCCAGTTGATCTGGCGCGACAAACCCGCCGTGCGAGCCGACGTGGCGCGCATCTTGGGCATGTGGAGCGAACTTTTGAATACGCATGGTGGCCCGATGCTGTTCGGAGCATTCACCATCGCAGACGCTTACTTTGCACCTGTGGCCATGCGCCTGAAAACCTACGCCCTGCCCGTGCAACCCCACATCACTGCCTATATCGAGCAGCTTTGCGCCATGCCTGGCGTGAAGGCCTGGGTGACCGACGCGCTGGCCGAGAACGACTTTCGGGATTTTGAAGAGCCACACCGCTTGCATCGCTAGCGCGCAAGCTCTGTAAACTTGTGACCATGGAAATTTTCATGGTCGGTGGTGCAGTCAGGGACATGCTTTTGGGCTTGCCGGTGCAAGACCGCGACTGGGTGGTGGTGGGCGGCACGCCTGAAGAACTGGTGGCTTTGGGCTATTTGCCTGTCGGCAAAGACTTTCCGGTTTTCCTGCACCCCACAACCAAAGAAGAATACGCCCTGGCTCGTACGGAGCGTAAAACCGCGCGTGGCTACCACGGCTTTGAGGTGTATGCAGCACCCGAAGTAACGCTCGAGCAAGACCTGGCTCGGCGCGATTTGACGATTAATTCAATAGCTGCTTGCGCCCTGATTGATTGGTCTACAGAGCGATTTGGCACTGAAATTGACCAAAATCCGTCCCATTTGATAGACCCTTATGGTGGCCAGGCTGACATTGCGGCCAAAGTATTGCGCCACGTGACCGATGCCTTTCGCGAAGACCCGGTGCGCATTTTGCGGGTGGCGCGTTTTGCAGCGCGCTTTGCTGACTTCAGCGTTGCGCCCGAGACCATGCAGCTCATGAAAGACATGGTGACGCACGGTGAAGCCGATGCCCTGGTGGCCGAGCGGGTGTGGCAAGAGCTGTCGCGTGGACTCATGCAGGCCAAACCATCCCGCATGTTTGAGGTGTTGCGTGAATGCTGCGCGCTTGAGCGCCTGCTGCCAG
Organism: Polaromonas sp.; assembly: GCA_046303055.1. Taxonomy (GTDB): domain Bacteria; phylum Pseudomonadota; class Gammaproteobacteria; order Burkholderiales; family Burkholderiaceae_C; genus Polaromonas. The sequence goes on from JBKCGU010000062.1 coordinate 2,343, forward strand.
AGGTCAGCAGGTTGTGGGGGGTGCCACAGCGCGCTGACTATCACCCCGAGATTGATACTGGCATCCACTTGATGATGGTGCTCGACATGGCGGCGCAGCTTGACGCGCCACTGCCCGTGCGATTTGCCTGCCTGATGCATGACCTGGGCAAGGGGACGACGCCTCTAGACGTTTTACCCAAACATATCGGCCACGAATTGCGCAGCGCAAAGTTATCAAAAGCCGTTTGCGAACGCCTGCGTGTGCCCGTTGATTGCCGTGAACTGGCAGACGTTGTTGCCATGGAACACGGCAACATTCACCGCAGTGCCGAGTTTGGCGCGGCGGCTCTGGTAAGACTGCTGGAGCGCTGTGATGCGTTTCGCAAGCCGCAGCGTTTTGCCGATGTGCTGCTGGCCTGCGAGTGTGATGCGCGCGGGCGGCTGGGCTTGCAGGATGCGGCCTACCCCCAGCGCCAACGGCTTCTTGACATGCTCAAGGCTGCGCAATCGGTCGTGACCAGCGTGATTGCCGAGGCGGCGCAAGCCGAAGGGCTGGACGGCAAAAAGATTGGTGAGCGGGTACATGCCGCTCGGGTGGCTGCGGTAGCGGTGGTAGCTGATCAAAAAAGCTGAGAGATCACACTGGCCATCAGGCTCAGCACAATGGTGGTGGTCAGCGGAATGTAGCGCTCCTTGCCAAACAGCTTAAAGCGCAAGTCACCCGGCAGTTTGCCAAAGCCCAGTTTGTTCAACCAGGGCGTGAGCGCACTGATGAACACCAGCATGAGAAAAATAACGATCATCCAGCGAATCATGTTGTTTTTATAAAGTGTGTGTTCTGTCGCCCGCAGCAAAGCCCATGGGCGCCCAGGCCGCAGCGCTGCCAGCGCCGAACGCGATGACCTTGAACAGCTCGCCCATTTCATGCTCGTTGATGAGTTTTTGCACCATTGTGCGGTCCTTGATCGTTGCGTCGTCCATGCCGTCCAGCACACCACAGTTGAGCAAAAACCGCCCCTGCCCGGTGTAGCCCAACACCTGCAGGCCCGCCTCTTGCCCGGCCAGGGCTATTGCCGTGAAATTGACATGTGCGGTGATGTCTTTGTAGCCCACATCCGCCAGCGCATCCACATCGGCCAGATGCGCACGGTGGCACATCACCGTGCCCATGCTGCGCTGCGGGTGGTAATACTCGTGTTCGGGAAAGCCGTAGTCGATCATAAAAATCGCACCCGCTTCAAGAATACCCGCCAGGGTGCGAATAAAGCCTTCAGCTTGCAGGTGGATTTCAGTCAGATAGTCATGCGTGCCCATCACTTCAAACGGTGGCCTTAGCTCAGTGGGCTGGTCTGCATACGTCAACACGCCATCATGCAGAACAACCCCTCTTTCATGCCAAGCGCCCTTGATACGTGCCAGCGCTTTGACGGGCATCGCGTCGAGCACCTCGTTACCAATGACCACGCCGCGTATTTTCTCAGGCAGGCTTGTAGCCCAGTGAACGCGGCCCTCAAACGCCACGAGCCGCTGCTGCTGGCGTGCCCGCAAACTGCCCGACACATCAACGATGGTGTAGCGCGTGACTTGCGGCAGCGCCTGCAAAAGCTGCTCGGCCAGTGCGCCAGAGCCTGCGCCAAACTCCCACACTTCAGATACGCCACTCGCTTCAAAAGCCTGCGCCATCTGCCGCGCCAGCGCCTGGCCAAAGCGAGGCGACATTTCGGGTGCTGTCACAAAGTCACTTCCCGCATTTGTCCCCCCGCCGGGCATCAGGCCAAACTTGCGCAAGTCGTTGGCGTAGTAACCCAAACCCGGCTCATAAAGCGCCATGCTCATGAAAGCGTCAAAGCCCAGCCAGCCACCCACTGAGGCGATAGCCTCATGTATTCGGGTTTGCAGGGGGGTCGTTAAAATATCTGATGTCATGGCAATGCTTCTGAATTCAGATTGTCAACCATCGCATGTTGTCTTGCCCTAACCCTTTGATGTCACAAAACCAGCCCGCTCCTGTTGTTCTTGTTACCGGCGCAGCCAAACGGCTGGGCCGCGAAATTGCTTTGGCGCTCGCCGCCGGCGGCTGGCGCGTAGCCGTGCACTACCGCAGCTCCAGGCAGGACGCTATTGAAACAGTAGCTTCTTGCGCAGGTATTCAGGGCGATTCAGCCTTATTTGACGCTGATTTAGGAGATGAAAATGCCGTAAAAGCGCTTTTGCCACGCGTCATGGAGCGTTTTGGCCAGGTTGATGCTGTGGTCAACAGCGCTTCAGCATTCGAGCAGGACGATGCAGCAACTTTTAGCTTTAAATCGCTTGATAAACACATGCGCAGCAACACAGGTGCGCCTATTTTGCTGGCGCAAGCGCTGCACACCCACTTGGCCAGCCGCAACGGCCGCGGGGCGGTGGTCAATCTGCTGGACCAAAAGCTCTGGAACCAAAACCCAGATTTTTTAAGCTACACCCTGTCAAAAGCCGCGCTGGAAGCCGCCAACACCATGCTGGCCATGGCTTTGGCACCACTGGTGCGGGTGGTGGGCGTCGCGCCTGGCCTGACGTTGACCAGCCACATGCTGAGCGATGCGCAGTTTGCCGAACTGCATAAGCTGTCGCCGCTGGGCCGCTCTTCTACCCCTGCCGACGTCGCCGCCACAGTCAAATTTGCGCTTGACAACCAGTCCATCACGGGCACGACGCTGCTGGTTGATGGTGGCCAGCACCTGATGAAATTTGAGCGGGATTTCTCACTCATGAA
>JBKCGU010000063.1:0-13069 GCA_046303055.1 Polaromonas sp.
GCAACAGTCAAGGCTTGCCAGCCTTTGGCGCGCTTTGCCGTCGGACAGACGGCATAGAAGGTGTTGAGTCAAAACCCTGTCTACTATCAATTCAGGAGCTAATAGCCCTTGTATTCATGGGGCTACAGGCCTGAAATACACTTAAACGTTTAAAAAAAGGCCTGCACCGCCATCAAAAACCCTCATGCGGCATCAAATACCGCCATTGGCCGACTGGCAAATGCCCGAGGTTGACGCGGCCAATCCGCACCCGCTTCAGGCCCGTCACATACAGGCCCACCTGCTCGCACATGCGGCGAATCTGGCGTTTTTTGCCTTCTTTCAGCACAAAGCGCAGTTGCTCAGGGTTTTGCCAGCTGACCTGCGCGGGTTTGAGCGGCTGGCCGTCCAGGCTCAGGCCATGGCACAGCAGCTTGAGCTTTTCAGGGTCAAACAGAGCCTGCACGTTGTTGTTTTCACCGCGCAAATCACCCAGGCTGACCCGCACCAGGTACTCTTTTTCAATCTCGGAATCTTCACCAATCAGTTGCCGGGCAATGCGCCCGTCCTGAGTGAGCACCAACAAGCCAATCGAGTCAATGTCCAGCCGCCCGGCCGGGGCCAGGCCTCGCAACTGGTCAAACCCCCAACGCATGCGGCTGTTGCATTCAGACCAGCGGTTACCCGGCTGGACCAGCCCCACGGCTGGCTCATGGCCGTCTTCAGCCTGGCCGCTGACGTAGCCCACCGGTTTGTTGATCAAGATGGTGACCTGCTGCTTTTGCTGCTGCTCGGCAGCGCGGTCAATCTCAATCCGCGCATTGGCAGCGACGGGCTGGCCCACAACCGCAGGTTGCCCGTTGACGCGCACCCAGCCTTGTTCAATCCAGGCATCAGCTTCGCGCCGCGAACACAGCCCCAGCTCAGCCATGCGCTTATTCAGGCGAATCGTCATAGGCGACCCGTCGGGGTTGGTGGGCTTGGGAATGCGGACGGCGGTGGGTTTGACGGGGTTGTTAGGGGTTTGCATTTGCTATTTATTCAGGAGCTGCTTGCGCATGTATTTATTGGGCTACAGCCCTATTTTTAGGGTATTTTAGGCTTTCTGGCAATCAAGACATCAAGCAAAAACATCGCAAATAGGTGTCCGAAGGCTGCGTTCGCTGGCTTACCCGGCACGACAGCATAGTTGCGGAGTTAATTAGTAAGCAAACTTCACGATAGACTCAATATTAGATAGCGCCGCACTTTGAGAGTAATTAAGCCCGAAAAGACGAACGAACATGAAGAGCTAAACTCTCACCATCTAAAAATAGCAGGTTCAAATGCAAGCAGTTTCGCTTTTTTCTGGCTGTGGTGGAAGTGATGCAGGCGTAATTAGCGCAGGTTTTGACGTGCTTATGGCGAATGACATCTTGCCGTATGCGCGAGATGTTTACATTGCCAACCATCCTGAGACTGACTATGTTCTGGACAATGTTGCCAAAATAACAAATTTCCCCGCAGCTCAGTTATTAGTAGGTTGCTACCCATGCCAAGGATTTAGCCAAGGCGGCGTGCGCAATCCTGATGCTCGAATAAACCAGTTGTATTTGGAGTTTGCCAGAGCGCTAGGGGAAATCCGACCCAAAGCATTTATCGTAGAGAACGTGTCGGGGATGGTTCGGCGCAACTTTAGTCATTTGTTGGACGATCAGTTCAAAGTATTCCAAGAGGCAGGCTATAAGGTGAAAGCCAAAGTTCTGAATGCGGTTGACTTTGGGGTAGCCCAGGAACGCAAACGTATATTTATTGTGGGAATTCGTGATGACTTTGATATTGAATATCAATTCCCGTCACCAACGCACGGTGAGGGATTAGCAGCCCCTCGAAAAACGATTCAGCAAGCTATCGGCGATTTGCCAGATTGGCCGGAAGGCGAGTTTTACGCACGTGAGTTTCACTGGTATTACATGTCTCGCAACCGGCGCCAGGGTTGGGGGGATGCATCAAAGACCATTGTTGCCAACCCGCGTCACATGCCACTCCATCCTATTAGTCCAGCGCTAAAAAAACGCGAACACAACGTTTGGGAGTTTGAAACCGAAGACCCTGCACGTCGATTCAGCTATAGAGAAGCAGCACGTCTACAGGGTTTTACTAACAATTTTTCTTTCCCAGATACTCCCGCTGGAAGCCTAGACATGCGCTACAAGGTGGCGGGTAACGCTGTTCCACCACCACTGTTTGAGGCGGTGGCGCGGGCGCTACCGGACTTATGGGATTAGGTTGCTAATACAGCTGTTTTTTGGGTAGCTTCTATTACAAAAGGCCAGCTAGGCAACCTATTCCACGTTTTTTCTGCACGAAATAAATTCAAAAGTCTGAGTCTGTCAACGACCACAGTGCGCTTGATGTGAGCAGCTCGCTGCCACCTTTTGTCATCCATCGACAGATCATGTGGAACAAAGCAATAAGCAGCAGCAGGGTGTTGTAGATAGATATGAGCTTCAGTTGACGCTGGCGACACGTCCAGCTGTTTACTTTCCCAATCAGTGGGTGAGCATGCACATTGCCCAAATATGACCTGCATATTGCCTCTGTTGTCCCCCATGTCATACCATGCCACTAAATCAATGCCTCCATCACCCGTGTCGCGCGGATCGTAGTCCGAAGAAGGTTTAACCAAAATACCTTTTACATCCGCTGCTAGTGCTTCTAGCTTTGCACGAAGAGAGCCCACGTAGGCATTAGGCAGAGTCTGATGCGCGCCAAATGGTCTTACCTGCCAAACTCCAGCTACAGCCTGCCTCAACCAGTGATATGAAATCTCCTCAAAAGCGCTGGTTACTTCCGCGCTACGCTCGTTATGACAAAGCCGTAGAGTTGATGCAATCAGCAATGACACATAGAGTCTATGCTCAGAATTATGAACGTCGAATTTCACCCGCAACACGTCACCATCTAATTCAAATGGCCAACCAGGAAAAGACGAAGAACGCGCATGCAAACGATTTTTAATATCCCCCCAACGCCGCGTGACGCGGTCGTCAAGGCATTCAGTGTCGTTCAGATTTCCGAAATCGCCATCATCAGATGTCTGTGAATCATGTTTCGTGAAATTCCACTCGTCTTCACCAGCGTCTATCTGCAAATCTTCAGCCTCTTGCTGTTGGGCTTGAAGATTGTTTTTTGCCACAATTCCGTTTTTACTGCAAAGGCACAGCAGTTCGACATAGTCAGCCCATAAAAATGAATATGAATGTCTAGGCAGCACGTCGAGAGATAGGAACAATGGCTTAGACATCCTGGAGGCCTTCAGTGCCTACAAGGCGCAACCTTTTTTCTCGATTTTTAACGGCTTTTTGAATCAATAGCTGTAGATTCTCAGCGTTGCCAACTATGCGATCAATCTGCGTAATATGACCTGCGTTTAGTTCTACGTCTCCCCCTAAAAGCCCAATACTGTCGGCGATCGAAGATTCAATTCCTGCCAATAGTTTTGTAAAAGTTTCTGTCGGACCGCTGGTGAATACATAAGCTTGATCCAAATTATTGTTACTCCGCAACTCAATCACTGCACGCGGAGAGGCGACGACAGCAGCCAGGATTTTCAAGCGACGCGACTCCCCCAGTACGGTGTCGCCGCGCTGATCTTGGGCAAACATCCAGCTCAGTAACTCTTTCGCATGGTCGTCATTGACAGCATCCACACTGATAGCGTCGCGGCTTGGCAAATTAAGAAACGTGACGATGTTGCTGTAGGACAGTGCAGTAGACAGTAGTGAGAAGCTTATGTCTTCCTCACCTACACGCTGTAGACCATAAAAGCGTGCCGCCTTAGCGCGATCGTAGAGGTTAAGCGCAGTAAGTAATTGCGCTACGTAGGATCTGCGGCTACCAATGTCTCGTGCAACTGAGATGAGTTGATCCTCTTGAGGCAGGGTATGGTAAAAATTACGAATCAAATCTGCTAAGTAACGCGCTTTGGATAACGGCTCCCATCGGCGCGGCCCAGAAATATGCCTAAATCCGAGATACTTCAGGATATCTCTGCGTTGAGGAAACAAAAAACACTCCACTTCAGTCGGCTTAAATTCCGCGTTTTCTACAGCATCAGCGATAGTTTGGGTCAGATTTGCACGGGGGATAAGGCCGCGTAATGCACGCAATGCGGCAAGCCGCCTATTTCCCTCAACAACAATGTATCGCCCTGGCAGCTGTCGATTCGGCGCAACCAATAGAGGCTCACCAGGAAAAAACCCTTGATTGCCAATAGAGCCGACAAGCTCGTCCAGATTTTCTTCCTCCATCATCCGCACAATTGATTTTTCATCAGATGAAGGAGCATCCGAGGCAGAGTCGAAAAATCGGGGATTTTCTGGATCAAAGTCCAATAGCTCGATAGTGGGTCGAATAGGGTCGGGCTGGACCATAATTTTTCCTTGTTTTGAAAACATCACACTTCTTCAGCGTCGGGCTTCAAGCCATCTTAAAGCTGCACTCGGAATGGATAAACAACAGCTATTCTGTCTCAAACTTAAAAACATCAACCATGCAAAGCAGCATATTCGCGCACCGTCGGAATATGTTGCGGCAGGCTTTGGCCAACAGGCCGCACAGCCTCCCAACCCAGGCAGGCAAGCCACACTGAACGCGGGATAGGCTTTTCGCCATCGCGGTAATAAATCAACATGCGTCGTGAAATGCCCAAGGCCAGTGCGGCTTGCTCCAGTGTCAGCCCCGTTTCATGCAGCCAGTTCCAAATGCGCTCATGGCCAATACCGCCTGCCTGCTCAATGGCCAGGTTGCGCAGGTTATCTGCGCCCAGGTCAAGCTCAACGCTTGCGCCATCCGCCCAGTCGACAGACCGGCCGCCCAAGCCGCGCTTGGCTTTAACAAACAGGTCTGCGTTTTTTAGCGGGTACAAAGCTTTGGTGGATGCAATCCATGACTGCAAATTTACCGTTAACACTTCGCCATCGGCGTAGGTCAAGCGCAACACGTAAGGCGCAGGTACTTTGACAGCAGTTAACTGAAAGTGGTCTTTGCTCATTCTTGCAACTCCTCAAATTTGGCTAGTAGAAATGAATGCTGGGTAGCAGCCCAAGCAAGTGCTTCCGCAATTTCACGCTGCGCGATCTTGCCGTGAATAATTTCAAGCGTGTCGATCTTGACCCAAACCTCACGGCCATCATTCATCACGATATGGAAATGCGGTGGCGCATGGTCTTTGAAATTGATACGAAGCGCACAATTGTTGAAGCGTTTAATAACTGGCATGTATACAAAACACTATTTCAAATAGTGCAATCATTGCACTTTAACAGGTTTGTAAAAAAGCCCCGAAACCACCCGCCGATGCCGTCATGGCGCTGTGGACTTTGCATATGCTGGAGCAAGCTCATCAGCGCTCAATTAGCTATGCATTGAGGAGCTGCTTGCGCCCGTATTCATTGGTTCATAGCTCTTTTTTAACCCTTAAAACAGTGCTTCTCAGGGCTGCCAGGTCCAAAACCCGCAAACCGCCATACTCCACCCGTATCGCACCTTGCGCCTGCAAGGCCGTCAGCGCTTCATTGACCCGCTGACGTGACAGCCCGACCAAGTAGGCCAGCTCCTGCTGGGTAATGCGCAAAATCTCGCCCACGCCGGGGTACAGCACCGGGTTAAACAATGCCGCCAATGACCTGGCCACGCGCACATCGGGGTTGTTCAGACGGTCAATTTCGCGGGCGGCAATGAACTGGCCCAGCCGCTCGTTGAGCTGGTTCATCACAAAGCGGTTAAAGCCAATCGAATGGTCCAGCAGCCAGTGAAAGGTATCAACGGGCAATCCCGCCACAACACTTTTGCGAAGCGCCTGAATGTTGTAGCGGTACGGTTCGCGCTTAAGCGCTGTGCCTTCGCCAAACCAGCCGCCGGGCGGCACGCCGGTGTAGGTCATGGTCATGCCCTGGTCGTTGTCACTGCTCATTTTGAGCAGCCCTTCAACAACGCCAAACCAGTAGGTGATCGGCCTGCCGACGCGGCACACGTAGTCGCCGGGCGCTGCGTCGCCTACGCGCAAGGCAACGACGGCCATGTCTGACTCTGCGGGCGACAAAAGCTTTAGCCAGGGAATGCTGGCCAGCTCGTCCGGGCTGGCCAGGCGACTGTGAATTTGCAGGGGCTTGTCAGTCTTCATGGCGCTTCAATTTGGCAGTAGGGGTAAGTCCGGGGGAGTGTTGACCCTTGAATTGTCGTCGGAATGACAACATAGCGTCAAACGACGGCCTACTATGCCATCAAGACAATAACTTTGTCACGAACAGCCTGCCTAACAAAGTAAGCCACAAAGCAAGACACGAGACAAGCATGCAAACCACGTTTCCCCAACTGCTGATCAAACACGCTGCTGAGCGCCCCGATGCACCGGCCATGCGCGAAAAGGAATACGGCATTTGGCAGGCGCACAGCTGGTCAGCCTTGAGCGAGCTGGTCAAGCACATTGCCTGCGGCCTGCACCAGGCGGGGCTAAACCGTGGCGAGCACATGGTGGTGGTGGGCAGCAACCGCCCGCGCCTGTATGCCACGATGCTGGCCGCGCAGTCTCTGGGCGCGATTCCCATCCCGCTGTACCAGGACGCGGTCGGTGCTGAATGCGTGTTCCCCATCAACAACGCAGATGTGCGCTTTGCCTTTGCTGAAGACCAGGAGCAGGTCGACAAGCTGCTGGAGATTCGGGCGCAATGCCCAACACTGGCGCAGATCTTTTTTGACGAGCCGCGCGGCTTGCGCAATTATTCAGAACCGGGCTTGCAGTCGCTGGACGCCTTGATTGAATCTGGTAAAACTTTCTCTGGCAGTCAGCCCGGCTGGTATGCAGCTGAAGTGGCCAAAGCCAGGCCCGATGACGTGGCTGCCATGTTCTTTACATCTGGCACCACGGGCAACCCCAAGGGCGTGGTGCACACCCACAACACGTTGCTGGACCGCGCCAAGGCGGGCGCTGAGTTTGACAAGCTCACATCCAGCGAAGAAGTGCTGGCTTACCTGCCACCGGCATGGATTGGCCAGAACATCTTCAGCTACGCACAGTGGCTGGCCTGCGGCTATGTGGTGAACTGCCCCGAAAGCGCCAGCACCGTGATGATTGACCTGAAAGAAGTCGGCCCGACCTATTACTTTGCGCCACCACGGGTGTTTGAAGGCATGCTGACCACGGTAATGATTCGCATGGAAGACGCGGGCAGCATCAAGCGCGGTATCTTCAATTATTTTATGGACATCGCCAAGCGCGTTGGGCCAGACCGCATGGACGGCAAGTCGATTGGCCTGGTGTCGACGTTGATGTACGCGCTGGGCAACGTGCTGGTGTACGGCCCGCTGCGCAACACGCTGGGCTTTAGCCGCGTGCGGGTGGCTTACACAGCGGGCGAGGCGATTGGGCCAGACCTTTTCACGTTTTACCGCTCGATTGGCATCAACCTGAAGCAGTTGTACGGCTCCACCGAGACGGCCGTGTTTGTTTGCCTGCAGCCAGACAACGAGGCGCGTGCCGACACAGTGGGCGTGCCCATTGCGGGTGTGCAAATCAAGGTGGCAGACAACGGCGAGATCATGGTCAAGTCAGCCGGCCTGCTGAAGGAATACTACAAAAACCCAGCCGCCACCGCCGAAGTGCTGACCCATGACGGCTGGTACCACACCAGCGACGCGGGCTTTATTGATGCGCAGGGTCATTTGAAAATCATTGACCGCGTCAAGGACGTGGGCCGCATCAAAGGCGGCACCAACGATGGTGCAATGTTTGCGCCCAAGTATGTCGAGAACAAGCTCAAGTTCTTCCCGCACATCAAGGAAGTGGTGGCCTACGGTGATGGCCGTGCCCAGGTATGCGTGTTCATCAATATTGACTTTGACGCTGTCGGCAACTGGGCTGAGCGTCGCAACCTGCCTTATGCCGGCTACACCGACCTGGCGCAAAAACCCGAGGTGTACCAGCTCATCAAGGAATGTGTTGAAAAAGTCAACGCTGACCTGAGCGTCGATGCGCTGCTGGCAGGCTCGCAGATCAGCCGCTTTTTGATACTGCACAAAGAGCTGGATGCCGATGACGGGGAACTGACACGAACCAACAAGGTCAGGCGCGGCTTTATTGGTGACAAATACCAGCCATTGGTAGACGCGCTGTACAGCGGTAAAACCGAACAGTTCATCGAAACAGTGGTGAAGTTTGAAGACGGCCGCAGCGGCAGCGTGTCAGCAACCCTGAAAATTGGTGACTGCAAAACGTTTGCAGTAGAAAAAGCAGCAGTATGAGCAAAAAAATCGGTGACGTTATTCTTGACGTACAAAACATTTCGCTGGCGTTTGGTGGCGTCAAGGCGCTGCAGGACATCTCATTTAACGTCAAAGAGCACGAGATTCGCGCCATCATTGGCCCCAACGGTGCAGGCAAAAGCTCGATGCTGAACTGCATCAATGGCGTTTACCAGCCGCAGCAGGGCTCCATCAATTTTCGTGGTCAGACCTTCAAGCACATGAACAGCCATCAGGTAGCGGTGATGGGGGTGGCGCGCACCTTTCAAAACCTGGCCTTGTTCAAAGGCATGAGCGTGCTGGACAACATCATGTCAGGCCGCAACCTGAAGATCAAAAGCAATATTTTGATGCAGGCCCTGCGGATTGGACCGGCTGAAAAAGAAGACATCATGCACCGTGAAGCGGTTGAAAAAATCATCGACTTTCTTGAAATTCAGGCTTACCGCAAAACACCGGTGGGCCAGCTGCCTTACGGCCTGCAAAAGCGGGTCGACCTGGGCCGCGCGCTGGCGATGGAGCCCCAGGTGCTGCTGCTCGACGAGCCGATGGCGGGCATGAACGTTGAAGAAAAGCAGGACATGTGCCGCTTTGTGCTGGACGTGAACGATGAATTTGGCACGACGGTGGTGCTGATCGAGCACGACATGGGCGTGGTGATGGACATCTCGGACCGGGTGGTGGTGCTGGACTATGGCAAAAAAATTGGCGACGGCACACCTGAAGAAGTACGCAACAACAAAGATGTGATCAGTGCCTACCTTGGCACCAGTCATTAAAGATATGACCCCCGCGCCCTTCACGACGTGTAATCCGCTGCCCCCCGAGGGGGTCGCTGCGCCTGCGGCCTGGCCAAGCCAGTTCCGCGGCCCCTACTTGAATTGGAGATAAAGATGGGTGCAGTTTTAGAAACCATCATCAGCGGACTGATGTCTGGCATGCTGTATTCATTGGTCGCGCTGGGTTTTGTGTTGATCTACAAAGCCTCGGGCGTCTTTAACTTCGCGCAGGGCGCCATGGTGCTGTTTGCTGCGCTGGCCATGGCGCGATTTTCTGAATGGATACCGCAATGGACGGGGTTTGAATCGAAATGGCTGGTCAACCTGATGGCCTTTGCGATTGCCTTGGTCTTCATGGTGGCCGTGGCCTGGCTGATTGAAAAGTTCGTCCTTGGCAAGCTCGTCAATCAAGAGGGCGTAGCGCTGCTGATGGCCACCCTGGGCATCTCTTACTTCCTCGACGGGCTGGGCCAGTCTATTTTTGGCTCCAGCATTTACAAAATTGATGTCGGCATGCCGAAGGACCCGATGTTTTTACTGGAAGGCGTTTTCCCCGGTGGCCTGCTGGTCAACAAAGAAGACCTGGTGGCGGCCGTTATTGCCACCGCGCTGGTTGCAAGCCTGGCGGCATTTTTCCAGTTCACCAAAACCGGCCGCGCCCTGCGCGCAGTAGCCGATGACCATCAGGCTGCGCAGTCGATTGGCATCCCGCTCAACCGCATCTGGGTGATTGTCTGGTCGGTTGCCGGCTTTGTGGCGCTGGTGGCGGGCGTGATCTGGGGCAGCAAGCTGGGCGTGCAGTTTTCACTGTCTGTGCTTGCGCTGAAAGCGTTACCACTGGTGATTTTGGGCGGCCTCACCTCAGTGCCCGGTGCGATTGTGGGCGGCCTGATTCTGGGGGTGGGCGAAAAGCTGGCCGAAGTTTTTATCGGGCCTTTTGTGGGCGGCGGTATCGAGATCTGGTTTGCGTATGTACTTGCTTTGGGTTTCTTGCTCTTCAGACCGCAAGGTTTGTTTGGTGAAAAGATCATCGACCGTGTTTGAGAGACAAAAATGATTTACAGAGAAAACGGTCAATTCAAAACCACCTATCGGTCTGACAGCCAGATCTTTCCCATCCTGCAAGACCGGATTGCGGTGGGTTTGTTTTTGATTTTTGCTTTTGCCGTGGTGCCCATGCTGGCCAGCGACTATTTGTTCCGCGCGATTCTGATTCCGTTTTTGATCATCTCGCTGGCCGCACTGGGGGTCAATATTTTGGTCGGCTACTGTGGGCAAATTTCTCTCGGCTCGGGCGCCTTCATGGCGGTCGGAGCCTACGGCGCGTACAACTTTTTTGTACGCATACCGGGCATGCCCCTGATACCCACCATCATTTTGGGCGGTATTTGCGCCATGCTGTTTGGCATTTTGTTTGGCCTTCCCAGCCTGCGTGTCAAGGGCCTCTACCTGGCCGTGACCACGCTGGCGGCACAGTTTTTTTCTGACTGGATGTTCTTGCGCATCAAGTGGTTTACTTTCGACTCACCGTCGGGTTCGGTGTCGGTGTCCAACCTGCAGGTGTTCGGCCTGCCCATTGAAAGCGCTACCAGCAAGTACCTTTTTTGTCTGTCCATTTTGGTTGTGGTTGCCCTGCTGGCTAAAAACCTGGTGCGCGGTGCCATCGGACGTGAATGGATGGCCATTCGCGACATGGACGTCGCCGCTTCAGTCATTGGCATTCGCCCTATGTATGCCAAGCTGAGTGCGTTTGCCGTCAGCTCATTCATCATTGGCATGTCGGGTGCCCTGTGGGGCTTCGTCTATCTGGGCGCCTGGGAACCTGCTGCATTCTCGGTTGATCAATCGTTTCGTCTGCTCTTCATGGTCATCATTGGCGGCCTGGGGTCGATATTGGGCGGCCTTTTAGGGGCAGCCTTTATCACACTGATGCCGATTGCATTGAACATCACCTTGCCAGTGCTGGCAAGTTTGGTCGGTTTGAATATTTCAACCGCTGGCATCGCACATGCGGAGTTGATGATCTTTGGTGCCTTGATTGTCTGGTTCTTGATTGTGGAGCCTCACGGCCTGGCAAAGCTGTGGGCAGTGGGCAAGCAAAAGCTAAGGCTTTGGCCTTTCCCACACTGAAAACATGACCCCCACGCTTGTCATGTCGTGTACGCCGCCGCCCCCACCAAAGGGGGCCGCTGCTGGTATGAATCTAGAGATTTTTCGGTGTTCGGTTTTTTTGGTGTTTTGTTTTTCTTAATCTTTTGGAGACAACTATGAAGGTTCGTAATGTGATTCTGGCGCTGGCCGCCATCGCCGCTGGCGCATCGTCGCTGGTGGCAACGACTGCACAGGCACAAGCCAAAGAACAGTTCATCCCGGTACTGTCTTACCGCACCGGCGCTTACGCACCGAACGGCGTGCCATGGGCCAATGGCTATGTGGACTACATCAAACTGGTCAACGCACGGGGCGGTATCAATGGTGTGAAGCTGTCATTCGAAGAATGTGAAACTGGCTACGACACGGCGCGCAGCGTTGAATGCTATGAGCGCCTGAAAGGCAAAAACGGCGGCGCCAGCTTTGTGCAGCCTCTGTCCACCGGTGCAACTTTTGCCATCACTGAAAAAGCCCCGGCCGACAAAGTGTCTGTCGTGACGGTCGGCTATGGCCGCAGCGAAAGCGCAGACGGTTCTATTTTCAAATGGAACTTTCCGATTGCCGGCACCTACTGGGTCGCTGCTGACACTATTTTGCAGGCCATTGCCAAAAAAGAAGGTGGCTTTGACAAACTCAAAGGCAAGAAAATTGCGCTGGTGTACCACGACTCACCCTTTGGCAAAGAGCCGATTCCGCTGATGCAGGAGCGCAGCAAAATGCACGGCTTTGAGCTGCAACTGCTGCCAGTCACCGCGCCGGGCGTTGAGCAAAAAGCGACCTGGCTGCAAGTGCGCCAGTCCAAGCCCGACTTTGTTGTGCTGTGGGGCTGGGGCATCATGAACACCACATCGATCAAAGAAGCACAAGCCACCGGCTACCCGCGCGAAAAAATGTATGGCGTGTGGTGGGCCGGTGCCGAGCCTGACGTGAAAGACGTGGCCGACGGTGCCAAGGGCTACAACGCTGTCACCATGCAGCACGGCGCCGAACCGCAGTCAAAACTGGTGAAAGACGTGATGGCCATGGTGCATGGCAAAGGCCAGGGCACCGGCCCCAAAGACGAAGTTGGGCAGGTGCTGTACATGCGCGGTGCCATGAGTGCGATGCTTGGTATTGAGGGCATTCGTTCTGCACAAGAGCGCTTTGGCAAGGGCAAGGTCATGAACGGCGAGCAAGTGCGCTGGGGCCTGGAAAACCTGAACCTGACGCAAGCCAAACTTGATGGCTTGGGCTTTGCAGGCGTGATGCGCCCGATCAGCACATCCTGCACCGACCACATGGGTGCCGCCTGGGCGCGGATCCACACCTGGGACGGCAAGGCCTGGAAGTTCACCTCGGACTGGTTGCAGGCTGACGAGCAGATTATCAAACCACTGGTGAAGGCGACGGCCGCCAAATACGCTGCCGACAAAAAACTGACGCCACGTACACCCGCAGATTGCCAGTCATAAGTGTTCAACACCCCCGTGGTCTTGCGCACTTCGTGTTGCTGCACCCTCCCCCTTGCAGGGGGCGGTGTTATGGGCACACCCCGTGGGCAGCGCGCACGTCGTGTCGCTTGCCCTCCCCCTTGCAGGGGCGGCGCCTGCGGCCTGGCAAAGCCAGTTCCGCGGCCCCTGCTGGCTTGGAAATTCAGTACGTGCTTTTATAAAGCGACGTAAATTGCAGCAATTTTGTTACCGATTGAAGCTATGACGCAACCCCCTCCCATCGTTCTTAATGTCAACGGCATTGAAGTCATTTACAACCATGTGATTCTGGTTTTAAAGGGCGTGTCACTCAGCGTGCCTGAAGGCAAGATTGTGGCGATTCTGGGTGGCAATGGTGCGGGTAAAACCACGACTTTGCGGGCGGTGTCTAACCTGCTCAAAGGCGAG
>JBKCGU010000064.1:0-52073 GCA_046303055.1 Polaromonas sp.
CCATCGACGACTTCGCCAAAATCGACCTGCGGATCGCCAAAATCGTCAACTGCGAAGCCGTTGATGGCTCGGTCAAGCTGCTGCGCCTGACGCTGGATGTGGGTGAAGGCAAAACGCGCAATGTCTTCAGCGGCATCGCCAGCGCCTACAAACCCGAAGACCTGATTGGCAAGCACACGGTGATGGTAGCCAACCTGGCTCCGCGCAAGATGAAGTTCGGCATCAGCGAAGGCATGGTGTTAGCGGCCAGCCATGGCGACGAAAAGATGCAACCGGGTATTTATGTGCTGGAGCCGCTGCCGGGCGCATTTCCGGGAATGCGTGTAAGGTGAGCTCTATCTGATGTCCGCCTAAGCGCAATTCACCCACCGTACCCAGCCCCATGCACCCCCTGATTCACGGCTGGACTGACATCAACAACCGCACGCTGCAAACCAACACGCGCCTGGGCGCTGTACTGGCTTTTGTAGCGGGTGCGACCAATGCAGGTGGCTTTTTGGCTGTGGGTACTTACACGTCTCACATGACGGGTGTGGTGTCGTCGCTGACAGACAACCTGGTGCTGGGCGAGGTGGCGCTGGCCGCCGCCAGCCTGGGCGCGCTGGCGGCGTTTTTGCTGGGTGCCATGACGACGGCTTGGCTGGTCAATTGGGGGCTGCGCGAAAAGCTGGCCAGCGCTTTCGGCTTGCCGCTGCTGCTGGAGTGCGCCCTGCTGCTGATTTTTGGCATTTTTGGCGCTGCCGTCAGCCTGTGGTCACATTTTTTCGTGCCGCTGACGGTGCTGCTGCTTTGCTTCATCATGGGTTTGCAAAACGCGGTCATCACCAAGATATCCAAAGCTGAAATTCGCACCACCCACGTGACCGGGCTGGTGACCGACCTGGGCATTGAGCTGGGCAAGCTGCTCTACATCAACCGCACCCAAACCAGCCCCGCCGAACCAGTGCGCGCCAACCGGCAAAAACTGCGCCTGCACTTGCTGCTGGTCTGCAGTTTTTTTACGGGCGCGGTGTGCGGCGCTTTGGGGTTCAAGTATTGGGGCTATGTGACCACGCTGCCGCTGGCGCTGACCTTGCTCGTGCTGGTGTGGCGCCCGTTAGTGCGAGACATGCTGGAGCGGCTGCCGCATTTGCGCGGATGAAGCGTCATGGCTGTTGCCCGGTAAAATCGGGCCACTACACGTCCAATGCAAAGCAGCCCATGAATCTTTTGTCCATCTTCCGCCGCGCCGACTACACCTCTGACGCCACCCAGTTCATTGAGCAGCTGAAGGTGAACAACCCGAAGCTCGAAGCCGAACAGCGCGCGGGCCGAGCCCTGTTGTGGGACAAACACCTGAACCGCGCTGACCAGGCTGACTTTCTGGACGCACGGGTGCCCCAGCAGCCGTATGTGTACGGCACTGACAAGCATCCCAACGCCAACTAGGCGCACCAAGGCGGTTTTGAGCCATGTTGGATATCAAATCAGCCTCTAGGCCAATGAATATCTGGGCAAGCAGCTCCTTATTTAATAGCAATTCATTGTGACAACTAACTCCACATTGATCGGCGGATTCAGCGCGGGGCCCAGTCCAGACATGCCGGCTGTGATCGACCAGGTGGCGCTGGCGCGGCTGTATGGCGAGCCGCTGTTTGCGATGCCGCACGACTTGTACATTCCGCCAGATGCGCTGCAGGTGTTTTTAGAGGCGTTTGAAGGCCCGCTGGACCTGCTGCTGTACCTAATCCGCAAACAGAATTTCAATATTCTGGACATTCCGATGGCCGCTGTCACGCGCCAATACCTGGTCTATGTTGACGAGATTCGTGCCACCAACCTCGAACTGGCGGCTGAATACCTGCTGATGGCCGCGATGCTGATTGAGATCAAGTCGCGCATGCTGCTGCCCCCGAAAAAGGTGGCAGAAGGCCAGGAAGCCGAAGACCCCAGAGCCGAGCTGGTGCGCCGCCTGCTGGAATACGAGCAGATCAAGCTGGCTGCCCACTCGCTGAACGCCGTGCCTCAGTTTGGCCGCGATTTTTTGCGGGCTCAGGTGGTTGTGGAGCAGTCGCTACAGCCACGCTTTCCCGACGTGCATGTGGTCGACTTGCAGGATGCCTGGCGCGACATCGTCAAACGCGCACGGCTGGTGCAGCACCATGTCATCAGCCGTGAAGAACTGTCGGTACGAGAGCACATGAGCATCGTGCTGCGCAAGCTGCAGGGCCGCAAGTTTCTGGAGTTTGAAGACCTGTTTGATGCTGCGCGCGGCATGCCCGTGCTGGTGGTCACGTTTATTGCACTGCTCGAGCTGTCAAAAGAAGGCTTGCTGGAAGTCACCCAGGCCGAAGCGTATGCACCGATTTATGTGCGCCTGGCTTACACGCCGACCTGATCGATTTTTCGCTTCGCAGAGCTGGTTAGACTCTCCACACTTTCAGGAGCCGACCCCATGACAACAGCCACCCCCACGCCCGCCAGCCCTTACGGCACGCTCAGTCCCACATCGGCCCCATCATTGCGCAAACCCGTCAGCCTGCCGCGTCTGCGGGAAATGCATGCATCGGGCGAAAAAATCACCATGCTCACCGCTTACGACGCGACTTTTGCCGCTGTGGCTGATGCAGCGGGCGTTGAATGTATTTTGGTCGGTGACTCGCTGGGCATGGTCTGCCAGGGGCTGACCAGCACCGTTGCCGTGACGCTGGACACCATGCGTCACCACACCGAATGCGTGGCCAATGGCCTGCGCCGCTCTCAGTCCACGGCCTGGCTGATTGGCGACCTGCCATTTGGTACGTATCACGAGTCCAAAGAGCAAGCGCTGCGCAGCGCAACTTCCTTGATGCAGGCTGGCGCGCACATGGTCAAACTCGAGGGCGGTGGCTGGACCACCGAGGTGGTGCATTTTTTGGTTGAACGCGGCATACCGGTGTGCGCGCATCTGGGCCTGACACCGCAAACCGTTCACGCGCTGGGTGGCTACCGCGTGCAGGGTAAAACCGACGAGGCCGCCGCCAAACTCAAGCGTGAAGCCAGCGCTCTGCAAGACGCAGGCGCAGCCATGCTGGTGCTTGAAATGGTGCCCGAAGTGCTGGCCACGGCGCTGACCGCCACGCTCACCAACTGCCCGACCATCGGCATAGGCGCAGGCAACGGCTGCGCCGGCCAGGTGCTGGTGCTGCACGACATGCTGGGCATGAACCTGGGCAAGATGCCGAAGTTTGTCCACAACTTCATGGCGGGCGCAGGCAGTGTGCGTGGGGCGATGCAAGCGTATGTTGAAGCGGTTAAAAATGGCAGCTTCCCTGTCAACAGCCTGCATGCCTGGTGATTAAAAACAAAGCGGATTGAGGATACAAAAAATGCACATCGTTCACACCATCGCCGAGCTGCGTGACAAGCTCAGCGGCTTCACATGCCCCGCCTTTGTGCCCACCATGGGCAACCTGCACGACGGGCACATCGCCCTGGTCAAAGAGGCCAAGCCGCTGGGCGATGTCACGGTGTCCAGCATCTTCGTGAACCGTCTGCAGTTTGCACCGCATGAAGACTTTGACAGCTACCCGCGCACGCTCGATGCCGACGCGCAGCGGCTGCAGGCCGCAGGATGCAACGTGCTGTTTGCCCCGCGCGAAAAAGAACTCTACCCCGAGCCGCAGACCTACAAAGTCCATCCGGCCACCGACCTGGGCGACATTCTGGAAGGCCACTTCAGGCCGGGCTTTTTTATTGGCGTGAGCACTGTCGTGCTGAAGCTTTTTTCATGCGTCTATGCCGGTATGCCCAGGGGCGTGGCGGCTTTTGGCAAGAAGGATTACCAGCAGGTCATGGTGGTGCGCCGCATGGTGCAGCAGTTTGCGTTGCCGATTGACATTCTGGCGGGCCAAACCCAGCGCGCCAGCGACGGCCTGGCCCTGTCGTCTCGCAACAGTTACCTCAAGGAGGCTGAGCGGCTGGAAGCGGTTGAACTGTCAAAAGCCCTGCAAGCCCTGGGCGCTGCGGCTAAACAGGCCACCCCGCAGGACCTGCCGCTACTGGAGGCGCAGGCCATGCAAACCCTGGCGCGACGCGGCTGGAAGCCTGACTACCTGACGGTACGCCGCCGCGCCGACCTGATGCCGCCCTGGGGCGACTTGGGCACGCAGCCACTGGTGGTGTTGGGTGCGGCCAAACTGGGCAACACCAGGCTGATTGACAACCTGGAAATTTGAAAAGCTGGGCTACAGAGCTTCGCCTTTGGGCCCACGCCCCATCAGCGCAGCGACCGCCTGGTCCGGGGTAATCTGCCCATCGAGCAAGGCCACCACGCCTTGTGATATCGGCATTTCAATGCCCAGGCTGGCTGCGCGCTGCACCACGGTGCGGGCGCAGTACACGCCTTCGGCCACATGACCGAGAGCGGCAACGGCTTCTGACAGGGTTTTGCCTTGGGCCATTGCCAAGCCGACCTTGCGATTGCGGCTCAGGTCACCCGTCGCCGTCAGCACCAAGTCGCCCAAGCCAGACAGGCCGGTCAATGTCTCTGCCCTGGCACCCAGCGCCACGCCTAAGCGCGTCATTTCAGCCAGTCCACGCGTGATCAGAGCGGCTCGGGCATTCAGGCCCAAGTGAAGGCCGTCGCACAAACCCGTCGCTATCGCCAGCACGTTTTTGACGGCGCCGCCGACTTCAACGCCGACGATGTCGTCGTTGGCATAGACCCGCAGCGTGGGGCTGTGAAAGGCGGCCACCAGCGCGTCGCGCACGGCTGCGTGCTTGCTGGCGGCAACCAGTGCTGTCGGCTGGCCGCACGCAACTTCTTGTGCAAAGCTCGGGCCACTCAGAACACCCGCTATTAAATCAGGAGCTGCCTGCCCATGTATTTCGTGGGCTAGAAGACCAAATGATGGGAGAGAATCGTTTTTTTGAGGGGTTTCAAAACCCTTGCAGAGCCAGGCAACAGGGGCAGACGTGCCACCCAGCGCCAACAGCATGCTCCGCAAACCGGACATCGGCGTGGCAATGATCACGAGGTCCTGACCTTTGACGCTGTCCCTCAAAAGAGCCTGGCCACCTGCAAACCGCAGGCTGCTGGGCAGGGCAATATCGGGCAAATAGCGTGCATTGATATGGTCAGCAGCAAGGGCCCTGCTTTGCGCCGCATCACGTGCCCATAAGGTAACTTGGTGACTGGACGCGGCATTGGCGGCCAGCGCAGTGCCCCAGGCGCCAGCACCCAGCACAGCGATTTTCATGATCTAACGACCATGAAGCGCCTCAGACAATGATTTGTGGCGCGGCGGGCGTTGCAGCGGCAGCCTCGGCGGCCTGGGCCTGCTGCTGCTCGTACATGGCCTGAAAGTTGATTTCAGCCAGATGCACGGGGGGAAAGCCGCCACGCTGGACCACATCGGCCACATTGCCGCGCAGGTAGGGGTACACAATCTGTGGGCAGGCAATGCCGAGAATCGCGCCCAGCTGCTCCTGCGGCATGTTGCGCAACTCAAAAATACCGGCCTGCTTGGCTTCTACCAAAAACACGGTTTTGTCTGCAATCTTGGCGTGGATGGTGGCGGTCACCGTGACTTCGAACAAGCCATCAGCCACCGGTGCGGCCTCCACACCGAGCTGGATATCAACACCGGGCTGCTCCTGGTTGAGCAAAATTTCCGGGGAATTGGGTTGCTCAAGCGACATGTCCTTAAGGTAAACGCGCTGAATTTGAAACACTGGGTCAAGATTGGCTTCGGCCATGAATAGCTTTCAGGTTGCAGTGGAAAGATGGGGGGATTATGCGATGAACGCCAGACACGACAACGGCGTTATTGCTAGGCGTTCAGCAGGGGCAACAGGCCACCCTTGCTGTCAAGTGCCACCAGGTCATCGCAGCCACCCACATGGGTATCGCCGATGAAAATTTGAGGCACGGTGCGGCGGTTGGTGATTTGCATCATTTTTTCGCGTTCACCCGGGGCCAGGTCGACCCGGATTTCGTTCAGCTCGGTCACGCCCCGTTTGGCGAGCAGCTGTTTGGCAGCGATGCAGTAGGGGCAAGTGCCTGTGGTGTAGATTTTGACGGCATTCATGGTTCAGGCCTGCGCTTTCTCAACCGGCAGGCTGGCTTCTCGCCACGCCTTCAGGCCGCCATTGAGTGCCTGCGCCTGGTCGTAACCCAGCTTTTTGGCCACCGCCACAGCGCGATGGGCCCGCGCCCCGGTGGCACAAACCAGAATCAAAGGCAAGGCCTTGTTTTTTGCCGCCAGCGGCAGCTTGTTGTCCAGCTCGCCAAAAGGCACATTTTTAGCCCCGCCCACATGGCCCGCCGCAAACTCATCGGGTTCGCTCACGTCAATGACCACTGCCTTTTCGCGGTTGATGAGGGTCACCGCGCCGGTGGCGCTCAATGCGCCTGCATTCATACCGCTGGCCACCAGGGGCCAGACCAGCAAGCCGCCAGAGGCCACGGCAATGGAAATCAGCATCCAGTTATCGATCAGAAATTTCACGTTGTGCCTTTGAAAAGAGCTTTAAAAAGTGTTGGGCAATGGGTGTCAAGCCCATGATTTTAGAATGCTGGGATGTGCTTTCAGCAGTTCGACCCCATTTAGCCTTTTTAAACCTCGTTATTTATGCATAAACTCGTCCTCATACGCCACGGCGAATCCACCTGGAACCTTGAGAACCGATTCACCGGCTGGGCTGACGTTCCGCTGACCGACACGGGCATCGCCCAAGCTAAAAACGCCGGCAAACTCCTGAACGAGGCTGGTTATGACTTTGACGTGGCCTACACCAGTGTGCTAAAACGCGCCACCCACACCTTGTGGCACACGCTGGACGCGATGGACCGCACCTGGCTGCCGGTGGTCAACAGCTGGCGGCTCAATGAGCGGCATTACGGCGACTTGCAGGGGCTGAACAAGGCGGAGACCGCCAAAAAATTTGGCGACGAGCAGGTCATGCTGTGGCGCCGCAGCTATGACGTGCCACCGCCTGCCATGAGCCACAGCGACGAACGCAGTGAACGCGCCGACCGCCGCTATGCCAAGCTGCAGCCCAGCCAGGTGCCTTTGACAGAGTGCCTGAAGGACACGGTAGAGCGGGTGCTGCCCTTCTGGAACGAGGCCATCGCCCCGGCCATGAAAGCCGGCAAACGGGTGGTGGTGGCAGCGCACGGTAACTCCATACGCGCGCTGGTCAAGTATCTGGACAACATTTCAGACGCCGACATTGTTAGCCTGAACATTCCCAACGGAACGCCGCTGGTGTACGAGCTGGATGCAGATTTGAAGGCGATTAGGCACTTCTATTTGGGCGCTGAATAAGGGCCTGTGTAAACCAGAGGTAAAACCGATGGGCAAAAACAGGAAAACGGCCACCCCGTGCGGAACTGATTTACAAGGCTTTTGTCCTAGGTGTATATTGCTTTCATCGTTTTTTCTGACGGTTCTTTTTAAGGTGTCTTCATGGGTCAAAAGCTCAAAATCGCGGGCTGGGTTTCGATTGGTGTGGTGGCCGGTGCGCTCACCACCGTGCAGCTACAGGCGGTCGCGCGCGGCGGGCTGGCACCGCTACCTCTTGAAGAGCTCCAGCAGTTGGCCAATGTGTTTGGTATGGTCAAGTCAGATTATGTGGAGCCTGTTGATGAGAAAAAGCTCATCTCAGACGCTATCACGGGCATGGTAGCCAGCCTGGACCCCCACTCGGCCTACTTTGACAAAAAATCGTTCAAGGAGTTTCGCGAAGGCACCAGTGGCCGTTTTGTGGGTGTTGGCATTGAGATCAGCCAGGAAGACGGACTGGTCAAAGTGGTGTCGCCAATTGAAGGCTCCCCTGCTGACCGGGCGGGCCTCAAGCCAAACGACCTGATCACCAAAATTGATGACACGATGGTCAAGGGACTGTCGCTGAATGACGCCGTCAAAAAAATGCGCGGCGAGCCGAAAAGCAAGGTCGTGCTGACGATTTTCCGCAAGGACGAAAGCCGTACCTTCCCGGTCACCATCATCCGTGAAGAGATTCGCACCCAGTCGGTGCGCAGCAAGGTCATTGAGCCGGGTTACGCCTGGATTCGCGTGAGCCAGTTCCAGGAACGCACGGTGGACGACTTCGCCACCAAGATGGAAGCCATTTACAAGCAGGAGCCGAACCTCAAAGGCTTGGTGCTGGATTTGCGCAATGACCCAGGCGGATTGCTGGATGCAGCAGTGGCTATTTCGGCCGCATTTTTGCCAGAGAACGTGACGGTGGTGTCTACCAACGGGCAACTGGCTGAAAGCAAGTTCACCTACAAGGCCGCACCAGAGTTCTACCTGCGCCGTGCGGGCAACGACCCCTTGAAGAAACTGCCAGCGGCGCTGAAAACAGTGCCTTTGGTGGTGCTGGTCAATGAGGGCTCGGCTTCTGCCAGCGAAATCGTCGCCGGCGCTTTGCAAGACCACAAACGCGCCACCATCATGGGCAACCAGACTTTCGGCAAAGGGTCGGTGCAAACCGTGCGGCCATTGGGGCCCGACACGGGTATCAAGCTCACGACCGCCCGCTACTACACGCCAAGCGGCAAGTCGATTCAGGCCAAAGGCATCATTCCTGATGTGATGGTAGACGAGACCCTGGAAGGCAGCCCATTTGCCGCCCTGCGCACCCGCGAGGCTGACCTGGAAAAACACCTGGGCAGTGGCCAGGGCGCAGAAGTTAAAGACGCAAACCGCGAAAAAGCACGCGAACTGGCGCTAAAACGGCTTGAAGAAGAGAACAAAAAGACCCCTGAACAACGTCGCCCACCTGAGCTGGGCAGTGACAAAGACTTCCCGCTGGCACAAGCGATCAACCAGCTCAAAGGCCGGCCTGTGATTGTGAGTAAAACTGCAGTGGTCGAAAACAAGAACGAGAAAAAAGAGAATTGATTTTTTCTTGGACTCTTCTTGAACGACAACCAACTGCTGCGCTACTCGCGCCACATTCTTCTGGACGAACTCGGTATCGAAGGCCAGCAAAAACTGCTGGCCTCGCATGCGTTGATCATTGGTGCGGGCGGTTTGGGATCACCTGCTGCCTTGTACCTGGGCAGCGCGGGGGTCGGGCACATCACGGTGGTAGACCACGACACGGTAGATGCCACCAATTTACAACGGCAAATAGCCCACACACTGGCTGACATAGGGCAGCCCAAGGCGCAGTCCATTGAGCAAGCCATCGCCGACATCAACCCGGACGTTCAAGTGACCGTCATCACCGAGCGCGCAGGCGATGCGCTGCTCGATGAGCAGGTGGTGCTGGCCGATGTGGTGCTGGACTGTACCGACAACTTCAAGACCCGTCACGCGATCAACCGGGCTTGCGTCAAACACCGAAAGCCTTTGGTCTCGGGCGCGGCTATCCGCTTTGACGGGCAAGTCACGGTGTATGACCCACGCGATGCGCTTTCGCCCTGCTATGCATGCGTGTTCCCTGAGTCAAGCACATTTGAAGAAACACAATGCGCCACCATGGGCGTTTTTGCGCCGCTGGTCGGCATCATTGGCAGTGTGCAGGCGGCCGAAGCTTTAAAGCTGCTGACCCCTATGGGTGAGCTGCTGACGGGCCGACTGCTGATGCTCGATGGCCGCCGCATGAGCTTCAATGAAGTGCAGATGCCGCGCAACAGCGTCTGCACAGTTTGTCATCCTCGCTGATCAACGGGTAACAACCAAGGATCACTGACCTGCTGGCTTGGCCACGGCTTTGGATGCAGGATTGGATGCAGGATTGGATGCTTTTGAAGCGATGACCAAAGCACCCGTGCAGTCGGCATCCTGACCGGGGCCAGTTTCAATGGTTGCAAGCAAAGCCAAAAACGGATTCACCACACCGAGCGCAATCGCCAGACCGGCCCTTGCACCCAGCGCCAGTTTGTCTGGGCCAGCCGTGGGTGCGGCAAAAGTACCCGCAATTCTGAGCGGTGAACGCAGGCTCAGAATGCTGGTGTCCTTGGGTTCAGGCTTGAGCAAAACATCGAGTTTTTCTTCAGCCAGGCTGATCTGGCCACTGCCATTGATCACGGTGTCGGTGGTGTCCAGCACAAGCACTTTACTGTTCATCAGCCCTTGCTTTACATCAAATGCCGCGGCGGCGCACAGCAGCTGCACGTTGCGGTCACCGCGCAATAAAAACTTGATGATTTCGCCGCCGTCAAGTCCCAGGAATTCCAGCAAGATGTTGCTGATCTCGCCCTTGCCCATCAGCACAGCCACGTCGCCCGAGGCAGAACCCAGCATTTGCGCCACCGAATTGCCACGCCCCTTGAAGGCGACCTGACCGCTGATTTTTCCCAGTGCTGATTTGGTGTTTGGAATCGTCGGAAACAAGCGGTTAAGCTGAACGGCACGCAATTCAAAGCGGGTGTCATAAACAGCAGGCACCCCATTGACGTCAATCGTGATGCGGCCTGCCAGCGAACCACCCGCCAGACCCAAAGCCAAGGGGTCAAGCTGCAAGATGCCGTTTTTCAACCTGACATGCACACTGCCTGTGTCAAGCGGCAGTTGCTCGACGTGGCGAATGTCCAGCGCGCTGTAGATCACGTCGGCATTCATGGACTTCAGACGCACCAGATCCAGCGTAGCGGTGGGCAGCACCCTGCGCGTTGACACAGGCATGGCGGTCTTGTCGCCAGCCCGGTTGACGCTGACAGGGCTGACAACAGTCTTTGCCCCCTTCACGGGCAAGCCGATGACAGGCCGCAAGTCTTCAAAGTCCAGCTCCTTGGACTGCACCTTGCCAGTCAGCATGGGCGTGGCTTGTGATGCATCAAAATCAAGCTCGCCGCTGATGTCTGACCGACCCAGAACACCATGCATCTTGCTGACCGACCACACCTGGCCCTGCTTGCCCAACTGGCCGCGCAACTTGTAGGGCGGCGTCGACGGGAGCACCACCCCTGCCAGCTTGTAAAGCTCGTCCAGGTTATTCCCCTGAATGTCAAAGGTGGCTGACAGTCCGCCAAATTCCTTGAGGTTTTCAACCGTTCCTTTGGCGTTCAGCAAAGTCTTGCCAGACTGGGCACTGACCTCGATCGGAAAGGACTCGCGACTATCGCGACTCAAAGCCAGAGCACCGCCTGTGCGGCCATTGGCTGTGAAAGCTTCGTTTTTCCATTTGCCACTGACCTGATAGCGCAACGGCAAGGCCGCAGTATCTTCGGCCACCAGTCTGAATTTGGCTGTGATGTCCGCACCCTGCTGCGCAGCCCGGTATTTCAAAATGCCCTGATCGACAGTGACGATACCAATGTCGGGCGTGGAATTGATGTCGGATGTGTCGCCCGACAAAGCCCAGGTACGCCTGCCATCAGGCTGCAGCTGCAATCCAACCAAAGGCTCGAACAAGGCAATCCGGGGCAACACAACCTGGCCCATCAAAAGGGGCCAAAGCCTGATGTCAAACTCTGCCGCTTTGGCCTTCACAAGAAATGGCTCGCTGGCCCAGCTTGGGTTGGCAAATTCGAGACCGTCAGCACGCACGGTGGTGGTTCTGCCAAGATGCACAGTCAGCCGCTGGGTGATCTCAAAACGTCTGCCCAGATGATCTGACACGTAGCGATTGATCGGTTCACGCAGCATGTCCCATGGGAAAAAATACACCACGCCTGTCAGCACCAGCAAGGCTACTGCCACAGCCATCAGCCAGCGCCGGACGGTCACGGACTGAAAAAATACTTGGCTCATAAAACCTGTGCCCCGTAAAAACAACCATTTGATTTTCGGCGGCCCACATCTTTCACGCCACCGGCAAGTGCATTGCAACGCTGTCGGTAGATGTCTACACTAGCCACCAGCGCCAAATAGTAGGCAATCTCCTACAAAATAGTAGGCAATCTCCTACAAAAATAGTTTTTAGTCACGTGCAAAATGCCACATGACTTCTCAAAGCGCCCTCACAACGCCACAGACGACCTGGACTTCACTCGTGATCCTCAAAACCTACCTTGTTGAAGACAACCCCACCATTCGTGACAACCTGATTGCAACGCTTGAAGAACTTGCAAGCGTGGATGCAGTCGGCACCACGGACAACGAAAACGATGGCAAGGCCTGGCTGCTGAAAAACCCCCAGTTGTGGGACCTGGCCATTTTGGATTTGTTTTTGAAACAGGGCAGCGGGTTGGGCGTCTTGGCCGCTTGCCGCGACAGAAGGCCAACACAAAAAGTGGTGGTGCTCAGTAATTACGCAACGGTAGACATTCGCCAGCGTTGCGCGCAACTGGGTGTCGATGCGGTGTTCGACAAGTCCAATGAAATTGATGCCCTGGTGGACTATTGCCGCGTGCAAAGCAGCGCGCTGGACTGAAGTGCCTGTGCGCCGCCTTCAACCAGCTGGCATGACAGGCAACACGGTAGTTCGGCCGATCAATCAATCAGTCGATCAATTTGTTTTTAAGCGCGTAATACGTCAGGTCGCTATTGGAAGACAGGCTCATCTTTTCCATCACACGGGTGCGGTAGGTGCTGACGGTTTTGACACTCAGCGACAAGGCTTTGGCAATGTCGCCTGCGGTTTCACCTTTGGCCAGTTTCAGGAAAACTTGAAACTCGCGTTCGGACAACTGCTCATGCGAGGCCATGTCTTGCGGACGGTTCAGTTGTTGTGCCAGCAGCTCGGCAACGCTTGGCGTGATGTAGCGCTTGCCCAAGGAAATAACGCGTATGGCATTGACAATTTCTTGCGGGTCGCATTCCTTGTTCAGGTACCCGCTGGCACCCTGACGAATCAGGCTGACCGCGTAATGTTCTTCGGGGTAGCCGCTCAGGATAAGAATGCCCACATCCGGGGCTTTGGCGCGAATCATGGCCAATGCATCAATACCGCTTTGACCGGGCATGGACAAGTCCATCACCAGAACATCCAGTTCAGTATTGCGCACCAGGTCGATAGCTTCCCGGCCACTGGCAGCCTCACCTGTCACACGCAGATCAACATGCTCAGAGAAAAACTGTTTGAGCCCCGAACGCACAATGGCGTGGTCGTCGACGATGCCGATTTTGATCATGATGCTGCCCTGGTATCGAGTGTTGTTTGTTTGTTTGTGATTATTGGCGCGATTGCCCGAAATGGTTGTAGGAGAGTTGCCCGTGACGTTTTTTAAGTGGCCCATCAAATTTTCAGACCTCGCCGTCGGTCTGCTCATGGCAGCCTTGGCGACCGCGCTGGTGGTTTTCATGAATGAAGTCAGCTACCGAAACACGGTCGCATCAGTGCGCGACATGGAGCAGGCAGAAAACACGCGCAGCGCGCTCAGCGAACTGCTGCAGGCCATGCTGGATGCCGAGACTGGCCAACGCGGCTATCTACTGACGGGCAACAAGGCGTACCTGGAGCCTTATGACGAAACCCTGAAGACGATCACCCGTCAACTTGACCAGTTGCGCATCACCTTTTCCCCTTTCCAAGATCAGCTCAGCGACTTCACCGTCATGTCACGTCATGTTTCTCGCAAGATGGCAGAGATGGACCTGTCGATCAAGATGCGTGACGCAGGCCAGGAAGACGCCTGGCGCTTTGTACTGACCACCGACGTGGGCAAGGATCAAATGGATGGCATCCGCACCCAGGCGGACAAACTGTCTGCCAGCAGCGTCCGCAACATGGCGCTAGGCCAGGCACAGGTCATGCGCACGCTGCAACTGTCGCGCATCGGCATCGCGATCATGGCGCTGAGCGGATTGCTGGCTTTTTACATGTATCTGCTGCAAACACGGGCGTTGCTCAATTCAGGTACGCGCGCGCAGGAATCGCTACAGCGCGAACGTGACCAGCTTGATTTGCAAGTGCACGAACGCACCGCCAATCTGACACAGCTGGCCACCCATCTGCAGAATGTACGAGAAGATGAACGTGGCCATCTGGCACGTGAACTGCACGACGAACTGGGCGCCTTGCTGACGGCAGCCAAGCTGGATGTGGCGCGGCTCAAGTCACGCCTAGGCACCTCGCAGCCGGAAGCTCTGGAGCGCATCACCCACCTGACCAGCACCCTTAACAGTGGCATTGCGCTGAAACGCAGGATTGTGGAAGACCTCAGGCCGTCGTCGCTGTCACATCTGGGGCTGGTGCCATCCCTTGAAATTTTGGCGCGGGAGTTTGAAGAACGCTCAGGCGTGCCACTCATCACAGACTTGGAGCACGTCGAGCTCGGTGGCTCGGCGCAGCTGACGGCTTACCGCTTGGTGCAGGAATCGCTCACCAACATTGGCAAATATGCGGAGGCCACAAAAATCATCATCAGCCTGCACAACCGTGAAGGCTATGCTGTGATTGAAGTCGAAGACAACGGCACAGGGTTTGACACGCAAAGCATAGCGGCCACCAGCCACGGTATCAGCGGCATGCGACACAGGGTGGAAGCCGCAGGCGGCAGACTGACCGTCACCAGCGCCCCAGGCCAGGGAACCACTATTTCCGCGGTGATGCCCAAAGGCTGAGCCGCTCTCATTCCTGCTGGGCACCATTGCGTCTGTCAGACGGGGCCCACACGCGTCGCACAGTCTGGCTGACGGCTCGCTGGGGCAACAGCCGATGAGGCCAGGGCTTTGCCCGTCATAAGCTTGCAGCACGCACTTGAAAAGCCCTTTGTTGGTCTGGCTTTACAGGTGAATTTTTCTCCCTTTAGAAGCCGAGGCACCGAACATGCTGCACTATTCCGTCATTTTTCTTGTCGTCGCACTGATTGCGGCGGTTTTTGGATTTGGTGGCATCGCGTCCGGCGCAGTCGAGATCGCCAAGATCCTTTTCTTCCTTTTTGCAGCCATGGCCATCATTGGTTTTGTGGTTAGCCTGGTCAACAAACGCTGAGCTCCAGCAGCGGCCTGACCCTCCCATGTCCCGACGTCTGACACTTTTTTCACCTCTGTTTTTTACTCCCAAGGAATCCATCATGATCACGCCGTCCAATGCCTCAACAGTTCAACAAAACACCCATCAAGTCGCCGATGGGCTGATGAATTCGACGGACAAAGCCATTGACGCAAGTCGCAGCTACGCCAACCATGCACTCAACGCAGCGGAAGAAAAAATACACGCTTTCCAAAACAAGATTGAGCCTGCACTGGACCGGCTGGCTGGCAAAGCGCAAGCACTGGCGCAGCAAAGTCTGGACATGGCCGCGCAAGCCAAAGACAAAGCCAAAGACTCCATGTCGCAAGCCACCGCAGCGACCAGCCGCTATGTGTCTGAAAAGCCTGTGCAATCAGTACTGATTGCTGCAGCAGTTGGCGCAGCGGTTGCCCTGCTGATGTCTGCCGCCTACGGGCGCGAGTCACGCTAATCCACAGCGTTTTTTGACATAGGACTGAAGGCAGATGCTGCACCCGATTTTTTCAACCGTGATCCAGCGTCCCGATCTGGTTTTGCCGCACCTGTCTGCCTATGGCGCTCTGGTGAGCCTGGAGGCCAAGACCGCCGGCGCTCAGTTTGCACGGCGGGCCCTGGCCTGGTTGCTGGCAGCTGTGTGCGGGGCGCTTTTCTTTTCCCTGACCGGCATCGCGCTGATGCTGGGGTTTTTAAACAACCAGTTTCATTGGGTTTTGGTGGGTGTACCGTGTATTGCCTTACTGGCAACAGTGATTGCACTGGTACAAGCCAAAAAGCCGCTGAGCGCCGAACACTTTCCCGAGCTGAAAGCGCAACTGCACAGCGATGCAAACGCATTGCGGTTTGCGGCCTGACGGTTTGACATGACAACGCCAGACCAGCCGTCGCCCCAGCAAAGGCTAGCCAACAGCCGCCAAGCCCTGGTGGGCTACATGACGCGCAGCGGTGAGGATACGGCAACGAGCCGTGCCGGCTGCGACCCGGCGCCGGACCGCACACTTGCAGGCGGGCGAGGCAACTTCTGGAAAACCATCAGGCGCACTGTACAGGCCTGGTGGCGGCATCACCCTGCCCATACCGCTCTTGATGTCGCGGCAGGCATGGCCCATCCTGTCTTGAACAGGTATGCGCATGACAAACCGGTGCAATTGCTGGGTGCGGCTGCTGCCTTGGGTGCCGCCCTTGTTGTGGTGCGGCCCTGGCGTTTGGTGTCGATCACCGGCTTGCTGCTCGCCACCGTCAAATCATCTGGCTTGACCACCACCTTGCTGTCGCTACTTTCGGCGCAGTCTGAACTTAACAAGCCGCCGGAAGGCCCACCGAAGACGACTTGAACACAAGCGCAGGCTTGCCAGCGTGGTGCCGCTGGCTGGCAGGCTTTTCAAACTTTGCACCAACTCAATTAAACCAACTCAGAGGAATTTTTTATGAAAACAGCTTCCACTATCGCCCGCACCACCGCACTTGTTTGCGCTTTTGCTGCTCTGGCGGCCATGACGGTTCTGTCCACTGGTTGCGCTGTCGTGCGCGGCCAGGAAACAACCGGCGCCTATGTTGATGACGCAGGCATCACCACCGCTGTCAAAGCCAGAATGATTGAAGATAAAACGGTTTCGGCATCGTCCATCAGCGTTGAAACACTCAACGGCACAGTGCAGCTGTCAGGTTTTGCCAAATCGACAGCCGAAAAATCACAAGCCGAATCCATTGCACGCAACGTCAAAAATGTGCGCTCGGTTCGCAACGACATCGTCGTGCGTCCATGATGACAGTTTGACCCTGTGACGACCTGATATTCAGGCCTAAAAAAACCTCCCACGGGAGGTTTTTTGTTGAGCGCGCCGACGTTGACGCACCGCGCCTGACTTAACCCGGTTTGACGACCAGCTTGTTGTCCACCGAGTTCACACCCTTGATACTTTTGGCGATGGATGTGGCACGGTCGCGTGCAGCGCTGGTTGGCGCTGGGCCGTACAGCGTCACGTTACCGTTTTTGGTGTCGATATCAATTTTGATGGCGCTCAAATCTGGGTCTTTGGCAAAGCCTGCTGCAACCGATGCCGTGATGGCAACATCTTCAACCGCTCCTGCCATGGAACTCGCAGTTTTGCTGCCTGATGCTTCCGCCTTTTGAGTGGCGTCCTTCATCGCATCGCCAGCCTTGGACATCGAAGTTTCGGCTTTGGCCTTGGCCTCGGCACCGGCCTGTTGCGCACTGCTCACGGCAGAGTCCAGCTTTTGGCCGGCCGTCTGGCCGTCATCTTTTTTGCTGCATGCTGACAGACCAGCGATGATTGCCAGCGCGCAAGCCAGCGTCCGCGCCTTGATTCGGTCAGGCGTTTGGAAAGTCAAGTAAGCGGTCATCGGTGCTCCTTATATCTTGTCAATGATGTTGTGCGCTTTGTCTTTGGCGTTTTGCTTGGCATCGCCATAACCGGCCTGCACTTTGCCTTTGATCTGTTCCGCCGCGCCTTCATTTTTCAGCCTGTCGTTGCCGACGATCTTGCCAGAGGTTTCCTTGACGTTTCCCTTGGCCTGTTCAATCCGGCCCTTGATTTGGTCTTTGTTCATCATGCGTCCTTTAAAAAGTTAAACACGGCAAGCTGCCTGCCAAAGCAGGCACCTGTCGATTCACTGTAGTCACGCAATCCGGGCACCGAAGTCAGAAGCTGCTGCTTTTTTTGTAGGACGATGGTCTGTTTTTATAACAACTGCCATGACGCTTGCGAAACAACCGGGGTTCTTCAGCTGCTTGACTGAACACCCCACGCCGCTGCGCCTGCGCTTGGGCAAAGTCAGCGATGTACGGCACCTTTTTGTGGTGAAAACTGTACACCCACGCGTGGCCATTGGCCACCAGCCAGCGGCCCACGTCCTGGCCTTGCCAGTAGAGCTTGCCCACGGTGCGGCCATAGTCGTCACGGGCGCGTGACGTGACCGTCACGCCCTGTCCGAGCACCCGGTTTTTGAGTGCCTCTTGCGCCTGCAAACCACCCGTCTGACAAATTTCTGGCGCGTCGATACCCTGGATGCGCACCTTTAAGAGGGGCTGGCTGGGGCTGGTTTGGACCCATACCGTGTCGCCATCGACCACCCTCATGACCACGCCAGCCTGGACAGAAAGGAGCGCCGCCGATGCCTGAAGACAGACACAGAACAGCAAGATAAATGCTATTAATTGAATAGCATTAAACGCAAATATCCATTGGCCTATAGGTCTAAATGGCACCTGAAAGCGGCTGTCGTTCGGCATTTCTAGAGGCTTTTCATCGTTTTGAAACTTTTGAGGCACTGGCACAGACAATTCTTCATGCTGTTTATACATGGGACCCAGGCTCATGGCCTGCTGCTCTCAAGCGGGCGATGTTGACCGTGGCCATCTGGATCAGTAGATAGGCATTGGCTGCATGCGGTTATGAGTGCGCCAGCACGGACATTGAGGTGATGGTGCGAGCAGACGCGGTCATTCTGGCAAACAAATCAGAGCGAGAACGACAAGGCGGCGCTGAATCAGTTGAGTAGCGACTTTGAGGATCATGTCGCTCAGCAATGATCCTTGACTGAGTTCACAAAAAAATTCGGACACCCTCCATACCGGATGGGGCGACGCAGGTTTGACGACGCCATCAGGCCGTGATGATCCAGCCTTCGAGCGGGTCAACGTCCGGCGGCAAACCGTAGCCAGGCGCACCGCGCTCTTGTGCCCAAGCCGCTTGCATCAGGCAGAGCACCGCGTCCAGGCTGTCGCCTTTGGCATCGCCCACCAGCACGTCGCGCTGGGCATGGGTCAGCTTGAGCCGCAGCTTGAGGCCGGTTTGGCCGAGTTCCAGCGCGGTGATCAAGTCCTTGCGGGCAATCAAGCGCGCTGGCGTTTGCTTGGCTTTGTCGTCACTTTTGTAACTGCGGTTGCCCAGCACCTCACGCGCCAGCAGGCCGGGGTAGCCCTCCAACGCCACACGGGTTTTGTCACCCTCATGAAGGCCAGGCAAATGCGCGCCAGAGTCGAGCAAACGCGGCACCCCCGCATGCAACATGAAAGCCACCGGCGGGTTGACCCACTTCATTGACGGGCTGGAGCCGGCGGGTTTGTCTGCTGCGCGATGCGCGAACTTGCCACCTACCGGGCGTGAGTTGCAAAACGCGGCAAAGGTGGCGCGAATCTCATCGCGACTTAACGCTGCGTAATGTTTGATCAGAACTGGCCAGCTCAAGGGCCATTGCAAACACTCGACCAATTCGCGGGGCAGACCAAACGGCAAGTCAAACACGCCAAGCCAGCTTTTCGGCTGTGCCAGCCATGCGCTGAACGCATCAAGCGATGCGATACGCTCAAGTTTGGAGAGCTGGACACAGCCGCTTTGCGCGGCACCAAGCGCTAGAACAATCGGTTTTTGACGGGTGGGGCTGCTGGAAAAGTCGCAGCCCAGGAGCAAGGTCAACTGAAACGGCTCGCGTCAGGATCTGCCGATGATGGACGCAGTGGCCATCAGCTCTTCCAGCAGGGCCAAAGACACGTTGCCAGACACCGAATACGGATTGAACTCGGGCTTCTCGGAATACTTTAGCAGGATGGACGTGTTGAGCTTGGCCACGTTGACCTGGCCCATGGTCCAGCCACCAAAGCGGCGCTCCATGATTTCTTCATAGTGCAGCAGCACCACGTCTTTGTGACGCACATCTTTTTGAATATGACCATACAGCGCGCTAACCTGCAGGCGGCCGCCTTCCAGCGCCTGCAAAAAAATGCCACCACCATAGCAAAGAATGCCCGTTATCCCGCTGGCCGGATTGTGGTTTCGGGACTGCGCCAAGATGGACTCGGTAGCCGTTGCAGATTCAGTATCAGCCAGACGACTGGCATATAAAAGGCGGACCAACATGGGGATGTACTCGGGTTACTGAAAACAATGAATGAAAGGCGTGACGGCGAGGTCAGTGCGATGACTTGGGAATCAGCGATAAAAACTCACGGCGCAGGTTAGGGTCCTTCAGGAACACGCCGCGCATGACCGAATTGATCATTTTGCTGTCCAGGTCTTTCACGCCGCGCCAGCCCATGCAGAAGTGGCTGGCTTCCATCACGATGGCCAAGCCATCAGGCGTTGTTTTTTCCATGATCAGATCAGCCAGTTGCACCACCGCCTCTTCCTGAATCTGTGGCCGTCCCATCACCCACTCGGCCAGGCGCGCATATTTGGACAGGCCGATCACATTGGTGTGTTCGTTGGGCAAAACGCCAATCCAGACCTGGCCAATCACTGGGCAAAAGTGGTGTGAACAGGCACTGCGTACAGTGATGGGGCCGACGATCATCAGCTCGTTCAGGTGCTCTGCGTTGGGGAACTCGGTCACCGCAGGGGCTGGCAGATAGCGGCCCTTAAACACCTCGTTCAGATACATTTTGGCCACGCGGCGTGCCGTGTTGTTGGTGTTGTGGTCGTTTTCGGTGTCAATCACCATGCTGTCCAAAACGCCCTGCATCTTGGCTTGCACCTCGTCGAGCAGCTTTTCCAGCTCGCCTGGCTGGATAAACTGGGCGATGTTGTCGTTAGCGTTGAAGCGCTTTTTGGCAGCGGCCAAGCGCTCGCGGATCTTGACCGATACCGGGGTGCCTTCGTCTGTGGTGTTGGGTAATGAATGATTTAATTTCTTGAGCATCGCTTGATTTTACCAAACCGGTGAAAACCTCGGCTTAGCCCTTTACGGGATATGTTTTAGGGCTCCAAGCCAATAAATACCTGTACAAATTGCTACGTTTTTAATAGCGATTTCAGGTCGTCCAGCGTATTGGCCTCGTGTAGCGGCTTGTCAGTGCGGATACGCAGCATGCGCGGAAAGCGCACGGCAATGCCGCTTTTGTGGCGCGGGCTCAGGTTGATGCCCTCAAAACCCAGCTCAAACACCAGCGTCGGCTTGACGCTGCGCACCGGGCCAAACTTTTCCAGTGTGGTTTTGCGTATCACGCTGTCGATTTGTTTGAACTCTTCGTCCGTCAGGCCCGAATAGGCTTTGGCGAAAGCCACCAGTTGTAATCCATCGCGATTGACAGGTTCGCGCTTTTCAATCGCTTTAACGACGGCGTCTGCTTCCTGAGCGTCGAGCGGCGTGCGATTCCACACCGCAAAGGTGTAGTCGGTGTAAAGCGATGCACGCCTGCCGTGACCCGCTTGTGCGTAGATCAGTACGCAGTCGGTGGTCATGGGTTCGATTTTCCATTTCCACCACAACCCGTCAGCCTTTGTTCGACCCGTTCCATAGGCGGCATCCATGCGTTTGAGCATGAAGCCCTCAACGCCGCGTGCGCGTGACTGCGTTCGCAGAGCGGAAAAGTCAGCCCAAGACGCAAGACGCTCAATCGGTGACAGCTTCAATCGGGTAGCGACAAGAACTTGCTCAAGCTGCGTGCGCCGCGCGTATTGTGGCAACGCCCGGATGTCCCGACCGCCCGTTTCAAGGAGGTCGTAGGCCATGAAGGTCACTGGCGCATCTGCAAGGATTTTTTTACCCAGTGTTTTGCGGCCAATGCGCTGCTGTAGCAGGGCGAACGGAGCGGGTGCGTTGTCAGTCCAGACCATGATCTCTCCATCCAGCACGGTTCCATCAGGCAGCTTGGATGCCAGCGCCACAATTTCTGGAAAGCGTTCGGTCACCAGTTCTTCGCCGCGCGACCAGACCCACACCTGCCCTGCCCGCTTGACGATTTGCCCGCGAATGCCGTCGTACTTCCACTCGACCTGCCAGTCACTGACCGAACCCAGCTTGCTGTCAAAGTCAGCAAGCGTTGCATCCAGCTGATGCGCCAGGAAAAACGGATACGGTTGGCCAGCATCCATCACCTCAAGAACGCCGTCTTCAGAACGGGCCACCAGCGCTTCAAACTTGCTGGCCGTCGGCCAGACCTTGGCATCCACATAGCCCATCATGCGCTGGGCAATGCGCTTGGCGTCTATCCCTGAATGGGCCGCCAGCGCACGTTGCACCAGCAGTTTGCTGACACCCACACGAAAGCCACCGCCCACGAGCTTGATCAGCAAAAACCGCCCGCGTGAATCGAGTTCACGCCAATAGCTTTGAACGCGCTGGGCAATCTCGTCTTCATGCAAGCCGCGCAAGGGCAGGAGGCGTTCTTCCATCCATACGGCCAGGCCCACATCGCTGGCTTCAAAGTCGAGCGGCAAGATGTAGGCAATGGTTTCGGCCAGGTCGCCCACCGCCTGGTAGCACTCTTCAAACAACCAGTCGTCAATGCCTGCAGCTTCAGAAGCCAGAGCGCGCAGCGCAGCAGTTTTAACCACCTGCCGGGGCTTACCGCCTGACAGAAAATAGACCGCCCAGGCGGCATCTTCAGGCGGCGCGACTTTAAAGTAAGCCTGCAAGGCAGCGACTTTTGAGTTAGTCGAGGTGGTGCTGTCCAGCTCGGTAAACAGGGCGGCAAAGTGCTTCATGCGGCCACCTTGACGTCAACTTTTTCTTCCGCTGAATCGTCGCCATATTCAGTTTGAAAAGCCCCTGCCTCCAGGCCTTGTTCAGACAGGTATCGCACCATGACAGGAATGCTGCCGTGCGTGACGATGACGCGGCTCGCGCCCGTCGCACCGATGGCACCCATCAGCCCCGGCCAGTCCGCGTGGTCACTCAGGACAAAGCCTTTGTCATAACTGCCCCTTCGCCGCGCGCCACGCAGTTGCATCCAGCCGCTGGCAAAGGCGTCGCTGAAGTCACCAAATCTTTTGATCCATGGGCCGCCGGCTGCGCTGGGCGGGCACAGCACCAAGGCGCGTTTAAGGTCAGCCGGGTCGATGACCTCACTGACCAGTTTTGTGTCTGGCAGGTTCACGCCGGCAAGACGATAAGCGGTGTTGAGGGTTTGAATCGCGCTGTGAACAACAATGGGCGCGATGGATGCGTCCACACCACTCAAAATTCGCTGCGCCTTACCAAAGCTGTAGCACATCAGGACGCTGGCACGGCCTAGCGCTGCGTTGGCCGCCCACCATGCGTTGATCTCGGCAAATACCTCGGCATCGGGTCGCCAGCGGTACAGGGGCAAACCAAAAGTGGACTCGGTGATGAACACATCACAACGCACTGCCTCAAACGGCGCACAGGTGGCATCGGGGGCGACCTTGTAGTCACCGCTGGCCACCCAGGTCTGCCCGCCGTGCTGCAAACGCACCTGCGCAGAACCCAGCACATGCCCGGCAGGATGCAGCGACACCGACACGCCGTTGTGCGTGACAACCTCGCCGTATTGCACGGCCTGAAGCCCAATGGCATGCCCCAGTCGGGAACGCAGCACACCCTCGGCCGGCGCTGCGGCAAGATAGTGGCCATGGCCCGCACGTGCATGGTCGGCATGGGCATGGGTGATGACAGCACGGTCTACCGCACGCCACGGGTCAATGTAGAAATCGCCAGGCGGGCAGTACAGTCCCTCAGGCCGCTGAACAATCAGGTCTTGCATGTCACGTCAGGGATGTCGCGTGAGGATAAGGCTGAACCATCAGTAACGCTGGCCCGCGATCCAGATACCGACGCGCATCAACGCGTAAGCCACGTGACCGAGCAAGCGCTGACCAAACGGCCGCCGGCTATAGATGGCAGGGTCAATGCGGCTGCCATGTGTGGCAATGGCTGCGCAGAGCCGCTCGCGCAGTTGTGCGGCAAAGGCAGCGTCATCCACCACCACGTTCGCCTCACGCGCCAACAGCAAGCTGAGTGGGTCCAGGTTGGACGAGCCGACCGTGGCCCAATGGCCATCGATCACGGCCACCTTGGCATGCAGAAAACTGGCGGCGTATTCATGGATGTCGATCCCCTCGCCAAGCAGCGCGTCATAAACGGGGCGCGCCGCGTGGTACTGCATGAAATATTCGTACTTGCCCTGCAGCAGCAAAGTGACCTTCACACCGCGTCGTGCCGCGCCCATCAGCGCACGCCTGAGCTTGCCGCCGGGCACAAAGTAAGCGTTGGCAATCAGTATCTCGCTGCGCGCTTTGCCAATGGCTTTCAAATACGCCTTTTCAATACTGCTCCGGTTACTCAGGTTGTCGCGCAGAACGAGCGTGGCATAGGTGCCAGACCTGGAGCCTTGAACAACTGAAGGTGAGCGCCCGCCATAACCTGCCTTTTTGAATTTGTCCCAGGCGGCCCCCAGATGGCGCCTTCGCGCACTGTAGCCCGCCTGAACGCGCCACCACAACAAGCTGACCGCCTCATGCGCTTGGGCCGCAAGCGGCCCGGCAACCTGAACAGAAAAATCAAAACGTGGCGCTTCAAGCACACCATGATTCGGATCATAAAAATCATCCAGAATATTGATACCGCCGCAAAAGGCAATCTGCTGGTCCACCACACACAGCTTGCGGTGCAACCTGCGCCAGCGATCGGGCAGCAACAAACCGAGCACCTTCAGACCGGCTCCTACAGGCGAGTAAACGCACCACTGCACACCAGCGTCTGCCATTTTTTGTCGCCATTGTGGGCTCAGGGGTTCTGAGCCAATACCGTCAACCAGCACCTGGACCACAACGCCCCGGCGCGCAGCACGCAGCAGTGCCTGGGCCACCTCAGCGCCTGCGCCGTGCATATCAAAAATATAGGTTTCCAGCTGCACTGAGGCGGTCGCGGCATCGACCGCGCGAATCAGCGCAGGGAAGAAAGCTTGGCCGCCCTGTAACAGTTCGAGACTTTCACGGTTCGAGGCGGGTTGCATGCCAGCAACCTTATGCCATGAATTGCGGTAACAACAAGATCGCCTCTGCGTTCGACGCTGAAAAGCATAGGTCGGCAGCCTCTAGATAAGGCAGCCACTGGTAAGCGGTGTGCTCGCGTGCGCTGAGGGTAACCGGCACACCTGCTGTGACGCAAAGGCTGAAAATATGCTCGGTGTTTTGGGTCACGCCGGGCGCGTAGCGATTCCGCCATGCGGGATAAATGTCATAAACATTAGCGACAGACCAGTCAATAAACTCACTAATGCTGGCCGTGATACCTGTTTCCTCCAGCACTTCGCGCTGAGCGGTCAGCCACAACGCTTCGTGGGGGCTGTCCTTGGCGCCTGTGACGCTTTGCCAGAAGCCAGGGTGACCTGTGCGCTCAATCAGCAGCACCTGCCGCTCGGGCGTGTGAACGACAACCAAAACGGATTGGGGTATCTTGAAAGCGACCATGCTTTTGTGCTACCAGCGCCTGCCACCTTTGGGCAGCACAGTCACGCTGCCGCTGGCGCGCGCAAACGGATATGAAGTTCCTTGAGCTGCTTTTCGTCCACCGGGCTGGGTGCATGGGTGAGCAGACACTGGGCGCGCTGGGTTTTTGGGAAAGCGATCACGTCACGGATGGATTCAGCACCCGTCATCATGGTCACGATACGATCCAGACCAAAGGCCAGGCCGCCGTGCGGTGGTGCACCATATTGCAGAGCATCCAGCAAAAAGCCAAACTTCTCCTGCGCTTCTTCAGGGCCGATTTTGAGGGCCTCAAACACCTTGCTTTGCACATCAGCGCGGTGGATACGCACTGAGCCGCCGCCGAGTTCCCAGCCATTGAGCACCATGTCGTAGGCCTTGGCAATGCATTTGCCGGGATCGGTGTCCATCCAGTCCTCGTGACCATCCTTGGGTGCGGTGAACGGGTGGTGCACCGCGCTCCAGCGGTTGTTGGCTTCGTCGTGCTCAAACATCGGAAAGTCAACCACCCACAACGGTTTCCAGCCCGCCGCAAACAGGCCCAGCTTTTTACCCAGAGGGCTCAGGCCGACCTTCAAACGCAGTGCGCCTATGCTGTCGTTGACGATTTTGGCTTTGTCGGCACCAAAGAACAGCAGGTCGCCGTTAGCGACACCCGTGCGCTTCAAAATCTCGTCAATCGCCGCATCATGGATGTTTTTGACAATCGGACTTTGCAAGCCATCCCGGCCCTTGGCGATGTCATTGACCTTGATCCAGGCCAGGCCCTTGGCACCGTAAATCTTGACGAATTCGGTGTAGGCATCAATCTCGCTGCGCGGCATTTCTGCACCGCCTGCCACACGCAGCGCCACCACGCGACCGCCGGGTGTGGTAGCGGGTACGCTGAAAACTTTAAAGTCAACATCGGCCATGACGTCGGTGAGCTCAGTGAACTCCATGTTGACGCGCAAATCGGGCTTGTCAGAGCCAAAGCGATGCATGGCATCGGCATAGGCCATCACCGGGAACTCACCCAGATCCGTGTTCAGTACCGTTTTGAAAATATTGCTGATCATGCCCTGGAACATGTCGCGAATCTCTTGCTCGCCCATGAAGGATGTTTCAATATCAATCTGCGTGAATTCGGGCTGGCGGTCAGCGCGCAGGTCTTCATCGCGAAAGCATTTGGTGATCTGGTAGTAGCGGTCAAAACCCGCCACCATCAGCAATTGCTTAAACAATTGCGGGCTTTGCGGCAACGCGAAGAACTGCCCTTCATTGACGCGGCTTGGCACGAGATAGTCGCGCGCGCCTTCGGGCGTGCTTTTGGTCAGCATGGGGGTTTCAATGTCAATGAAACCGTTCGCGTCCAGAAACTTGCGGGTTTCCATCGCCACGCGATAGCGCAGCATCAGGTTGTTTTGCATGTAGGGGCGGCGTAAATCAAGCACGCGGTGCGTGAGGCGCGTGGTCTCCGACAGGTTGTCGTCGTCCAGCTGAAATGGTGGCGTGACACTTGGGTTGAGCGTGGTCATCTCGTGACACAGCACTTCAATCTTGCCGCTTTTCAGGCCTTCATTGACTGTTCCTTCAGGGCGGGCACGCACAACGCCTTTGACTTGAATGCAAAACTCGTTACGCAAGCCTTCAGCGGTCGCAAACATATCAGCGCGGTCGGGGTCGCACACCACTTGTACATAGCCTTCGCGGTCGCGCAGGTCGACAAAAATCACACCGCCATGGTCACGCCTTCGGTTGACCCAGCCGCAAAGGGAAACAGTTTGACCCAGCAGGGCTTCGGTCACCAGACCGCAATAGTTGGAACGCATTTGGGAGGGCATAAATAAGATTTTAAAAATTATCTGGGCTTGTAAGTGGCCGCACTGCCTGGCACCACGACGCCCATGGAAATCACGTAGGTCAAAGCTTCGTCAACACTCATCTTGAGTTCGATACAGTCTTCGCGCTTGAGCATCACAAAGTAGCCGCCTGTCGGGTTCGGCGTGGTGGGCACATAAACGCTCAAATAGTCGCCTGGCAGATGGTTGGCCACGTCGCCACCAGGCGTGCCGGTTTGAAACCCGATCGTCCACACGCCAGCGCGCGGCCACTGCACCAGTAAAGCCTTGCGAAAAGCGTTGCCGTTTTCCGAAAACAGC
This sequence comes from Polaromonas sp., assembly GCA_046303055.1. Taxonomy (GTDB): domain Bacteria; phylum Pseudomonadota; class Gammaproteobacteria; order Burkholderiales; family Burkholderiaceae_C; genus Polaromonas. The sequence continues at coordinate 27,143 of JBKCGU010000064.1, forward strand.
GTGTCAGACACCTGCTTGACACTGGAGTAAATCGAGCGAACGATAGGTATACGGTTGAGCAGCAAGTTCCACCAGCTGACCAGTTTTTTACCGAAAAAATTGCTGGCAATCGCACCGATGATCAACACAATGGCCAACGCCAGCAGCACGCCAAAACCAGGAATGTGAAAACCGATCAGCTTGTCAGGATGCCAGTTGCCAGGCAGGATTTGCAGGGTTTGATCCAGCGTGGCAATAAACCAGTTGAGCAGCCAGACGGTGATGGCCAGCGGTACCAAAACCAGCAAACCGGCGAGCAACCATTTGCGAATTGCAGCCATCATGGCGTGGTCTTGGGCGCGGGTGAAGGGCTTGCAGCCGGGGCAGAAACCGCCGCAGGTGCAGTAGCTTGCGACTTGACAGGCTTGTCAGGCTTGGCGGCCACGTCAGCACTGCTGCTGTCGGGCACCACCGTTTTTTCGGTGCCGCCAGATTCGGCACCTTTGACCTGATCACCACCCCGGAAGTCCGTGACATACCAACCGGAACCCTTGAGCTGAAAACCAGCGGCGGTCAGCTGCTTTTTAAACGTCGCGGCGCCGCATCGCGGGCAGTCCGTTAGCGGCGCATCAGACATTTTTTGCAAAACATCTTTGCTATGTCCACAGGATTCGCATTTGTAAGCGTAAATTGGCATGATTGTGGGGGGTTTTCAGTAGGAGGTGCCTCAGATCGCGCCAGGCAGCAAAGCCTTTGATTATAAACGGTCACCTAAAAAAGACTGACCCTCAGGAGCACCTGCATGGCGATGAGGCCCAACACAAAACCAGCGCCGCCATAAATGATGCCTTGGAGCAGCTTGTTGGTGCGTTTTTGCTCGGCCAGCAGCTCTACAAGGCCGCGCTGATTGGCATCTGACGGACGCCTGAGGTAGTCCGACAGAAGCCGCGGCAAAAGCGGCAAAAGCTTGGCGTACGACGGTGCTTCTGCCTTGAGCTGGGCTAGCAGCTTTTCCGGGCCGATTTGCTCGAGCATCCATTTTTCTAAAAATGGCTTGGCCGTGCTCCACAAATCGAGGTCAGGGTCCAGATCGCGGCCCAGGCCTTCAATGTTGAGCAGGGTTTTTTGCAGCAACACCAATTGGGGCTGGATCTCGACATGAAAGCGGCGTGAGGTCTGAAACAGGCGCATCAGCACCAGACCCAGCGAAATTTCTTTCAGCGGTCTGTCAAAGTAAGGCTCGCAGCAGGCCCGAATGGCAGACTCCAGCTCGTCAACCCGTGTAGTTTGGGGCACCCAGCCTGATTCAATGTGCAGCTCTGCCACGCGTTTGTAGTCGCGCCTGAAAAACGCACTGAAATTTTGTGCCAGGTATTCCTTGTCAATCTCGGTGAGCGTGCCAACAATGCCGAAATCCAGCGAGATATAGCGGCCAAAAGTCTCGGGTTCCAGGCTGACCTGAATGTTGCCTGGGTGCATGTCGCCATGGAAAAACCCATCACGAAACACCTGGGTAAAAAATATCGTCACGCCGTCGCGCGCGAGTTTTTTCATGTCGACACCGGCATCGCGCAGGCGCTGGGTCTGGCTGATGGGAACGCCCTTCATGCGCTCCATCACCATCACGTCGGGCATGCAGTAGTCCCAGATCATCTCCGGGATCATCACCAGATCAAGACCGGCCATATTGCGCCGCAGTTGGGCAGCGCTTGCTGCTTCACGCAACAAGTCCAGTTCGTCGTGCAGATACTTGTCAAACTCGCCCACCACCTCGCGCGGCTTGAGGCGCTTGCCGTCAGCAGACGCGCCCTCTACCCAGCCCGCCATCATGTGCATCAGTGACAGGTCTTTTTCAATTGCCGGCAACATGTTGGGACGCAGCACCTTGACCGCGACTTCGCGGCCATTGGGCAAGACGGCAAAGTGAACCTGCGCAATCGATGCACTGGCGATCGGCGTGTGGTCAAAGCTGGCAAAGATTTTCTCCAGCGGGCGGCCAAATGACTTTTCAATCCTGGCAATCGCCAAAGCGGAATCAAACGGCGGCACACGATCTTGCAGGCGGGCCAACTCGTCAGCAATATCAGGGGGCAATAGATCCCGTCGGGTCGACATGACTTGGCCAAACTTGACGAAAATCGGCCCCAGACTCTCCAGCGCTTCGCGCAATCGTTCACCACGCGGTGCCCGCAAATTGCGGCCTACCGACACCAGGCGGCGAATCAGCTTGATCCACGGCTTTTCAAAGCCCGACAAAACCAGTTCATCCAGACCAAACCGCAGCACCGTCCAGACAATAAAAATGCCCCTGAAAATACCGCTCATGAAGCAGCTTTCGCAGAGGTGTCGCCCGTCGGCTGAAAAGGACTGCCGGGTGCCGTTACCAAAAACGATTTCACAGCCTGCCCCACGCGCCTGGCAGCGTCGGCCATGGCATGCGCAGGTATGTCACCCACCACCCGCGACAAATCTTCTTCAAAATCCCAACGAAGGTTTTCAGCCAGCCAGCCCAGCTCAGCCGCTAACTGAACATCGCCTTCAATCTTGACGGGGGGAGATTTTCCCGCCATCACTGACTGCATCAGCGCCATGGGCGAATCAACCGCTATCGCGATCAACAAATCTGGTTTGGCTGCAGGCGTGGCCTTGTCAAGCAGGCCAGCCGGCGTGATGAGCAGATCAAGCTCAAACAGGCCCCAGCGGATGTGCAGCACACTGCCCTTTTTGCGGGCCAGGCGATCCTGCGCTTCTTTTTCCTGCATCAGGACATGGTTTAAAAAAAGCACCAGTCGCTGCTGCGTCTCGCTGACCACCCATTCGGGCGGTTGAAAACGTGTGGCAATGGATTCCAGAAAAGAAAAAGGGAACGTGTTATTCATACGTTCCCGATTTTGACTCAGATTAGAAAACTTGCCGCGTTGATCCACTCAATTTGAAGGTCATGATCCCATCAAGCAGGGGCCGCAGAACCGGCTCTGCCGAGCTGCAGGCGCAGCGGCCCCCTCGGGGGGGCAGGAAGCTACACGAAGTAAGCGACCGTGGGGGCTCACTGAAGTGCTTGTACGCCAGCCACCAGCCAGCCACCACTGCCATCGCGTGGCTTGGTCATGTTCCACACCTCGCGGAACGGGCTGGCACCTGCCGACGCATCTTCGCGGATCATGCCCGAGAACTCGACGCTGGCCATGTACACATCAGCCAGCTCTTCAATACCGAGCAGCTTGGCATCGAGCATTTGCACGTCGGTCTTGTTCACGCCAAGGCCCGTATGCGATTCGCGCTCCGCCAATTGGGTTTTGATTTCGCTCAGCATCTCGTCCGTCATCATGGCGCGCAGGTTGTTAATGTCCGAACGGTCCCACGCGTCTTGCAGCGTCAGGAAGTTGGCTTTGCAGGCCTTTAAAAAGCCTTCCGCATCAAAACCGGCAGGCACACCCCAAACCTGTGAGCCCGACAAACCCGAGCCAATCATCGAGCCAGTACTGGCGACATTGCCGGTATCAAAGGCCGTGGTGTGACGTTCCCAGGGGCGCGCAGATGAATCGTTACCCACATTTTCAGGCCTGTAGCTTCGGGGCGTAGCCACATTGCCGGCGCCTTGCATCGCATACGGTGATTGCCCTTGGCTAGCGCCACCACCTTTCATTTTGCGCATCACAAAGCCAATGACCAGCACAGCCACCAGTGCCAGTAAAGCAAACATCATGATGTTTGCCATCGCGCCGCCCAGGCCAAGCGACGATGCCAGCCAGGCCAAGCCCAAGCCAGCGGCCAAACCACCGAGCATGGCGCCCCAAGGCTTTTTAGGTGCGGCAGACGGTGCGGCAGCCGGTGGCGCTGCTGGCGTTGTCGGCTTGGCAGCCTCGCGCTGCGTCACGTTCGACGACTGCTTGCCAGCCGATTTACCGCCGCCCAAACGGGCTGCCTCAGCACTGGTCGCGGCAAAGCCGACGCCTAGCGCCATCACAGCAGAAAGAACAATAGACCAGATCTTCATAACATCTCCTTTATACAAAACACCGATATGCAAATGAAAAACAAAAAATCAACACTTGATTCCAACATGCAATGCCACTACCCCGCCAGCAAGGTTGTGATAGTCCACATGACCAAAGCCGCCTTTGAGCATCATGGCTTTTAACGTGTCCTGGTCGGGATGCATGCGAATGGACTCGGCCAGGTACTGGTAGCTGGCATCGTCGTTAGCCACCAGCTTGCCCAGTTTGGGCAGCACCTTGAACGAGTACCAATCGTAAATTTTCGTCAGGGGCTTGGCTACCTTCGAAAACTCCAAGACCAGAAGCTTGCCGCCGGGTTTGAGCACGCGGTTCATTTCCAGCAGGGCAGCGTCCTTGTGCGTCATATTGCGCAGCCCGAAGGCAACGGTCACCAAGTCAAAGTAAGCATCGGCGAAAGGTAAATGCTCTGCATCACAGGCCAGGGTGGGCAAGCTCACGCCAGCGTCGAGCAAACGGTTACGGCCCTCGCGCAGCATGGCCTCGTTGATGTCGGTGTGAACCACTTGTCCAGTGGAACCTGCCTTGGGTGCGAATGCCAGCGCCAGGTCACCCGTGCCGCCAGCAATATCGAGCACACGCTGGCCGTCTTTAACGTTGGCGACCAGCACGGTGTAGGCCTTCCAGGCCCGGTGCATGCCGACCGACATCAGGTCGTTCATCACGTCGTACTTGGACGCGACCGAATCAAACACGCCGCGCACGGCTTTCGCCTTGTCTTTTTCGTCGACAGATTGGAAGCCAAAATGGGTTGTTGTCATACCCTCCATGCTAGAGTGCGCGCGCGCAAATGCAGGGCTACAACCCTAGTCGCATACGGGGCTTTGCAGCGTTTGTGGCCTTTTATGATGCAAAAACAACACTGACGGCCAGCGAACCGTCAGTGGCTGCTGCAACTGTGGCCGCCCGCCACAACCATGGTGGCGTCACGCGACATGCCAGCAGCTTCCAAGCGACGGTTGTAGTCGCTCCATAACTGAGCCTGGTTGGCGCCCAGGTGGTACAGGTATTCCCATGAGAATATGCCGCTTTCGTGACCGTCCGAAAAGACGGGCTTGACCGCGTAATTGCCAATCGGCTCGAGCGCCAGCACGCCAACCTCACGCTTGCCGGTTTGCAATACTTCCTGGCCAGGGCCGTGGCCCTGCACCTCTGCCGAGGGTGAATACACGCGCATCAGCTCAAACGGAACGCTGAACGCTGCACCATCTGAAAAAACCACTTCAAGCAAACGTGAGGTGCCATGCACTGTGAGTGCCGTCGGGGTGGGTGAATCTGCCTGTAGGCCGGCCATATTGTGTTGCTTTCTGAAGCGTCAGGATGCCAGCGTTTTAGCCAGCAAATGGTTAATCTGAGCACATTGCGAGGCGAGTAGTGCCAGTTTTTCAGCATTGTTGGGACGCTGCGCAGCAGCCCATACAGACCCCGGAAAGTGGCTGTCCCAGTCAAAGCGGGCCATCACATGCCAGTGCAAATGCGGCACGGCATTGCCCAAGCAAGCCAGGTTCATTTTGGTTGGCTGCAGCTGTTCGCGCAGGGTTTTTTCAACCGACACTACAGCATGCATGCAGGCAAGACGTTCGTCGTGGGTCAGGTCAGAAAACTCAGCCACGTGCAGATTCCAAACCACACGGTAAAAAGCCGGAAAGCCTTCTTCCTGGGTCTGAATCACACGAAGCTGATCGTTTTTGAAAATCAGCAGGCCGCCGTCTGCTTCACACAGTGGGCAGCCCGCTTGTGTCATACCAGGACTCTTTCAATACCGCCGCGGTTGGCTGAGTCCACATAGGTCTGCAGCCAGTCTTTGCCCAATATCTGGTTGGCCATTTCAACCACGATGTAATCGGCCTGCAGCAGGCCATTTTTCATGTCGTCCTGGTAGCGTGACAGGCCTTGCAGGCAGCTTGGGCAACTGGTCAAAATCTTGACGTTTTCCTTGTCTGCGACTGCGCCCGAAGCTCTCAGCGCGGCCTCGCCCTTTTGCAGTTCTTCTTCTTTCCTGAAGCGCACCTGGGTTGAAATGTCGGGCCGCGTCACGCCCAGCGTGCCGGATTCACCGCAGCAGCGCTCGTTTTTCAACACGTTGTCGCCCAGCAGTGCCTTGACGGTTTTCATCGGCTCTTGCAGCTTCATCGGGCTGTGGCAGGGGTCATGAAACAAGTACCCCTTCCCGGCGCCGTTTTCAGTCCGCAGCGTGATGCCTTTTTCAAGCAGATATTCGTGAATGTCAATGATTCGGCTGCCGGGAAAAATCTTGCCAAACTCGTAGCCCTGCAATTGGTCATAGCAGGTACCGCAGCTGACCACCACGGTTTTGATATCGAGGTAGTTCAGCGTATTGGCCACACGGTGAAACAGCACTCGGTTGTCAGTGATGATTTTGTCGGCCTTGTCAAACTGGCCGCTGCCTTTTTGCGGATAACCGCAGCATAAATAGCCCGGTGGCAACACGGTTTGCACACCGGCATGCCAGAGCATGGCCTGGGTGGCCAAACCGACCTGGCTAAAGAGGCGCTCAGAGCCGCAACCAGGGAAGTAAAACACCGCTTGCGTCTCAGCCGTGGTGGCTTTCGGGTTGCGAATGATGGGCACGTAGTCTTTGTCTTCAATGTCGAGCAAGGCGCGGGCGGTTTTCTTGGGCAGGCCACCCGGCATTTTTTTATTGATGAAGTGAATCACCTGCTCTTTGATCGGTGCCGCACCCTTTGTTGCCGGGGGCTTTTCAGTTTGCTTGCGCGCCAGCCGCTTGAAAAGCTTGTTGGCCAGGCGCTGGGCTTTGAAACCCACATCGACCATCGCGCTGCGCATGAACTTGATGGTTTGTGGATTTGTCGCATTCAAAAACACCATCGCTGCCGCGTTACCGGGGCGGAAGGTTTTTTGACCCATTTTGCGCAGCAGGTTGCGCATGTTCATCGAGACTTCGCCAAAGTCAATATCGACCGGGCAAGGGCTCAAACACTTGTGGCAGACCGTGCAATGGTCGGCCACGTCTTCAAACTCCTGCCAGTGCTTGATGCTCACGCCGCGCCGGGTTTGCTCTTCGTACAAAAACGCTTCGACAAGCAGCGATGTTGCCAAGATCTTGTTGCGCGGGCTGTACAGCAGGTTGGCACGCGGCACATGGGTGGCGCACACTGGCTTGCATTTGCCACAACGCAGGCAGTCTTTGACGCTATCGGCGATCGCGCCAATATCGGACTGCTGCATGATCAATGACTCATGCCCCATCAGGCCAAAACTGGGCGTGTAGGCGTTGGTCAAATCCGCCAAAAGAGGCTCTTGCAGGCCATGTTTACTTATGTTTTTGGTCTCCAGACCAACGGATACCTTCGTTTTAAGCTCCTGATTTCGTAGCAACTTGCCTTTATTGAAACGTCCCTCGGGGTCCACCTTGGCCTTGTAGTCAGCAAACGGCTTGAGCTCAGCGTCGGTCAAAAATTCCAGCTTGGTGATGCCAATGCCGTGCTCGCCAGAAATCACACCGTCGAGCGACCGCGCCAGAACCATGATGCGTTCGACCGCATGGCGTGCAGTTTGCAGCATCTCGTAATCGTCGCTGTTGACTGGCAGGTTGGTGTGCACGTTGCCGTCGCCTGCGTGCATGTGCAGCGCAGCCCACACGCGGCCCTTGAGCACCCGTTTGTGAATCTCCAAGCACTCGGTAAAGATCGGCAAAAACGCACCACCGGTGAAAATAGCTTGCAGCGGTGCCTTGAGCTGCAACTTCCAGCTGGCGCGCAGCGTGTGGTCTTGCAATTCGAGGAACAAGGTATCGACATTTTGCAACCAACCGGCCCACAACCTGCGCGCCTGAGCCACCACATCACGGGCCTGTGCAACCCGGTCCTCCAGCATGTCAGGGGAAGGCACGTCGCTGGCGTCTTCTGCTTTGCCCAAGGGCAAATTGCCTTTGCTTAAAAAAGCCTCCAGCGCGTCGCACAGCTTGATTTTGTTGGCCAGGCTGAGCTCAATGTTGATGCGCTCGATGCCGTCGGTGTACTCGGCCATGCGCGGCAACGGGATCACCACGTCTTCGTTGATTTTGAAGGCGTTGGTGTGGCGCGAAATCGCGGCGGTTTTTTTGCGGTCCAGCCAGAACTTCTTGCGCGCTTCCGGGCTGATGGCAATAAAGCCTTCACCGCTGCGCGAGTTGGCGATGCGCACGACTTCACTGGTGGCACGGGCCACAGCGTCGGCATCATCACCGGCTATGTCGCCAATCAACACCATCTTGGGCAAGCCGCCGCGCTTGGATTTGGTGGCGTAACCCACGGCGCGCAGGTAGCGGTCGTCCAGGTGCTCCAGCCCTGCCAGCAACACGGGTGAGCCGAGCGCCTGGCTGCGCCTTTGCTCGGCAAACATGAAGTCTTTGATCTCGACAATGCTGGGCACTGCGTCTTTAGCGTTGCCAAAAAACTCCATGCACACGGTCCGGGTGTGCACCGGCATGCGATGCACAATCCAGCGGGCGCTGGTGATCAACCCGTCGCAGCCTTCTTTTTGAATGCCGGGCAGGCCGCTCAAAAATTTGTCGGTCACGTCTTTGCCAAGGCCTTCTTTGCGAAAGCTCTTGCCGGGAATGTCCAGCCGCTCTTGCCGAACAAATGTTTTGCCGTCAGCTTCAAAATACTTCAGCTCAAAGCTGGCGAGTTCGGCATCGTGAATCTTGCCGAGGTTGTGGTTGACCCGAGTGACTTCAAGCCACTGCGAGTCTGGCGTGACCATGCGCCAGCTGGCCAGGTTGTCCAGCGCCGTGCCCCACAGCACCGCTTTTTTGCCACCTGCATTCATGGCGATATTGCCGCCAATGCAAGATGCTTCGGCTGAGGTTGGGTCTACGGCAAACACATAACCGCCCCGGTCAGCCGCATCGGCCACGCGCTGGGTGACGACACCCGCTTCAGTCCACACAGTGGCCACAGGCTGGTCCAAGCCCGGCAGCATGACCATTTCCACCTCGGTCATGGCTTCGAGTTTTTCGGTGTTGATGACGGCTGATTTCCAGGTCAGGGGAATCGCACCGCCGGTATAGCCGGTACCGCCACCGCGCGGGACGATCGTCAGCCCCAAGTCAATACAACCTTTGACCAGGCCCGCCATTTCGACTTCGGTGTCGGGCGTGAGCACCACAAACGGGTATTCAACCCGCCAGTCGGTCGCGTCTGTGACATGGGAGACACGCGACAAGCCGTCGAACTTGATGTTGTCCTTCTGCGTTAACTTGCCCAGTTTGCGACTGGCCAGGCGACGCAGGTCGTAGATTTCTTCAAACGAGGTGGCAAAACGGGTCACCGCATCGCGCGCGGCCTGAAGCAGCTCTCCCACCACGGCATCGCGCTGAGGGTACAAGCCCGGCGTGCGACGTTTTTCAACCTCACCCAGGCGATGCTGCAAGGCGTCTACCAGCAACTTGCGGCGCTTGGGATTGTCCAGCATGTCGTCTTGCAAATAAGGGTTGCGCTGCATCACCCATACATCGCCCAGCACCTCGTACAGCATGCGGGCCGACCGGCCGGTCTGGCGCTCGCCACGCAGCTGGTTGAGCAGCTCCCAGGCGCGCTCCCCCAGCAAGCGGATGACCACTTCACGGTCCGAAAATGACGTGTAGTTGTACGGAATTTCGCGAATGCGGTCTTCCTGCGTCTTTGCGTCAAGCGCAAAAACGTTCAGTTCTTCAAGTTGGGTGGGTGCGTTCATCGTATGAATTCAGTGACTTTGGGGGCGATACCCCAGGCGAGTCGGAATGTTACCGCAGGGCAGTGGCTTGTTGCCGCGGCCCGCCAGATGCCCTCATGGGAGCTGTCGCTTGCGGACGCTTGGGTATGACGCTGAAATGATGACCACAAAAACATCTTTTTCTGCTGATGCGCATTTATAGTGAGCACGTCGAAATGTACAGTCCTTCACGCGGGTGGCCTCGGCCACATCGACAACCAACATGGATTTGGCCCGCTTTGCAGCCTGTATCGCCACGGTGACAGCCAATTTAGGGATTGTGCCGGCGACCCGATTTAGCGAATAAAAAGCGTAGGATTTGATGAATCACTGGTATTTCCCGCAATGGATAGCGCACCGCGGCGCCGGCCAATTAGCCCCTGAAAACACACTGGCCGCCTTCAAGCTGGGCGCGAGCCACGGCTACCGCATGTTTGAATGCGACGTGAAACTGAGCAGTGATGGCGTGCCTTTCTTGTTGCACGATGACACATTGAAGCGCACCAGCAATGGCACTGGCGTTGCTGGCCAGCAAACCTGGCAAGCCTTGCAACAACTGGACGCTGGCAGCTGGCACAGCGCGCAGTACAAAGGTGAGCCTCTGCCCAGCCTGGACACCATCGCGGCGTATTGCATCAGCCACGGCTTTGATCTGAACATTGAAATCAAACCCACCACCGGCACGGATGAGCGCACGGGCTCAGTGGTGGCGGCGCACGCCGCACGGCTCTGGCAAAACGAATCGCGCAAGCCACTTTTGTCGTCCTTCAAACCCGATGCCCTGCAAGCAGCTCTGAGCGTGGCACCCGAGCTGCCACGGGGCCTTCTGCTGCATGAACTGTGGACGGGCTGGCTGGAAACGGCTTTGATGCTGGGCTGCGTCGCCATCATTTGCAATCACAAGCTGTGGGACACCTCCAGCGTCACCCAAGCCAAAAGCGCAGGTTTCAAGATGTTGAGCTACACCGTCAACGACGAAGCCGATGTACAGCGGCTCCTGGCCCTAGGGACCGACGGCATCATCACTGACCGGGTGGAATTGATCAAACCATGATCGTCAAACATACAACGTTTTCTGTGGTTTCATCATGCGAATGACAGGAGCGGTGCTCTGCGCCGTGCTGCTGCAGCCTGCGGTGGCACAAACGGCACGGCCAGCAGGTCCGGTTGCCGAGCTGGTCAAAATCAGCGTTCCAGGCATGGGCACGTTCGGCAGCGATGCAGCCATGGTGACGCATGTTTTCAAACCCGCAGGCAACGAACCCTACCCTGTGGTGCTTTTCTCGCACGGCCGGGCGGGCGATGCGGCAACGCGCAGCAGGCTGGCCAAGCCGGTTGCGTTGGGTCATGTGCGTTTCTGGCTGGCCAAGGGCTATGCGGTCGTGGCACCGGTGCGGCCAGGCTATGGGGACACAGGCGGCTTAGATACCGAAAGCTCGGGCAGCGTTTACAGCGCTACCGGGGAGTGCCGCGGCCAGCCCGACCCCAGCCGCACCGCCAAAGCGGCCGTGCGCTCAACGAATGCCGCACTGCAATGGGTGCGTGCGCAGCCTTGGGCGATGGCCAACAAAATTTTGCTGGAAGGCCAGTCAGTAGGCGGTTTGACAACGGTGGCCCTATGCGCCACCAGCCCGCCGGGTGTCGTGGGCTGCATCAACTTTGCAGGGGGTACGGGCGGTCATCCGACCCTGGCACCAGGCCGCATGTGTGGGCCTGAAGTCACTACAGCCCTGATGGCAGAGTTTGGCCGTACGACGCGACTGCCCAGCATATGGATGTATGCCGAAAACGATCTGTATTGGGGCGCCGAACCACCCAAGCAGTGGCATGCCGCTTTTGCGCTGGGGTCCAGCCCAACGCAGCTCGTTCAAACCATCGCCGTGCCACCAGACGGCCACCAGTTACTGCTGCGGGGTGGCAAGTTGTGGAGCGAACCGCTCAATGCCTGGCTGCGTGAAAACGGGTTTTGAAAAGCAGGCTCAAACTCGCCAGCCCCGCCAGAACACCCACTGGCAAACGGCGGATGCCAGCACCATGACCGCGTAGGTGGCCATCTTGCCATCGTTGCCCAAAAGCACTAGGCCAGCAGTCAGTACCAGCACATTCACTATAAAAATAATAGCTGCTTGTGTATATAGCGATAGGGCTAGAGGCTTTTTTGATGAAAAAAAGCGGCTAAAAAAGCGGCTAAACAGCATCAAAAGCAGTGCAGCACCAGCCGCCGGCGCCAAAAAATTCAGAAGGTGATTCAGCAGCAAATAGGCGGTCATCGGTGTTTTATGGGGAGTTTTTCTAGGCAGACCAACAATGCCTCACTTCAATTTTATAATCTCGCTATGTCTGTCTGGGCCCTGGGGCTAAACCATAACACTGCACCGCTGGATTTGCGCGGCCGTTTTGCATTTTCAATTGAACAGATGGCGCCTACCCTCAAGGGCTTGCGCGAGTCCCATGCCAGGCACCCCGAAGCCACCATCTTGTCAACCTGTAACCGGACCGAGGTGTATTGCGCCAGCGATGCGCCAGCGCTTGAACACACGCTGGCCTGGCTGGCAAGCAGCGGCGGTGTGTCTGCCGATATGCTACGTGCCCACACCTACACCCTGCAAGGAGACCAGGCGGCGCGCCATGTGTTTCGCGTGGCCAGCGGGCTGGACTCGATGGTGCTGGGTGAGCCCCAAATCCTGGGTCAGATGAAAGACGCGGTGCGCGCCGCTGAAGGCGCAGGCGCGATGGGCAGCACGCTGCACCAGCTGTTTCAGCGTACCTTTGCGGTGGCCAAAGAGGTGCGCAGCTCTACCGAGATTGGCGCGCACAGCATCAGCATGGCAGCGGCCAGCGTGCGGCTGGCCGGTCAGTTGTTTGAAGATGTGGCCAACATCAAAATTTTGTTTGTAGGCGCGGGCGAGATGATTGACCTGGCAGCGACTCATTTCGCAGCCAAAAACCCGGCACTGATGGTGATTGCCAACCGCACCATGGAGCGCGGCGAATCACTTGCGCAAAAATTTGGCGCACAAACCATGCCGCTGGCTGATTTGCCCATGCGTTTGCACGAGTTTGATGCGGTCATCAGCTGCACCGCCAGCGTGCTGCCCATCATCGGCCTGGGCGCTGTTGAGCGGGCCGTCAAGCTGCGCAAACGCCGGCCAATTTTCATGATTGACCTGGCTGTACCGCGCGACATTGAGCCCGAGGTCAAGGCCTTGCCCGATATTTACCTGTATACCGTTGATGACCTGGCCCAGGTGGTGCAAACCGGCCGGAACAGCCGCCAGGCGGCGGTGGCCGAGGCTGAGGTCATCATTGACGCGGGTGTACAAAACTTCATGCACTGGTTGAACCAGCGCGGTACCGTCCCCTTGATTCAGCAGCTCCATGCCCAGGCAGACGAATGGCGTGCATTTGAAATCACCAGAGCCAAAAAGCTGCTGGCCAAGGGCGAGTCGATTGACAGTGTGCTGGAAGCCCTGGCGCGCGGCATGAGCCAAAAAATGCTGCACGGCACACTGGCAGAGTTGCATACCGGTGATGCAGAGCGTCGTGAAGCGACAGCGCAAACCGTGTCAAAACTGTTTTTGCGCGGCCAAGCCAGATCCAAGGCCGACGACGCCGAGCGTTAGCTCCAGCGTTCAGTCGCACCTGCCTTTCTCCACTTCTCCTCTCACCTGCCCCGTGCCTGTCAATAACGGTACCGGGAGATATTCAGATTTCGCATATGAAGCCCTTTTTAAGACAAACCTTGGAACGCCAGTTGCTGCGGCTCCATGAGCTGGACGCCCTGCTGTCGGCCAGTGACGTCGTCAGCAACATGGAGCGCTTTCGCGCCCTGAGCCGCGAGCATTCTGAAGTCAGTGTGGTGGCCGAGCAATACCGCAAGCTCACCTCACGCGAGGCAGACCTGGCCAGCGCCCTGGAGTTGCTGGCAGCCAGCAAGAGCGATGCGGACATGACGGCCATGGCCGAAGAAGAAATTGACGCGGCCAAAGCCGACATTACCCAGATTGACGATGCGCTGCAGCTGATGCTGATCCCCAAAGACCCAGACGATGTGCGGCCCGCTTTTGTCGAGATCCGCGCCGGCACAGGGGGTGATGAATCGGCCCTGTTTGCGGCAGATTTGTTTCGGCTTTACACCCGCTTTGCCGAGCGTAGCGGCTGGCGCACGGAAATCATCAGCGAATCGAGCAGCGAACTCGGCGGCTACAAGGAAGTGGTGCTGCGCATTGAAGGGACACCCGACGCGCAAGGCGTGGGCGTGTACGGCAAACTGCGCTTTGAGTCCGGCGGCCACCGGGTACAGCGCGTGCCGACAACGGAAACGCAAGGCCGCATTCACACCAGCGCCTGCACTGTGGCGGTACTACCCGAGCCGGACGAACTGGAGGCGATCAAAATCAACCCGTCTGACCTGCGCATTGACACCTATCGGGCCAGTGGCGCGGGGGGCCAGCACATCAACAAAACCGACTCGGCGGTTCGGATTACCCATCTGCCGACCGGCATCGTGGCCGAATGCCAGGACGGACGCAGCCAGCATGGCAACAAGGCGCAGGCGCTAAAAGTGCTGACCGCACGGATTCATGAAAAAGACCGCTCGGAACGAGCCGCCGTGGACGCTGCCATGCGCAAGGGTCTGGTCGGCACAGGTGACCGCAGCGACCGCATCCGAACCTACAACTTCCCGCAGGGCCGCCTGACTGATCACCGCATCAACCTGACGCTGTACAAGCTGCTCAGCATCATGGAAGGCGACCTGGACGACGTGGTGACGGCCCTGCAAGTGGCGCGCGGTGCGGAGCAACTGGCTGAGCTAGAAGCCACGTCGCAAGGCTGAACCGCATCAAAATGTGCATGAACATGCCTTTTTTACCTATCAAATTGGCCTCCAGACCAATCAAGATGTGGGCGAGAAGCTCCTGTTTTAATAGCGCTTATCAGGCCTTCGTTTGACCCCCCTCACTGTCAGCCAAGCCATTGCAGCCGCCCAGACCTTGGGCCTGGACAGACTGGACGCCCAGTTATTGCTGCTGCACGCCCTGAGCAAGCCCGATACCGAACGCGCCTGGCTGCTGGCACATGACGCGGACGCACTGTCAGAGCCAGCCGCTGAAGCTTTTCGCCATTTCAGCCTGCGCCGGGCAGCTGGTGAGCCGCTGGCTTACATCGTCGGCTACAAAGATTTTTTTGGCCTGCGCTTGAATGTGGATGCGCGCGTGCTGGTGCCCCGGCCCGACACTGAAACGCTGGTGCAGTGGGTATTGGATGTCACGCAAGGCCTCATTTCGCCCGATATTCTGGACCTGGGCACAGGCAGCGGCGCAGTGGGAATTGCCATTGCGCACCATTTGAAGTGCCGGGTGACTGCCACTGACTTCAGCACAGACGCCCTGGCAGTTGCGTCGCAAAACGCCGCGCAGCTGGGGATGGATATGCAATTCATCCGTAGCAACTGGCTCGAAAACGTCAGTGGTCAGTACCAGGTTATCGCCAGCAATCCGCCTTATATCGTTCACGCCGACCCCCATCTGGCGGCGTTGACGCATGAGCCTTTGAATGCCCTGGTGGCCGGCCAAGACGGCTTGCGAGACATCCGGCAAATCGTCGACCACGCACCAAAGCGCTTGCTGCCCGGAGGATGGCTGCTGCTGGAACACGGTTACGACCAGGCCGCTGCCGTCAGGAGACTGCTGGCCAGCCGTGGCTTTGCAAAGGTGCAAAGCCGCATGGACTTGGCGGGGATTGCGCGCTGTTCTGGCGGACAATGGGATAATTAAAGGACAGTTTGTTAAAAGGACAAGACCATGGATGAAACCCAAGCCCGTATCGACCAGATCGTTAAATCCAGCGACGTGGTGCTGTTTATGAAGGGCAATGCCAACTTTCCGCAGTGCGGTTTTTCGGGCAAGGCGATTGCAGTTCTCAAGGCATGCGGTGTGCCAAAACCTGTGACCGTCAACGTGCTGGAAGACGGCGAAATCCGTCAGGGCATCAAGGAATACAGCAACTGGCCGACGATTCCGCAGTTGTATGTCAAAGGTGAGTTTGTGGGCGGCTCGGACATCATGATGGAAATGTATGAAAACGGCGAGTTGCAGCAAATGCTGGGCGCACCGGCAGCCTGAAACAACTGAAAGTGGCTACTTCGTGTAGCCCGTGCAAGCCCCTGCGTCTACGCCGTCCTTGCATTCTCGCTTCAGGCGGGTGCTGCGTTCTTGTTTGGTTTCTTGTGAGCCGGATGTGAACGTTGCTTTGGCTCCGCCCCTGGACTTTTTGCTTTTCTTCTTGGTGGTTTTGATGGGAGGATCCAAGACGTCAGGTGCTTGCGCTTGAGAGGCGGTCACACATAAAAAACCACACACAGCCAGCATCCACAAAATTTTGTTGGTCGTCATGCGCTTCTTTCTGCGTTATTGAAGTTTCGGGTCGCCATAGTTTTCATCTTCTGGCGGACCTTCTGTCGGCACACGAAATCCTTCACTGGCCCAAGCACCAAAGTCGTGGTTTTTACAGCGCTCGCAGCAAAAAGGCCTAAAGGGATTGCTGGCTGCATACAGCGCGTCGCCCTGACAGGCAGGACACACCACGATTTTAGGTTTGAACGAATCAACAGCCATGCCCGCCGTCTCCAACCTGCTTCAGGAGCAAAGCGTCAATTCAAACGACGCATCCACACCGGCCGCATGCAGGCGATCATCACTGCCGTGATTCATCAGACGCACCGACACGATCAGCCGGTTGCCACTGATCTCGGGGATCAGGCCGGGTGCCGGGTCAATACGCAGGCGGAGCAATTGAAACGTGCGGCCTTGCGGCAAGTTTTGCTGGTACACACCCTCGGGCGCGGTCACCATTTGCGGCGCACCAGAGTCACGTAACAACTGCAGCAAAAGGCGGACGGATTCAGCCAAGGGCATCAGCGTTGCAATCCAGCGCTGCAGGTCGTGCTGGCGGGTGCTGGCGGACAGGTGCTGCCAAGCATAGTAGGCCGGCAAATCAAACTCACAGGTACCGCCGGGTATGCCCACCCGGCTTCTGATGCTCATCAACCAGTCGTTTTCTGTCAGCGACTGGCCCGCCTTGCCAGCCAACGCATTGAGATTTGAAAAGCAGTCATCGAGCTGGACGGTCACCTCGTCCAGTACACCCTCGGCGATAGCAGGATTGCCCCGATAACCGTTCAGGATATGTTTTTGCTTCTCCATATCTTTGAGCACATCGGTTATCAAATCGGCTCTGGCAGCAACATCCATCACCTCAAATATTGTGGTGATAGCGTAGTGATGGTCTAGTGGGTGTTCACGCACCGCCAGCTCGCCCAATCGGCGAAACAGCTGCTCAAGCCGCAAATAGGTGCGTATGCGTTCGTTGAAAGGGTATTCGTAAAGGATCACGGCGAGTTTCTTGTCAGCGAAAACGCTGTATTCGATCCCGGATCATAGCGTGATGCGAACTGCCATTTTTTGAACCTGCTCAACCAGCTGGGTCAGGTCCAGACCATCGTTATAGATCACCCAGTCCGCGGCCGCGCGGCGCTGGGCGCGGCCGGCCTGTTGGGCGATGACTTTTTCAATGGCGTCGCGTGTCCAGCCTTTGCCATTGCCATGCTCGGTACTTTCACGCGTCATGACGCGGCTGATTTGTGTGGCCTCTTCGCAATCAACGACCAGCACTTGGTCGAGCTGCTGTCGCCAGCGGGCGGACTCGACCAGCAAGGGAATGTCAAACACCACCCAAGCAACGCCTGTTTGCCGCGCGAGTTCGACCTGGCGGACTGACTCCTGATGGACCAGAGGGTGGATGATGGCTTCCAGTTGCTTTTTGACAGATGGGTCATTAAAGACCCGTTGGCGCATGACATCGCGGTTCATGGCACCGTGTGCGTCGATGGCATCAGAGCCAAATTGCGCAGCGATAGCAGCAATGGCAGCGCCGCCTGCCGCTGTTGTTGCGCGTGATATGGCATCGGCATCAATCAGTGCCGCACCAAGGTCTGCGAGCATGCGCGCGACGGTGCTTTTGCCGCTGCCAATACCGCCCGTCAAGCCCATGCGAAGCATCTACATGCCTACCGCGCGAAGAATGGCCTGAGGCCCAAACACCATGGCGGTAAAACCCGCGCCCGCCAAAAAAGGGCCAAAAGGCACGTAGCCGCCTTCGCGCAGGCCGCTTGAGAACTTCATCGCCAGGCCGACAACAGCACCCATCACCGAAGCCATCAAGATGATGGGAACCAACGCAGACCAGCCAAACCAGACGCCCAGCGCAGCGAATAATTTGAAGTCACCGTAGCCCATGCCTTCCTTGCCCGTGACCCACTTGAAAGCCCAGTACACCAGCCAAAGTGAGAGGTAGCCCGCCACAGCACCCCATAAAGCATCGGGCAAGCCGACTGCCGGGTTGAGCTGCAAAGCTGCAAGCACCAGCCCGGCCCACAGCAGCGGCAGTGTGATGTCGTCTGGCAGCAGTGTGGTGTCCCAGTCAATCACGGCAAGAGCAAGTAAAGCCGCCGAGAAACCGCACCAGGCCAGAGTCGTTGGCGTATTGCCCCAGCGCCAGGCACAAAAGGCGAACAGCAGGCCTGTGCTGAGCTCGGTGACGGGATATCGAATGCCAAAAGGCGCGCCACAAACCGAGCATTTACCGCGCAACAAAACATAGCTGAGCAACGGAATATTTTCGTACCAGGCGATCAGGTGGCCACAGTTGGCGCAGCGTGATCGGGGCAACATCAAGCTGAGTTTTTCTGTCGCTGGGGTATCGGCCGCCGTGTTGTGCACCTGGCCTGACAGTTCGGCACATTCGGCAGCCCATTGCTGCTGCATCATTTTGGGCAGCCGATAAATCACCACATTCAAAAAGCTGCCAACCAGCAGGCCCAACAAACCTGCCAGGGCAACCAACGTTTCGGCAGGCAAACCATCCAGCATCAAACGACTTGGCCCAGCTTGAAAATGGGCAGATACATGGCCACCACGATACCGCCAATCAGACTACCCAAAAATACAATGATGATGGGCTCCATGAGGCTGGACAAACCCGCCACCATTTCATCGA
The DNA here is from genome assembly GCA_046303055.1 of Polaromonas sp. Taxonomy (GTDB): domain Bacteria; phylum Pseudomonadota; class Gammaproteobacteria; order Burkholderiales; family Burkholderiaceae_C; genus Polaromonas. The sequence continues at coordinate 45,913 of JBKCGU010000064.1, forward strand.
CTTCGGCTTCGTAAAAATCAGCCGCCTTGCCCAGCATGTGGTCAACCGAGCCGGACTCTTCGCCAATCGCACACATTTGGAGCACCATGGTGGGAAACAGGTTGGCGTTGGTCATGGCGTTGGTCAGGCTGGTGCCGCTAGAGACCTCCTGTTGAATTTTGTCAGTAGCGTCAGCGTACTTGGAATTGCCTGATGCGCCGCCAACCGAGTCCAGCGCCTCCACCAAAGGCACGCCTGCAGCAAACATGGTGGACAGGGTTCGGGTCCAGCGGGCAATGCAGGACTTTTCAATCAACACGCCAAACACCGGAACTTTCAGCAAGGCTCTGTCCATGAAGCGCTGGACTTTTTCGTTGCGCTGCCAGGCCTGAAAGAAGAAATACAAGCCGCCACCGATGCCACCAAAAATCAGCCACCAGTAGGCAACAAAAATTTCGCTGATAGCGATCACCAACAGCGTGGGTGCAGGCAAGTCGGCTCCGAACGATGAAAAGACGCTTTTGAATGCTGGAATCACAAAAATCATGATCACTGCCACCACCACAAAAGCCACAACCACCACCGAGATGGGGTACATCAACGCAGATTTGATCTTGGACTTGATAGCCTCGGTTTTTTCCATGTAAACGGCAAGGCGGTCGAGTAAAGCCTCCAAAATACCAGCGGTCTCACCCGCCTCAACCAAGTTGCAATACAGGGCACTGAAGTGCAGCGGGTATTTGCGAAAAGCAGCGCTCAAGGATGTCCCCGTCTCTACGTCCGCGCGCACATCATTGAGCAATTTGGTCACACTCTCTTTGGCATTGCCACGACCCACGATGTCAAACGACTGGAGCAGCGGCACACCGGCCTTCATCATGGTGGCGAGCTGCCGGGTGAAGATGGCGATATCTCTGGGCTTGATGGACTTGCCCGAGCGCATGCGGCGCTTTTTAATCTTGGTCGGAAGTACGCCTTGACGCCGTAAGGCAGATTTGACCTGGTTTTCGCCCGCAGCGCGGATCTCACCCTTGACCTGTTTGCCGCCCCGATCCTTGCCCTCCCATTCGAACACGAATTGCTGAATACCTTTGGATGCAGTTGCCATGGCACTTTCTCGCTTTACAGGTACGGGTGTAAATGCAGGAAATCAAACGTGACATCAGACATTTGTACAGCCCAGCACCTCTTCAAGCGATGTCATTCCAAGTTTAACTTTGTAGAGGCCGGACTGACGCAGGCTGTTGACGCCTTCGCGCTGAGCCTGCTCGGCAATTTCCAAAGCGGTGCCATCGCGCAAAATGATGCGCTGGATTTCCTCGGTAATCGGCATCACCTGATAAATACCCACCCGACCTTTGTAACCGTTGGTGCACATGGCGCAACCCACCGGGCGGTACGGCCTCCAGCTGCCGTCAATGTCGTCTTCTTTGAAACCTGCATCGATCAACGTTTCACGCGGAATGTCCGTTGGTTTTTTGCAGTCGGGGCAAAGCCGTCTGGCCAGACGCTGGGCAGTGATCAAAATCACGCTGGACGCGATGTTGAACGGCGCAATGCCCATGTTGCGCATGCGGGTCAGCGTCGTCGGCGCGTCATTGGTATGCAGCGTTGACAAGACCAAGTGGCCGGTTTGCGCCGCTTTGATGGCGATGTCGGCCGTCTCAAGATCACGGATCTCACCGACCATGATGATGTCTGGGTCCTGCCGTAAAAAAGCCTTGAGCGCGACTGGGAAGGTCATGCCGGCCTTGTCATTCATACTGACCTGGTTCACACCTGGCAAGGTGATCTCGGCCGGGTCTTCAGCCGTGGCGATGTTGATGCCCGGTTTGTTCAAAATATTCAGGCAAGTGTAAAGCGACACGGTCTTGCCTGAGCCAGTGGGTCCCGTCACCAGCACCATACCGTAAGGCCTGCCAATAGCCGCCAGCAAGCGTTCTTTTTCCGCGGGCTCGTATCCGAGCGCGTCAATGCCCAGTTTGGCGCTGCTCGGATCAAGGATGCGGATCACGATTTTTTCACCGAACATGGTGGGCAGCGTGCTGACGCGAAAATCAATCACCTGGTCCGGGCTGATTTTCAGCTTCATCTTGCCGTCTTGGGGCACGCGCTTTTCCGAAATATCGAGTTTTGAAATCACCTTGATACGAGCGGCAAGTTTTTCCTTGATGGCTACTGGTGGCGAGGCAATCTCGCGCAATTCGCCATCCACCCGAAAGCGCACGCGGTAGCTGTGCTCAAAGGGCTCAAAGTGCAGGTCAGATGCCCGCATTTTGAAAGCGTCGAGCAGCATTTTTTGCAAAAACTTGACGACCGGCAAATCAACCTCAGCCAATGCTGCGCCGGGGCTCTCGATTTGCATCTCGGCGCTGTTCTCATCAAACCCAAAATCAAAGTCATCGGCGATGATTTTTTCCATCGCTTTCGAGGCGGTGTTGGTGGAGGCTCCCACCAGTTTGGAGAGCTTGTCGTACTCTGCGATCACCCAGTCCACGCCCATCTGGGTCGAGAACTTGATTTTTTCAGCCGCTTCCTGGTCTGAGGGGTCAGCGGTGGCGACGATCAGGCGGTTGTTACGCTTGCTCAGGACAACAATACGATAAGTCTGGCAAATTTTGGCATCCAGTAGGCCTTTGGGCAACCGCAGGGTGTCAATCGCTTCAAGGTCGAGCAGGGGAGCTGCGAAGGCCGACGACATCGTGTGCGCCAGGTCGAAGGGTGAGACCACGCCGGAACCAGTCAGCTCAGCAATAAAACTGGTGCGCCCCGCCTTGGCTTTGCTAAAGATGTCCTCAGCGGCTTTTTGGCCCAGTTTCCCGGCCAACACCAAGGCCCTGCCCAGCCCCGGCAGCGACATCGGGGCGGCATCACCCAAAACGTTCAAAGCAGCAACCATAGTCCAACAAGTTCCGCGCAAAGAGACGATGATCGCGCATCGCTCTGCATTTGTAAACCCATATGTTACCGATCGCTCCAGACGCGCCGGAAGCTGACAAAGCGCCATGCCAAGCACTGGGGCAAACCGGTTTTTTGCCCAAAGAAGCTGTCAAAGCAGGCATTCAAACCCAGCCACTTCGTACAAAACGTGACGGCGAGTCAAGGCCCGAGCGCCGACGAATGCACCACCGAGCCACCCGTTCAGATGGAACTTGTGAACAGCCCACCCATGAAAAGACCCGCTCAATCGCGAGCAGACCTTTTTTCGCAACGTTTTCAGGCGCGGTAGACCGTTGCAGTCGATGTGTCGGGCAGGATGCCGATGGCCTCCACCACAGTGATGCACCTGTTCGCAGGCCAGGCGGCAGCCACGGTGTTGAGCCGCCTTTCCTCAAGCGCATGCATCGATGGGAGGCACGACAAGTCCCGAACGGCATTCAGCAGGTTGAGAAGCTTGAAGTAGGTTGCAGCGCAAGCATCGGAGGTGACTTTGTCGTATTAACCCTCAATCGCCTAAAACAGGCCCGAAAATCAAAAAAGCCTGCTCTGTGAGCAGGCTTTTGGCTAGCAGCGCAGCCGCTTAGAACGAATAGCCAACGCCGACAGACAAGGTGGAAAACTTGACTTTGGTGTCCACATAGACCTCTGCGGGGACGCTACTGGTGCGGCCGGAACCCGTGGTGCCCGCCGTGTAATCAGCAAAGAAATGAAAGGGTGAGCCCTGACCAAATTTCTGCTTGTAGCCCAGACCCCACAGCATGCCTGATTTTCCGGGCCCACCAACAGCGCCTTGCCCAGCCGCCAGACTGGTGCCGCTGAAAGAGGAATAGCCGAGCTTGACATAGGCCAGCGACTCATTCGTCAGCATGAAGCCTGGCGCGACGTAAATGTCGACGCGCGAACCGATGTCGTACCTGATCTCACCATTTCCCGCTGGTGTGAGGGGGTTGACAGTCGTTGATTTGCCCGAAATGTAGTCAATTCCCACTGTTGTGAGCAAAGGGCCGGTTGACAGGCCATAAGCCACACCCAGCACGGCATCTGTGCTGTTTTTTGAGTTTTCGCCCAGTACAACGTCCGCAAGCGTGTTGTTGATCGTATAGACGGGTGCACCGCTATGTCGATGGCGCTCTGGCTTTGTTTCACGGCCCGCGCAAGCTGGCTGCCTACGATGCCTGTGGCATCCATATCAAAGCGCGGGAGGATCAGTTGCTGGCCGCTTGAGGATCAGCCGATAAATCCGCGCGATGGCTGCAAACAAAATAGAAAAAGCGGACAATCTATTTGCTCTAAAACCGGACAGTTCTATTTACTGCTGACACGCACGATTGAAGTCTTGAGGTACCGGCATTTTTCGGGCTATAATTCAAGGCTTGACGGAATTTGCAGCAATGTATGTTCCAGAGGGGGTATAGCTCAGCTGGGAGAGCGCTTGCATGGCATGCAAGAGGTCATCGGTTCGATCCCGTTTACCTCCACCAATTTATTTGGTGATCGTTGAGAAAAGTTAAGAGGTTTTGTCAGGTTGGTTTGTGTAAAAGCAAGTTTTGTCTGGCAAGTTAAGTATCAGTTTTAAGGCTTTGACCCCATCGTCTAGAGGCCTAGGACATCACCCTTTCACGGTGAGTACCGGGGTTCGAATCCCCGTGGGGTCGCCAAGTTTTCACTGCAAAGTGAGACGGCACAAGACGGTAGCGCTTGGCTCGCAAGAGCGAAAGCTACCTACCAGGAGTGGTAGTTCAGTTGGTTAGAATACCGGCCTGTCACGCCGGGGGTCGCGGGTTCGAGTCCCGTCCACTCCGCCAGATATAGCCCTAAGTAATTGATTTACTTAGGCTTTTCTTTTGTCTGGGCCCTGTTCTGTGCACCATGGAAAATCTAATCGGCCTGTCCCTTTGGCAAGCACACTACATTAGTGGCTTGGAAAGTTCCTTGTACGCCGCACGTGCACAATTAAATTTCAGCAAAGACTCGAAAACCAAGAAGAAGGCTAAGGGTTGAATTTTGGCCTATCAACGGGATCGCTGCTAGGATTTAAAGGGATTGCTGGCGTTTCAGATGCTGCGTAGCGATACGCACGCCTTGCCTCAAACTGCCGATACTTTTCAAGTACAGAGGGATCAGATATGGAACGTGCCTGATCCTGAAAGTCTTCCGTACCGTCCAGCCCACGCATAACAAAAATACGTTCGCCCCAATGCCCCCTTTCAAGCGCATCGCCTTTGAACTGGAGCAGGTATCCGTCCAAATGGCCTTGACCTGGGCTGCAAATTTCTTGAGTCAAGGCGTTCAAGTAATCCTGCTTGTTCGTGGCCTCCCACCTGACAGAAAAGCCTGCACGATGCGCTAACTCGTGATGGACAAGCAGCATGGCTCGACCGTTGCCGTCAAGGAATGGATGCCCATAGGCAAACAACCCCATGACTTCACCCAACTTGTGGGACATGGCCTTTTTGTTCTGCCCCAGTTGCAAGCCGTAGTCCACAGCGCGACGGATGTCCTGCGGGTGGCAAAACGCCACGTCGCCTTTGGTGATTGCTTTGTGCGGTGTGGTGCTTTGGCGATCTTGCCCCGCCCATGGGTAGTAGTCCGAAAACAAAATCCGATGGACTTGAAGGAAGTCGCCGTACTCGATTATCTTTCTCCTGGACAGGTAGTCCAAAGCGTCTTCCAAGTTGGCACGAAAAACGTTGTGCTCAAACTTTTTTACGTCGGATTCTTGCTTGTCTTTACGAACGTTTCGAAGGTAACCCGCCGCTTCGAGGTCACCAAACGGATCGAACATGCTTGGCTTCGTCTATGTAGTTGCCAAGGAGTGCCACCATCTGTGACCCATCGATGACTTTCGAGCGTTTGAGCGCGACGATCAAATCCTCCGTTTGATCAGTCGCCACCTCGTCGTCCGAGAACCGCGTGATGAAATCCGCCAGTGCGTCATTGCTGCTGCGGACATACGACACCCCATGACGACGAGCCACATCCGCCACAAAAGTGGCGACTCCAGTGGTCGGAAACTCAGAGGTGATCATCATGGTCAGGGCTTGGTGGCGTACACCAGAATTATAAAACTTCATGGGGTGTTCGTCAAAACTCTTCGCCTCAGGTGTCAGCAGTAAATAGAACTGTCCGGTTTTAGAGCAAATAGATTGTCCGCTTTTTCTATTTTGTTTGCGATGACTGCAAAGCTGCGTAGGGCGTAGCCCGAAGCGGCTTTGCAGCCATCGCGCGGATTTATCGGCTGA
>JBKCGU010000065.1:0-6176 GCA_046303055.1 Polaromonas sp.
CTCTACCTGAGTTGCGTTTAATTGATTTTCAATGCTTATCGAAAGTTGAAACAAGAACTAGTTGGGTATGGCATTTGTTTTATGCGTTGACTAGCTAATGCTAGGTTTATTGTTCCGCAACCTGTGTAACAGCGTTAAAATTAAGTGTTGAAAACGAATAGGATTTTGCTTTGTTAAAAACAGTCCCAACTCAGTCAAGTTACACAAAAGTTACACGCACTAATTTCGCTGACTGTAACTATATGATTTATATATGTTTTTTAACCGAGTAACTATTGAGTGGGAATAACAGGGGTTCGATATCTGATAGCGGGTGCGTTACTGGGCTTTGAAGGTCGGCCTGTAGACCTGTGGCCACACCGGCAATGCGGCCGCGCAGCCAGCGCAAGCCGGGGTTTTTGTCGGTCTGAATGTGCTGTACATTCCTGGTTCAAATGGTGGCGCGGTGAGCACTGGTTTGATCAGGCACATGTGCCCAGGCAAGAGGCATGTCTGATCAATCGCTCAGGTATATTGGCAGCCCAGTGCTCTGCACAAGCAATGTCGATAGCGGTAGCGAAACTGCAAGTTCTGCTGTTTGGTCTTGCAATGCGTTCATTGGCTTAAAATCCTTCCTCCCATCAATTCTTTTTCAACTGTCCATGAAATTAATCTACTTGACTTTGCTTGCAGCCACGATGGACTCATCGGCATTTGCACAGCCCTCTACCACTGCGGCAAATAAAAAGATCGTTGTCGATTTTTATGATCTGGCTTTTACCCAGCGAAAGCCAACAGAGGCTGCGCTGAAATACATTTCGCCAACAACCTACATACAGCACAACCCTGAGGGAAAAGATGGTCGCGACGCCTTTATCAACGGTTTTGCCAAGTACGTTGAGAATGGAAGCTTGAAGTGCGTCATTAAACGCGCCATCGCAGAAAAAGACATGGTGGTCATTCATAGCCATTGCCTGGAAAACCCTTCCGATCCCAAGGAACGTGGTCAAGCAGTCGTTGATATCTTCCGTGTGCAAGGCCAAAAAATTGTTGAGCATTGGGATGTTGCTCAACCGATTCCAGAGAAGTCGGCAAACGCCAACAGCATGTTTTGAGGAAAACTTGATGACCAATCGTCGTCGCCTCTTGCAACTTGCGGGCAGCACTTTTTTATTGACGGAAAACAGCGTCTGGGCCGAGCCGGGCGATTGGGCAGCCACGTTGGGTACTGCACTTGATATTTCTCCTCACGATGTTCAGGTACGCCGCGCACAGTTCAAAAACCAAGCTGCGGTCGCTGTTGAGCTGTCGACTGATGCGCAAAAGCGGGCGCTAAACGGTGGGGGTAATGGCCCAACCATTGCCATATTGAACAACGAATTTGCCAACGGCGTTATTGAGGTGGACGTGGCCGGCAGCATGAATGGCAAAGGGTCACCAGATTCAAGGGCGTTTGTTGGTGTAGCGTTTCACGTTGCGGCCAATGCCAAGACATTCGAGGCCGTCTATTTACGCATGTCAAATGGCACTAAAAACAATCCATCACCGCCGCCGCCACGCAATCTGCGGGCTGTGCAGTATGTGGCGCATCCGGATTTTCATTTTGATGTGTCACGCCAGCAGTTTCCTGAAAAATATGAAAAAGCAGCTCCAGTAGCGCTGGACACCTGGCACCGCCTACGCCTTGACATTGCAGGCAGTCGGCTGCGGGCTGAGATTGATGGCGTTGGGGTACTGCTTGTTGACGATCTGCGTTTTGCGAACCATCGTGGCGCAATCGGCTTGTTTGTTGATGACGGTACAACAGGCTACTTTGCAAACCTGAGCGTTAAGCCCCGTCTGCCTTTGTCGTGAGGCGCACAGTCGTGTTCCCAAACGGGCGTCAGCGGCTGCGAACGGCGCTTGTCTGCGCCGGCCGTTGTGGCCATCGCGCGCACAGCAACCCGCCGGCCGGGCTGCGGCTTGACACACCGCGTGCCCGTTTTTGGCGGCTTGCTTGAAAGGTGTTGACGCCGCCAGACCTGAAGACTGACTGCCAGGACTGACCTTCGGCTCTGGCACAATTTCGTACTATGTATCTGCCAATCCAATTCCTCGCCAAAGACAGCGCAACGGGCAACGCCACCGCCCACGAGTTGATTCGCACGCATCCGCTGGCCAGCCTGATTTCTGTTGACGACGATGGCCTGCCGTTTGTCACGCCACTGCCTTTGCACTTGCTGGCTGGGGAAGGTGAGTGCGGTCAAACCCTGTTGCTGGGCCACTGCGCCAAACCTAACCCGCATTGGCGCTACCTGGCAGCGCGGCCCAAGGCGGTGGTCACTTTCATGGGCCCACACGCCTACATGACGCCCCGCGTCTACCCCGACTTGGCCCGTGTGCCGACCTGGATCTACCTGATGGTGCACTGCACCGTCGAGGCCAGCATTGTTGAGAGCTTTGACGACAAAGACCGGCTGCTCAAGCACCTGATTGCCGACCACGACCCGGCCTACGCCGACCAGTGGCGCGGCCTGGGCGAGGACTATCAACACAAGATGATGAATGGCATCGTGGCGTTTGAGCTGCGGGTGCTAACCATGCAATGCAAGGTCAAACTCAACCAGCATCGGCCAGAATCACAAGCTGCCATGCATGCGCTGTATAGCCAGGGCAATGACAGCGAACGCGCGCTGGCCCAATGGATGGACAAATTGGCAGCTGCGAAGAATTGACCGCCCCAGCTTTGCTTGATGGCCCGTGGTGGCTGAAAAATGCCGTTTTGGGTGTCAATAGTGGCTACGGCCAAATAAAAACAAGGGCTGTAAGCTATAAAATATGTAGCATATGAATTCGCCCGAACCGATCAGCGCCACGCCAGACGAGCACTTCATGCAGCTCGCGTTGGCCCAGGCCGAACTGGCCGCGCAGGCTGGCGAGGTGCCAGTCGGTGCGGTGGTGGTGCAGGGCGGCCAGGTGATTGCCACTGGCCGCAACGCCCCGATTGAAGGCCACGACCCGACCGCCCATGCAGAAATCGCCGCCCTGCGTGCAGCAGCCCAGGCGCTGGGTAACTACCGGCTGCCCGACTGCACGCTGTACGTGACTCTGGAGCCCTGCGCCATGTGCAGCGGCGCCATGCTGCACGCCCGGCTCAAGCGCGTGGTGTTTGGCGCACCAGACCCCAAAACCGGCGCGGCAGGCTCTGTCATCAACCTGTTTGAGCAGCAGCAGTTGAACCACCAAACCTTTTTGCAGGGCGGCGTGCTGGCCAGTCAAAGCGCCGCCTTGCTGAAAGCGTTTTTCAGTCAGCGGCGTGATGAAAAGCGGGTCCAGGCGCAGTCGCGCAGTAGCGTCGCCCCCCAGGCTGACAGCTGATAGCTGATAGCATTCAGGCCCCTGACTAAACCAAAGTAAACCCATGAATTTCGTTCACATCGTCGCCTTGCTGGCTGTTTTTCAGTTCATTTACTTCAGCATTCTGGTCGGGCAAGCGCGCGGCAAGTACGGCATCAAGGCCCCGGCCATGACGGGTAACGAGCATTTTGAGCGTGCCGCCCGGGTGCAGATGAACACCCTCGAGCAGCTGGTTTGCTTTTTGCCAGCGCTGCTGATCGCTGCCGTGTACTGGCCGCCCGTGTATGTGGCTTTTGTCGGTGTGGTGTATCTGGTCGGGCGTGCCATTTACCAGCGCGCCTATGTGGCTGACCCTGCCAAACGCGGTTTGGGCTTTGGCCTGACGTTTCTGCCCACCGTGTTGCTGGTTCTTGCCGGTCTGGTCGGTGCGGTGATGCGCGCTGTACCTTGATGAACCCAAGGGCAGCCCTCAAGCTGGCGCCTTGCGCTCGATTTGCGCCAGCACCTTAAAGCAGCCCCAAACGCCCACCACGCCAAACAGCACCACCCCCAGCCCATAGCCTGCCAGCACGCCTTTGATACCAAAGTAATGCCCGCCCAGCCAGATGAACGGCACCACGCCCAAGGTGGCGCGGCCCCAGTTGAGGGCGGTTGAGTACAGCACGTAGCCCAGGTTGTTGAAGGCGGCATTGGCCACAAACACCGCACCGTTAAACACGTAGCTGCCCGCCACAAAAACACAGAAAAACACAATCACCTCGCGGCCCTGGCCCACCGCGCCAAACACGCTGGCAATCAGCGTGCTGCACAGGCCCATCAGCAGCCACACGGCCAGCACGTAAAGCACCACGACTTTCAAGGCATCGCGCATCGTCGACTGCAGCCTGTCGTAGCGCTTGGCCCCCAGGTTTTGCCCAATGATGGGGCCAACAGCCGCTGACAGGGCAAACAGCGCGGCAAAGGCGACGGGAATAATCCGCCCCACCACCGCCCAGCCGCCCACCGCATCGTCACCATACGGCGCAATGGCGGCGGTGACGAAGGAGTTGCCCACGGGCGTGGCGATTTGCGTCAACACCGACGGCAGGCCAATCGCAAAAAACGGCTTGAACGTGCTGCGCAGCACTGCCCCGCTGGGCCAGGCAAACAGCTTGTGCACGCGCAGCAAGCCATACAGCCCAATACCCAGCATCACAAGGCGGGCCAGCACGGTGGCAATCGCCGCACCGTCCAGGCCCAACCCCAGGCCAAAGATCAGCAAAGGGTCCAGCACGGCCGTGGCCACCCCCGCGCCCAGCGTCACATACATCGACCGTTTGCCGTCGCCCAGCGCACGCAGCAGCGCGCCCAGACACATGCCCGCACCCAGCAGCGGTGCAGACGGCATCACGATGCGGCTAAATCGCAGCGCCAGCTCGGCCGTCACGCCAGTGGCCCCCAGCACCCGCAGCAGCGTGTCTAAAAAAGGAAAGGCCACTGCCGCAACCACTGTCATGGTGCTGATCATTAACACCAGCGAAGCACCGGCCAGGCTTTTGGCCCGCTCCCGGTCACCCTGGCCGAGCGCGCGCGAGGTGACGGCGCTCACGGCGATGGCCAGGCCAATGCCGGTTGACAGCACAAAAAACAGCAGCGTTCCCGCATAGCCAACGGCGGCAGCCAGCTCTTTTTGGCCCAGCAGCGAGATGTAAAACAGGTTCAGCAAGTCCACCGCAAAGATCGCGATCAGCCCGACCGAGCCTGCAGCGGTCATGTTTAAAACATGCTTGAGAGTAGAGCCGGTGACGAATTTGCCCTGGGTGGGGGCCGCCAGCGGCGTCGGTTGCGGTAGGGTTGCGGACATGAAATCTTTGTGATGCGTGAAGCGCTATTTTCACGCTTTGCGCCGAATGGCGTGCAGCGACAATACCAGCCATGCAACTTCAAGACATTCTTTTTTCTCAAGGCTTTGGCACGCGGCGCGTTTGCTCAGGGCTGGTGCAGCAAGGCCTGGTGGTGGTGGCGGGCGTGGTGGTCGATGACCCGGCGGCCGACTTTACGGCAGCGGGTCTGAACTTCAAAGTGCAGGGCATTGACTGGCAGTACCACGAGAAAGCCTATTTGATGCTGCACAAACCCGCCGGTTACGAATGCTCGCAAAAGCCCAGCACCTATCCCAGCATCTACACCTTGCTGCCCGCCCCCATTCGCCAGCGCGGCGGCGGCGCGGCAGCAGGCGTGCAAGCGGTGGGGCGGCTCGACCAGGACACCACTGGCCTGCTGCTGCTGTCAGACGACGGCAAGTTCATCCACCGCATGAGCTCACCCAAACACCATGTGCCCAAGGTGTACGAGGTCACGGCCAAGCACGCAGTAGACGACAAGCAGGTGCAAAAACTGCTCAGTGGCGTGGTGCTGGACGACGACCCCAAGCCCGTCAAAGCCGCAGCCTGCCTGCAAACTGGCCCCAATCAATTGAGCCTGACGCTGACAGAAGGCAAATACCACCAGGTCAAACGCATGATTGCAGCGGTGGGGAACCGGGTCGAGGGGGAGGGCGCTGAAAAGGGAATGGGGGGTGGCTTGCACCGCTCGCGCATTGGCTCGCTGGCCTTGCCTGATGATTTGAAGGCCGGGCAGTGGCGCTGGTTGACGGCCGGGGATTTGGCGGCGATTTCGGGTTGATGAAATTCAATGCGGTTAGATTTTTAAGTTCGGTACTTGATCCATAACTACACTGTAGTGAATCGCCCCGTATTTTGAGGAGGCTCAAATCTCTGAGAGGATTGAGTCATGAACAAGTCAAACAAGTTTTCCCCCGAAGTCCGGGAACGCGCAGTACGTATGGTGCAGGAGCACCGAGGCGAGTACCCTTCTTTGTG
>JBKCGU010000066.1:0-20691 GCA_046303055.1 Polaromonas sp.
GTTGCGGGCAGCGGGTTTGACCGATTTGCAGCGCAAATGACGACAGATGTTCACCGTAATTTTGACCCACTTCGGTTTGATGAATTTGGCGGTGACTTGACAGCGAGTTTTTAAGCGGCGAAATCGTACGATTAATACCATCGCCATATACTCTGTCTGTTTGCCGACGCGCATGCAAGATTCGCAACAAGATGGCCTGCCGACCCCTCAACCTATAAAAATGATTGAATCTCATATGGAACTTGATCGAGAAGAAAACGAAGTCAGTCTGCTGGATGTACTGATCGTCGTTGCCGAGAATTTAAAGCTTTTGATTTTGGGGCCTGTGGTTGTTGGCCTAATGGCTTTGGCAATTGGGTTTGCCTTGCCGAAGATCTTTACCAGCCAGGCCTTTTTGTCCATTCCATTGCCGGCACAAGCCGCGATGATGATGGTTTCGCCGGTGGTACTCGACCCCATCATTGGGGCATCAAGTTTGCCTCCAGCGCAGACCATAGACGCTGCACGTACAAAGCTTGCCAGCCAGATCAAGGCTGTCGTGGGAAAAGAGGGGCTGCTTCGGCTTGACGTGAGCGCCGATACGCCGGCAGGTGCGCAAAAGTTAGCCAACGCAGTCATTGATAGCTGGCTGAAAAGCACGGTGCCGACCTTGCAAGATCGGGCAGACCTGGAGGTGCGGCTTGAATACGCCAAGGTGTCACTGGAGTCAGTCCGCCGTCTGATCGATCGACTGGCTGTCGATGGCCCTGCCAGCCTCGCTAAACCGGTCACGCGGGGCGATGTCGGCGCAAGCGTGGTGGCGTTGGGCGAGTTGCAGGCTCGTTATTTGGGTGACACGTTAAGTATTCCGCGACAGTTGCGTGGCTTAACACGCGATGTCGTCGTGCAGCCGCCCACCCTGCCGGCTGACGCCACCTCACCCAAAAAGAGCTTGATGGCGGTTTTGGCTGCGCTTGCGGGTGGTTTTGCGCTACTGATCTGGGTGTTTGTGCGCCAGGCTTGGAAAACTGCCGCACAAGACAGTCAGCTGCTAGAAAAAACATCCAGACTGCGCAAAGCTTTGGGGTTCAAAGCTCAGTCCTCTTGAAAAACATGTTGAGAAAACATGTTGAAAAGTAAATCGATTTATTAATGGGAATGGTTGTGGTTGGTCACCGCCGCATAGTGGCTTGGTTAGTGGCGCTGTCGCCGTATCAATATTCAGCAGCTGACTTTTGCCAAAGTCTTGCGCCGTGATGACGTGTCACATGGATGGTCAATCCGGGCGTTGCGCGCTGTGATTCCAAGTCGAAAACCAAATAAGGGCAAATAGATGCAAAGCAGGATATTGGGCTTGCCCCGGGTCAGCAAACAATTGGTTGTTGTTGCGCTCGATGTGGTGTTGGCCTTGATTGCGACATGGTTCGCTTTCACCTTGCGCCTGGACGCCTTGCACAGCCCGAGTGGTTCGCAGTGGTGGGTTTATGCCCTGACGCCCGCGCTGGCCATACCGGTATTTATCAAGTTTGGTCTTTACCGGGCCATTTTCAGATACACAGGGCTGGCTGCCATGCGGGCAACGGCGCAGGCCATCGCTGTGTATGGCGCGCTATTGCTCGGGTTGCTGTGGCTGCTGAAGTGGCCTGGGGTGCCGCGCAGCGTCGGCGTGCTGCAGCCCTTGGTTTTTTTGCTGTTGGTGGGCGCCAGCCGCGCTTTGGCGCGATTCTGGCTTGCCGGCCGGGACCAGTTGCACACAGGCCCTGAAAGGCGGCTGTTGATCTATGGCGCAGGAACGGCTGGCGTGCAAACCGCCTCGGCAATAGGCATTTCTGGGCAATTTGTCTTGTTGGGCTTTGTGGATGATGATGCGTCAAAAATTGGTCGCAGCATTTATGGGGTTCAGGTGTTTTCTCCTGCGGCGGTGCCGGGCTTGGTTGAAGGTCTTGGCGTGACCGAGATTTTGCTGGCGTTGCCGAGCGCGTCGCGGGAGCGCCGCAACAGCATCATTGAAGAATTGCGCTCGGTGCCTGTGCATATTCGCACCTTGCCGGGTCTGGCCGATCTGGCGGCGGGCCGCGTGACCATTCAGGACTTCAACGAACTGGACATCGAGGACTTGCTGGGGCGTGACCCTGTGCCGCCAGACACCCAGCTGCTGGCCCGCAACCTGGCGGGCAAGGTGGTGTTGGTCACGGGGGCGGGTGGCAGCATAGGCAGCGAGCTGTGCCGGCAGATCCTGGCAGAAAAGCCGCGCCAGTTGCTGCTGCTGGACCACAACGAGTTTGGCCTGTACACCACCCACCATGAACTGCAAGAGCGCAGCACTGCGCAGGGGCTGACGTCAGCGCTGGTGCCGCTTTTGTGCAGTGTGACCAACCCGCAGCGGCTCCAGGAAATTTTTCAGCTTTACCGGCCCGCCACGGTGTTTCATGCCGCCGCCTACAAGCACGTGCCCTTGGTGGAGTCAAATCCGGCTGAGGGCATTGCCAACAATGTGTTTGGCACGCTGAACGTGGCGCGCGCGGCGCTGGACGGCGGCGTCAGCCAGTTTGTGTTGATATCTACCGACAAGGCCGTGCGTCCGACCAACATCATGGGCGCCAGCAAACGCATGGCTGAGTTGGTCCTGCAGGCTTTCGCGGATCAGTCGGCGCAGTCAGGGCGTGGCGGCACTTGTTTCGCGATGGTGCGCTTTGGCAATGTGTTGGGCTCCAGTGGCAGCGTGGTGCCGCTGTTTCGCAGGCAGCTCGCCGCTGGCGGGCCACTGACGGTGACGCACGCTGATGTCACGCGCTACTTCATGACGATTCCCGAGGCGGCCCAGCTGGTGCTGCAGGCTGGTGCCATGGCAACGGGCGGCGAGGTGTTTGTGCTGGACATGGGCGAGCCGGTCAAAATCATGGACTTGGCCAAGCGCATGGTTGAGCTGTCTGGGCTCACGCTCAGGGACGCGGACCATCCCTCTGGCGACATGGAAATCGCGATCACCGGTTTACGCCCCGGTGAAAAGCTTTATGAAGAATTGCTGATTGGCGGCAATCCCACGCCAACAGCGCACCCGCGCATCATGAAAGCGCATGAAGACTATCTGGCCTGGCCGGCCCTGCAAGCCCAGCTCCGCACGCTGCGCTCTGCCGCTGACAGCAGCGATGTGGCCACCATCAAGGCGGTGCTGCAAGCCTGTGTTGACGGCTATGGCGAGCCGCTGCAAGTTGCCGCCTGAATTTGGCTTGCCGTGCGCTTGCGGCACAATCCGCCCATTGATCGTTTAAAGCCCTACCCCACATGTCTTACCCAGCCCATCCTGCCGACCCCGACCTGTCCCACATCAGCCCGCGCGACAAAGCCGAGATTCTGGCGCAAGCGCTGCCTTACATCCGCAAGTTCCACGGCAAAACCATGGTCATCAAATACGGCGGCAATGCCATGACCGACCCGGCTTTGCAGGCAGATTTTGCAGAAGACGTGGTGCTTTTGAAATTGGTGGGCATGAACCCGGTGGTGGTGCACGGTGGCGGGCCGCAGATTGAAACAGCCTTGAATCGCCTGGGTAAAAAAGGCGAGTTTATTCAGGGCATGCGGGTGACCGATGAAGAAACGATGGAAGTGGTTGAATGGGTGCTGGCCGGCCAGGTGCAACAAGACATCGTGGGCTTGATCAACCAGGCAGGCGGCAAAGCGGTGGGGTTGACCGGGCGCGACGGGGGTTTGATTCGCGCGCAAAAGCTCAAGATGACCGACAACAAAGACCCGAACAAAGAACACGACGTGGGTTTTGTCGGCGACATCGTCGGCATTGACCCGAGCGTGGTCAAGGCGCTGCAAGACGATGCTTTTATTCCGGTCATCAGCCCGATCGGTTTTGGTGCAGACAACGAGAGTTACAACATCAATGCCGATGTGGTGGCCGGCAAGCTGGCCACGGTGCTCAAAGCTGAAAAGCTGGTGCTGCTGACCAACACACCCGGCGTGCTCGACAAAGCGGGCAAGCTGCTCACAGACCTGACTGCCCGTGAGATTGACGAGCTCTTTGCCGACGGCACCATCTCGGGCGGCATGCTGCCCAAAATTGCAGGCGCGCTGGACGCAGCCAAAAGCGGCGTCAATTCAGTTCACATCATTGATGGCCGGGTGCCGCATGCCATGCTGCTGGAGATTTTGACCGAGCAGGCCTTTGGCACCATGATCCGGTCGCATTGAACGGCGTGTCAAAACAGACCCCTGCTATGCGGTTGCGTATGGTTTTGCCGCAGGAAAACTCGCCTCGCCCGACCTGAAAAGCGTCAAGGCCCTGTGAGAGAATCATTTGCATACGCTCTTAGCTGTTTGACACATTTTTACCTCCCTTCACCACCATGTCCGACCTAGCGCTTGATGCCGACGCCCCCCAGCCGGATTTACCTGATGCGAGCGCCGCGCGCAAACGGCTCAAGCCCGGCGAGCGCCGTGTGCAAATTTTGCAGGCGCTGGCCACCATGCTGGAGCAGCCCGGCGCCGAGCGCATCACCACGTCTGCCCTGGCGGCCAGGCTGCAAGTGAGCGAGGCCGCACTTTATCGCCACTTCGCCAGCAAGGCGCAAATGTTTGAAGGCCTGATCGAGTTCATCGAGCAAAGCGTTTTTACCCTTGTTAACCAGATTGCCGACCGCGAGGCCGACCCGGCGGTACGAGGCCGCCGTCTTGTGACGATGGTGCTGCAATTTGCCGAGAAAAACCCCGGCATGACCCGCGTCATGGTGGGCGACGCGCTGGTGTTTGAAAACGACCGCCTGCAAGAGCGCATGAACCAGTTTTTTGACAAGCTCGAATCCAGCCTCAAGCAAAGCCTGCGCGACGCCGCCACGGCCAGCGGCGCGGCCACCCCCACGGTGGATGCGCAAGTCCAGGCATCGGTGGCGCTGGCCTTCATGGTGGGCCGCTTGCAGCGCTTTGCCCGCTCAGGCTTCAAGCGCCTGCCGTCCCAGCATCTGGATGCAAGTCTGACGACCATCCTCGGTTAACACGCGTTTCGGAAAAAATTGAAGCGCTGTTTCATTTATAGCTGCTGGCCCTTTTAGGTAGGCAGCAGCAGGGGCGGCTCTGGTACCTTGCCCTTTTCCTGCTCGGCCAGTGCTTGGCCCAGGGTGCTTGGCACGCGCAGCACAATGCGGCGTTCGACTTTGTTGCCAGGAGGTAGGCCTTACCAATTCATAATCCCATCAAACCTTTTGGCCAACATCCGGCAAACCCTCGACCATTTCAAGGACTCACTATGCGACTGACAGGAAAGACGGCACTCGTTACTGCGGCGGGCCAAGGCATTGGAAAAGCCAGCGCGCTGGCCTTGGCGGCAGAAGGCGCGACCGTGTGGGCGACCGACTTGAATGCCAAGCTGCTGGCCAGTTATGCCGGTGTGCCAAACATTCACACGGCGGTGCTCGACGTGATGGACAAGTCCGCGATTCAAAAACGCATTGGCGGCATGCCCGCCATCGATGTGCTGTTCAACTGCGCCGGCTTTGTGCATGCGGGCACAGCACTCGATGCCACCGACGAGCAGTGGGACTTTGCATTCGATTTGAACGTGCGTTCGCAGTTCTGGACCATTCAGGCCGCGTTGCCTTATATGCTGGCCCGTAAAAAAGGCAGCATCATCAACATGGCCAGCGTGGTCAGCACCAAGGGGCTCCCCAATCGTTTTGTCTATGGCGCGTCCAAGGCGGCGGTGATTGGCTTGACCAAAAGCGTCGCCGCAGATTTCGTCACGCAAGGCGTGCGCTGCAACGCCATTTGCCCCGGTACGGTCGACACGCCGTCGCTGACCGACCGCATCAATGTGTATGAAGACCCGGTCGAGGCACGCAAAAACTTCATCGCCCGCCAGCCCATGGGCAGGCTGGCGCAGGCCCATGAGATTGCGCCACTGATTGTCTTTTTGGCCAGCGACGAGTCTGCGTTTGTTACCGGCCAGTCGTACGGCATTGACGGCGGCATGACCATATGAACCAGCTGGACCTGGCAGGCCGCCATGCTGTCATCACTGGTGGTGCAGCAGGCCTTGGTTTTGCGATTGCCCAGCGCATGCTGGCATCGCAGGCCGTCGTCACGCTGTGGGATGTGAATGCTGCTGCGCTTGATGATGCACAGCGGCAATTGGGTGCCGGTGTCGCCACTGTGGTGGTCGATGTGGGCGACCCGGCCAGCGTGGCCCGTGCGGCAGCGCACACGGCCACGCTGCATCCGGCAATCGATGCGTTGGTCAATTGCGCGGGTATCACAGGCCCAAACGCGACACTGTGGGACTACCCGCCACAGGCATGGCAGCAAGTCATGCAGGTCAACTTGAATGGTGTGTTTTATTGCTGCCGCGAAGTCGTGCCGCTGATGCGTACCCAAAACTACGGCCGCATTGTCAACATTGCCTCGGTCGCAGGCAAAGAGGGCAACCCCAATGCCAGCGCCTACAGCGCCAGCAAAGCAGGCGTGATCGCGTTGACGAAATCACTGGGTAAAGAACTGGCTGACACCGGGGTACGGGTGAACTGCGTTACGCCGGCCGCTGTTAAAACAGCCATCTTCGACCAGATGAGCCAAGCGCATATTGCGTTTATGCTCTCCAAGATTCCTATGGGCCGTTTTGGCGAGCCAGAAGAGATTGCGGCTATGGTGGCCTGGCTTTGCACGCAAGAGTGTTCGTTCTCTACAGGGGCCGTGTTTGACCTGTCAGGCGGCCGCGCCACTTATTGATTTTTACCACCTGAATAAAAAAAGGATGCTTCATGAAACTCGTTCGTTATGGCAAGCCCGGCAAGGAAAAGCCAGGCCTGATCGATGCTGAAGGCAAGCTGCGTGACCTGAGCGCGGTCGTCAAGGATTTCAGTGGCGACCAGCTGGGCGAAGCGACGCTGGCCAAGCTGCGCAAACTCAAAACCGACAAGCTGCCGCTGGTCAAAGGCTCGCCGCGCATGGGCTGCCCAGTGGCCAATGTCGGCAAGTATGTCGCCATCGGTTTGAACTACCGCGACCACGCTGCCGAGGCCGGCATGCCGATCCCCAAAGAGCCGATCATTTTCATGAAGGCCAACAGCTGCATTCAGGGGCCCAACGATGACGTGATGCTGCCCAAGGGCTCGGTCAAGAGTGACTGGGAGATTGAACTGGGCATCGTGATTGGGACACGCGCGCGCTATGTGTCGCAAAAAGACGCACTGACCTACGTTGCCGGCTACACCCTGTGCAACGACGTGAGTGAGCGCGAGTTCCAGATCGAGCGTGGCCCGCAGTGGGACAAGGGCAAGGGTTGCGACACTTTTGGCCCAATCGGCCCCTGGCTGGTGACGACGGACGAGATCACCAATCCGCAAAAACTCGACATGTGGCTGGACGTGAACGGCACACGCCGCCAGACCGGCAACACCAAGACCATGATCTTCGGTGCCGCCAAAATCGTCAGCTATTGCAGCCAGTTTTTCACGCTGATGCCCGGCGACGTGATCTGCACCGGCACGCCTCCCGGCGTCGGCATGGGCGCAAAGCCCAACGCGGTGTTCCTGCGCAAGGGCGATGTCATGACCCTGGGTATCGAAGGGCTGGGTGAGCAGCGGCAGGTGGTGGTTCCCTTCAAGCCCTGAAAAGCTGAGGTTCGCATCAGAAGCAAATCAAAGTGATGCCCTTGATTGGCTGAGACCGCCGCTTCTGTAAAGCGGTGTTTCCCCCAAAAACAACTTGGTTTTGTGCGCACGGGCAAAATTTGCTGCAAAATAGCACGACCGTTCGTTTCGTGTGTTCCAACCCATTTGTACATCATGGCCGTCGTTGAACTCCCCGCCAAAGTCGCTCGCAATGCATTGTCCCAAGCAGGTGGCACTGCTATGCACAAGGGCCAGCAAACCAAATCAGCCATCGTGGATGCGGCATTGGGGCTGGCCACGCAGATCGGCCTGGAAGGCCTGAGCATCGGCGCATTGGCTGAGGTCATGCACATGAGCAAGTCGGGCGTGTTTGCACATTTTGGCTCGCGCGAAGACTTGCAAATCTCGGTGATTCGCGAGTACCACGCACGCTTTGAAGAAGAAGTCTTTTACCCCGCACTGGAAAAGCCCAAAGGCTTGCCGCGCCTGAAGGCACTGTTTCAAAACTGGATGAACCGCACCTCGGTCGAGCTTGATTCAGGTTGCCTGTACATCAGCGGCGCGGTCGAGTTTGACGACAGACCTGGCCCGGTGCGCGATGCGCTGGCGGGCTCTGTGCAGACCTGGCTGGCCGCCATGCTCCGCGCGGTGGTGCAGGCCAAGGATGCCGGGCACCTGGCGCCAGACGCCGATGAGCACCAGATGGCATTTGAAATTCACGGCCTGATCCTGGCGCTGCACTATGAAGCCCGGTTTTTAAAAATGCCCAGCTCAGTCAATCGTGCCAACACCGGGTTCACCAACATGCTTGCGCGCTACCGAAGCGCGCAGTAACCCCATGACTTCACTTGTTTGCTTTCATTTTTAGGAGCTGCCCCATGCCTGTTTACAACCCACCCCTGCGCGACATGCAATTTGTGATGCACGAAGTGCTCAACGTCACAGAAGAACTCAAGCCGATCACCAAGTATGCCGACGCGGACGTTGACACCATCAATGCCGTGCTCGAAGAAGGCGCGAAGTTCGCGACCGAGGTCGTGTTCCCGCTCAATATCAGTGGTGATGAAGAAGGCTGCAAACTGGACATCACCACCCACGCCGTGACCACGCCAAAGGGCTTCAAAGAAGCCTACGCCAAGTATGTTGAAGGCGGCTGGCCCTCATTGAGTGGCGACCCGGCCTTTGGCGGTCAGGGCTTGCCGCTGGTCATCAACCAGTGCTTTTATGAAATGCTCAACAGCGCCAACCAGGCCTGGACCATGTACCCCGGCCTCACGCATGGCGCGCATTCGGCGCTGCACAGCCACGGCACTGAAGAACAAAAGCAGACCTACCTGCACAAAATGACCAGTGGCGAATGGACCGGCACCATGTGCCTGACCGAACCGCATTGCGGCACCGACCTGGGCCTGATGCGCACCAAGGCCGAAGCCTTGCCTGACGGCACGTACAAAATCACCGGAAACAAAATTTTCATCAGCGCTGGCGAGCACGACATGGCTGGCAACATCATTCACCTGGTGCTGGCACGGGTGGTTGATGCGCCGGCGGGCATCAAGGGCGTCAGCCTGTTCATCGTGCCCAAGTTTCACGTCAAGGCCGATGGCGCTTTGGGTGAACGCAACGGCATTTACTGCGGCGGGCTGGAGCACAAAATGGGCATCCACGGCAACGCAACGGCGCAAATCGTTTTAGACGGTGCGATTGGCACCATGGTCGGCGCGCCCAACAAAGGCATGCAGGGCATGTTTGTGATGATGAACGCTGCCCGCCTGGGCGTGGGCAACCAGTCACTCGGCCTGACCGAAGTCGCGTATCAAAACGCCTTGGCCTACGCGAAAGACCGCATTCAAATGCGCTCCTTGTCTGGCACCAAAGCCAAAGACATGCCCGCCGACCCGATCATCGTCCACCCCGATGTGCGCAAAATGCTGTTGACCGCCAAAGCCTACGCCGAAGGTGGCCGCGCCTTGGCAACCTACTGCGCGGTACTGCTTGACAAAGAGCATCAGCACCCCGACGAGGCGGTGCGCAAGGAAAGTGGCGAGTTACTGTCGCTGCTCACGCCCATCGTTAAAGCCTTCCTGACTGACAACGGCCACATCGCTACCAGCGCCTGCCTGCAGGTGTTTGGCGGCCACGGGTATGTCAAAGAGTGGGGCATGGAGCAGTTTGTGCGCGACAACCGCATCAACATGATTTATGAAGGCACTAACACCATTCAGTCACTTGACTTGCTGGGCCGAAAGATTTTGAGCAACAACGGCGCAACGCTTAAAAAGTTCGGCAAGCTGATTGCTGCGCTGGTGCAGGAAGAAGGCGTGAACGAGAAGATGGCCGAGTTCATCAACCCGCTGGCCGTGCTGGCCGAGCAGATGACCAAGTTCACCACCGAGCTGGGTCTTAAGGGCTTTCAAAATGCCGACGAAGTCGGCGCCGCTGCGGTCGACTATTTGCGTGTGGCCGGTCACCTGGTGTTTGGCTACTTCTGGGCGCGTATGGCGCAGGTCGCGCTGCGTGAAATTGCTGCGGCGCAATCACAAGGCAAGCCGACCGACAACTTTTACATCGCCAAGCTGCAAACTGCCCGTTTTTACTTTGCCAAGCTCTACCCCGAGACAGCCACGCTGATGCGCACCGCCCGCAGTGGCGCCAGCCCGCTGATGGAAACTGACGAAGCGCTGGCTTGATGATTAGAGGCAAAAATGCCTCTAGCCATTATAAATAGTGGGTAAGCTGCTATTTTGTTTATAGCGACTGGATTTTTTGCGACGCGCGCTGGTGCCCAGTCAACCGCCTCGTATTGGCTTCATACGAAAGAAACACATGTCAAGATTCATGGTTAAAAAAGTGGCCGTTTTAGGCGCAGGCGTGATGGGTGCGCAAATCGCGGCCCATCTGGTCAATTGCAAAATTCCGGTTGTGTTGTTTGATTTGGCAGCCAAGGAGGGGCCAAAAAACAGCATCGTGACCCGCGCAGTCGAGGGTTTAAAAAAGCTCAAACCCTCGCCGCTCGGTGTGGCTGAAGACGCAGCGCTGATTCAGCCGGCCAACTACGAAGAGCATATGGACCTGCTCAAAGAGTGCGACCTGATCATCGAAGCCATTGCCGAGCGCATGGACTGGAAAACCGACCTGTATCACAAGCTGGCCCCATACATTGCCAAAGACGCGATTGTGGCCAGCAACACGTCTGGCCTGTCGATCACCCAACTCAGTCAGGCCTTGCCCGAAACGATCAAGCCGCGCTTTTGCGGCATTCACTTTTTTAATCCGCCGCGCTACATGACGCTGGTTGAGCTGATCAACACGCCAACAACTGGTGCCAATGTGCTCGACAACCTGGAAGCCTTCGTGACCAGTGGCCTGGGCAAGAACGTGGTTCGCGCCCACGACACCCCCAACTTTATTGCCAACCGCGTCGGTATTGCCGGCATGCTGGCCATCATCAAGCAAACCGAAGCCTTCGGTTTGACCTATGACGTGGTCGATGACTTGACGGGTAAAAAACTCGGTCGTGCCAGCTCAGGCACCTACCGTACCGCAGATGTTGTCGGCCTGGACACCATGGCGCATGTGATCAAAACGCTGCAAGACAACCTCGGCGAGGGCAAACAAACACCTGACCCGTTCTCAGGCATGTACGGCACACCGGCCGTGCTGGCCAAGCTGCTCGAGGCAAAAAGCCTGGGCCAAAAAACAGGTGCAGGTTTTTACAAAAAAGTGGGCCGCGACATCCTGCGGCTTGACCCTGAAAGCATGCAATACGTGGCCGCTGGCGCCACGCCCAACGACGTGGTCGGCCGCATGCTGAAAAAGCCTGCCGGTGAACGCCTGGCTTTGCTGCGCCATGCAGAAGGTGCCGAGGCGCGCTTTTTGTGGGCCATCTTGCGAGACCAGTTTCATTACGCTGCGGTGCACCTGCAAACCATTGCCGAAACCGCACGCGACATTGACCTGGCGATGCGCTGGGGCTTTGGTGCCAAGCAAGGCCCGTTTGAGCTGTGGCAGCAAGCGGGCTGGTTGCAAGTGGCGAACTGGATCAAGCAAGACATTGACACCGGCAAAACCCTGTCCAGCGCACCGCTGCCAGACTGGGTGTTTAAAGGGCCGGTGGCCGAGTCGAACAATGGGGCGGGCGGCGTGCACACGCTGCAGGGTTCGTGGTCCGCATCGGCTGAAAAATTCATCCTCAAGCGCAAGCTGCCGGTGTATGCGCGCCAGCATTTCCCTGAAGACGTGCTGGGCGCGGCAGCACCGTCGTTCACCACGGCCGGAACTACGCTGCATGAAGACGATGCAGTTCGGCTGTGGACCCTGGACGATGACGTGCTGATTGCCAGCATCAAAACCAAAATGCACGCCATCAGCCCCGACGTGGCTGAAGGTTTGGCGCTTGGCATCGACATGGCCGAAAAAGCCTACAAAGGCCTGGTGATCTGGTCAAACGACGAGATGTTCTCGGTTGGCGCTGACCTGCAAGCCATGCTGCCTGCCTTCATGATGAGTGGCGTCGCTGGCATTGAGGAGGTCGCTGCAGAGCTGCAAAACGTGATGCTGAAGATGCGTTATGCGGCTGTACCCGTGGTGTCCGCCATTCGCGGCCTGGCCCTTGGCGGCGGTTGCGAGTTGGCTGTGTATTCTGCCAAGCGGGTGGCGGCCATGGAAAGCTACATGGGCCTGGTAGAAGTTGGCGTGGGCCTGGTACCCGGTGCGGGCGGCCTGGCCTATATTGCCCGCCGCGCGGCAGAAAACGCCGCCAAATCGACCCACAAAGACCTGCTGCCGTTTTTGATTGAAGGCTTCACCGCCGCAGCCATGGCCACGGTGGGCACCAGCGCCATTGAAAGCCGCAAGCTGGGTTATTTGCTTGACAGCGATGTCATCGTGCCGCATGTCAATGAGCTGCTGTTTGTGGCGATCAATCAAGCGCGCGCCATGTTTGACTCAGGCTACCGTGCGCCTGTCAAGCGCAGCTTTCCTGTGGTGGGCCGCAGTGGCCTGGCCACCATCAAGGGCCAGCTTGTCAACCTGCGCGATGGCGGCTTTATCAGCGCGCATGA
The DNA here is from genome assembly GCA_046303055.1 of Polaromonas sp. Taxonomy (GTDB): domain Bacteria; phylum Pseudomonadota; class Gammaproteobacteria; order Burkholderiales; family Burkholderiaceae_C; genus Polaromonas. Next base: position 12,653 of record JBKCGU010000066.1, read on the forward strand.
CTTTCATATTGCCAGCCTGATTGCCGGCGTGGTGTGCGGCGGCGATGTTGACAACGGCACGCTGGTCACCGAAGCGTATTTGATGACTTTGGAGCGCAAGGCGGTTTGCTCACTGCTGGAGCATCCAAAAACGCAGGAACGCGCCATGGGCATGATGTCTACCGGCAAGCCGGTACGCAACTGAGTATGACGCACACCCCCAATCGGCTGGACCGCCAGCTTGAGCGGCTGCAAGAAGTGCCCGCCTTTGCCCGCCCCTGGTTTCGCAGCGTGGTGATGGGGCGTGCCGTGCCATTTACCGGCACGGCCAAGCTGCGCTACGAAGAAATGTCCGTCAGCACCACCAAAGGCGAAGTCACCGTGCCTGTGACGGTGACTGACGAATCGGGCAATCAGCCCATCGCGTGTGAATTCATCTGGGCCTGGGTTCCGTCTCAACGCCCACCCAAAACTGAAACCACCAAAAACGATATTCAATGCCCTTGAGGGCACAAGGACTCACCATGCGCAAACCAATTCAAGACGCCTACATCGTTGCCGCTACCCGCACACCGATTGGCCGTTCGCACCGCGGGTTCTTCCGCAACACCCGACCTGACGACTTGTTGGTCAAGGCCCTGCAAGCCGCCCTGGCACAGGTGCCTACGCTGGACCCGAAAGCGATTGAAGACATCATTTGCGGCTGCGCCATTCCTGAAGGCCCGCAGGGCCTGAATATTGCGCGTATTGGCGCGGTGCTGGCCGGCTTGCCCACCAGCGTCGGCGGCATCACAGTCAATCGTTTTTGCGCGTCCGGCCTGTCGGCCGTGCAAATGGCGGCGGACCGCATTCGTGTCGGTGAGGCTGACGTCATGATTGCAGCGGGTGTTGAAAGCATGAGCATGGTGCCCATGTCGGGCAACTCGCCGTCACTGTCGCCCGCCATGTTTGCAAACGATGAAAACATCGGCATCGCGTACGGCATGGGCCTGACGGCCGAGAAGGTCGCGCAGCAATGGAAAGTCTCGCGCACCGAGCAAGACGAGTTTGCCTACGCCTCACATATCAAAGCCATCAAGGCGCAGCAGGCCGGTGAGTTCACGAACGAAATCACGCCGGTTGAAGTCACCGACCGCAGCGCGAATCTGGAAACCGGAGAAGTCATCACCAGCACCCGCACCGTGAACATGGACGAAGGCGCACGGCCTGACACCACCGTCGAAGGTCTGGCAAAACTCAAAACCGTTTTTGCAGCGCGTGGCTCGGTCACGGCGGGCAACAGCTCGCAAACGTCGGACGGCGCCGGCGCGCTCATTTTGGCCAGTGAAAAGGCGGTCAAGCAGTTTGGCCTCAAGCCGTTGGCACGCTTTGTCAGCTACGCCGCCAAGGGCGTGCCGCCGCACATCATGGGCATCGGCCCGATTGAGGCGATTCCGGCTGCGCTGCGCTATGCCGGCTTGAAGCAGGACGACATAGACTGGTTTGAACTGAACGAGGCTTTTGCCGCGCAGTCACTGGCCGTCATCAACACGCTGGGGCTGGACCCCGCCAAGGTCAATCCGATGGGCGGTGCGATTGCCCTTGGCCATCCGCTGGGCGCGACGGGTGCCATTCGTGCGGCAACCGTTATTCATGCCTTGCAACGCCACCAGCTCAAGTACGGCATGGTGACGATGTGCGTGGGCATGGGGCAGGGCGCTGCGGGTATTTTTGAGCGGGTGTCATCAACAACAGGCTGACAACCGCCTTGAAAGGTCGTTTTAGGGGGATGTTGTGTGGCAATTGGCTGGCCTCCAGCCCCATTTTTCGCCACGGGTTTATGACAAGAAATAGCGACGGTCTGGATTGATCCGTGCGGCGCTTTAAACTCACATCATTTCACCTGTGGCACAACCTGAGACACCCATGACTACTTCACCCATCGCCGAAATTCTCACCCACCTGGACGCAGGCGTCTTGAGCCTGACCATCAACCGCCTGGACAGAAAAAATTCGATCACTGCCGTCATGTACGCGGCCATGGCTGATGTGCTGATTGCGGCTCAAAGCAATGATGCCGTGCGCGTTATCGTCATTCAGGGCCATGAAACGATTTTTTCAGCGGGCAATGACATTGGCGATTTTTTAAACAAACCGCCCTCGACACAAGACTCGCCGGTGTTTCGTTTTCTGCACGCTATCAGCGCTTTTACAAAGCCTGTCGTGGCCGCCGTCTGTGGCCCGGCCGTGGGCATTGGCACCACCTTGCTGCTGCATTGCGATCTGATTTACGCAGGCGACAACGCAGCGTTTTCGATGCCGTTTGTCAACTTGGGGCTGTGCCCGGAAGCCGGCTCCAGTCTGCTGGTGCCGCAACTGATGGGCTACCCGCGCGCTGCTGAGGCCCTGCTGCTGGGTGAGCCCTTCACCGCTGAAACGGCACTGGAGATGGGCCTGATCAACCGCATCGTGCCGCCTGCCGAGGCGAGTGCTTTGGCCCAGCAACAAGCCAAAAAGCTGGCCGCCAAGCCGCTGTCATCCATCATCGAAACCAAGCGCCTGATGAAGCTAGGCAACGCCAGTGCGCTCAGGCAGCGCATTCACGATGAGAGTCTGAGCTTTGGGCGAATGCTCAGCGAGCCCGCCGCGCGCGAGGCCCTTACAGCGTTCATGCAAAAGCGCAAGCCTGATTTTTCACAGATATAAATCGACCGCTCAAGCCATTGGAAAAAGACCTTCCGAGCCAATGAATATGTGCGCTATCAGCTACTAAAAACGTAGCGAGCTAGGGCTGGCGCAGTGATGGCAAACCAATGCCCGCTGCGTCAAACCCGCCATCGACCGCCAGCGTCTGGCCATTGATATAGCTGGCCGCCGGGCTGCATAAAAACCCCACACCTTCTGCAATTTCTTCGGGCGTGCCGTAGCGCATCAATGGAATGGCGTTAGCGTAGTCGGCCCGTATCGCCGCGCTGTGCACCTTTTTGGCCATGTCGGTATCCACCGGGCCGGGCGCAATGGCGTTGACGCGAATCCCCATGTTGCCCAGCTCAACGGCTTGCTGTTTTGTCAAATGGATGATGGCCGCCTTGCTGGTGCCGTAGGCCACCCGCAGCGCGCTGGCCCGCAAGCCTGAAATGGACGCGATATTGACAACGGCACCGCAGCCGCCAGCGGTCGGGGTGTTTTTCAGCATCACGGGCGCACAGGCTTGGGTGCATAAAAACGCCCCATCCAGATTGACCGACATCACCTGCCGCCAGTCTTCAAAGGTGTGCGCCAGCAGCGGCTTGAAAACGGCAACACCTGCGTTGTTGACCAGCGCATCAATGCGGCCAAACTTGCCGCTGATGCTGTCTATCGCCGTTGTGACCTCGGCAGGACTGGCCACATCGCAGTGCAGTGCCAAGACGCGTGCCGATTCGCGCAATGCTGCACTGGCCTGTTGAAGCTCTGCGTTGTCAAGGTCGAGCAACGCCACCCGGTAGCCACGCGCCAAAAACCATTTGGCGCAAGCCAGGCCAATGCCGCGCGCAGCCCCGGTAATGATGGCGACCGGTTGGCTTGATGAATGGGTTGTCATGACATTGTCTGGTTGGGTTAAAGCGTGATGCTGGGCTGGCTGCCTGACGCTCAGGGCCTATTTTGACCAGTTTCTCATCAATTGTTCAAAGCGGCGCCAGCAGACGCGCCTTTGTGCCTGTCAGCGCCCTGCCAGTCAGCGGTCGGCAGCACTTGGCGATAGTGATGAATCAACAGCGTGCGTACAAGCAAGCAGTGTTGTTGGGTGACAATCACACACATGATTGAATCACCACCCGCTGCGCTGGATACACCCCATCAATTTGAACCTGAAATGGTTGATCGCCTGAAAAACCTGTTTGAAGAAAAAATCGTCTTCAACAAGTTGCTGGACTTGAAGTTAACGGCCGTGACTGCGACGCATGTGTCTGCCAGCATAGCCATGCGGCCCGAGCTGGTTGGCAACTTCAGCGAAGGGCGGTTGCATGGCGGTGTGATCAGTGCCGCGCTCGACACGACAGGCGGCATCGCGGTCACCGCAGGGCTGTGTGCCCGCTATGCGGATGAACGCTTTGAGCAGCACGCGTTGCGTTTCTCCAAATTGGGAACGATTGACCTGCGAATTGACTACCTGCGGCCCGGCATCAGCACACATTTTGAAATTCGTGCACAGGTCATCCGCCTGGGCGCACGCATTGCCAACACGCGCATGGAATTTTTGGGCGCTGACGGCAAGCTGCTGGCCACCGGCAACGGGGTTTACATCGTGGCCTGATTTTTTTCGGCTGTGTTCTCAATTTTGCGCGGCCGACCCGCATCGTCGATGGCCACGTAGGTCAAGCTGGCCTCGGTCACTTTCACATACTTTTTCTGGCTGTGATAACGCTCGGCATACACCTCGACCTGCACCGTCACAGACGTATTGCCGATGCGGGTAACCTCGGCAAAAAAGCTCAAAATATCACCAACCCGGACAGGCTGCTTGAAAACAAACTGGTTCACCGCCACCGTTGCCATTCGGCCATTGACGTAGCGGGCAGGCACCACAGAGCCGGCCAGGTCAACCTGAGCCATGACCCAGCCACCAAAAATATCGCCATTGGCGTTGCAATCTGCTGGCATGGGAATGACCTTGAGCACCAGCTCCTTGTCAACCGGCAGCGCCACGGTGGGCGTCGTCGGCAACTCTGTGGCGTGAGAACTTGAGTGACGGCTTGATTCGGTGTTCATAGGCACAATCTACGGCAAAGCTAACAAAGATTGTGATTGTCCCTTATGCGTTCCATGGCTCCAAGCGCCCCCTCCACACCAGACCCAACGCCCTCAACCACTGGCCCTGCTGCCCCTGCCCGTTCTGATTGGGACACGCTAAAACGCCTGTTCCCCTACCTGTGGGACTACAAATGGCGCGTGCTCGCCGCCCTGAGCTTCATGGTCGGTGCCAAGCTGGGCAATGTCGGTGTGCCGCTGTTGCTGAAAAATCTGGTGGACACCATGAACATCAAGCCGGGGCAAACCCAGGCGCTGCTGGTGGTGCCTGCGGCCTTGCTCTTGGGCTACGGCCTGCTGCGCTTGTCAACATCGCTGTTTACCGAGCTGCGTGAGCTGGTTTTTGCAAAAGCAACCGAGGGTGCGTCGCGCAAAATCTCGCTTCAGGTCTTTCGGCACCTGCATGCGCTCAGCTTGCGCTTTCATCTGGAGCGTCAGACCGGCGGCATGACGCGGGACATCGAACGCGGCACACGCGGCGTGCATTCGCTGATCTCCTATTCTCTGTACAGCATCATCCCCACACTGATTGAAGTGGGCCTGGTGCTCAGCATTTTGGCTGTCAAGTTTGACGTGTGGTTCGCCTGGATCACCCTGGCCGCACTGGCCTGCTACGTCACCTTTACCGTCACCGTGACGGAGTGGCGCAGCAAGTTTCGCAAGCAGATGAACGAGCTCGACTCGTCAGCGCACAGCCGGGCGATTGACTCGCTGCTGAACTACGAAACCGTCAAGTACTTCAACAACGAAGACTTTGAAACCCGGCGCTATGACGAAAACCTGGAACGCTACCGCAAAGCCGCCATCAAGAGCCAGCGCACGCTCAGCCTGCTCAACACCGGCCAGCAGCTCATCATTGCTGTGGGCCTGGTGGCCATGCTGTGGCGCGCCACACAAGGCGTGGTGGATGGCCGCATGACGCTGGGCGACCTGGTCATGGTCAACGCTTTCATGATCCAGCTGTACATTCCACTCGGATTTTTGGGCGTGATTTACCGCGAAATCAAGCAAAGCCTGACCGATTTGGACAAGATGTTCACGCTGATGGAAAAAGAGCGCGAGATTGCCGATGCACCCGGTGCGCAGCCCATACACATCAGCACCTCGCCAGCGGTCAGGTTTGAAAACGTCAGCTTTGCCTACGACGCGGCCAGGCCCATTTTGAAGCAGGTGAGCTTTGAGATCCCGCCAGGTAAAACGGTTGCCGTGGTGGGGTCATCAGGCGCAGGCAAATCGACCCTGGCACGCTTGCTGTTCAGGTTTTATGACGTGCAGCAGGGCCGCATCACCATTGCCGGGCAAGACATCAGGCAGGTCACCCAGGCCAGTGTGCGGCAAGCCATTGGTATCGTGCCGCAAGACACCGTGCTGTTCAACGACACGGTCGAATACAACATCGCCTACGGACAAACCGGCGCATCAAGGCAGCAGGTTGAAGAGGCCGCCCGGTCTGCCCGGATTCACGACTTCATCACCAGCACGCCGAACGGCTACAACACCATGGTGGGCGAGCGCGGGTTAAAGCTGTCGGGCGGCGAAAAGCAGCGCGTGGCCATCGCCCGTACCCTGCTGAAAAACCCGCCGGTGGTGATTTTTGACGAAGCCACCTCGGCGCTTGATTCGGCCAACGAGCGTGCCATTCAAGGCGAGCTGCGCGCCGCAGCTCAAAACAAGACCACGCTGGTCATCGCCCACCGCCTGTCCACGGTGGTGGATGCGCATGAGATTTTGGTGATGGAAGACGGCCGCATTGTGGAGCGCGGCACGCATGGCGAACTGCTGGCCAGGGACCAAAAATACGCCAGGATGTGGAACTTGCAGCAAAGTGCGCAGTAAGACGCTGTTTTCCAAGAGCCTGTCCCGAACTTTGTGTCAACGGGGCGAGGGTTGAGTTTTGGGCGGCAAAAGCATCAACGGCTTGTGTGCCGCCATCGCACACGACCTGGGCTGGCTGCCAGCGCCCCAGCGGACCTGCCCAAACGCCAGACCGTCGCGCTCGATGGGCACGACGCGCAGGCAAGGACTATCGAGAAACCCCCGATTTCATGCGCCCTGCCGCCCGATGCCGCCACATCGAAAGAGGCAGGCAGCGCTAAGCAGTTGTGACGGCGCTATGCGCCCGATTGCACCGCTCCCAACGCGCCCAGCTGCGTTGCTCCGCCTGGCGGGCAGTAGCCCGCTTCGTTGTCTCGCCTTGCTGGACACGCCGGGCGCGGCACACTCGGGCGCATCCAACTGCTTTTTCTAGGTTTAACCGGACGCGCCTGAACGGTTGAGGGACACGTCGCATAACGTCGTCAAAACAAGAGTCTGATGTGGCGCCGATGTGGCGCTGATGTGGCGGTTTGCTTGCCAACACACCACGGTTTGGCCCGCTGGCGCTGCTTTTTACGTCGAAGCGCCGTCTAGATGGAGCCCGACGGCATCAAGTCTTCATCATGCGAATCGCTGGCTGCCCTGCACGTCACAGCGCTTGAGCCCGGCGGTGCTTTTCTGCCAATGAGACCGGGTCGCAGCGATGCGGGAAACACCGACACGGCCACCGCCCTCGCCCTGTGCGCAGAATAAGAAAAGACCGCTCACTTTTCATGGCACGACAAGCGGTCAAAAAATGTAACCCCGCCCGCAGCCGCGTCCACAAAAGCGATGTGCTGGCGTGCGCTCTTCGGCCTGCAAGGCCTCAAAGCTGTCCTGCCGGCTGGCACGCCGTCGATTGCTGGCCAGGCTCTCAGTGCGCCCAGGCCGACAACGCGCCTGTAGATTGGGGGCAATGCCCATAGCAAGCCTTCCAGTTGATGTGTCAACGTCAAAACTAAAGGTGCCTCGGTGCCCACCGAAATCGCTGGTCTGGGCTCGCGCTCGGCCGCCCTGTTTAACCCGAGATCTCATCGGGCAACCGATGGCGTCAATTCGGGGTACGAGTCGGTGACGGCGTGCCAGGTTAGATATCGGGGTGCTATGCCCCAAAGAATTTTTTGACATCTACCCCGGCACCTCCCGCTCAAGCCTGTTCATCATCCGGGGCGTCGCCCGGATTCATGAAAGCTAGACCACTACAAGTGTGCAAGACTTAACGCAGGCGAGCGATAGGTTTATATGCCACTCGGCCCCCAATTATTTTCGAACAACGGAGCAAAAAACGCACCCACAAGACCCGCCAAACCACCCGCCACTTGGCCAGCGCCTTTGCCAAATTCTGCCAAGTTTTTCGGGGCGGTTTGTAAAGTCTCTAGGAAATTCTTTTTGGCTTCGTTAGCGCTCTCTTCAACCTTGCAACCGCTGAGATTGGC
>JBKCGU010000067.1:0-47836 GCA_046303055.1 Polaromonas sp.
GCATGAACACTCAGGTTTTGCGCTTCGCTGGCTTTGGCCTCTTGGGTGACGGCGCTATGCGCCCGATTGCACCGCTCCCAACGCGCCCAGCTGCGTTGCTCCGCCTGGCGGGCAGTAGCCCGCTTCGTTGTCTCGCCTTGCTGGACACGCCGGGCGCGGCACACTCGGGCGCATCCAGCTGCTTTTTCTAGGATCATTGAAAAAGCCCGCAGATGTTGCCATCAGCGGGCTTTTGTCGGGTCGAGCCAGATCAGCGCTGTGCCAAAGGCTTCACATCGCGTGACACCGAGCCGGTGAAGAGCTGGCGCGGACGGCCGATCTTGTATTCCGGGTCACCAATCATTTCGTTCAACTGCGCAATCCAGCCGACCGTACGGGCAAGCGCAAAGATGGCGGTGAACAGCGGCACGGGGATGCCAATGGCGCGCTGCACGATGCCAGAGTAAAAGTCGACGTTGGGATAGAGCTTGCGGCTGACGAAGTAGTCGTCTTCCAGGGCAATTTTTTCCAGTGCCATGGCCAACTTGAACAATGGGTCGTTTTGCAAACCCATTTCCAGCAGCACTTCCTTGCAGGTTTCCTGCATCAGTTTTGCGCGCGGGTCGTAGTTTTTGTAAACGCGGTGACCAAAACCCATCAGCTTGACGCCAGAGTTTTTGTCTTTCACCTGCTTGATGAACTCGCCGATTTTCTCGATGCCGCCCTGCTTTTGGATGTCGCCCAGCATGTTCAGGGCCGCTTCATTGGCGCCGCCGTGGGCAGGGCCCCACAGGCAGGCGACGCCTGCGGCGATCGCTGCAAACGGGTTGGTGCCAGACGAGCCGCACAGGCGCACGGTCGAGGTCGATGCGTTTTGTTCGTGGTCTGCGTGCAGGATGAAGATGCGGTCCAAGGCACGCTCTAGCACCGGGTTGACCTTGTATTCTTCACACGGCGTGGCAAACATCATGTGCAAGAAGTTGCCAGCGTAGCTTAAAGCGTTCTTCGGGTACATGTAGGGCTGGCCCATGGTGTACTTGTAAGCCATCGACACGAGTGTGGGCAGCTTGGCAATCAGGCGGATGGCCGAAATGTCGCGGTGCTGAGGGTTGGTGATGTCGGTGCTGTCATGGTAAAAAGCCGACAGGGCTCCCACCAGGCCGGTCATGATGGCCATCGGGTGTGCGTCACGGCGGAAACCACGCAGGAAAAACTGCATCTGTTCATTGACCATGGTGTGGTTGGTCACGCGCGACACAAAGTCCGTTTTCTGTGCCACGTCAGGCAACTCACCGTACAGCAGCAGATGGCAGGTTTCCATGTAGTCGCAGTTGGTGGCCAACTGCTCGATGGGGTAACCGCGGTACAGCAACTCGCCCTTGTCGCCATCGATGTAAGTAATCGCTGACTGGCAGGAGGCCGTTGACAAAAAGCCGGGGTCGTAAGTGAACATGCCGGTCTGTGCGTACAGCTTGCGGATGTCCACCACATCGGGACCCACATTGCCCTGATAGACAGGCAAGTCGATGCTGGGGCTGCCGTTGCTAAACGACAGGGTGGCTTTGTTGTCAGCGAGCTTCATAGTGTGCTTTCTAAAGGTATCAAATCAAACCGGGGTTGGCAGGGTTTTACCCTTTGGGCGGAGCAAGTTCAAGACCTGCAAGGCTTCAAAAGTAGAGGCGCTGGCCTTGGCATCAGCCTCAACCAAATCGGCGGGCTCTTTGCGTTGTAGCAACAGATCCAGCAGATCATTGTCGGACAAATCCATTAAATCATTCATGCCTTTGGCTTGTGCCGTCGTTAACGTCGACTCATATTGGGCGAAGAATTTTTCAATCAGCAAATCGTTTTCAAGCAAACCCCGGCGGCACCGCCAGCGCAGCTTGCTCAATTCACGTTCGCCCAGAAGTTCGTCAAGCATGCAATTTTCCGACGGGCCAACCTTAGGAAAATTAGCCCCAACTTCTTGTGAAAGGGGCAGCGTATCGCCATAGGCGTGCGAAGCGACAAGCGTGGGGGTCATATTTCTAGACAGAGCGCAGCACCATCATCTCTTTGATCTTGCCAATCGCCTTGGTGGGGTTCAAGCCCTTGGGGCACACGTCTACGCAGTTCATGATGGTGTGGCAACGAAACAGGCGGTACGGGTCTTCCAGGTTGTCCAGGCGCTCGGCTGTGCCTTCGTCACGGCTGTCTGCAATGAAACGATAGGCTTGCAACAGGCCGGCTGGGCCCACGAATTTGTCCGGGTTCCACCAGAAGCTGGGGCAACTGGTGGAGCAGCTTGCGCACAAAATGCATTCGTACAGGCCGTTCAGTTCGTCGCGCTCTTGCGGGCTTTGCAGACGTTCCTTTTCAGGCGGCACGTTGTCATTGATCAAATAGGGCTTGATCGAGTTGTACTGTTTGAAGAACTGCGTCATGTCGACGATCAAGTCACGCACGACAGGCAATCCTGGCAGGGGCTTGAGCGTGATTTCACCGGGCAGGGTGCGCATGTTGGTCAGGCAGGCCAGTCCGTTTTTGCCGTTGATGTTCATCGCGTCAGAGCCGCAAACGCCTTCGCGGCAGGAGCGCCTGAAGCTGATGCTCGGATCTTGGGCTTTCAGCTTCATCAGCGCATCAAGCAGCATGCGCTCAGTGCCGTCGAGCTCGACCTCGATTTTTTGCATGTACGGCTTGGCGTCGGTGTCCGGGTCGTAGCGGTAAATGTTGAAGGTGCGTTTGGTCATGGTGTTTGCCTGCTGAATATCGAAAAAATATCGAAAAACATCGAAATTAGTTTTTAGAAACTGCGTACTTTGAGCGGCAATGAGTCAACCGTCAGCGGAATCATTTGCACAGGCTTGTAGGTCAGGCTGTTGCTTTCGCTGTGCCACAGTGTGTGCTTGTGCCAATCGGTGTCGTTGCGGCCATTCGGGTGGGCCGGCGTGTCGCCGTAGTCGTCGACCGAATGCGCGCCGCGGCTTTCCTTGCGTGCTGCGGCTGACACGATGGTCGCTTGTGCAGACTCAATCAGATTTTCAACTTCCAGCGCTTCAATACGGGCGGTGTTGAAGATTTTTGACTTGTCCTTGAGGCCGATGTTTTTCACCCGCTCGCGCAGTTTGGCAATCGCCTGGACACCCTCATCCATGCTGGCCTGGGTGCGGAAAACGCCTGCATACTTTTGCATGGCGGCGCGAATGTCGTTGGCAACGTCCTGGGCATATTCACCCTCTGTAGCATTGTCCAGACGCGCGATTCTGCTCAACGTTGCGTCGGCGGCATTGGCCGGCAGTGGCTTGTGAACGGTGGTTTTATTGTGCTCAACGATGTGGTTGCCCGCCGCGCGACCAAACACCAGCAAATCAAGCAGCGAGTTGGTGCCCAGACGGTTGGCGCCATGGACACTGACGCAGGAGCATTCGCCCACCGCATACAGACCGTTCACCACTTCGCTTTTGTTGTCAGCGTTTTGTGTCACGACCTGGCCATTGATGTTGGTCGGTATGCCGCCCATTTGGTAGTGGATGGTTGGCACCACAGGAATAGGTTCTTTGGTGATGTCGACGTTGGCAAAGTTGTGGCCAATCTCAAACACCGACGGCAGGCGCTTCATGATGGTGTCAGCGCCCAAGTGTGTCATGTCCAGGTTGATGTAGTCCTTGTTCGGGCCGCAGCCACGGCCCTCCTTGATCTCTTGGTCCATGCAGCGTGACACGTAGTCGCGTGGCGCCAAGTCCTTGTATGCCGGTGCGTAACGCTCCATGAAACGCTCGCCATTGCTGTTGCGCAAAATCGCGCCTTCGCCGCGGCAACCTTCGGTCAGCAGCACGCCCGCACCGGCCACGCCCGTCGGGTGAAACTGCCAGAACTCCATGTCTTCCAGCGGAATGCCTGCGCGTGCCGCCATACCCAAGCCATCACCGGTATTGATGAAGGCGTTGGTTGACGCCGCAAAGATACGGCCCGCGCCGCCAGTGGCCAGCAGGGTGGTTTTGGCTTCAAAAATATGCACGTCACCGGTTTCCATTTCGATGGCGGTCACGCCGACCACGTCACCCGCAGCATCGCGGATCAGGTCCATGGCCAGCCACTCAACAAAGAAGCTGGTTTTTTCTTTCACGTTTTGCTGGTAGAGCGTGTGCAGCATGGCGTGGCCGGTCCGGTCAGCAGCAGCGCAGGCGCGCTCTACGGCTTTTTCGCCATAGTTGGCGGTGTGGCCGCCAAAGGGGCGCTGGTAAATCGTGCCATCAGGATTGCGGTCAAACGGCATGCCCATGTGCTCCAGGTCATACACCACCTTGGGGGCTTCGCGGCACATGAACTCAATAGCGTCCTGGTCACCCAGGTAGTCCGAACCTTTAACGGTGTCGAAAAAATGGTAGTGCCAGTTGTCCTCATTCATGTTGCCCAGTGACGCGCCAATTCCGCCCTGCGCCGCCACCGTGTGTGAGCGGGTCGGAAACACCTTGGACAACACGGCCACGTTCAGACCGGCGCGCGCCAGTTGCAGCGAGGCACGCATACCAGAGCCGCCGGCTCCGACGATGACAACATCAAATTTGCGCTTGGGGATTTTGGAGCTTGCGGTCATGTTTGTTTTTCGAACTCAATGGTGGGTCAAAGCAAGATAGCTTCAAATAACTTCTGATGATGTTTTACAGGCGCCACAGCACCTGGATGCCCCAGCCCGCGCAAGCGGTGAGCCACACGATCGTGAACACCTGCAAACCCAGGCGCAGGCCAAGCGGTTTGATGTAGTCCATCCAGATGTCGCGCATGCCCACCCAGACGTGGTACAGCATGGCGATGATGATGGTGAAGGTCAGCACTTTCATCCACTGAGCTGAAAAAATACCAGCCCATTTGTCGTAGCCAATGGGGCCTTTGGTCAGCATGACCTGACCGAGAACCAGCAGGGTAAAAAGCGCCATCAGCGCAGCCGTGACGCGCTGGGCCAGCCAGTCGCGCAGGCCGTAATGTGCGCCGACAACGATGCGTTTGGTGCCGTGATTGATTGCCATACAAATGTTTCCTGAGCAAAAGGGGGGCAGGGCTGAAGGTCTGACCCGCAAAAATTAATAAATGCCAAACAGTTTGGCGCCCAACACCAGCGTCAGGGCGACGCTGATGACCAGCGTGGCAATGGCCGACGTTTTGCCAAATTCCTTGGTCACCGCCGAGTGGTGTGTGTCAGACCACAAATGGCGCAGGCCGGCCAGGCAGTGGTGCAGAAAAGCCCATATCAGCGCCAGTGCCAGCAGCTTCCAGAGGATGCCGGGCAGGCCCAGCATGCCGACATTGAAGGCGCCCTTGAATTTGGCGAATGAGATTTCCGACGAAATGGAGGTGTCGAACATCCAGATGATGAAGGGCATCAGGACGAACATGATGGCCCCGCTAATGCGGTGAAGAATCGACACAATGCCCGCAACGGGAAGGCGATAGGACGGCAGGTCGGTGAAGGCGTTGATATTGCGGAACTCGGGCCGTTTTTTGGCGGTCGTTGCAGTCTCTGGCATGCGTGACTTTCTGTGTTGTTCTGAAACCACCTCTGACTCACCCGTCAATGGACGGATAGATCGTTGATGTTTCGGCAAATTCTGGTTAACCCTCGGATTCTATTGCAATGCAGCATCAGATTTTCTCGGGTTGCAATTGGGCTTCAGGTTGTTGGCTGAATAGGAACTGACAAGCTATTCACAAACTGTCCAGATCGGCCAACATCTCGCTGGCGCGCCCGCGTACTTCTGCCCGCAGCTCGGGTGTCATGCGCTGCAGGTTTTTGACCATCAGCGCGGTGCGCGGGTTGCCCGCAAAACTGGCCTCGTGCTGGTCCAGAAAATTCCAGTACAGCGTGGTCATGGGGCAGGCGTTAGCGCCCACTCGGGTCTCGCTGTCGTACTTGCAGTCGCCGCAGTAATTACTCATGCGTTTGACATAAGCGCCGCTGGCCACATAGGGCTTGCTGGTAAAGCGTCCGCCATTGGCAAACAGCGCCATGCCTGCCGTGTTGGGCAGTTCCACCCATTCCACTGCATCAACATACACCGCCAGATACCAGTCGCAAACGGCTTGCGGGCTGATTTGCGCGGTGACGCCAAACATGCCCGTGACCATCAGCCGCTGAATGTGGTGCGAGTAGCCGTTTTGAAGCGTCTGGCCAATGCATTGCTTCATGCAATTCATGTGGGTATCGCCTGTCCAGTACCACTTTGGCAAGGGGTTGGTATGGCCGTAGTGGTTGGCGGTTTTCAGCTCGGGCATGTCCATGAAGTACACGCCGCGCATGAACTCGCGCCAGCCCAGTATCTGCCTGATAAAACCCTCCACGCTGGCCAGATTCAGGTCATGCTTTTTATAGGCGGCTTCGGCGGCCTGAATGACTTCCAGCGGGTTCAGCAGCTTCAAGTTGAGCGAACTGGACAGCAGTGAATGCCAGCCGACATCAAGATTTGTCCACATCGCGTCTTCATGCGGGCCAAACTGCGGCAGACGGTTGGCGATGAAGTCCTTCAGGGCCAGCAAAGCCTGCTCACGGGTTACTGGCCAGTTGAAGTCCGCCAGTTGGCCAGGGTGCGCTACAAAATGGCTATTGACCAGTTTGATGACGTCATGGGTGATGGCATCGGGCTTGTATTGAACCGCTTTGGGCACGTTTTGCGGTCCCGCCTTGCCAAAGCTCTTGCGGTTGTCAGCATCAAAGTTCCACTGCCCGCCCACAGGTTCATCCCCGACCATCAGTACTTTGTACTGCTTGCGCATGATGCGGTAAAAAAACTCCATCCGCAGGCTGGTGGATTTGCCCGCCCACGTGCGGAACTGGGGCAGACCGCATAAAAAGTGTTTGTCTTCGCGCCAGGTCAAAAAACCAGCCGACGAGTGAACCGAAATCGCGCTGCCCGACTCTTTTTGAGTATCTTTTATCGGTTTTGATGAATGGATACGTGGGCTAATAGCGCCTGAGTTGATAGCATCCTGAACAGCATGCTCAATCTGTTGCCTGACGCGCAAGTCGCCTGGCTCCACGCCAATCACGGCTTGCGGCTGGCGCTCTTTGATCGCTGCCAGCAGGCCCGCAGCCAGGGTGTGGTCGCCGTGCGTGTCCAGTGCCCGGTAGTCCACTTGCCAGCCACGCAGTTTCAGGCTTTCAGAAAAATGCCGCATGGCCGACAAGAACAGTGTGGTGCGAATTTTGTGCGACCAGACATGGGTGGACTCCTCAAAAGCCTCGACCATCAGTACCTTGTCTTGTTCCGGGTCAAACCCGTTAAAGGCGCTGGAAGCCTCGTCGAGTTGGTCACCCAAAATGAGCACCAAATGACGCGTTTTTGTGGGTTGCATACGGGCCATTCTATTTGGCGACTGGTTGGTATTTTGGTGTCGACATCAAGACCACGTGGCCAGTGCGGGCTGCGGAAAAAGAGGCGTTCAGGCGGCAGGCAACTTGCTGGTCGCTTTGCCTTTTTGGGCGCGGCAAGCATCAGAGCAATACTTGACGTCAGCCCAGTTCCTGGCCCAGCTCTTGCGCCAAGTCATCTCGCGGCCGCAGGCCACGCAGGGTTTGCTCGGGAGCGACGCCTTGTTGCCCTTGAATCCTGACTTTTCGGGCATCAGTTCAGTGTGTTGTGATAGTGGTGCGTGTCGGTGCGGTAGTAGCCCCGGCGCAGCTCCATCGGCACATTTTGATACGTGTAGGCAATCCGCTCCACGCTCAGAAGCGGTGTGCCACGCTCTACTTTTAATAGCTGCTCACGACCGTCAATGGCCGACTCGGCGCGTATTTTCTCCTCCGCCCGCACCATGCGCATGTTGAATTCAGTTTCAAACAGCGCATACATCGGGCCCTGGTAGTCGGCCAGGCGCTCGGCGGTCAGGCCTTTGAACGGGGCTGCGGGCAGCCAGATGTCTTCAACAATCGTAGGGACTCCCGCAAAACTGAGCACCCGCCGCGCCTGCAACACGGCGTCGCCACTGCGCAAAGCCAAAGCCCTTGCCACATCGGCAGTGGCCCGGGCGCGGCGGCAATCGATGATCTCGCGCTGGGCCGGGCCTTCGCTGCCTGGTGTGCCGCTGTCGGGCACCAGCTTGAGGAAGCGGAACTGCACATGCTGCTCGGCATGCGTTGCCACAAAAGTCCCCTTGCCCTGGCGGCGCACCACCAGGTTGCTGGCGGCCAACTCGTCGATGGCTTTGCGCACCGTACCCTGGCTGACGCGGTAGCGGGTGGCCAGGTCCATTTCAGAAGGAATTGCTTCGCCAGGCTTCCATTGGCCGGACTGCAGACTTTGCAAAATCAACGCCTTGATCTGCTGGTACAGCGGGCTGAAGGCGGGCGCGGCGGCGCTTGACTCGTCGACCGACGAGGGGGTTATGAAGGAAGGAATGGCGGCCATAGGGGGTCTTCAGGTAAGCGCGATCTTATCTTATATAAGACATAAGACAAATTGACGCATTGCATCATTCGGCGCTAAAATCTTGGGCTGTTATTGCTGCATGGCAACCGTTTTAATCACTTCCTGAAAGCTCCCATCATGACCAAAAAACCCGTCCGCGTTGCCGTTACCGGCGCAGCAGGCCAAATTGGCTACGCGCTGCTGTTTCGTATTGCTTCCGGCGACATGCTGGGCAAAGACCAGCCCGTGATTTTGCAGTTGCTGGAAGTGCCCGTCGAGGGCCCACAAAAAGCCCTCAAAGGCGTCATGATGGAGCTCGACGACTGCGCCTTTCCTCTGCTGGTGGGCATGGAGGCGCACAGCGACCCGATGACGGCTTTCAAAGACACCGACTACGCTCTGCTGGTGGGATCACGCCCACGCGGCCCGGGCATGGAGCGTGCTGAGTTGCTGGCCGTGAACGGTGCGATTTTTATCGCCCAGGGCAAGGCGCTGAACGCCGTGGCCAGCCGCAACGTCAAGGTGCTGGTCGTCGGCAACCCGGCCAACACAAACGCATGGATCGCCATGAAAAGCGCGCCCGATCTGCCGCGTAAAAACTTCACCGCCATGCTGCGCCTGGACCACAACCGCGCGGCCAGCCAGGTTGCAGCCAAAACCGGCAAGGCTGTGGCTGACATTGAAAAACTCTGCGTGTGGGGCAACCATTCGCCCACCATGTACGCTGACTACCGCTTTGCCACGATCAAGGGCCAAAGCGTTGCCGCCATGATCAACGACCAAGAATGGAACGCCAACACCTTCTTGCCAACCGTTGGCAAGCGCGGTGCGGCCATCATTGAAGCGCGCGGCGTGTCGTCAGCCGCATCGGCCGCCAACGCCGCCATCGACCACATGCGTGACTGGGCACTGGGCACCCACGGCAAGTGGGTCACCATGGGTATCCCATCGGGCGGCCAGTACGGCATTCCGGACGGCACCATGTTTGGTTTTCCTGTCACCTGCGAAGGCGGCGAATACAAACTGGTTGAAGGCCTGACAATTGATGAGTTCAGCCAGAGCTGCATCAACAAGACATTGGCAGAGTTGCAAGGCGAGCAAGACGGCGTTAAACACCTCCTCTAATGGTTCATCCCAGAGAGGTTCTCCTCGGCGCTCAGGCTGCAAATGGTTTCTTGCCGGTTTGCGACCACTACAGTGGCGTTGAGGCGCGCATGCGAAAAAGCCTGCAACTGCAGGCCGACATGTGCACGGAGTTCGGCGCTTGTGTTTTTGATGTCACCCTCGACTGTGAAGACGGTGCGCCCGTGGGCGGTGAGGCCGACCACGCCGCCATGGTGGTGGCGCTGGTCGCCCTGGCCAGCCCCAAGGCCCGCGTGGCAGTGCGTGTCCATGCCATCGATCACCCCGCGTTCGAGGCTGACGTGGCCAGCATTGCCGGTGAGGTGGGCGACAGGCTTTGCCACATCATGGTACCGAAAGTCGAGTCAGCGGGCGACGTGATGCGGATTGAAAAAGCCCTGAACGATGCGCATGCCGGGCATTTGCCCCTACATGTGTTGATTGAATCGCCCGCTGCCGTGCACCGCGTCTTCGAGATTGCCGCGCATCCGCGTGTGCAGTCACTCAGCTTTGGCCTGATGGACTTTGTATCGAGCCATGGCGGCGCCATACCTGCGCATGGCATGACCAGCCAGGGCCAGTTCAGCCACCCGCTGGTGGTGCGCGCCAAGCTGGAGATAGCCTCTGCCTGCCACGCCAACAGCAAAACACCCTCGCATGGCGTGGTGACGGAATTCAATGATGCAGCCGCCATCACGATGGCCGCTCGCCGGGCTTTTCATGAGTTTGGCTACACCCGCATGTGGAGCATTCACCCGAACCAGATTCGCCCGATTCTGGCGGCCTTTGCACCGACTGAAGCTGAGATTGAAGATGCTACAAAAATAATAGGAGCTGCCGCCCGTGAACATTGGGCGCCAATCAGCTTCGAAGGTAAATTGCACGACCGCGCCAGTTATCGCTATTACTGGCAGGTATTGGAGCGTGCGCACCAGACGGGCGGTGATTTGCCAGCCGAGTCACAGATCTATTTTTAGGAATGTCATGAAACCACTCGTCCTTGCAGCCTGCATCTTTGCCTTTCCGGCTGTGATCCTCGCGCAAACTGCGGCTCCAGCCAATGCATCCGCCAAGGCTGAAACTAAAAAGCCGGCGCAAAAGGCACCTGCTGAAATCAGGCGTTCGGCACTGAAAGCGGTTGAAGAAGTCACACCGATTGACGAAGACCCGAACATCAACCTGACGGCGGACGACATTGAAATAGCCAAACGTGTCTTTGTTGGCACCATTGCCTGCGAATTGGGGAACTCGGTCACGCTCACGGCCAGTCAGCGCCGCCCCGGCTTTTTTGTGGTGCAAACCAAGGGTGCCCGCTTTATCATGCACCCGGTTGAAAGTCGTACCGGCGCGATTCGGCTTGAAGACCCCAAAAGAGGCGCATTGTGGCTACAGTTGGGCAACAAATCCATGCTCATGAGCCAAAAGCTGGGCCAGCGACTGGCAGACGAATGCATGAGCCCCGAGCAAATCACCCTGGCTGACGAACTTAAAAAGAACCCGCGCCCAGGCTTGCTTGACAGTCCCGTTTCAGCGCCTGGCACAGCACCTGCCTTGGCCCCCGCACTAGCCCCCGCAGCCACCAGATAATTTTTAGGAGAAAACCATGTCATCAACTTTCATTCAAACCTATCGCAATCACGTCGCTGAGCGTTCGGTGCTGGGTATTCCACCTCTGCCACTGTCTGCTGCGCAAACCGCTGAAGTCATCGAACTGCTCAAGACCCCGCCGAAAGGTGAAGAGGCATTTTTGGTGGAACTGATCACCCACCGCGTGCCCGCAGGCGTTGACAACGCCGCTAAAGTTAAAGCCAGCTATCTGGCTGCTGTGGCGCACGGTACTGAAAAGTGCGCGCTTGTCTCGCGCGAACACGCGGCGCAGTTGCTGGGCACCATGCTGGGCGGCTACAACATCAGCCCCATGATTGCGCTGCTCGACGATGCCGAGGCCAGCGTTGCCACTCAAGCCGCTGCGGGCCTGAAAAACACACTTCTCATGTTTGACCAGTTCCATGACGTGAAAGAAAAGGCCGACAAGGGCAACACTTACGCCAAAGCCGTGATGCAAAGCTGGGCCAACGCCGAGTGGTTTACCAGCCGCCCTGAAGTGCCAGAGTCCATCATGCTGACGGTCTTCAAAGTGGCTGGCGAGATCAATACCGACGATCTGTCGCCCGCGCCCGACGCCTGGAGCCGTCCTGACATTCCGCTGCACGCTTTGGCCATGCACAAAAACCCGCGCCCAGGCATCACACCAGAGGAAGAAGGCAAGCGCGGCCCGGTCAAGTTCATTGATTCCCTCAAAGCCAAAGGGCATCTGGTCGCCTATGTGGGTGACGTGGTTGGCACCGGTTCATCGCGCAAGTCGGCCACCAACTCGGTGCTGTGGTTTACCGGCCAGGATATTCCCTTTGTGCCTAACAAGCGTTTCGGTGGGGTGTGCCTGGGTTCCAAAATCGCACCGATTTTCTACAACACCATGGAAGACTCAGGCGCATTGCCGATTGAGCTGGACGTGAGCAACATGCAAATGGGCGATGTCATTGAACTGCGCCCCTACGATGGCAAGGCATTGAAAAACGGCAAGGTGATTGCTGAGTTCAAACTCAAAAGCGAGGTGCTGTTTGACGAAGTGCGCGCTGGTGGCCGCATTCCCTTGATTGTTGGCCGCGGCCTGACCGCCAAGGCACGCTTTGCTTTGGGCCTGCCCGCATCGACCCAGTTCCGCCTGCCGCAAGACCCGCTGGACAACGGCCGCGGCTTTACGCTGGCGCAAAAAATGGTGGGGCGCGCCGTCGGTTTGCCAGAAGGCCAGGGCGTGCGTCCCGGCACCTATTGCGAGCCAAAAATGACGTCAGTCGGCTCACAAGACACCACCGGCCCCATGACACGGGACGAGCTGAAAGACCTGGCCTGCCTGGGTTTTTCTGCTGACTTGGTGATGCAATCGTTTTGCCATACAGCGGCTTACCCCAAGCCGGTTGACGTGAAGATGCACCACGAGCTGCCAGACTTCATGAGCACGCGCGGCGGCATTCCCTTGCGCCCAGGCGACGGCATCATTCACAGCTGGTTGAACCGCATGTTGTTGCCTGACACGGTCGGCACTGGTGGCGACAGCCACACCCGTTTCCCGATTGGCATCAGCTTCCCCGCAGGCTCTGGCCTGGTGGCTTTTGGCGCGGCCACTGGCGTTATGCCGCTGGACATGCCTGAGTCGGTTTTGGTGCGCTTCAAAGGCGAGATGCAGCCCGGTATTACCTTGCGTGATTTGGTCAACGCGATTCCGCTGTACGCCATCAAGGCCGGCTTGCTCACCGTGGCCAAGCAGGGCAAGAAAAACATTTTCTCGGGCCGCATTCTTGAAATTGAAGGCCTGCCTGATTTGAAGGTTGAACAAGCGTTTGAACTGAGCGACGCATCAGCCGAGCGTTCAGCCGGTGGTTGCACCGTGCACCTGAACAAAGAGCCGATCATTGAATACATCAACAGCAACATCACCATGCTCAAGTGGATGATCGCCACCGGTTACTCAGATGTGCGCACCATCAAGCGCCGCATCGCCGCCATGGAGGCATGGCTGGCTGACCCGCAACTGCTCAAAGGCGACGCAGATGCTGAATACGCCGCAGTCATTGAGATTGACCTGGCAGACATCCACGAGCCTATCGTCGCCTGCCCGAACGACCCGGATGACGTGAAAACGCTCAGCGATGTCGCAGGCAGCAAGATCGACGAAGTCTTCATCGGCAGTTGCATGACCAACATTGGCCACTTCCGCGCAGCCTCAAAACTGCTGGAAAACAAGCGCGACATTCCCGTCAAACTCTGGATGGCGCCGCCCACCAAGATGGATGCCAAACAACTCACCGAAGAAGGCCACTACGGCGTGCTGGGCAGCGCCGGCGCGCGCATGGAAATGCCCGGCTGCAGCCTGTGCATGGGCAACCAGGCACAGGTCAAAGAAGGCGCGACAGTGTTCTCCACCAGCACGCGCAACTTCCCAAACCGTCTCGGCAAAAACTCCAACGTGTATCTGGGCTCAGCCGAACTGGCGGCAATTTGCTCCAAGCTCGGCCGCATCCCGACCAAGGCCGAGTACATGCTTGATATGGGCGTGCTGACGGCATCCAGCGACCAGATTTATCAGTATTTGAACTTTGACAAGGTCAAGGACTATACGGATATGGCGGATACGGTCAAGGGTGGGGTTGCTGCCTGATCTTCAGATCGGCGCGACGTTGATAAAAAAGCGGCCTTTGAGCCGCTTTTTTGCTATATATTCGATAGCTTTTTATGCTTATTGGAAAAGGGCTACAGGCTGTTTTCCTTATTAATTTTGAATAGGGATAGCACTATTCGAGGGCGGTTGCAGCCAAGGTGTGCGTTGGCCAAAGTCTTCCGTTCGCTATTGCGTCAATGTCTTGCGTCAATGTCTTGCATCAATGTCTTGCATCAATGTCTTGCATCAATGTCTTGCATCAATGTCTCGCATTAGCTCGCGGGTTCGTGTGAGCGCGGCGACAACGGCGCCGTAGTGTTTGATTTGGCGTGGACAAGCCAGAAGACATGCAGCAGGCCAAGCCTTGAAAGAGGTGCAGAAACTGAAAAAAAGGCCGCGATTGCAAAAGCCGCCGCCCCGTGATGGCGGCTTTGGCCATTTTGGCGAGTTGCACCATCTCGCTTTCCTTTACGTCCCAGTATTCTGCATGGCCGATGCTCACTTGCAGCAGAGCCAAATCGGGATCTGTCGCACCACCAGGAAACCATGCTTTGGCGAAAGATGTGAACAGGTCGTTTTTTTTGGTTTGATCTTCAACAATCGCGGCATGGCCTGACGCCGACACGTAACTGTCCTCGCCGGGGTGGGCATAGGACACGTTGACATTGCCGTCTTTGGCTATACAAGAGGCGATTTCACTCTTGCGCGAGATGAAAAAGTACAGCGTCAGACCCTCGTCACCGGCCTTGTTATGCGTTGTCACGGGGGCGCTGTGCAGTTGCCCGTCGGTGTGCGGGTGCGTGAGCATGCCGAATTTGATGTCCTTGATCAAAGTCCAGAGGGCGTGTTCGTCGGTGGGCTGGCTCATCGGTGTTCCCTCATGGATGTCTAAAACAGTCACTTTAGAAAGCCCGTCGTCATTGGTGCGTCAGAAACACGCCACCCGTCATGTCAGCTGGTAACTACACATCCCGCGTCATGTGAACGCGCCTGCCAGAATGTGAGCTATTGAATCATGCCAAGGAGTTTCCCCGATGGTCCGACCAGCCCTTATGCAAACCACTTTTGCGAGTACCCTCAAACACTTCAAGACGGCCTCAGGCAAGCCTGGCAAGTTTTACTCACTTCCCGCGCTGGCCAAACAGTTTCCCAACATCAACCGCCTGCCGGTGTCGTTGCGCATCGTACTGGAATCTGTTTTGCGTCACTGCGATGGCAAGCGCGTGACGGCGCAGCACGTTGCTGATCTGGCGAACTGGAAGCCCAACGCGGCCCGCACGCAAGAGATTCCGTTTGTCGTGTCGCGTGTGGTGCTGCAGGACTTCACCGGCGTGCCGCTGCTGGCCGATCTGGCCGCCATGCGCAGCGTTGCCGTCAAGCTCGGCAAAGACCCCAAGCGCATTGAGCCGCTGGTGCCGGTGGACCTGGTGGTAGACCACTCCATCATGGTCGACTACTACGGCAAAAAGAACTCACTTGACCTGAACATGAAGCTGGAGTTTCAACGCAACAACGAGCGCTACCAGTTCATGAAATGGGGCATGCAGGCGTTTGAGACGTTTGGCGTGGTGCCGCCGGGCTTTGGCATCGTGCATCAGGTCAACCTGGAGTATTTGGCCCGCGGGGTCCACAAGACCGCTACAGATGTGTATTACCCCGACTCACTGGTCGGCACCGACAGCCACACCACCATGATCAACGGTATTGGCGTGGTCGCCTGGGGCGTAGGTGGCATTGAGGCTGAAGCCGCGATGCTGGGCCAGCCCGTGTATTTTTTAACGCCTGACGTGGTGGGCTTTGAGCTGACCGGCAAGCTGCGCGAAGGCGTGACAGCCACTGATCTGGTGCTGCGCGTAACCGAGCAGTTGCGCAAAGAAAAAGTCGTTGGCAAGTTTGTCGAGTTTTTTGGTGAAGGTACGCGCAGCTTGAGCCTGCCAGACCGCGCCACCATTGGCAACATGGCGCCTGAATATGGTGCCACGATGGGCTTCTTTCCGGTCGATGAAAAAACCATCGCGTACTTTGAAGGCACAGGCCGTACCAAGCCCGAGATAGACGCGTTTGCAGCTTACTTCAAGGCGCAGGGTTTGTTTGGCGTGGCCAAGGCGGGGGACATTGATTTTTCGCAAGTCGTCAGCCTCAACTTGAGCGACGTGACCCCCAGCTTGGCCGGCCCCAAGCGTCCGCAAGACCGGATTGAGCTGGGCAATGTGGCCACGCAGTTTGCGTCTCTTTTCAGCAAGCCCAACTCAGAAAACGGCTTTAACCAGCCCGCCGCCACGCTGGCCACGCGGCACTTGTTGCGCCATACCGACCAAGAGCGTGCCGACCCCTTGCCTGGCGTGCCTGCGACTCCGCCGGGCGCAGAACGCATGGTGGTCGAGATGGAAGGCAGTAAGCCGACCCTGGCCTCATCCCTCAGCACGCACGCCGAGCCACCCGCCAGCAAACCCACGGGCATCAGGATCGGCAATGGCGACGTGCTGATTGCAGCGATCACCAGCTGCACCAATACATCCAATCCCAGCGTGCTGCTGGCCGCTGGTCTGCTGGCCAAAAAAGCAGTCGAAGCTGGCCTGAGGGTGCAGCCGCACATCAAAACATCGCTGGCCCCAGGCTCACGCATCGTGACCGAGTATTTGACGGAAACAGGCCTGCTGCCCTATCTCGAAAAACTCGGCTTTGCGCTGGCCGGCTACGGCTGCACCACCTGCATTGGCAATTCAGGCGACTTGACACCCGAGATCAATGAAGCCATCACCAGGAGCGACCTGGTATGCGCCGCAGTGCTGTCGGGCAACCGAAACTTTGAAGCGCGTATTCACCCCAACCTGAAGGCCAACTTTCTGGCCAGTCCGCCGCTGGTGGTGGCCTACGCGATTGCCGGTACCGTCCTGCGCGACTTGATGACCGAACCTGTTGGCAAGGGCAAAGGCGGCAAAGACGTTTACCTGGGAGACATCTGGCCAACAACAGACGAGATCAATGCGCTGATGAAGTTCGCGATGAACGGCAAAGCCTTTCGCGCCAACTACGCCAAAGTTAAAAGCGAGCCCGGCAAGCTGTGGGAACAGATCAAGGGTGTCGCCGGCAACACCTACACCTGGCCTGCCAGCACCTACATCGCCGAGCCGCCATTTTTCAAGAACTTTGCTATGGAAAACGTAGCTCCTCGCCCATGTATTGATTCGTCAAAAGCCATCAACGATTCTGTAGGTAGCGCTGATTCAGGTCGTTTCAGTGTCAACCATGCCCGCATCATGGCCTTGTTTGGTGACTCCATCACGACCGACCACATTTCACCCGCCGGGTCGATCAAGGCATCGTCACCGGCTGGCCAGTGGCTGCAGGCCCATGGTGTGCTCAAGGCCGACTTCAACAGCTACGGTGCGCGGCGCGGCAACCACGACGTGATGATGCGCGGCACCTTTGCCAACGTGCGCATCAAGAACCTGATGATTCCGGCAGATGCCGAAGGCTCCCGTGAAGAGGGTGGGGTGACGCTGTTTCAGCAGAAGACAGTCAACGGCACTGAAGGCGCCGTGGGCGAAAAGCTGTTCATCTACGATGCAGCCATGAAATACATCGCCGAAGGCACACCCACCGTTATTTTTGCAGGCGAAGAGTACGGTACCGGCTCGTCCCGCGACTGGGCCGCCAAGGGCACAAAACTGCTGGGCATCAAGGCCGTGGTGGCGCGCAGTTTTGAACGCATTCACCGCAGCAACTTGGTCGGCATGGGCGTGCTGCCCTTGCAGTTCAAGGCCGGGCAGTCCTGGCAAACGCTGGGCTTGCGGGGCAATGAGGTGATTGACGTCATACCGCACGCACAACTCAAACCGCAAAGCGACGCCACGCTGCGTATCACCCATGCGGACGGCAAGGTTCAAGAGGTCATCGTGACGCTGCGCGTCGACACGCCGATTGAGGTGGACTACTACCAGAGCGGCGGCATTTTGCCGTATGTGCTGCGGCAACTCTTGGCTGCTTGAGTATGAAGGTGGCGTTGACTGGTGGCGGCATAGGCGGGCTGGCGGCGGCGCTGGTGTTGTCGCGCGCGGGGCAGCAGATTGAGCTGTTTGAAAAAGCCAGTGCCTTCAGTGACATTGGCGCGGGCATACAACTCGGCCCCAACGTCACCCGCATTGTGCGAGGGTGGGGTTTGACCGCTGCCTTGCGTGCATACGCCTTTGCGCCAGACTGTCTAAAGGTGCGCAGCGCCATGTCTGGACAAATCGTGGGCGAATTAGCGCTGGGCAACACCATCGAGGTGCGCTATGGCGCTCCGTACGTCACACTTCATCGCGCTGATTTACACCAGCTGCTGCTGCAAGCGGTGCAGCAAACGGAGGCGACGCTCCATACCGACAGCACGGTACGAAGCTTTCAGCAAACCCCACAAGCCGTGACTTTGCAAACCACCCACGGGGCGCGCGCCGTCGATGTGATGGTCGGCGCTGATGGCTTGTGGAGTCATACCAGAGCGCAGCTGTTAGGCGATGGCTTGCCGCGTCGCACAGGCCACCTGGCCTACAGGGCCCTCATCAAGCAAGCCGATCTGCCCGAGCGCTTGCGCAGTTACAACGTCACTGCCTGGCTAGGCGCCAATATGCATGCGGTGCAGTACCCGGTGCGCAGTGGCGAATGGCTGAACATCGTGGTGTTTGTCCACGGTGATGCCCCGGATGATTTTCAAAACTGGGACCACAGCGCCAATGCGTTTGACCTGCAAAGCGCGCTGCAAGGCAGCTGCAACGCACTGCACAGCTTGCTGGAGGCCGTGCCAAGCTGGCGGCTGTGGGTCATGCACGACCGCCCACCCATGCAGGGCGCACAACAGCACGCGCAAGGCCGCGTGGCCCTGCTGGGCGACGCAGCACACCCCATGCGGCCCTACCTCGCGCAAGGCGCGGGCATGGCGATTGAAGATGCGGCGGAGCTAGGGGCAGTTCTGAATGGTGCAACAGCGCAAAACGTCCCTGCCGCCCTGCAGCAGTTCGCTGCCAAGCGCTGGCAACGCAACGCCCGCGTGCAGACCAGAGCGCTGCGCAATGGCCATGTTTTTCATGCAACCGGACCCATGCGGTGGGCCCGTGATGTGGCGATGAAGCTGATGGGCGAGACCTTGCTGGACATACCGTGGCTCTATGGGCACGGTTAGCTGTTGCGAAGAAAAACAACGTGCGTGGCTGACCAAGCGGCCGTCCTTGTTCTTGGAGGCAAAGCAGCGGGTCACGATCTGGAGACTTTCACCAGCTTGCGACTTTCCACCGGCGCAGCAACTGCGACCGGCTCGCCCTCAACCGGCCGCTCAGGTAGACGCCGCCTTCGCGATGCGGCACTCACCCAGTACAAACTATCCGTACCCCGCTGCTTTGACAACCCATCGGTCAAAAGCATGTTTTCTTTTCCGTCAACGTAAGAAACAACCTGATGGACCCACTTTTCGTCCTTTGCGGTTGCCAGCAACATCACTGGGTAGCGCTTGGCCAAATCAACCCAGTTCTGTCGTAGCACTGGGAGTCACACCGTCATATCGGTCTGACTGAACCCAGTGAGCCTCCTCAATTCCGGGGAAGTTAAATGTCATTACCGTCGTTATCATCACTTTTTATAAGAACATTTCGATTTAATTGAACGAAAAAAACGATTTGTAGATGTAAAATTGATTAAATTGACAAATTTTCAGCGAAGTAGTTGACCTGGTTGGCCTGAAAAAACAGAGAAGCCGCATTTTGCGTCGTCTGGACTTTGATGAAATTGATATGCTTAAAAATCCCTCTAGCTTTTACTTTAAATTTTTAGAATTCGCGAGGGAGCTAGGCGCTGATGGTTTGGTAGGTCTTGATGCCGCCGAGGAAAAGCTTTTGATCCAATTGGGTCAGAGATGGCACCGAGGCTGGAGTACGACTGTGTGTGAGGGTATGTCATTGATACCTGGTGTTTCAATTGGTACCACCCATCGTCGCCTGAAGTCTTTACGTTCCAAAGGTTTGCTGACTTTGACGCAAGATGCTAAAGATCAACGAGTTAAATTCATTGTTCCGACCACACTGGCGTGCAAATACTTTGAGATTCTTGACGCATCCTTAAAGTTGGCCGTCGGTGAAAAAAATCAAGCCTTCAAGAAAGTCTTCGATCCCATACGTTCGTTGGAGCGTTCCGTGTCCATCTCATAGGTCAAGCGTGGGGTCGGCGGTAGCAAAGCATCAAGTTGCTGAGCGGCTAGTGAAGATTTCCGTGCCAGCAGTTCTCTTTGCTGCTTCAGCTGCAGGTTCATTTTTACCAGGTGTTTTTTAAGCGCCACCTTGGCGCTTGGGTCCGACCCGGCGTCGCCTGAAGTCGAAAGACAAGCCTTGACGGCCGTCAAGCTTCCCAGCAAGTCATGCGCGTGACGCTCCAGCCCTGCCACATCCGCCCGCTTCAGCGCTTGGCCTATGTTCTCGATGAAACATTCCACCTGCGCCAATAGAAGATCCACCGAATTTTTCGGTTGGGAAAGAGGAGCAAGTGGTTTCATCTTTCCATCCTTGCGTTAAGCGCGTCCTCGACGCAGAGCTTCCTGAGCATTGCCGAGCAAACGGTCTGCAATCACCTCGGGGTTCACTTTGAAGGCCCCTTGGTCCATGGTGGCTCGAATCGCCGTCACTTTATCCATGTTCACAACTCCGGCGTTCATTCCGCCCTGCACCATGGATTGCGCAGGGCCAGAAATTGAAACGGACACCCCCCTTTTGCTCAGGGCGGTGCTGGTCTCCTGGGCTGCCTGAAAAGACGAAGGACTTGCCGGGGCCTCAATACGGCTGTTTTGGACGCCTGCGGAAACATAGGGGTCGGCTATTGGTGGGACTTTCATGGGCTCTCCATCTTTGCGCTTAATTGAGGTATGTGAAAATTATCGGCAAAATTTTGGACAACTTAAGTTTTTTATTCGTTCCAACCCGCGCTAGAGCCCCAAGGTCACCACGCCATCCGAATGGACCACCCCCGAGACGATGCGACCGCTTTCCAGCCTCACGCTGACGTTCTGCCCAGGAACCCCGGCTCCGAGCGCGTAGCCTGCGCTGGAGATGTTGAAACCCGAACCCTGCGCTACCAGCTTGACTCGGGCTCCAGACGCAAAGACGGGCTGGGCTCGAACCATGGCCAGGCTGATGGTTTCGCCAGACAAGCTGGTGCGCGCCAAGGATTTCCCAGCCCAGTCTGAAGCCTGGGCCAACACAGGAGATGTGGATTCGGCCCAGTCAACATCTTGAAGGACCGCGTCTTGTTCCGACAAAACGGAATTGGCGGGCAGGGTATAGCGCAGCACCCAGGCCGGCCCAATGGCCTTGATGCGAATGGGGAGAAAAACCTGCCAGCGGACAGCGTCATCCGTGCAGCGCAGACCCACTCGGGAGCGGCCCCAAAGCCGTGTGCCGGGCGGAAGAAATGTTTCGACTTTGGCGCAGGGCGCCAGTTGCAGGCGCATATCCAGTTTGCCGACGATGACTTCGACCCGCAAACCGGCTTGGGTCGAGGGTGGCTGCATCGCGAGCTGCTCTTGCACCCACGACCGCGTTGCATTTTGGGTTGAGGTTTCCTCGCTCGCCAGAGCCTTCGGCGCCTGAGTCAGGCACAGCAGCGCCAGTGCACTGAACGCACAGGCAGAACGCAAGGGATCCAAAGCGGCGTTGCGCGTGAGTTGATGAAGTAAATACATTCTGATGATCTTCATTGGCCAAAACCAAACTCAGTCTGGCATTAACAAAACGATCAGCAACTGTAGGCAGACCGGCAAAACAAAAAGGCTCGAATTAGCGGGCGTTTACCGGGCTTTTTGTCGCACCGCTGAATTCACGCCCCTCCAATAATCTCACTGTCAACGTCACCAGAAAAGCCTGGTGATGACGTGTTTAAAAGAAAGGTGAAGTATGCTGAACCTGACTAGTCAAAATCTGGACTTTCAAACCAAGGCGCTGGTTCTGCGGTCCCAGCGCCAGCAGGTGTTGGCCGCAAACATCGCCAACGCCGATACGCCGGGCTACGTCGCCAAAGAACTCAATTTTACGCAGGCGCTGCGTCAAGCAAGTGGGTCGGGCGCCGGTCGGTCAGAGCTGCTATCGAGTTCAGACGCGAAGACGCCTGGACATATTCGGCTTGACGTGCGCAGCAGCAAAGAAAGCACTTCGCTTTACGCCAAGCCCAGCCAGGCGAGCGCAGACAACAACTCGGTCGACATGGATCGGGAGCGTGCCAGCTTTGCAGACAACTCTTTGCACTACGAGGCCACGCTGCGCTTTATCAACAGCCACATGCGCACCATGCTCAGTGCCATCCAAGGTCAGTAAAGAACCGGGTATACACATATGTCCATGCTCTCAATTTTTCATATCTCGGGCAGCGCCGTCAGCGCGCAGTCTCAGCGGCTCAATGTCGTCGCAAGTAACTTGGCCAATGCCGATGCTGTGGCAGGCCCTGATGGCCAGTCCTACAAAGCTCGTCAAGTGATGTTTCAAACAGTACCCATGAATTCCGAGGCAAGCCAGGGCGTGAAGGTCGCTCGCATTGTTGAAAGCACAGAACCGGGTCGGAAACAGCATCTACCCAGTCATCCCAACGCGGATGCGCAGGGTTTTGTCACCTACTCCAATGTCAACCCGGTGGAGGAAATGGTCAACATGATTTCTGCATCGCGTGCCTATCAAAGCAACGTGGAGGTTATGAACACCACCAAGAATCTGCTGATGAAAACGTTGCAGATGGGTCAATAAGGAACAAAACGATGGCTCTCAATACAACGTCTGTTGCATCACTTTCAGCCACCCAGGCACTGAGCAGTACAGCTGCGGCTAAAAACACTGGCGCAGAATCCCAGGATCGTTTTCTCAAATTGCTCGTCGCGCAATTGAACAACCAAGATCCCATGAACCCCATGGATAACGCGCAGATGACCACGCAAATGGCGCAGATCAATACCGTGACGGGGATTGAGCAGGTCAACCGGAGCATCAAGGATTTGGCGTCCCAGATGTCCGCCATGCAAAACATGGCCGGTGCGCAAATGATTGGCCGTGATGTCCTTGTGGAAGCAAACGCGCTGACCCTTGACGGCGCAGGCAATGCACGGGGCACTTTCGCTCTGAGCGGCTCGGCTGACACGGTCAAAGTCGAGGTTATTTCTTCTGGTGGTCAGCTGCTGGATACCCAGAGTCTCGGCGCCATCAGCGCGGGCCAGCACGACTTTGGCTTTTCTAGTGCAAGCCTGCCTGAAGGGGCTCGCTTTCGCATCAGAGCGAGTCAATCCGGCGCAGCGGTGGCGGCCACCGAGCTGTCGGTCGGTCGCGTTGTGTCGGTGTCCACGGATGCCGCCAACGTTTTGCAGCTGCAGCTGCAAAACGGCAGCAAGGTGGCCTACAGCCAGCTCAAGTCTATTTACTAACTCACCAACTACCAGCTTACACAAGCGAAAGGGCTCAAATCATGGGTTTTCAACACGGTCTTTCCGGCATGAACGCAGCGAGCAAAAACTTGGATCTGATTGGCCACAACATCGCCAACGCCAACACAGCAGGCTACAAAGCGTCGCGCACCGAGTTTTCGGAACTATTCGGTTCTGCGGTTGGCGCCGGCAGTTCCAGCGCCGCCGGTCAGGGGGTGGGGGTGTCTGGGGTGACGCGGCAGTTAAATCAGGGCAATGTGAGCGTCACGGGCAATAACCTGGATGTCGCCATCAATGGCACGGGATTCTTGCAACTGGCCATGCCTGACGGTAGCTTGGCCTACACCCGGTCGGGCAGTCTGCAGATCAACAAGGACGGCAAACTGGTTAACCAGCAAGGTGCTCAGGTTCTTGGTTTCCCCACGAATCCGACGACCGGCACCGCATTGAATCGGTCTGTGGAGTCCATCACTGTACCGGTCGACAAGAGAATCGTAGGCCAAAAAACCAGTGAGTTGTCGGTCAAGCTCAACGTCGATGGAGGCGCTTCTACCTACGACGCTGTGAACAACGAGCCGCCTTACACCACCTACAGCGCCTCACTGAACATCTACAACAGTCAGGGTCAAGCAATTCCGGTGGATCTTTATTTCACCAAAACCTCCGCCAACACTTGGGAGGTTTCCAGACAAGTTGATGGTAATACCCGCATTCCCATATCAACCGTTGAGTATGACAACGACGGGAAATTCGTGTCTCAAAATTTCGCTGCGCCGAGCCTGGCGGGCCAAGAGGTAACCGCCAACGAGGCCGACGGCATGACCCCTTTCACAGTGAAGGTCGATCTTTCAGACACAACCCAGTTTGCTTCACCTTTCAAAGTCAGCCAACTGAAACAGGACGGGTACGCCTCAGGTGACCTCAATGGTGTTTCTATTGAGCCTGATGGCACTTTGCGTGCACGCTACTCAAACGGCTTGAATTTGTCGCAAGGCAAGCTGGCTCTGGTCAATTTCAACAACCCCCAGGGCCTGGCATCCACCGCCGGCGGTAACCTGATCGAAACGGTGACTTCGGGTAGGCCAGTCGCGGGCGAGCCGAACTCAGGTCATTTCGGCAGCCTGCAGTCTGGTGCCTTGGAGGACTCCAACGTCGACCTGACAGCCGAACTGGTCAGCATGATGACGGCGCAGCGCTCCTACCAAGCCAATGCGCAGACGCTCAAGACGCAAGACCAGCTCATGTCGACCCTGGTCAACTTGCGTTAATCACGGCCCGCCCAACTGAGTTCCCGACGTCATGGACCGCCTGATCTACACCTCCATGTCCGGTGCCAATGCGGCGTTAAATCGCCAATCGGTGCTGGCTTCCAACCTGGCCAATGCGTCAACGCCTGGTTTCAGGGCCGAGCTGTCTACCTACCGCGCCGTGCCGGTGCGTGGCGACGGTGCTCCGACACGGGTTTACGCCCTCGAGTCAACCGCCGGTTATCTTGATTCGCCAGGCTCCGCTCAGCGCACCAGCCGAAATCTGGATGTCATGGCGCAAGGCAATGCCTGGTTTGCTCTGCAAGGACTCGATGGCACCGAGGCCTATACGCGGGCCGGCTCCTTCAGTATCTCGGCTGATGGTACGTTGACCAGCAGCCAGGGTCTGCCAATGCTGGACGATGGCGGCGCCCCCATCAGCGTTCCAGCGGGCAGCGATATCAACTTTGGTACCGATGGCGTCATCAGCGTGAGCCAACCCGGACGGCCGCCAGCGGCCGCAGGAAGGCTCAAGATGGTGACGCCCCCACCGGAGCAACCCTTGCAGCGCAGCGCAGATGGCCTGTTTCGCAGCCGCGACGGCCAGCCCTTGCCTGCAGATCCGACGGCCAAGCTCGCCTCAGGCGTTCTTGAAAACTCCAACGTGAATCCTGTCGAGGCCATGGTTGGAATGATTCACGCGGCCCGTCAATTCGAAGCCCAGATGCGGTTGATACAGACCGCTGAAGCCAATGACAAATCGGCCACGCAGTTGCTCGGTCTTCAGTAATTTCCTACACCTCATTCAGCTCAGGAGCCACCCATGATCAGTGCCCTATGGATCGCAAAAACCGGCATGCAGGCCCAGCAAAATCAGCTGGACATGATTTCCAACAACTTGGCCAACGTGTCGACCAACGGGTACAAGCGGGGCAGTGCGGTTTTTGAAGACTTGATGTACCAAAACCTGCGTCAGGTTGGCTCCAGCACCAGTGAGCAAAGTCAATTGCCAACGGGTTTGCAGGTGGGCCTGGGGGTTCGCGCGGCCGCCACGCAGCGCTCGTTCGCGCAGGGCAATCTGCAGCAAAGCGGCAACCCCATGGACATTGCCATCAACGGCAATGGATTTTTTCATGTGGCCCTGCCAGACGGCTCCCAGGGATACACGCGCGACGGTGCATTTCAGGTCGACGCTCAAGGTCGCCTCGTCACTTCGTCGGGCTACCCGCTAAGCGACAACATCACCATCCCGGCCAACGCCAAAAGTGTTTCTATCTCAGCTGACGGCATCGTCTCGGTAGCCCTGGCTAACAGCACCGCGGTTCAGAACGTGGGCACGTTGACCCTGGCCAATTTCATCAACCCAGCTGGCCTGGAGCCACGCGGACAAAATCTTTATGCCCAGTCAGCTGCTTCTGGGGCTCCGGTCACAGGTGCAGCTGGCAGCAACGGCCTGGGTCCGTTGATGCAGGGCTACGTTGAGACCTCCAACGTCAATGTCGTCCATGAACTGGTCACCATGATCCAAACGCAGCGGGCCTATGAGATGAACTCCAAGGCGATCCAGACGGCCGATCAGATGCTACAGAAGTTGGGTCAGCTGTGATGCGCCGCACATTCCTTTTGCCTTGTATGGCCCTGCTGTCGCTGCTAGCTAGTGGCTGTGAAACCTTGCGGCAGTCTCCCAAGGTTGATTTGGCCGAGCCAGCCAGCTACCCGTTGCGCGTAGCGTCGGTGCAAGACGTTGCGGCATCGCGGCCGACCGGCGGGCTCTTCAAGGCGACCACCTATCGCCCCGCATTCGAAGATCGGCGCGCACGCATGCCTGGTGACATCGTCACCATTCAAATCAGCGAAAGCATCACCGCACGTCAATCTTCTTCTTCGTCGATTGACCGAAGCGGCACGCTCGATGCGGGCGTGTCGGCGCTGCCATTTATGGACAAATCATTGACCGATAAATTTGGCGCTGGTGGAAAGTCCAGCAGTGTGTTTGCCGGTAAGGGCGGGACAGAAAGCGCCCAGAACTTCATTGGCACCATCACCGCGACCGTGATGGAGATACTGCCCAACGGCCATCTGGCGCTTTATGGTGAAAAGCAGGTTGGCCTGAATGAGAATGTTGATGTCCTCAGGTTTTCCGGCACGGTAGCCCCGCACACGATCTTGCCGGGAAATGTTGTCTCGTCCACCCAGGTCGCTAATGTTCGGATTGCATCGCGTAACCGGGGTGCTCAGGGCGAATCGCAAGCAATGGGCTGGTTATCACGGGCCTTTTTATCGGTACTCCCCTTTTAAGTTTCTGGAAAATCCTGTTTAGAAAGTTAGTCATGAACTTATTTCGTCAGCGTAGCGCCGTGGGGGTTTTTTTGCTGGTTCTCTTGGCGCTGTGCAGCAGCATGGCTCATGCTGTCCGCATCAAAGAAATAGCTGCCATACAGGGTGTTCGCAGTAACCAGTTGACTGGCTATGGTCTGGTGATTGGGCTCGACGGTACGGGCGACCAGACCACACAGATGCCCTACACCGCGCAGAGTATTGCCAATTATTTGCAGCAGTTGGGGGTCAGCGTCCCCCCGGGCGGTACGGCACCGCAACTGCGTAACGTGGCGGCCGTCATCGTCACGGCGCAGCTTCCGGCCTTTGCACAGGCAGGCCAGTCGGTGGACGTGAATGTGTCTTCAATCGGCAATGCCAAGTCCCTCAAAGGCGGTACTTTGATCAGTACGCCGCTAAAAGGTGCAGATGGGGAAATTTATGCCCTGGCACAGGGCAATTTGCTGGTGGGTGGTGCCGGTGCTTCCCAGGGTGGCAGCAAGGTGCAGATCAATCACCTGAGTGCGGGCCGCATTCCTGAGGGGGCTCAAATAGAGCGCATGGTTCCCCATTCTCTTCAAGAAGGTGACAGCATCACTTTGGGCCTGAACTCATCTGATTTCCAGACGGCCCGCCGTGTGGCTCTTGCCATCAATTCGCGTATGGGCCCCGGCCAGGCCCGGGCGCTTGACGGTCGAACCGTGCGCGTGCAGGCGCCAACAGATGCCGATGAGCGCATCAGTTTTCTGGCAGAAATCGAGGAGCTGTCCTTGCAGCCCAGCACGCCTTCGGCCAAGGTGGTTTTTAATGCACGCACCGGGTCTGTAGTACTGAACCAGGCTGTGACTTTGGGTGCTTGCGCGATTGCGCACGGCAATTTGTCGATCAGCATCAGCTCGACGCCTGTGGTAAGCCAGCCCAACGCGTTGTCTGGTGGTCAAACCGTCGTGACTGAAAAAACCGACATTCAGATCAAGCAAGAAAACAGTGGGGTGATTCAGATTCCGGCTTCGCCGCAGCTGGCCGACGTGGTCAGAGCCCTCAATGCTTTGGGTGCTTCGCCAATGGACCTTTTGGCCATACTTCAGGCAATGAAGGCGGCCGGTGCGTTGAACGCCGAGTTAGAGGTCATCTGACATGATCCGCGCTGCCGGTACGTCAGTCGGTCTCGCTGCAGACGCGCGCGGCTTGGGGGCGCTCAAGTACGACGCTGCACGCAACGATCCGGCCGCTATCAGGGAGACAGCCAAGCAGTTCGAGTCGCTCTTCATGCGGGAACTGCTCAAGAGCATGCGCGAGGCGACCATGAAGTCTGGCTTGCTTGACAGCAGCGGCGGCGATCTAGGCACTGATTTGCTGGATCAGCAGTTGGCGCAGAGCATGTCGGGTCGGCCCGGTGGCCTATCAGACCTTATTGCAAAACAGCTTGCCATGCAGATGGGTGGGGCTTCATCGAGCCCTTCCCGGGCTGCACCGCAGGCGATTCTTACAGCGCCTCAGCGCCAGGTCGGTCCGGCTCAAGCGCAAGCTGAAACGACGCAATGGGCTGTTGGTGCTGCGCCGTTTGTTCAGCGTCACCAGCAAGCGGCCGAGCAAGTAGCGCGCAGCAGCGGTATTCCGGCAGGCTTCATGCTGGGTCAGGCCGGACACGAAACCGGATGGGGGCGCGCCGAAATCATGAAGACCGATGGCACGAGGTCTCACAACCTGTTCGGCATCAAGGCAGACCCTAACTGGAAAGGGCCTGTCGCCGAAATCACCACCACGGAATTCATTGATGGCCAGCCGCGCAAACTGGTTGCGCGTTTTCGTGCTTATGAGTCTTACGAGGCCTCTTTCCGCGATTACGCCCGCCTGATCAATGAATCGCCCCGTTATGCCAAGGCGCGCCAAAGCACGGGCTCGGTCGAGGCTTATGCGACCCACCTTCAGCAAGCGGGCTATGCCACAGACCCCGCTTATGGCAGCAAACTGAGCCGTGCCATCAGCGCGGCCGTGCGTCTGAAAGCTTGAGCCTACCGTGAGCGCTCTACTTAACATCGGCGTTCGTGCACTCATGGCCAATCAGGCCGTGTTGCAGACCACTGGTCACAACATTTCCAACGTCAATACGCCCGGGTATTCCCGTCAGATCATCAATCTGGAAAGCGTGGAAGGCGGTCGGTCTGCATCTGGTTACATGGGCCAGGGTGTCAACGTGGCCTCGGTACAGCGGGCACACAGCAGCTTGCTAACTGTGCAGACTGCGGCGGCCAAGGCTCAGCACGCGGCTGATGCAAGCCGTGCGGAAAAACTCAGCCAGATGGAGGGTGTTTTTCCCACGGGCAGCGCCAGCATTGGCGCGGCGATCAACAGCATGTTCAGCGCCTTTGCAGAAGTAGCCGCCGTCCCCACCGACATGACGGCCCGCTACCTGTCTCTTGCACGTGCCAGTGACATGGCGGCTCGCTTGCGCAGTACAAGTTCACAGATCAGTGATCTGGCCAACAGTGTTCGCTCTGAGCTGGCCGAAAAAGTCAATGCGAGCAGTGAACTGGTTGCGCGGATTGCCAAGCTCAATGAACAGATTGCCCGGACACAATCTGGCGGCCAGGCTCCCAATGATCTGCTCGACCGGCGTGACCAGTTCATCTCCCAGTTAAACCAGTACATGCAGACCTCGCAGCTGGCGGCCGACGATGGAACCATCACGCTGTTTGCCGGCAACCAGACCTTGGTCACGGGCAGCCAAGCGGCGACATTGAGCCTGGTAACAGATCCCTTGGACCCCAGCCTGAACCGTCTGCAGTTGCGGCGCGGTGGTGACGCGATTCCTTTTAATGACGCCGTGATGACCGGTGGCGAGATTAAAGGTATGCTGACCTTTCAAAAAAACGATCTCGCACTTGGCTTTAATCTGCTGGGCCGCCTCACCATGGCCACGGGCATGGCAGTCAATGAGCAGCACAAGCGGGGTTTGACACTAGATAACGCGGTGGGGACAGCGCTTTTTGCAATTCCGGGTCAAGTGTCTGGACTCAGTACCAGCGCCACCGTCAGCGGTAATGTCACTTTTGTAGATGCATCTGACTTCAAGGTTGCCAGCTACGAAGTAAGAATCGATGCCAACGGCACAGGTGCGGTTTACAGCAGCGCGGGTGGCAGTCCAACCAGCTTCAGCGACGTCGCTGATCTGGCCTCCAAGACCATTGATGGGCTGAAGTTTGTAGTGGCAGGCACCGGACCGGGCGTGGTGTTATTCAAGCCTTTTGCCGATGCCGCTGCCAACATCAGCACGGTTTTTTCATCGCCGCGCGAACTGGCCGTGGCCAGTCAGGTCCAGCTTGGCCTGGGTGCGTCCAACGCGGGCACGCTCAGCCTGGTCAGCTTGCGTGCCACAACCGCAAGCACCAGTTTTCCCGATGTCAGTCTGGAGTTCAATGGCACGGGTCAGTATCTGTTTCGCGTCGGGGGCAGTCTTTTGCCTGGTTCTGACCCGATGAGTGGGCCTCAAACCTACTTGCCTGATGCAGCCATCAATTACGGAGGCTGGGAACTCAAGCTCAACGGATCACCGCGCAGCGGTGACACCGCGACCGTCTCCGCGGCCGATCCAGTGTTTGTGGGTCGAAATGCAGGCAATGCCCTGGCGCTTCAGAATCTGCGCGACGTGATGTCGATCGACGGCGGTCGCTTGACAGATGGCTATGCCAGCCTGTTGTCTCAGGTTGGCGTCACGACGCAAAGCGCCCAGTACGCGGTCTCTGCGTCGGAAGTCATCGCAGACAGCTTGGCCTCTCAGAATTCCAGCGTATCGTCGGTCAATCTCGACGAAGAGGCCGCCCGCCTGATGCA
Organism: Polaromonas sp.; assembly: GCA_046303055.1. Classification (GTDB taxonomy): domain Bacteria; phylum Pseudomonadota; class Gammaproteobacteria; order Burkholderiales; family Burkholderiaceae_C; genus Polaromonas. Next base: position 30,520 of record JBKCGU010000067.1, read on the forward strand.
GTTCCAACAAGCCTATCAAGCTTCGGCCAAAATTTTGCAAGTGGCGCAGCGTGTTTTTGACACGGTGTTGCAAGACCTCGGTCGCTGATACCCGACTGTCGCTCACTTAACGATCAAACACTTCAACGTCCTAACCTTATGTCCAACCTGACTGGCCGCATCGGAACTTTCTCCAGCGCTGAAAACCTGTTGCGCAATCTTGCAAATCGCCAGCAAAGTCTGGACCAGACGCAGCAGCAAGTGGCGACAGGCAAGCGCGTGCTCAAGGCCAGCGACGACCCGAGTGCAGCGGCTAAGGCTGAGCGGGCCATCATGCGCATTGAGCGCATCAAAAGCGAGCAGCGCGTCATGGATTTGCAGCGCGGCAACTTGTCTTTGGCGGAGACGACCCTGGGCGACGGTGTCTCGGCGTTGCAGCGTGTGCGCGAGCTGGTGCTGGCGGCCGGTAATGGCGTGTTGGACACAGTCCAGCGCGACGGTATTGCCAATGAAATCGCAAGTCTGCGCAAGACCTTGCTGGATTACGCCAACCGGCAAGACGCCAACGGTCTTCCTTTGTTCGGTGGGCTTGGCAGCAGCGCTGTTCCGTTTGTCGAAACGGACAGTGGTGTGGGTTACCAAGGCTTGCCGGGTCAGACAAGCAGCGGTGACGTCTCGGTGCCCGCCGTGTTGGATGGCCAGCGCACCTGGATGTTCGCGCCCGTGCGAGATGGTGTTTTTGACGCATCGTTCAGTGTCAATTCAGGCAATCTTCGCAGCACAGCGCCTCAAATCGTTGAGCCTTCCAAACTCGCCGACAAGTCCTACTCGATTGAGTTTTCTGGCACCACTTACTCGATCACCCAAAGCTCGCCGCCACTTAGCAATGTCCCGTATGTGTCAGGCGCCGCCATTGCATTCGATGGGTTGTCGCTTCAGGTCAAAGGTACCCCGGCAGCGGGTGATACCTTGGTGGTTAAGCCCACACGAAGCATATTCCAGGCTATTGACAATGTGGTTGCCGTTCTCAAGGGGGCGACCAGTGGTCTGCAAGTCTCTCAAGGCATCAATCAGGCACTCGCTTCGATTGACTCTGGCTTGAATCAATTGCAGGCCGCTCGTGGTCATGCCGGTGAGTTACTGAACACTGCAGACCGAATTGAAAGCACGCAGGAAGGGCGCAAATTGCAACTGGAGGAAAGTCGGTCTCGCGCCGAGGATTTGGACATGGCGCAGGGCATTACCAAATTACAGTCCCAGCAAACGGCTTATGAAGTGGCGCTAAGAACATACGCCCAAAATCAAAAACTTTCTCTGTTCAACTATCTAGATTAATACCATGTCGTTAGCGCTTCTGGATTCCGTTTCATTAGGTCTTCAATACATTTGGGGTTCATCACGCTGTTTGCGCGGGATTCGTATCGACATTCATCCCGAAAGTGCAGCGCCCTTAGACGCAAAGCATTTGCTACAGGTACTGCAGGTGCTGCAGGAGTCGTTTCGCGGGCCGATGCCGGTTCTGATTCTGGGTTCTCGCGATTTTTCTTTGACCAAGCTATTGCTGGAGACGGTTGCCGATGAAAAGCTCTGGATCGAGTTGCCGCCTCTAGCCCTGGAAACTGACCCCGAATTGCTTGGCCTTGCGCAGCAAGCCAGGCAGCGTGGCGCATCCCTGGTCTGGTCGGGCGAGGCAACACAGCGACCCGCACCAGAATACGCCCCGCTGTACGCGCGGCAAATTCTTGATCTTCACCCAGAGTGTGCGCGCATGTCCCAGCGGGTCAGAAATGATGAGCCGCCGGCGATTCCCACGATCCCGATTCATGCGGGGCAAATCTACCGCGGCGTGGAGAGCGGCGAGCTGCTCGATCATTGCCTGGATGCCAAAAAAATCTGGGGGTTCATGGGCGGGTCAGGCAAAGGGGTCGTCCAAGCCAGCCGAGGAGAGGCGAGTGCCCCGAGTTCGTCCGCCGTGACGGCGCTGCTCAAGGCGGTGGAAAAGGATGCGTCTATCGATCAGCTCGAACAACTGCTCGGACGTGATGCAATTCTGGCCTATCGCTTTTTGCGCTTCATCAATTCAGCATCGATGGGCCGTCGTTCAGGCATTGACAGCTTGCGCCGCGGGCTGACCTTGTTGGGACTAAAAATGTTGAGTGAATGGCTGACGGGGCAGCTGGCTGCTGCCACTGGCAGTGCCGATTTGCAGCCTCTGCGAGCACAAATGGTTTTTCGCGCGTTGCTCACCGAGCACTTGCTGGATGCCGGGGTAGACCACGACTTGCAAAAAGAGCTCTACCTCAGTGGCTTGTTTTCGCAGCTAGACCTGATTCTCGAAGAGCGCATGTCAACCGTCTTGCAGCGAATCCCCGTGTCAGACAGGATCGTGAGCGCCATCGGCGGTCACCGTGGTGTCTATTGGCCGGCGCTGGATATGGCACGCACTATTGAAACCGGTGATGCCAAGCAGGTGAGCCAGTGCGGCAATCTGCACAAGATATCACCCGTGCAAGTCAACAAGTCGATCTTTCGTATGCTTGGGTTATTGCCCGCCGTCTGCCAAATCGACGTGTCTTGATGATCGGTTCTTTGGGCAGGTAAATGACGGCCTCCAGGAATGATTCTGGTGACGCCCACTCATCAGCATTTTTATGTGGGAGGACGTGCGCTCTAAACGCCCGTGCCTAGTAGGTACGTAGACGGGAGCGCAGCCGGGTAACAGCCTGGCTGTGCAACTGGCTTACACGGGCTTCAGTAATCTTCAGGACTTCTGCAATTTCCTTCAGGTTCATGTCCTGTTCGTAATACATGCCCATGATGAATTGCTCGCGTTCAGGCAAGACCTTGATGGCTGCCACCAAAGCTTCTCGCATTTTTCGGTTCTGCAGAATGTTCAGAGGGTTTGCATCTTCATCGCCGACATATCGATCCAGCACATCGTCATCGTCATCGCGGCCCGACAAGTCCTCCAGATAGATCAGTTGCGTGCCGCGTGCCTTGGTCAGCATGTCTTGGTAATCTGACAGCGAGACATTCATCTCATCGGCAATTTCCTGCTCTTGCGGGCCTCTGCCGAAGCGCTGCTCAAGCTTGTGAATCGCCTTTTCTATGTCCTTTTGTCCTTTGCGCGAGGCTCGAGAAAGCCAGTCAGTCTCGCGCAACTCATCGATCATCGACCCGCGAATGCGCTGCGTCGCAAAAGTCTCGAACTGCGTTCCATGCCCAATCTCGTAACGCGCCAAAGCATCGGCCAAGCCGATCATCCCCACTTGAATCAAATCATCGACTTCAACGCTCGCCGGAACCTTGGCAATCATGTGATGAGCCATGCGCCGCACCAGAGGCGTGTACTGCTTGAGCAGTGCATCACGGCTGAGCTGTCCCTTGGGGTTGTACATCTACGTTCTTTGTGAGGACGAGCGTTACGCCTTGTCGCCGCTTACGCCTGCCCCTGCATGGCCCAAAGCGGGCCGACTCGATTAAAAAGCATGGGCAAGTCATCGACTTCAGGCATGAAAGCCAGCTCGCCTGGCGCTTTCAGCGTTTGAGTGACCATGTCGAATGCATCCGCGCCTTGCCAGTTGTGTGCGGTAGGTCTACCCATTGTGCTGCCACGCAATGGAATGCGGTGGCGCACCAAGTTGTTGATGATGGGCCCGAGCTTGAGTGCTTCGTCGCGTCGCGTCAAAACCACACCCGTCACCTGCGGGTTCGGCAACATCTTTTGAAAGAATGCATGTTGCACTTCACGGTCAACCGCTGCACTGACGACCAGCAATTGCTCAAGCCCGGCAAAATCAAGCAGACGCAATGCATCGAGCCCTTGGCCGTTGGGCGTGATGCCCGGTGTGTCGATCAGCACCATGTGTTTGCCAGACCACAGCTGAAGCAAGTCCCGAAATGCTGCCTCGTCGGGCGCGGCATGCGCCACCACCCCAAGTTCACGGGTGATGTACCGCAGTTGCTCGTGCCCGCCCGGTCGCAGTGCGTCCAACGTCACAATGCCGACGCTGGCAGCACCGTGCTGTTCAACGCAGCGGGCAGCCAAGGCTGCAATCGCCGTGCTTTTGCCGACACCGCTTGCACCCACCAGGGCCAGCGTTCCGCCAGCTTCCAATAGTGTGGGCTTGCCCGCGTCGGTGGGTAAGTTTTCTGCCAGGGTTGCGGCGACCCTGGCGACAGCCTGCTCGCCGGTCAGCCCCACAGGGAAATTCAAGAGCAGGGTACGGATCAGATCTGATGAATAGCCCGCGCCCGAAAGCTTGAGCATCAACGCGGTGATTTGCGGCCTCCGTCGGGCCTCGCCCAGCCACGCAACGGCATGAAAACGATCCTCCATCAAGGCCTTCAAATGACGGATCTCTGCGTGCAGGCCGGACGCATCGTTTGCATCCATCGCAGGTGCTTCGGCGGCCGATCTGGCTGGCGCAATGGGTCGGGCCTGCGGCGCGGCAGGCGTTGCATTTGAGGGCGCAGGCGCAAGTGGACCGCCTGCTTCTTCGTGCCGCTTGCGCAACAAACGCTCGCGAACGTACTGTTGAAAAGACAGCGTGCTCATGGCCAGCGCCTCCGTGTCCTGGGCTACAGATGCCGATTCCTGAACGCGCGCAGAGTTGGCCGGACTTGGCAGGCGGGCCTCTTCAATACGCACGCCGCGTGTCGCGGGCACCCTGTCTTCCTCGGCGGCCGTCACTTCGACGCCGCCGACAACTGGACGGGTGGAAAATATCAACGTGCGCTCACCAAAGGTGGACTTTGCTTTTGCCAATGCTTCACGGGATGTCTGGGCGGTAAATTTTTGAACGCTCATGTGCCTCTACCTCTCAAAATGGGACCGATTCGAATGCTGTGTGTGTCGGGAATTTCGCTGTGCGCCAGCACTTGGAGCCGCGGCGCAATGCGGCGAAGCAGTTTTGCCATCGGGACGCGAATTGCGTCCGGCACCAGCAGACAAGCCGGAAGTCCACTTTCTTCCTGCTCTTGCGACAGCTCTGCGGCGGCATGGCTCAGCATGTCCGCAACACCTGGGTCCAAGGCGCTGCTGTTGTCTGAATTACCCAGGGCTTGCATGAGCAGACGTTCGAGCGGCGGATCGATGGCCATCACGTCAAGCTCTTTGACCGGCCCGTAAATTTGCTGAACGATTGCAGGCGCTAACGCTATACGAATCCTGCGCGCCAGCTCCGCGGGGTCTTGCACCGTGCTGTGTTCGGCCAGTGTTTCGACGATGGTTCGGATGTCGCGAATGTTGACGCCTTCATCAAGCAGGAGCTGAAGCACTTTTTGAAAGACGGGAATGGGCACGAGTTTGGGGATCACGTCTTCGATCAACTTCGGGGCGGAGCTTGTCATATGCTCGACGAGTTGCTGAGTCTCTGTCCTGCTCAGCAGTTTGGATGCTTGTGTTTGCATCAGATGCGACAGGTGAGTGACGATGACGGTTTCGCAGTCGACGACCGTAAAGCCATTAGCCTGGGACGCATCGAGTTGTTGCTCATTGATCCAGGTGGCGGGCAAACCGAAAGCTGGGTCAGTCGTGGCGGTGCCGATCAGCGGTATTCTTGACCCGCCTGGGTTGATGGCCAAGTGCATCCCCGGAAAGGCTTCTCCTTCGCCCACGACGACGCCGCGCATCGTGACCCGATAGCCACTCGGTTTGAGATCAAGGTTGTCGCGGACATGGACAGGCGGCGGAAGAAAGCCCATGTCCTGAGCAAACTTGCGCCGTACCCCCTTGATGCGTCCCAGCAGATCGCCTTGGCGGTTTTTGTCCACCAGGGTGATCAAACGGTAGCCTAGCTCCAGTCCAAGCAAGTCCACGGGCTGAAGGTCGTCCCACGTGGCTTCGCCATCATCGGTTGCCGGGGGCGCAGTGTCAGTACTCTCAACAGGCTTGCGCGACGTGAACCAGGCCGCATAGCCGAATGCCGCACCGATGGGAATAAACACGAAGTGCGGCATGCCTGGGATAAGGCCCAGAACGATCAGCATGGTCGATGTGATACCCAAGACCAAAGGCGAGGCGAACATCTGCCGCATGATCTGGCCGCTGATGTCGTGCTCGGTACCCACACGCGAGACCACCATGGCTGCGGCCACCGAGATCAGCAGACCGGGGATTTGCGCGACCAGTGCATCACCCACGGCCAGCAAGATGTACGTGTTGGCGGCCTGACTGGCGCTCAGGTCGTGCTGCAGCATGCCGATGGCAAAGCCGCCAACGATGTTGATGATCAAAATCAGGATCCCAGCGATTGCATCGCCACGCACAAACTTCGACGCGCCATCCATCGAGCCAAAAAAGTCCGCCTCATCTCCTACCTCTGCCCGCCGGCGCTTGGCCGCCTTGTCATCAATCAGCCCTGCGTTCAGGTCAGCATCTATTGCCATTTGCTTGCCCGGCATCGCATCCAGGGTGAAGCGCGCTGACACTTCGGCAATCCGTTCAGAGCCCTTCGTAATCACGATGAAGTTGATCACGACCAAGATAATGAAAACAATCAGGCCAACTGCGTAGTTGCCGCCGATCAAGAAATGACCAAATGCCTCGATGACTGCGCCGGCTGCCCCTGGGCCGGTGTGTCCTTCAAGAAGCACCACGCGTGTGGACGCCACGTTCAGTGACAGGCGAAGCAGCGTGGTGAGCAACAGCACGGTTGGGAACGCCGCGAAGTCCAGTGGCCGGGTCATGTAAGCGGCCACCATCATGACCATGATCGCGACCGCTAGATTCATCGTGAAGAAGATATCCAGCATCCACCCGGGCAGCGGCAGCACCATCATGGACAAGATGGCGATGACGACCAGGGGTGCGCCAATGCCTTGCATTGCTGTCATGCGATTGCGCAAGACGCCATCCCAAAGTTGCATCAATGCATTCATGTCCTGGCGGCCTTTTGCGCATTCGAGTACAAGGGATCGAGTTCAGGCGCAATCTCTGGCATGGGGGGCGCCGCGGAGAAGGGCTCCTCACCCCGCAAAGCCGCACGCATGCGGTACACGTAGGCCAGAACCTGAGCAACCGCTGTATACAAGGCCGCAGGAATATCCTCATCGATCTCGGCATGTGCGTACAGCGCTCGGGCCAGCATCGGCGCCTCCAGCAATGGCACTTTATGTTGGCCTGCCACCTCACGTATCTTCAACGCAACGAAGTCGACACCTTTTGCAACGACACGAGGCGCGCCCATACTGGATTCGTCGTAGCGCAGTGCCACGGCATAGTGCGTCGGGTTGACGACGACGAAGTCAGCTTTGGGAACCTGGCGAATACTCTGGCGCTGGGCGATCTCTCGTTGGCGCGTCCGTCTTCTGCTTTTTGTTTCCGGATTACCCTCGGACTCCTTGTGTTCTTCTCGAACCTCTTGCTCAGACATTTTGAGCTTGGACTTATACAAGGCAACCTGGACGGGCACATCAATCGCAGCCACGATGGCGATGACCAGCAGCATCATGCCCAAGCCGGCGATCACCCAGTGGCCTGCAGCTTTGAGTGCGCGCTGGTCAGCTTGCAAGGCCAGCGCCGCCAGCTCTTGCAGATGGGTGTTCACGTAAGTCACGATCACCGCCGCCAGGATGGCGATGATGATGGTTAACTGTGCAACTTCGACGGCCTTTGCCCGGGAGAATATTCTGCCCATGCCGCTCAACGGATTGAGCTTGCTGAAGTCCGGGGTCAAAGGCTTGAAGGTGATCAACAGGCCAGTCAAGCTGAGAGAAGCGCCAATACTCAAAGCCATGACGAGTAGCCCAAACGGCAGGCTGACGAGTAGACCCGAGAAGGTCAGCTCCATTGCCTGCTGTGTCATGAGCGCAGGCTCGGCCAGGGTCTTGGCGTTAAATCGAAGCTGGCTTTGCAGCATGACCAGCAGTCGATCAACGGCCAGCTGTACCAGGCCAAACAAGGCAAATGCGCCGCCAGCCAGCACGGCGAAATGCGACAGATGCTGCGAATGCGCCACCTGCCCATCCTCGCGCGCTTTTTCCAGGCGGCGTTCGGTAGGCGGTAGGTTTTTGTCCTGACTTGAATCCATGGGGTATGAGCAAGCAGCGTATAAGGTTCATTTATTTTCTAAGACTGACCGGGCATATAAAGCACAAACAAGGTCATGCGCACCGCCTTGTTTGAATGATCCAATGCTGGGCAGCTGTTGGCTGACATTGATCGGCACCCCCGACTTCTACTTGGCATTGCGCTTGAGGATCTTGGTGATCTTGTCCTCAAGCGTGGCCTTTGAAAAAGGTTTGACGATATAGCCGGCAGCGCCACTCTGGGCGGCTCTCAGTACATCTTCCTTGCTGGCCTCTGCCGTGATCATCAAGACCGGAATTCCTTTTAGCTTTTCATCCTGTTTCATGGTGTCCAGCATCTCAAAGCCATTCATGTTCGGCATATTGATGTCAGTGATGACGAAATCGAATGGGCTGCCATACAGCTTTTGCATGCCGACCTTGCCATCTTCTGCCTCGTCGGCGTCAACGAAGCCTGCTTCCTTGAGCAGTCCCCGAATGATTCGGCGCATGGTTGAAAAGTCATCAACGATGAGAAAACGCAGTGCGGATGTCTGATTGGTCATGGGGTTCCTTGCACTTTCATAGAGGTACCGCTCGAACCGACGGCGAACAGCCGACTGGCTGCCTCGCTGGTCATCACCACAATGATGATTCGGCGGTTGATGGGATTGGTGGAATCTGTGGGCAGCAGCAAGTCAGTGGAGGCCATGCCCGAGACCCGCTTGATTTTTCCTTCGGGCATACCGCCTGCAATCAACTCTCTGCGGGAGGAATTTGCGCGGTCGGCAGACAACTCCCAGTTGCTGTAGCCGCGCTCGCCCATCCCGTATGGTTTTGAATCCGTGTGTCCCGTCAGGCTGATCGGGTTGTCAGTATCTTTGATGGCTGAACCGATTTCACGCAAGATCTCCTGCATGTACGGCTTGACATCTGACTTTCCGATGTCGAACATCGGACGCTTTTGGTCATCGACAATCTGAATGCGCAAGCCTTCTGAAGTGATTTCCATCCGGATTTGACCGATGTTCTCGGCCAGGCCTGGTCGTTCTTTCAGAAGCGCCGTGATTTTTTTCTTCAGCTCCTCTAAACGCCTGGCTTCTTCTCGTGCCTCAGCGGCTTGCGCTGCCGTCTTTTCGGCTTTGGATTGATCGCGGGAGTCCTGGGTTGAACCGGCTTTTCCCGCCGAGCTTTCAAGGCGAGGACCGGCACCAGGCAAGATGGACGTGCTTGAGCCGCTTGCATCGCCGCCCATAAGGGAGACCTTCATGGGGGCGGCGAAATAGGACTCGATGCCCTTCAAGTCGCCCTTGCTCGTGGACCCAAGCAGCCACATGAGCAGGAAGAAAGCCATCATGGCAGTCACGAAGTCGGCGTACGCAATTTTCCATGCGCCCCCATGATGCGCATGGCCACCCTTTTTTATCTTCTTGATAATGATGGGTTGAAGCGGTTTGCCGTTTTGACTCATGAACGTCTCCAGTTGCCGCTTTTAGCGGGTGCCGCGAACATGCGTTTCCATCTCGGTGAACGTCGGGCGCTCTGTTGAAAACAGAACTTTGCGGCCGAATTCAAGGCATGTGGTGGGGTTGTAGCCCTGCATATTGGCCAGCAAAGTAGCCTTGATACAAAGCAGTTTTTTGGCTTCGTCGTCAGCGCGCTGCTCCATCAGTCCACCCATTGGCTCGACGATGCCATAGGCCAGCAAGATTCCAAGAAAAGTGCCGACCAGGGCAGAGCCAATCATGGCTCCCAACACAGGCGGCGGTTGACCCACTGAACCCATGGTGTTGACCACACCGAGAACGGCCGCAACGATACCGAAGGCTGGCAGGCCGCCCGCTACACGCGTAATTGCTGCAACTGGCGCGTGCGCTTCCTGGTGATGGGTATCAATCTCACTGTCCATGAGGGCTTCGATCTCGTAGGCATTGAGATTTCCTGAAACCATCATGCGCAAGTAGTCCGTCAGAAATTCGATCAGGTGGTGATTGGCCGCGATCTTGGGGTATTTGTTGAACAGCTCCGAGGCCTGCGGCTCGTCGACATCCTTTTCTATGGACATCAAGCCCTCTTTACGGGCTTTTTGCAGGATGTCAAAAAGCAGGGCCATCAGCTCCAGATAGCTAGCCTTTGTATGCGTTGAGCCCTTCAGTGCACTGGGTATGGCCTTCAAGGTGGCCTTCATGACTTTAGGCTGGTTATTCACCACGAAGGCACCCAGTGCACCGCCGCCAATCACCATCATTTCAGTCGGCAAAGCGTCCAGAACAACTTTGATATTGCCACCATGAATGATGTAGCCGCCAAAAATGCAGCCGAGGGCGATCAAGTAACCGAGGATGACAAACATATGCTTGAGCCGTCTTGAATTGTGCTGTTTGATGAAAAGCTGGGGTGTGAGTCCAGGTCTGTGCGGAGTCGTGAGCCTGCTTGCAGTTCAGCCGGCAGGCGATTGGTGTACCTGAAGGCAGCCGGCACCAATGCCCTTGCCAGCACGGGCTGGCGGAGCGCACAGACCGCACACGAAATGGCGCGTGTTCTCATAAGGTTCACTGATAAACATACCACCGCAATCTGTGCAGCGCGTCATGACCAGCATGTTGTTGACGAGAAACTTGGTCAGCAACCAGGCCCGCGTCACAGACAATTTCATATCCATGGCGAGATCGTTGATTTGCTCTGTGTAAAGGCCATAAGCCTTGATAAGAACGTCGATATCTTCTTCAGGGCTTGTCTTGCTCAGATAGACAAAGATGTTGGCAAACAAGGATGCATGAATATTTGGCTGCCACGTCAGGAACCAGTCTGTCGAGTAAGGCAGCTGACCCTTCGGGGATGATTTACCCGCCACCTCTTTGTAAAGACGCAACAGTCTTTCGTAAGAAAGATTGGTTTCGCTTTCGAGTACTTGCAGTCGTGCACCTAGTTGTATCAAACTGACGGCACGCGCAATGTGGCGTGTTTCATCCAGAATGCTTTTGGTGGTCATGGCTTGGCGCTCCGCGAGTGTTAGAGGGTCTCGGCATAACGCCCGGCCATGAGAATCTGGGCGTGCAGGCGTGACGTGGTTTCGTTGTCAACCTTTTTAAGGTTGTGGTTTGTGAGGAGTTGCCATACAGTCTCGTCGGTGATTCGCATATGACACAACAGCATGTTGCCGCCGGCAATCTTCAGCACTTGGGCGGAGGATAAGGCGCCAATGATGTCTGCGGTTTCTTCTGGAATACCCAGGCGGTAGATGGCCTCAACCCGGTCTTGGCTGATCAGGCGCTGGGCGAGCATCAGGTAAGTAAGGTTGGCCTCTCTGATCTCGGCAAGAAGTTGTTCTTTGTCCATCTCAATGTCTCCGGTAAAGGGGCGGCAAGACAAAGGTCTTGACTCATCCCGCGTGTTATCGGATTGAATTTTTGAACATCCAGATGTAAAACTTAATTGGCGTTTTACTTTCCATCGTGTAGGATTTTTTCTTACACATGTCAGCTTATGGCTGCTTTTAACTTATGAAAAAGCCAATATGCCTGCAGGCGCAGAACCAGGTCAAGGCGACAGTTCCCGAACCGCACTGACCAGCCCTCCTTGAATGGGGTTCCTTGTATCCGAGTCGATGTGTTTGTTCAGGTGTTGCTGGCACCCCCCCACGCACCACACACTTCTTTTGCTAGAAGCGATAGTTCCCCTGCACCCACAAACGGGGCGACTTGTCCCGGTCAGAGGTTGGTGCTGCGCTGCTGCCGCGCCAGGCCAGGGTGGCGCTCACGCTGAAAGCGTCAAACACCGCTGTCAGCCCAACGCCATAGCCTGAAAGTCGGCGTTGGTTATTGCCCGCAATAAAAGACTGGCGGTTGATGTCCACACCACCCGCGTCGTAAAACAGCGACCCCTGCCAGGCAGACATCAAGGCGTAGCGCAGTTCCAGGCTGGCTTGCCAGCCTTGGTCGCCCGCCGCCTCGCCCAGCGGGTAAGCGCGTATGCCATTGATCCCGCCCAAGACAAATTTTTCTGACGAGTCCAGGTTCTTGCTGGCGCCCTGGGCCGACACGGAGCCATACACACTGAAATCAGGCGCAAGTCGCTGCTCGCGTGCAATATTGGCAGACCATTTGACAAAGCCTCCCGCCGTGCGGGCTGACAAACCGTCTGCAGCCAACGCCGCCGGGCTGTCAATTGACAAACGACCCAGCGTTGGGTTGATGCGCCATGTCGTCAGCCCGCCGCCGCCCCAGGCGTCTTGTCGCTCACCCGACAGATCTAGCACCAACGCGTTGGCGCTCTTTCTGACAGACGAAGCGATGGCATCGATGTTGTCGCGGATCTGGCGTTTTTCTAAACTACCGCCCACGCGCACGCTTGCGTCGGTGGCCAGTAGCAGCGGGTAGGTTGCATAAACAGCTGCGGTACTGGCTCTGCCGCTAGCCTGAAGCGATGCAAACTCTTGCGCCAGCTTGTAGCTTGCGGTGCTGGCAAACACCCCCAAGCGCAACCCGTCACTGCCCACCGCCGCGTCCCAAGCCGCGCGGCCAAGCAGCAGGCCCTCGTTGCTGGTGGTGGCGCGAAGGCTCAGGCGATCCGCCAAACCAAAGCGGTTGTTCAGCGCCAATTGGCCCGACAAACGGGTTGCGCCCGTAAAGCGGTTACCCACATTGTCCAGGCTCACGCCGCCTTCTACCGCCTTGCCGGGTGCCACCGTGATCAGCAAGTCCGAGCTGCCCAAAATGTCGCCGGGCCTTAACTGGCCGTCCACCTTGCCCGCGCCGGGTAGCTGGCCAAGCAGCAGCAGTGCGCGGTTGGTGGCCTCGGTACGTATCGGTTGGCCCGCAGGCAGGGCATCGACGATGGATTGCACCTGCTCGGGCGGCAGGCCAGACTTGTCGTCCAGCATTTTTTTGCCCAGCGTACCTTCCATCACGCCAAGGGTTGCCACGCCGCCGCGAATGTCTTGCGCGGGCACAAAGCCGCGCGCCACCGTATAGCCGCGTTGCCGGTAGTAGCGGCTGATACGCAGGGCGGCTGCCTCCAGGTCATCCAGGCTGCGGTTGGGGCCTGGCAATTCGCTGACCACCGTGGCTAGCTGCTCCGCGGTAAAAGCGGCATTGCCAGTGATCGACACCCGGGTGACCTCAAACCGTATGTCACTGTTGACGTTGGCTGTGGGTTGCTCGTCCACACGCAGCACCGGCGCTGTTGGCTGTGCGGGCGGCACGGGCAGGGGCTGGTTTTCGCGCAGCACCTGCCCAGCGTCGGGTCGGGTCTGGGCGGCTGCCGGTGCGCATGCATACCAGGCTGCAAGCACGAGGGTTGTCGCCAGCAGCCCTGTGGCCAATCGATCAGCAATCATCGGCGGTCGGTTCTTGTGCAGCGCGACCGAAAACCTCATCTGCATTGCATGAGTTAAGTTGCCTGGCCACCCAGCTATCTTCCGGGGCAGAGGGGGCGCTGCTGGCGCGTGTTGCATCAGGGCTTGGCGTGATGTCTGCCGTGATGCCCACAGGCTGGGTGACGCTGTAGTTGCTGGCCAGGCCTGCTGTGCCACCTGTTCCGTCAGCCAGTGCCAAGCCGGTCACAGTCACTGCTTTACCGATGCCAACGTTCTTGTCGTTGAACTGGCCTTTTTGCCCGCTGAAGGTCAGTGTTTCACCCCCCACCGTGCCTGCGACTGTGCCGCCTGTCAGGGCTGCTACATCGTTGCCGTTGTAAGCGCGCGACGTGGCGGCCATGCCGGTGATGGTGACAGGTTTTGGCGTGATGACTGAATTGGCACCTTGGTAAGTTGACAGATAACCCAACGGCCCTGCCAAGGTGCCTTGGGTAATGGCATAGATGCCGGAATTTGCGCTGGCGCTGGTGGCCAGTGCGCCTGTCATGGCGTCTTGCGTGAAGACATTGCCAAAGCTGGCGGCATTCACCAGCGCGGTGTTTGTGTAAGTTGGGGTTGCTGACGCAGTGCCGTCGTACACCTTGGTTTGTGCATTGGCTGTGATGGCGACTGTAGGTTGTTGCGCAAACACATAGCGGTTGCCGCTGGCAATGGTTGCTGGCGCGTTGCCCGCGTGGGTTGCGTTCCACACCGCGTTGTTGCCAGATGCCAGGCCGCCAAAGGTGTTGCCCGCTGGTGCGTTTGAATACACCAGCCAGCGGCCATTGGCAGCAGTCAGTGCGTTGCTGCCTGCGTTGTTGACAAAGTTGTTGCCCGACAGCACAAGGGCATCGCCGGGCGCAGTAGAGGTGATGGTGCCACCGGCATTGAGCGTCATGCGGTTACCCGCCAGCAAGTTCAGCTTGCCTGCCACATTGACGGCGGAGTTGACGGTGATGTCGTTGGTGGCCTGCAGCGTGACGGTGGTGCCTTCCCCTGCAGCGTTTGCCAGCAAGGCTGGGTTGACGTTGGCTGTGCCGCTGCTGGCATTGATCATCTCAGCAGCACTGGCCGGGCCCGCCACCAACCAGACAGCCCCGCGCTGGCCGTCAAAGTTCGGGCTGCGCACCACATAGTTGCTGTTGGTCAGGGCGGTGATGCCGCCGTTGCCCACCTGGTCATTGGTCCTGCTGCCCACCAGGGAGTTGGTTGCCGATACCGCCCCTATGGTGCCCCCTGTGCCACTGCCCCAGGTCACTGCACCTGCATTAGCGATTGCGCCGTTGTCCCAAGCAGAGCTGCTCACCACATAGTTGCCGTTGCTCAGGGCGGTGATGCCGTTGAGGCCCACATTGTCATCTATCTTGCTGCCCACCAGGGAGTTGGCTGCCGATACCTCCCCGCTGATGCCCGCCGTGCCGCTGCCCCAGGTCACTGCACCTAGATTAAGTAATCCGCCCTGGCCCCAATTAGCGCTGCGCACCACATAGTTGCCGTTGGTCAGGGCGGTGATGCCGTTGCTGCCCACCTGGTCACTGGTCCTGCTGCCCACCAGGGAGTTGGTTGCCGATACCGCCCCACTGATGCCCGCCGTGCCGCTGCCCCAGGTCACTGCACCTGCATTAGCGATTGCGCCGTTGTCCCAATCAGAGCTGCGCACCACATAGTTGCCGTTGGTCAGGGCGGTGATGCCGCCGCTACCCACCTGGTCATTGGCCTTGCTGCCGTAGAGTGCCGAGATGAGTGCGCCTGTCGTACCGTGATAAAGATATGCTGCGCCCGATTTGCTTGCGCCGAAGTTGTCCTGTGAAGATGTCACCACTATGTTGCCGTTGGTCAGCTGTGTTGCGCCGCTGCTTCCATGCTGATCGCCTGCCGTTGGCGTCGGGTCAGCCAAATCAAGGTAAAGATATGTGGGCGCTACCGCATCAATGACGATGTTGGTGGGGTCATACAAAATCTGCCCGCCCGCGCCGACCTCGGTTGTGCCGCCCAGGTTTAAGGTGTCTTTTGATGAAATCTCAATGAAACCCTGGTCACCGGCCTTGGCCTTGCCAAAGTAATGGGTCGTGTCGTCTGACCAGACCACGATTGTCCCGCGCTGGCCGTCGGCCCTGAGCGATGTGGCCCCGCTGACGGTGACTGTTTGGGCGTTGGTCATGTCGGTGTCCAGCCCATGCGCCCCGCCGCCAACGCGGATGCTGCCTGCGGTGCCGCCAGCGCTGGTAGCTGATGCGTCTAAAGAAGCTGCCGAAAGCGTGATGGACGGGCCTGCCACCGTGATGTTGCCGCCAGCTGCTGTGCTGGTGCCGCCGCTTGCGTCTAACGTGCCCGACAAATACGTGTGCTGGCCGCCGTCCAGCCGGATGTCACCGCCCTCAGCGCGAATGCGTGCGTCTTGCGTTTGCACCAGGGCGTAGCTGGCGCCCAGGTTGACGCTGTTGGCTTCAATAGCACCTGCCTGCAGCACGCTGCGGGCCTGCCCCTGAACCGTTCCGGCTTTCAGCGTGCCCGTGTTGGTCACGATGCCCGCGCTGCTGTCGCCCACCAGGCGAATCACGCCGTCTTCTGCCCGCACGCCGCGCGCTTCAATGATGCCGCTGTTGTTGACCACCGCGCTGACCAGCCGGTCAGCGGCTTGCGCTGTCATCAGTACCTTGCCCCCTTCAGCTTGAATCAGGTGGCTGTTTTGCGCCAGCGCGCTGACCGCACCCTGGTGTACCGTCAGGCCCAGCAAGCTGCCGTTGTTGAGGTTCAAGGTCACATCGCTGCCAGCTGCCAGCGCAACATTGCCCATTCGGGCCTGAATCACGCCTTCATTTTTTGCCTGTGTGGCCAGCAAGGCGACATAACCGCCGTCGCCAGCGGTGATGCGGCCCTGATTCGTCACTGCCGCAGTGCTGCCGCCGCTGAAGCGGTGGTTACCCGCCATCAAGTCGTCGTTGGACATGCCAAGGGTTGAAGCCACCATGCCGCCAACATTGACTTGCGCCGTGCTGCCAAACAACACGCCGTTGGGGTTGAGCAGGAAAACCTGTCCATTGGACGTCAGCCGCCCCATGATTTGGGATGCGTCTTGTCCCAGGACGCGGTTCAGCGCAATGGCACTGGCTGCAGGTTGGTTGAAGCTGACCGCCGCTTGATTGCCGATGTTAAAACTTTGCCAGTCGATGGCCACTTTGGCGGTGTCCTGATGAACCGTCATCGTAGTGCCTGCTGCCTGAATGCGTGCCTGCCCTGCACTGAGCTGGCCACCCGATGGCAGCTCCCCAGGCGCCAGAGCCAGGACATTAAAGGCCAGTGACAACCCGGCGACAACTGCTGCGCACCGAACCGTGCTGGCGGCTTTTACATGCCCACGGCAAATTTCAGATGCGGCAATCCAGCCAGCAAGGCGAACGCTCCAGACGAGACGATAGGTACGGTTCATGACTTCTCCGCAGCTCAAGCGAGGCGAGTATACATAAGCAATATGTCATATGTCATATGCCTACTTATGGGTACTTATGGGTATTTATGGGTACTTATGGGTACTTATGGGCACCGCGCGAAAAGTTGACCAGGGCGGCGATCCGCCAAGGTAGACCGCTTGCAGTGCTTCGAATAGGCTGATTTAAGCGGGCTACTTTGACGGATCGAAGCCACTGAAGACCCTTAATTCCAGGCAAAAAACGCCCGATAACAAGTCAACGAGCCAGGAATGACTCGCCGACACAAGGAAGTGTTTTTTTTTGATAGCACCCACTTCTTTTTGTCCGAATCTGCCGTCAAGACAGACTTCAAAGAGTGGGCAGCGATGCCCTGGTCAACTTGTATCTCAAGGAGTAATTTATGTCCTCAACCATCAATACCAACATCACCTCTTTGGTGGCGCAGCGCAATTTGGCTGCTAACCAGAGCTCGCTTTCAACGTCCATGGCGCGTTTGTCGTCGGGTCTTCGCGTGAACAGCGCCAAAGATGACGCGGCCGGC
>JBKCGU010000068.1:0-2506 GCA_046303055.1 Polaromonas sp.
TGCGGGGTTTGCCAGGTCCCGCACAGCAAGCCCAATGTCCAGCCCCACAGTTTGCTGCCACATCAGGCGCTGGCCGTTAGGGGCCAGCAGGTAGCCGCCCGCCGCATCAATATTGGCTACACAACGCCGCACCGGCACCAGCGCTGGCAATGTTCCGTTTTTTTCGGCATCCGCCAGTGCTGGGTGCGTGGGCGCTGCGGCCCAAGCCCCCAGATTGATCAAGACCAACAGCGCAAGAGGACATATGAAATCAGTACACAACACCGCACGCGCCTACGGCAAAAGCGCCCTTGCCACGCTCTGCATGGTCACTGGCACGGCTCTCATCATGGCGGCTTGCACCACGGCCAAACCACCCGCCAAGGAATACAGCCAGGACAGTCTGGTTCAGTCGATTCGCGTGCCCGCCGGCAATGTGGTGGCGCTTGAAACCACTGGCGTCGGCGTATTGAACTACGAATGCCGCGCCAATGTGGCCGCAACCGGGCAAGTTGGCTGGACACTCGTCAGCCCCAAGGCAGACCTGATTGACCGCACCGGTAAAAACATTGGCAGGTACAGCGGCCCGCCCGCCATGTGGACGCACAACGACGGTTCAACCGTGATTGGCACTCAAATCGCCATTGCGCCTTCCCTTGGCAGCAACAACATTTCGGTTCAGTTGTCCAGGGGCGTACCCGGCATGAATGCGGGCGCCATGCAAAACGTCACATACATCCAGCGCATCAACACCAAGGGCGGCCAGGACATCAGCAAGGCCTGCGGCCCGGCTGACATTGGCGACAAGCTCACCCTGCCCTACCAGGCAGACTATATTTTCTGGAAAGCCATGTAAGTAAAGGCCAGCACGCCGACGAAAAAAAACCTGCCTTATTCGCATTTGGCAGGTTTTTTTATGACTCAATGCTGTCGGTCAGCGCTGGTAATAAACCGGCGCGTAGCCCTGGTTGTAATACCCAGGCTGCTGATAGCTGCCGCGCCTGTCGTCATCACGGTCATGTCGGTCGTGCTTGTGGTGCTTTTTGTAGTGGCCGTGCTTCCAGCCCTGCGGGCGCTGGTAATAAACAGGCGCCGGTGCAGCGTAGTAAACAGGCGCTGGCTGGTAGTACACCGGGGCAGGCTGCACATACACCGGGCGGGGTTGCACATACACAGGCCGTGGCTGGCTGTACACCGGGTAGGCGTTGGTCGCGCCAATCAGCACACCCGGCACACCTATCCCGACTGAAATGCTCACGTTGTCGCGTGCATGTGCTGCGCCTGCAAAACCCATAGCAACCAAGGCCAGCGCGGCAGACGAGCCAGCTATCAGCAAAGCCCGGTTGCGGTGGTTAGGGTAAACGACTGTCTTCATAAATATCTCCTGTACAGGGCGTGAAATACCCATGTGTTCATTAAACGCGCCCCCACCCCAACCGCCTACCCCGCGGCGTGTAAAGACGCCCCCCAGACGTAACAAAGCTTTGCGGTTTCCAGACCCCTAAAATCAACGGATGAATTCCCCCGCATCACAAACCCCGCCTGACAACCACAAGCCCAGCAACTTTTTACGCCAGATCATTGAAAAAGACCTGGCAACAGGTGCTTACCAAGGCCGCCACTGGGGCGGAAGCCCCGGCGACGCCGCGCACCATGCGGCTGGGCCGGTTGACGCGCAAAAAGTGCGCATGCGCTTCCCGCCAGAGCCAAACGGCTACCTGCACGTGGGCCACGCCAAAAGCATTTGCCTGAACTTTGGCCTGGCGCGCGACTACGGCGGCGTGTGCCACCTGCGCTTTGACGACACCAACCCTGAAAAAGAAGAGATTGAATACGTCAACGGCATCATTGATGCCGTCAAGTGGCTGGGCTTTGACTGGGCGCAAGAAGGCAACGACGCGCCCTACCAGGCCAGCGACTACTTTGACTTCATGTACCGCGCGGCCGAGTATTTGATTGAAGCCGGCCTGGCCTATGTAGACGAGCAAACGCCCGACGACATGAAGCGCAACCGGGGCGACTTTGGCAAGCCGGGCATCGACAGCCCCTACCGCACCCGCACCGTGGCCGAGAACCTGGCGCGCTTTAGAGAAATGCGAGACGGCAAGCTGGCTGACGGTGCCGCCGTGCTGCGCGCCAAAATCGACATGGCCAGCCCCAACATCAACATGCGCGACCCAGCCATTTACCGCATACGCCGCGCGCACCACCACAACACCGGCGACAAGTGGTGCATTTACCCCATGTACACCTTTGCGCACCCGATTGAAGACGCGCTGGAGCAGATCACCCACAGCATTTGCACGCTGGAGTTTGAAGACCAGCGCCCGTTTTATGACTGGCTGCTAGACAGGCTGTGTGAAGGCGGCCTGATCGCCACGCCCCACCCCCGCCAATACGAATTTGCCAGGCTGAACCTGACCTACGTGCTGACCAGCAAACGCAAGCTGGCGCAGCTGGTCAATGAAGGCAAAGTATCAGGCTGGGACGACCCCCGCATGCCAACCATCGTCGGCCTGCGCCGCCG
>JBKCGU010000069.1:0-2526 GCA_046303055.1 Polaromonas sp.
CAAAGGCGATATCGCCTAAGTAATTGAAATCATTGGAGCGGGCGAAGGGATTCGAACCCTCGACCCCAACCTTGGCAAGATTCGGCTCTATGAAATTTCCGTTCTAAATGACGTGTTTATAAAGCTCTTGGAAAATCCGAACACGATCCGAACATTCTCCAGGCAATTTGCTCGGAAGGATTTGTGTTCAATGACTTAGATGAAGTCGCCACACTAAACAATCCCGCCACTCGGGATGCCTGTGTTCAGATTTCGAGACAAATGCGGAGCGGCAGCTTTGCGCCCAGTTGCTGACATTCGAGGACTTGTCGGAATCGTGCAAAAACAGCCGTTAATTCGCCACAACAAATTGGCAGCAATGTTAGTGGTTGGTGATTAAATGTTTAACTTTGCCGAACCAGTGAGCGCGAAAAGAATTAAGCACGCAGTGGCATTGCCGCGCCACTGATCACTGCCGCGTCATCTATTTGTCACTTTGAGTTAGTAGCTGAAGCCACAGAATCACGGGGACAATGCAATGACTTTTAAAAATCAGGCCATCACAGTTCTTCTCGCATCGACATGCGTCGCTTGGCCCACCTTGGCCGTTGCGCAAGAGGCTGAAGCTGAAGAACAGATTACCGTCACTGGCTTTCGCGCGCAGAACCGGCTTGCGATAGAGTCCAAGCGGTCGAGCGAGCTGGTGGCTGAGTTCCTAAAAAGCGATGATATTGGTCAGCAGCCTGATTATAACATTGCCGACAGTTTTCGCCGCCTGCCGGGCGTGCAGACGGTGTTTGATGAGGACGAGGGCCGCTACGTGTCGGTGCGCGGACTTAACCCGAGCTATACGGTCGGCTCGTTCGATGGCGCAACAATGGCGACTGCCGAGCGCGGCAATCGCCAGCTCAACCTCGAAGCGATCCCGTCAACTGCGGTTGCTTCGCTCGAAGTCCTAAAGTCGCGCACGCCAGAGATTGAAGGCAATGCTATTGGTGGATCGATCAACCTCGTCACACGTTCCGCATTCGACCGGCCGGGACTCTACGTGTTCGGCAACGCTTTCATCGGCACGTCGGATTCGAAAGGGGTGCCCGGTCGCGGCTTTGGACGAAACGGGGACGACGGGCTCAACTTCCGCGCCGACGGAACGATCTCGACGCGCTTCGGGCCAGACGGCATGTTCGGCATCCTCGTTTCGGGTTCGTTCAGTCGTAAGCGCCGAGACCAGGAGCGACTGCTTCCGCAGGTGGTGCCAGTAACGACGCCGCAGGTCGGCGCTGGCCCGGCTTCGACGCCAGCGGGCGCGGGTACCAACCTGTTGTGGTCTAACTATCCGAATTCGGTTGACCGCTACGGCGGCACTGCAAAGCTGGAGGCGCAGCCCGCGCCGGGGCTAGAAGCTTCGATAGCCTACACTTACTTCGCGCAGGACGATAATGAACTTCGTCAATCGCAGCAGTTGCTCAACACCAGTGGCGGCAGCTTTGTGCGCTTCAATGATTTCCCGATCCGCAAGCCGCTGCATGTGGGTCAGGCGAAGCTCGACTATGAAACCGACGATGGCCACGACTTCGCACTGCGCGGCGCCTATTCGCAGGCGACCTTCCTTGAGCCGTCAAACGAGACTGCATTCAACCTGGTCGCGCCAGCGGCAACGTTCAACTTAGGGCTCGATGGCGAATTTCCGGTGCTCACCGGCACCAGCCCGCGCGTTGGCGATCCTAGCCAATACCGCTTCACCCAGTATCGCCCCTATGAGGACGATTCGACCGACAAGGTGACCGAGGGCCAGTTCGACTATGGCTGGAATCGAGCGAAGAGCGACGATGGCCTCGGATTTGGCGCGGGCTTCAAATATCGCAAGACGATCCGCGACAACCAGCGGACGCAGAATTTCTTCAACCCGGCAGCAGGCGTAGACCTGAGGCTGAGCCAGTTCAACCAGGCGGAGACCTACCGGCCAATTTACGCCGATTTCAACCAGCTGTTCGTCGATTTTCAGAGCTTCCTGACATTCTTCAACACCAATCCTGCCAGCTTCACACGCGACGCGGTGGCCAGCAACCGGCAGATCATCGGAGGCGACTGGCGCTTTAAGGAGGATGTCGGCGCGGGCTATGGCCTAGTCCGCCACAAAGGCGAACGGCATTTAATTATCGTCGGCGTCCGGTATGAGAAGACCGACGTAGCCGCAACCAGCGTGGTACGGCGCACGGTTGCTGGCACAGACCAGTTCACCACGGTGACGCGCAACAGCAGCTATGATGACTTTTTGCCGTCTATCACTGGGTTGTTCGATGTCACCGACCGGCTGCGCCTGCGTGCGGCGTATTTCAAGGGGGTCGGCCGCCCCAACCCCAATTCGGTGGCGGGGCAGGAGTTAATCAACGCCGACGAGTCGATCAGCCGCCCCAACCCTGAGCTCGGCCCGCGCCGCGCCGACAGCTTCGAGGCGAGCGCTGAATATTATCTGCCCGACGAACCCGGTATCGTCGCGGTCGCCGCGTTCCATAAGAATATAAAAGACGAAATCTACACCTTCGC
>JBKCGU010000070.1:0-15192 GCA_046303055.1 Polaromonas sp.
TGAAATGCTTTTCGATTACCGTCGCACCCATCGCCACTGCGGCAGTTGCTACTTCAATGCCCTGTGTATGGTCGGAATAACCCACGGCCACACCAAAGGCGGCTTGTATGCTTTGCATGGCACGCAAGTTTACCTCTGCCATGGGTGTTGGGTATTCGGTGGTGCAGTGCAACACTGTGATGCTGGTACGGGGTGTGCCTGCAAGCTCCAAAACATCAATGGCAGCCTCTACATCGCCCAACGTCGCCATTCCGGTGGACAGAATGGTGTTTTTGCCAAGCTGTCCGATGTGGCGCAGGTACGGAAGATTGGTGATTTCACCAGAGGGTATTTTGAAGTGATCCTGGCCAAGTTTCAGCAGCAAGTCAATGCTTTCTATGTCAAAACCAGTCGAGAAAAAGCCGATGTTGCGGGTGGCACAGTGGGCAATGAGTTCATGGTGCATCGCCTCAGTGAGTTCCAGGCGTTGAAGCATGTCATGCTGCGATTCTTTGCCATCTGTCGTCTGGGTTTGGTAGTCAGCCTTCTTGGCAATGCGGGTGACTTGACGGCTGGCGCTGAAAGTTTGGAATTTGACCAAGTCGGCTCCGGCGTCTACAGCCGCGTCAATCAACTGCTTGGCTAACCCAAGATCGCCATTGTGGTTAACGCCTGCTTCGGCAATGATGAGTGTTCGCTTGATCATGATATTTTCTACCCGGCAAATTGGGCGTTGTTGGGCAAGTTGTGACGAACTGCAAGGCCCATACCCACCAAACAATTCTGCCCAAGTGACGCACCTTCCTTGATGATGCTTCCGCTACCAACAAAGCTACCAGATCCGATCACAGCGTTGCCGTTAATGATGGCGCCTGTTGAAATATGGCAATGGTCAGCTACGCTTGCATCATGCTCAATCAGGGCACGTGTATTGATGATGCAGTTTTTCCCCACGCTGGCACCGGCATTGACTATGGCACCATGCATCACGATTGTCCCGGCGCCCAGAGTGGCATGACGTGAAACATAAGCACTAGGCGCAATGAGGGTGGGCAACTGAAACCCAAGTGCTACGACCTGCTGGTATAGCCGGGTGCGATGTGCGGGCGTTTTTATTTGCCCCAATGTGATCAGTGCGTAAGGAATGGTTTTGGCCAGCTCAGGCAAATCGGTATCTGTGCCGATCACGGCATAACCAAGATGATGGTCATGCATCTCATTTGGCATGCCGATCAGCCCGGCAATTTGGAAGCCACCATGCTGCTCGATGACATCGATACACGCATGAGCGTGGCCACCGGCACCAATCAGTATCAGACTAGGTTTGCTCATGGGGCTACAGTACAAAGGCCAGAGCTGCTGGGGATGTTGATCACTCGCTGCTCTAGCGATTCAGCCACTGGCAAGGGCGCGCTCGGCGCGTTGGCATACATGGGCAGTCGGTTCATCAGTGCCCAGATCGGGCGAGTCATCAAGCCTTCGTCATTGGTAGCAGCTAACACGGCATCGCGTTGATCGGCGTGTGCTGCGTCTAGCAGCAATGTCTGCAACCAGTAGTTGCTAATGCAACCAGCTGGCTCGGCAACTAGGTGCACACCTGGCACTTTTAAAAAAGCCGCCTGATACTGTTCAAACAGGCGGCGCTTATCGCGCAAGAAACCTGGCAACTGCTCAAGCTGGGCACAACCCAAGGCGGCATTCAGGTTGGGTAACCTGTAGTTGAAGCCCACCTCATCATGCACAAAGTTCCATCGATGCGGCAACTTGGCTGTTGTCGTGATGTGTTTGGCCCGTTTTCCCAGCTCGACATCATTGGTCAGGATGGCACCACCGCCGCCGGTGGTGATGGTCTTGTTGCCGTTAAAGCTCAAGGTACCCATCAATCCAAAAGTGCCAGTGTGCTGGCCGCCCACAGTACTGCCTAGTGACTCAGCAGCATCTTCGATCAATTGCAAGTGGAAATCATGTGCTATGGCCAAAAGCGCATTTATATCGACCGGATGCCCAAAGGTGTGCATTGGAACCATTGCTCGGATGACTCGACCAGTACTACGGTTGACGCATTGCCCGTTGCGCATTTCGGCAATAGTGGATAGATATTCACGCAGGGCGACTGCATCCATGCCAAGCGACCGTACCTCACTGTCAACAAAATGCGGCGTTGCCTGGCAATAGGCCACTGCATTGGCGGTGGCGATGAAGGTGAGTGCTGGCAACAAAACCTCGTCGCCAGCTTTGACGCCAGCTAACATCAGCGCCACGTGCAGTGCGGCAGTGCCATTGACCACGGCAACCGCACGTTTGGCACCCGTGAAGTTAGCTAAGTCATCCTCGAAACGGTCAACAAACTTGCCGACAGACGACACGTAGGTTGAATCAAGACATTCCTTTAAATAAACCCATTCATTCCCACTAAAACGGGGCTCATGTAAGCCTAGTGGTCCGTCACCCACTACAGACTTAATAGCGCGGGCGATGTCCTGCGGCAGATTTCTATGCGTATCCATGGCGCTTAGATGTTGTAGAGGTCAGCCTTGTAGGCGGACAAATTTGCAGGTTCACGAAACCAAGCAATGGTCTCTGTTAGGCCGCGTAGGAAACCCTGACGACTGCCGTATTTGGGTTGCCAATCGAGTAGTTCGCGCGCTTTAGTGTTGGATGCCCATAGACGCTCAACCTCACTTTTTTCAGGGCGCAGTCGCTGTTCGTCGGTAATGATTTCGATAGAAGTGCCCATTGCCTCAGCAATTGCGTGAGCGGTGTCACCAATAGAAATCTCGAAATTGCTGCCAATGTTGATAACTTCACCAGTGCCACGATCCGATTCCAGTGCAGCAATAAAACCAGCGACCGTATCTGCCACGTAGTTGAAGTCGCGTGTAGGTGAAACCGCACCGAGTTTGATTTGCCGCTTCCCGTTGGCAATCTGGGTAATGATGGTTGGAATCACGGCGCGGGCTGATTGGCGCGGGCCGTAGGTGTTAAAGGGGCGCAACAGCGTTACCGGCGTGCCAAACGATGAATAGAAAGACATGGCGATTTGGTCTGCACCAATCTTGCTTGCCGAATAGGGTGACTGGCCCTGCAATGGGTGGTCTTCAGTAATGGGCACATATCGTGCGGTGCCATACACCTCGCTGGTTGATGTTTGCACTACCTTGCTCACGCCCAAGTCACGTGCCGCTTGAACGATATTGAGAGTGCCCTTAATGTTGGTATCAACGTAGGTGTCTGGTGAGTGATATGAATATGGGATAGCGATGAGCGCCGCTAGGTGCAACACTACATCGCAGTCTTTCATAGCAGTGCGCACACCGTTGGGGTCGCGAACGTCACCAGCGAACACTTCGAATTTGCCTTTGACGTCAGCAGCGCATCGGTCCAACCAACCCCAAGAGTTGAAGGAGTTGTAGAGCACAAAGGCTCGAACATCGTAGCCTGCGCGTACCAATTCTTCAGTAAGGTGTGAACCAATAAAACCGTCGGCGCCGGTAATGAGAATTTTTTTCATAAGTCGTTTGAAAATTTAGCAGAATCAAAGACGTCAGTTAACAGTGGCCAAGCAACGTCCAATCCGCTGCTGGTCCGGTTCCGTTAAATGGGGTCCCATCGGGAGGCTAATGACTTGCTCCGACGCCTCATCGCCTTCTGGTAGGTTCACAGATGAATCAGAAACTGCTGGTTGTTTGTTCAATGGAATCGGGTAATGTACAGCCGTCGGGATGCCTGCTTGCTTTAACTTTTCTTGTACGGCAGCACGGTTTTGCAATCGAATGGTGTACTGAGCGTAGACGCTGGTGTTGTGAGGCGCGATGTAGGGCAATACTATCGGGGTCATGAGTTGCCGCACATCGCCGGTAAAGATGGTTGCATAACGAGTTGCCACTTGCTGGCGCAGGTTGATTTCTTCTTCAAAAATGGCTAGTTTGGGTAGCAGAACAGCTGCTTGCAGGGTGTCTAAGCGGCTGTTGACGCCCACGCGGATGTGGTGGTAGCGGCGGTCTTGGCCGTGGCGGGCTATCTGCCGCATCACTTTAGCCAGTTCGTCGTCGTTGGTAAAGATAGCTCCGCCATCGCCGTAGCAGCCCAGCGGTTTGCTGGGGAAGAAGCTGGCGCAAGCAATCGTCGTCAGATTGCAGCTTTTGCGGCCTTTGTACGTTGCGCCAAAGCTTTGGGCCGCGTCTTCAATAACGGGGATGCCGTGTTTCGCGGCGATGGCGTTGATGGCGTCAAAGTCGGCACATTGGCCGTAGAGGCTGACGGGGATGATGGCTTTGGTACGGGGGGTGATGGCGGCCGCTAGCAGTGCCGGGTCCAGGTTGTAGGTGCGGGGGTCAATGTCCACATACACGGGTTTGGCCCGCAGCAGGGCCACGGTCTCGGCCGTGGCGATGTAAGTAAAGCCGGGCGTGATCACTTCGTCGCCCGGGCCAATGCCCAGCGCCATTTGCGCAATTTGCAGCGCGTCGGTGCCATTGGCCACTGTGATGCAGTGCTTGGCCCCGGTGTAGGCGGCCAGCTTTTCCTCCAACTCGGCCACTTCGGGGCCGAGGATGTATTGGCCATGGTCGAGTACACGTTGAATGCCAGCATCAATTTCTTTTTTCAGACGCTGGTACTGACTTTTAAGATCGATGAATTCCATGGCGCTCACTTGGGTTGTTTGGTCAATGTGTTGCCGTTCAGGATGTATAGGTCACCTGTGTGCTGGCATGCGGTTTGTGCGTGCCCGTCAAGGGGCAAGTCGAGTTGCTCACCAAATTCGCTCATCCAGCCAACTTGGCGGGCGGGCACACCGACCATGAGCGCATAGGACTTGACGTCTTTGTTGATGACCGCACCTGCGCCAACAAAAGCGTATTCGCCCACAGTGGCACCGCAAACGATGGTGCAGTTGGCACCGAGGGTGGCACCTTTTTTGACAAGGGTATCGCGGTATTCGTTTTTCCGCTCAATCAATGAGCGAGGGTTGTAGACATTGGTAAAGACCATACTAGGGCCGCAGAAAACGCCTTCTTCCAAAGTCACGTTGTCATAAACCGATACGTTGTTCTGGATCTTGCACTTGTCACCGATGGTGACTTTGTTTCCCACAAAGACGTTTTGGCCCAACGAAACGCCTTTGCCAACGCGCGCCCCACCGCAGACGTGAACAAAGTGCCAAACGCGAGAGCCTTCGCCGATTTGTGCGCCTTCGTCCACGATGGCGCTGGGGTGGATGGTGGTGGGCATGGGAGTGACAAAGGCGGGTTAGCGCAGGCCTGCAACAAAAGGGTGGACTTCGCCTTGTACGCCTTTGACGACTTGGGCGGTGCGGATGACGTTGACGGTTTCAATGCAGTGGCGGGCGTCGGCCAGGCCGTAGCCACGGCCTGCCAAAATTTCGCTGTAGCTGGTGGTGTGCAGGTCGGTAAAGCCTTCGCTGAATTCGAGCTGTTCGCCGCTGATATTGATGTTGCGGTAGGTGGTTTTTTTGCCTTGCACTTCGGCGGGGAGATCATTGGCATCAATCGACAAGAACCAGCGCACGCGGGCGCGTTCGTATTCCAGATAGCCTGCGGCCTTTTGGGTGCCGCTGTGGTGCACGACGTTGCGCTGCAGTTTGCCGAAGATGAAGTGCAGCATGTCGTAAAAGTGCACGCCAATGTTGGTGGCCACACCGAATGATTTGCGGTTGTCGCCTTTCCAGCTTTCCATGTACCACTTGCCTCGGCTGGTGATGTAGGTCAGCTCAACATCAAACTTGGTGTCTTTGGGGGCAGCGGCGACTTTGTCGCGCAGTTTCAGGATCGCATCATGGTGACGCAACTGAAGGATGTTGTAGACGCGTTTACCTGTTTCTTTTTCAACCAACGCCAGCTCGTCCATCAGCTCTGGCGTGGGAACGAGAGGTTTTTCGCAAATCACGTCGCAGCCCAGGCGCAGGCCTGCGGCGATGTGCGGGTGGTGCAAGTAGTTAGGCGAGCAAATGGCCACGTAGTCGAGCCGGGTAGCGGCATTGCGTTTGGCTTGGTGAGCAAACTCTTGAAAGCGTTCGAACTCGGTGAAGAACTCACTTTGTGGCGAGATGCTGTCGATGATGCCGACCGAGTCGTTGATGTCATAAGCCACCGAAAGGTTATGGCCCAAGTCTTTGATGGCGCGCATGTGGCGAGGTGCGATGTAGCCAGCGGCGCCGATGAGTGCAAAGTTTTTCATGGTTCAAATGTTCTCAGAGTCGGAATACAGTGAAACCTGCATTAGCCAAGGCATGACGGTCAAACAAGGTCTTCAGGTCTGCCGCTACAGGTTGATGGTGGATGGTGCAATAGCTTTTCAATGTTTCTGGCGACAATGAACGGAATTCATTGTGCCCAACGGCGATGACGAGGCTATCCACCGGATTTTCGACGTTGATGTCACCCAGATCGATGCCATATTCGTGCTTAACCTCTTCGGCATCAGCCCAAGGGTCTGCGACCACCACCGTGACACCCCAGTCCTGCAGCTCTTTGACCAGATCTGCCACTTTGCTGTTGCGGATGTCAGGGCAATTTTCTTTGAAGGTGATGCCCATCACACCCACTTTGCTTCGGGCTACATCGATACCGTTTTGCAACATGCGTTTGATCACGGCGCGGGCTGCGTAGCGAGCCATGTCATCGTTGATTCGACGCCCTGCCAAGATGACTTGTGGGTGGTAGCCGAGTTCCTCGGCTTTGTGGGTCAGGTAATACGGGTCCACGCCAATGCAGTGGCCACCCACCATGCCCGGACGGAACGGCAAGAAGTTCCACTTGCTCCCAGCGGCTTCGAGCACTTCGAGTGTGTCGATGCCGATGCGGTCAAAGATGACTGAGAGTTCGTTGACGAACGCGATGTTCAAGTCGCGCTGGCTGTTTTCGATGACCTTGGCGGCTTCAGCCACCTTGATGCTACTGGCCTTCCAGGTGCCGGCTTTGATGATGCCGTTATAGAGCGCATCCACTTCGTCTGCCACTGCAGGCGTGCTGCCGCTGGTGATTTTGCGAATGGTGGTGAGCGTGTTGACTTTATCACCAGGGTTGATGCGCTCGGGGCTGTAGCCGCAGAAAAAATCGTGGTTGAACTTGAGGCCGCTGAACTTTTCGAGTACGGGTACACACACCTCTTCGGTCGCTCCGGGGTAGACCGTAGATTCATAAATGACGATGTCGCCTGCCTTGAGTGCTTTGCCTACGGTTTCGCTGGCCTTAACCAAAGGCGTCATATCGGGCCGGTTGGCTTGGTCTACTGGCGTGGGCACCGTCACTATGTAGATTTGCGCGGTTCGGAGGTCTTGCGCTGCGGCGCTGTATCTCAGCTGTGTTGCATGGGCAAGCTCTTGCGCACTGCATTCCAACGTATGGTCGTGGCCACTTTGCAGTTCGGCAATGCGCGCTGCATTGATATCAAAACCGATGGTGGGCCGTTGCTTACCGAACTCAACGGCGAGAGGCAGGCCTACGTAGCCCAAGCCAATGATGGCAATAGTTTTATGCTGGGTGTTCATTTTTTTTGTTTTTGCAAGCCGAGCGCTTCAGTCAAACCATTAATCTCAACCCTGAGCGCTTCGTATTCGGCTTGTTTGCGCTTGAGGAATCGGCTGGTTAAAGTGATCTTTTCCGCGATGCCCTGCGGGGTCAGCACATAGATGTAGCCAAATTTGTTTTTGGACTGGCTGAAGTTTTGCACCTTGACCCAGCCTTTGTCGATGAGGGCGTTAAGGCAGTAGTTGAGCCCGCTGGAGCTGACGCCCAAGCGCTCTGCAATGTCGCGCTGGGTCAGGTCGGGGTTTTCTTGCAGCATGCGCAAAACCCTGAAATAGGTGTCCTCTTGAAGCTTTGAACGGCGGCTGGTCATCGCTGGTTAAATGAGTGAGCTGATTCGGCGGTGCTGGTATGGGAGCTATTTGGCTTTTGGCTCGCCCACGAAATGGTGCGTTACAGGCAACAAGCTCGGGCAGGGGTGATTCATAAAGGATTGTTTGTACGAATTCGTTTAATCATACCCCTGATAAAGCTCCTTTCCCCTGAATGCCCAAAAGTATTTAGTCCCCCCAGAGAAACTCGCTGCTCACACGGCCAGCGGTTCGAAAGCGGTACGCCTGACGTGGCAGGCGCTCAAGAGTTGCAGCATGGTGCTACCGAATCGGGCGCAAAGAAGCCTCAGCCTCTTGAGGATCTTGCGCGTGCTGTGCCTGGCACCACACAGCAGCGCGTTCATGGCATCGCCCTCAACACCTTTGAGAAAGTTTCTGGCGAGGCGACCGTCTGATTTCATGTGTCCTATCACAGGCTCGACACAGTCCTTGAGTGTGTGCCCGTCATACGGATTGCCCGGTAGCGACTTGGCGCCAATCACAAAGCATTCCTTGCTGGTCGAGACGATACCGACCTTCACCCCAAACTCGTATTGCTTGTGCACCTTGCCTTTGACGATGCATTCGGCCGCTGGGGTATGTACGCGGTACCGCTTGGGCGCCTCCCGTCAGCGCGCTTTGTGGGCTGACTGTGCATGCGGCCCGTGACTTGTGGCAGGCGCGTGGTAAGTTAGCTTTTAAGCCGGCTCAAACAGCCGACCCGAAGGTTTCCAAAAACCGTAACTCCAGTCCCAACTCGTCTTTAGCTGACAACAGGGGCGGGCCAGACAGCGGCCATGCGATGGCAAGTGCCGGGTCGTCCCAGCGCAGGCAGCGTTCAAGCTCAGGCGCGTAGTAGTCGGTGGTTTTATACAGAAAATCTGCGCTTTCACTGAGCACCAAAAACCCGTGCGCCAAGCCCGGTGGCACCCATAACTGGCGGTTGTCATGCTCGTTCAGCTCCATGCCAAACCATTTGCCAAAGGTGGGCGATGCCGGGCGAATGTCCACCGCGACGTCAAAAACCGAGCCCCGCACCACCCGCACCAGCTTGCCTTGGGGCTTGCCCAACTGGTAATGCAGGCCGCGCAGCACGCCTTTTTCTGACCGGCTGTGGTTGTCCTGCACAAAGCTGAAATCGGTGCCAGTTGCGGCGTTGAAGTCGCGCTGGTTGAAGCTTTCAAAAAAGAAACCGCGCGAATCACCAAACACTTTGGGCTCAATGATCAGGACATCAGCGATAGTCGTCGCGGTTACTTTCATGCGCGACCTTGCTCATTTAACAGGCGCAGCAAATACTGGCCGTGGCCATTTTTCACCAGCGGCTGGGTGAGCTGGGTGAGCTGGGTGAGCTGGGCCATTGGGTCATCTTTTTAATTCAGAGGTTTCAGCCAGCATGCGCGACACGCCCTGCTGCCAAGGCGGTAGCCACAAACCGAAAGTTTGCTGAAGTTTAGCCGTGTTCAGGCGTGAGTTGTGCGGGCGTTGGGCCGCAGTCGCAAAGGCGCTGGTGGCAACCGGAATGATCTTTTTCACTATCATTTCAGGAGCTTCTTGCCCTTGTAACGATTGGTCTATGACGTATTTTGCATACTCAAACCAGGTGGTTTCGCCACCTGCAGCCAGGTGATACAAGCCGGCATCATGGGGGCGGTCGAGCACGTGCGCAATGGTGTGAGCTGTCACATCAGCCAGCAGGTCAGCGCCGGTAGGCGCGCCAAACTGGTCGTTGATCACATGGAGTGTTTCACGCTCGCGTGCCAGGCGCAGCATGGTTTTGGCAAAGTTGCCGCCGCGTGCCGCGTAGACCCAACTGGTGCGAAAAATCAGGTGCTTGGCGCATTGACCGGCAATGCGCTGCTCGCCCTCCAGCTTGGTTTTGCCGTACACATTCAGCGGCCCGGTCGGGTCAGTTTCAACCCAGGGCTTGCTGCCGCTGCCGTCAAAGACATAGTCGGTTGAGTAATGTACCAGCCATGCGCCTGCATTGGCGGCTGCTGTCGCCAGAACGCCGGGAGCCGCCGCGTTGACGAGTTGCGCAGAGTCAGAGTCGCTTTCAGCCTTGTCCACCGCTGTGTAGGCCGCTGCATTGACGATGACATCCGGCGCCACCCGCATCACGGTATCTGCCAGACCGTTCAGGTTGGTCAAGTCGCCACAAAAGTCCGTGCTGTGGCGATCCAGCGCAATCAGCTCGCCCAAAGGGCTCAGGCTGCGCTGCAGCTCCCAGCCGACTTGGCCGTTGGCGCCGAGCAGCAGGATTTTCAAGCCCGCCAGGTTACTCAAGAGCCCATTCCTCGACAGCCAGACCGGGCACGCGCAAAAACTCGCGTGCGTTGTTGGTGACCAAGACAGTGTCTTCAGCCATGGCATGCGCGGCAATCAACAAGTCCATGCCGCCGATGCTTTTGCCAGACCGCTCAAGTGCGGCACGACTATGGGCGTATGGCGAACTGGCCTCGATTGGCCAGGGACGAACCTCAAAGCCATTCACCCAGGCTTCAACTGCGGCAGAAAAGCGGACGGAAGCGAGTTTGGCTGCGCCGAAGCGCAATTCGGCAACCACCATGGCCGACAACCAGAGCTCGCTTCGGTCCAGCCCGGCAAACCGCTCAATCATGGATGCAGGGTGCCGACGCAGGATGTAGCTGCAAATGTTGGTGTCCAGGGTGCGACGCATGGCCCCAACCTGTTCAGGACCAATCGCGCGTCTGCGGCGGCGCGTCGTTCCGCTCTGCCAGAAACTGATCGGGTAGCGGCTCACTGTTTTGATAAAAACCAGCCAGCCAATCTGCCATGGTCTGACTCGCCGAGCCCTGAGGCTGGACCCAAAGCGCATTTCCGACCTGCTCAATGCGAACTTCCTTGGCATCCATGCGCAACTTTGCCGGCAAGCGAATGGCTTGGCTACGACCACTCATAAAAATTTTGGCAGTTGTACTCATGGAAAAGCTTTCAAAGTCGTCTTACGGCGTCATATTACATTGTCATATTACATTGTCATATTACACCACATCAAGCCAGCGCTTCAGCCTCGGACGAACCACCGTACTGCTTTGTTGTCCATTCGCGATAGGCTCCACTTTGGACGTGGCTGACCCAGTCAGGGTGGGCCAGATACCAGGCGACGGTTTTACGAATACCCGTCTCAAAAGTCTCCAGAGGCCGCCAACCCAGCTCGCGTTCAATTTTGCTGGCATCAATCGCATAACGCCTGTCGTGGCCAGGCCGGTCGGTGACATAAGTGATTTGCGACTGGTAGCTGCCGCCACCGGCTTTGGGCCGCAACTCGTCAAGCAACTGGCACAGGGTGTGAACAATGTCCAGGTTGGGCTTTTCGTTCCAGCCGCCGACGTTGTAAACCTCGCCCAGCCTGCCGCGCGCCAACACTTCGCGAATCGCGCTGCAATGGTCTTTGACGTACAGCCAGTCGCGAATCTGCTGGCCGTCGCCATACACGGGCAGTGGCTTGCCCGCCAGGGCGTTGACGATCATCAGAGGAATCAGCTTTTCAGGGAAGTGATACGGGCCGTAATTGTTGCTGCAGTTGGTGGTTAAAACCGGCAACCCGTAGGTGTGGTGGTATGACCGCACCAAGTGGTCACTGGCCGCCTTGCTGGCTGAATAAGGGCTGTTGGGTGCGTAGGCATGGGTTTCGGTAAATGCTGCCGCATCTCTACCCAGCGAGCCATACACCTCGTCAGTTGACACATGCAAAAAGCGAAAACTGGCCTTGGCCGCGTCTTGCAGTCCGTTCCAATGCGCTCGCACCGCTTCCAGCAAATGAAAGGTGCCGACGATGTTGGTTTGAATGAAGTCTTCAGGCCCATGAATCGAGCGGTCTACATGGGACTGCGCTGCAAAATTGATCACAGCGCGTGGCTGATGCGTGGCAAGCAGCCCGGCGACCAAGGCTGAATCGCCAATATCGCCTTTGACAAACACATGGCGCTTGTCGCCGTCAAGCGAGGACAGGTTTTCAAGATTGCCAGCGTAAGTTAACTTGTCTAGATTGACTATGGCTTCGTCAGACTGCGCAAGCCAGTCCAGGACGAAATTGGACCCGATAAAACCAGCGCCACCAGTTACCAAAAGCATGGAAGTCCTTGAAGACAGCGCCCATCGGCTGCCCGTAAATTATCCCATGCGCAGCGCGGGTCAGAAATGGATGCCGCGCATCATCTCGGCCATCGCCGTTGCCTTTGATGACCAGCCAACGCACGCCACCGCACCAGGCAGAACACCCTGGTGTTCTAGAGGCATGTACCTACCCAGGCAATAGCCATCGATTTACAGTAGCGCCCACACTGATTCACAACCAACGGAGCACAGCATGGTCAAAAAATGGCAGAAAACGAGCGCGGACAAAGCGTCTACCCCCCACCTGGCAGGCGCCGTGAAGGAATCGGCCCAGCAAATCTGGCTGGCTGGCCTGGGCGCTTTTTCAAAAGCACAAGAAGGCGGCGGCAAGGTGTTTGAATCGCTCATGAAAGAAGGCCTGTCAATGCAGCGTAAAACGCAAGCGGTGGCCGAAGAAAAACTCTCTGAAGCCACCAGCAAAATGGCCAACATGGCAGGCGACATCCAGTCCAGAGCCGGTCAGCAATGGGACAAGCTGGAAAACATTTTTGAAGACCGGGTGGCCAAAGCGCTGAACAAGCTCGGCGTGCCTGCAGCCAAAGATGTTGACGCCCTGGCGGCGCGCATCGACGAGCTGACCAAGACCGTACAAAAAATGGCCGCCAAAGCCCCTGCTGCCAAAGCACCCGCAAACCCTAGAGTCAAGCCAGCCGCCAAAAAAGCGACCGCCAAACGCCCCGCCCCGCGCAAGTCAGATTAAAGCGGCTCCTCTGGACATCCCTCATTTACCCCAGGCGTGCGCTGGGGTAAAGTTTGGTCGTACTGAAGGAACACACCATGGTGAAAAAAGCGCCGCGTCGCACCGCCGAGCGTATTTTGGAGGTCACGCTGGAGCTGTTTAACCGCTTTGGCGAGCCCAATGTGTCCACCACACTGATTTCGGCCGAGCTGTCCATCAGCCCTGGCAACCTTTACTACCATTACCCCGCCAAAGACGAGCTGATCAACTCGCTGTTCGACCGCTATGAGCGCAGCTTGAGCGAGCTGCTCCATGCCAGTGATGGTGTGCGAAATGTAGAAGACGCCTGGTTTTTCATGCACACCCTGTTTGAGCTGATCTGGCAGTACCGTTTTTTGTACCGAGACCTGAACGATCTGCTGAGCAAAAACCGCAGGCTGGAGACGCACTTTCAGTGGGTGCTTAACAACAAGACGCGCTCCATCAAAGCCCTGCTGGATGGCATGACCCGTGCCGGCGCTGTGTCCATTGATTCACGCGAAGTCGAAGCCACCGCTACCAGCATGGTGGTGGTGCTGACGTATTGGCTGAGCTTTGAGTACGTGCGCGACCCGCGCAGAGCGCTAGAGCCTGAAAACGCCCAAACCGCCTTGCTGCGCGGCGCGCACCATGTGCTCAATCTGCTGGTGCCTTACCTGGAGCAAGGCCAGCGTGCGCACTTGCAGGCACTCGTCGGGGCTTACAGCAACGGTCAAACAGCTTGAGTAGCGGCGGGCTTCAAAAGGCTTTTGATGCAGGTATCAAGCCTGGTTGACGCTATTATTTTAGTAGCTGCTAGCGCATATATTCATTGGCTGAAAGCCCTAAAACACGCATGAAAGGCCTGGAAAGCCTGTTTTCAGGCCGGCCAAGGCTTGCCACGGTAAAAAGCATGCTTTGCCATCCGCAGCATGGGCTTGTCGCCGGGTGTGTCGCCGTAGGCGTAGACAACTTCAGCCCCACCATTGGCGCCAAAGCGCTCTGTCATCCAGGCTTTCAGGCGCAGTACTTTTTGCTCCCCATGGCAGTTGGGTGTTTTCATCAGGCCCGTCAACCGCCCGCTTTCTGCCGCCATTTCGGTACACAACAGCGCATCAAAACCGAGTTGGCGGGCAACGCGCTTCAGGTAAATGTCGGGTGATGCGCTGACCAGCACACAGCAGTGGCCGGCTTGCTGGTGCTCAAAAAGTCGCGCCATTGACCAGCTTTGCAATTGACCGGGCAGGCTCTGACCCAGCCAGCGGGTTGTCCAGTCGTCCACCTGCGCTGTGGTTTTGTTGTGCAGGCTGACCTGCAGCAGCTTTTGCTTGGCCACATGATTGGGCATCAGCCGAAGCGCAAAAGCCGCCAGCCAGGGAGAACAGACCAGCAATGCCAGTAAAAACCGGGGCCAGCCCAGGCCGCTTGCCAAAAACGGCATCAGGGTGTCGCGCTCGGTCAATGTGCCGTCAAAGTCAAACGCAGCAATCACAAGCTGATTGACCGCCGGTTTGGCCAACGGGTTGACCGCCGGTTGATTGACGGTTTGGTCTATGGGCATCTGACCTGCCCGCAGTAGCGCTCGCAAAACGGGCACCCGGTCATGGGCAGCCATTTGGGAATGTTGTAAAAGCGCTTGAAGATATCGCCCAGCACGCCCTGGCGATAAGCGGGATAGTTAAAACCCACACCCTCCACCGCATAAAACGCAACCCCGTTTTGCATGACTGTCAGTGTGGAAACCTGTTCAAAATAAGGTTTGAAGTCATCCAGAACCGGGGCCGCACCCGTGATGACACGAATTGTTTTGCCGTTGTAAACCGAAAAGTCCACCAGCATGTCGTCTTGCCGCGCATGAAAGCGCCCCACCCCAAACACAGGCATGTACTGGCGACGTTCAAAACCGTAAATCGACGCAGCGGTGTAGGCATCGGCCATCAGCACCACACCGGGTTTTTCAATCTGCCTGAGGATGTCTGCTGTTTTGTAGCTGCGAATGACTTGCGGGTAGATTTTTGACAGCGGCGCGGTCGTGCGCCAGGTGTCTAACGATGTCATGTACAAAGCGCCCACCACAGCAACATGCAGGCCGGCAAACACAGCCAACCCCACCGCCGCAGTTTTGAGTTTCTCAAACGGCAGCGCAAACGCCAGCAGCGCGAACCCAAAGGGGTAAAACGACAGCACCCAATGCAGACCAATGACTTTTTTACCAGACAGCAGCGCAAAAAACAGCAAGGGCACCAGCACCAGACAAGCCAGCAAACGATGCGTGCTAAAGGCAGAACCCATACGCGCCATGGCTTGACGGTGCCTGAGCGCCAACCACAACGCAGCAGGTGTGATCAGATAAACCATCATGCCAACATACATCAAGGGCTTGCGCCACTCAAACACAGCGCCTTCGTTGCGGTTGTACACATTGAACATGATGTTCGGCCAGCCGTGTGAGGCGTTGTAGCCGATGTTGATCATGGCCAAGGGCAAGGCGCAGGCCACCAGTACGGCAAGGCCGGCC
>JBKCGU010000071.1:0-3797 GCA_046303055.1 Polaromonas sp.
GGAGCCTGCCATGCGCAGGCCAGCCCGGCCCTCGGGCTTGCAGGCTGCTATTTTTTAGATAGCAGCTTGCGCAATACCGATGGGGGCCTGCCTGGCCCCTGGGCCACGGCGGCGTGCTCGCTTTCATCAGCAACCCCATCCTGCCATCATGCGCGCCTTTAGAGGTGCCGTGGGGCAAGGGTAATCGGTTACTACGGGGTCAAGGTCACTGTTGACTTCAACACCCAATACCTCAGCCAGACGTTTGGTTGTTGTGCGAGTCACGCCAGTTGCGCTGTCTTGCGGGCGATAACGAAAGGCGATCTGGGCTGCTGCAGCTTTCGTTTATGGCGTGGCTGGGTTTTTTTGCAGGCGGGCGGTGCGGCTGCTGAAATACCCTGCAAAAATGACGGCTATGCCTTTGCCACCCCTACCTGCCGCCAACTGCCGGCCGCTTCGCTTTTTTAAGCGTGGTGACCTTGTGTGTTTGAACGATGTGCCGCCCAGCCGCACCTTGCTGCAGGTGCTGCGTGAGGACTTGTGCAGCACGGCGACCAAAGAAGGTTGCGGCGAGGGTGATTGCGGTGCGTGTGTGGTGGTGCTGGGTGAGCAAGTCGATGGCAAGCTGAGTTTTAAGGCCGTGAACAGTTGCATTCGCCTGGCGCATTCTGTCGATGGCATGGCGGTGTGGACGGCTGAAGACATTGCCGCTGACGGCGGCAAACTTCATGCCGTGCAAGAAGCCATGCTGCGCTGCCATGGCTCGCAATGCGGCTTTTGCACGCCGGGTTTTGTCATGAGCTTGTTTGCGATGTACCAAAACCACAGTTGCAAGGGGCAAGCCATCTCGCGCGAATTGGCGCAGGCGGCGCTGTCTGGCAACCTGTGCCGCTGCACGGGCTATCGGCCTATTTTGGACGCTGCGCAACGGCTGAATGCGCTGCCGCTGGAGCGTCTCAATGAATTTGAATTGCTACAAAAACTAGAGCATATAGCCCATGAATCTATTGGGCTACAGGCCAATTTGGCAGATAAATGCGGCTATCAATCGCCGGTCACGCTTGGGGGGCTGCTGGCGCTGCGCGCCAAGCAGCCGGGTGCCCAGGTCGTGGCCGGTGGCACCGACTTGGGCCTGTGGGTGACCAAGCAGCACCGGCAGTTTGACCAGATCATTGACGTGACCAGGGTTGCCGAGCTGCGCCGTGTTGAAGACTACCCGCAACACATCGCTATTGGTGCGGCGGTTACTTTGAACGATGCCTTTGATGCGCTCGCCAAAGACCGCCCCTTGTTGCGCGACTTTGCAGCGCGGTTTGCGGGCTTGCCGGTGCGCAACTCGGGCACGCTGGGCGGTAACGTGGCCAACGGTTCGCCGATAGGTGACTCGATGCCGCTTTTGATTGCCTTGGGGGCCCATGTGGTGCTGATGAGCGTGCGCGGACACACAAGCATGCCGCTGGAGCAGTTCTACACGGGCTATCGGCAAAACGTGCTGGCAGCAGACGAGGTGCTGGCCTGGATCAAAGTACCCAAGCCAACGCCAGATGAGTTCTTGCGCATCTACAAAGTCTCCAAACGCTTTGACGACGACATCTCGGCCGTCTGCCTGGGGCTGAACCTGCACATCGCCAACGGCAGCGTTGTGAAAGCTTCCATCGGCGTGGGTGGTGTGGCGGCCACGCCGGTGCGTGCTGTTCAAACAGAAGCTGCATGCCTGGGTAAAGACTGGTCAAAAGCCACTGTTGACCACCTGAAAACGGTGCTGCGCGCTGAGTTTTTACCGA
Organism: Polaromonas sp.; assembly: GCA_046303055.1. GTDB lineage: Bacteria > Pseudomonadota > Gammaproteobacteria > Burkholderiales > Burkholderiaceae_C > Polaromonas. Next base: position 1,764 of record JBKCGU010000071.1, read on the forward strand.
TTTCTGACATGCGGGCCAGCAACGCCTACCGCACGCAGCTGCTGGGTAACTTGCTGGAGCGCTTTTGGCTTGAAAGCCAGGGCTTGCAGCAGATCAACCTTGAGTCATTTGCCTTGGGCGGCGACGAATGACAGCCGCCGGCCAGTCCACGTTTCACGAAAGCGCGCGCGCCCAGGTGGCGGGCGTGGCAACTTACGTGGACGACATACCCGAGCTCAAAGGCACGCTGTACGCCGCGCCCATCATGTCAACCGTGGCCCACGGCAAGCTGCTGGGCGTGGACTGCCAAGCCGCGCTGGCCTTGCCGGGCGTGGTGGATGTGGTGCTGGCCGCTGACATTGCGGGCGACGCTGTGCTGGCTGCGTTTGCGCATGATGAGCCTGTCTTTGCGTTTGACATGGTTGAACATGTCGGCCAAGTCATTGGCCTGGTGGTGGCTGAGTCGGTCATGCAGGCCAGGCGGGCGGCCAGGCTGGTGCAATGCCGTTTTGAAGCCTGGCCTGCGGTTCTTGACGTTCATGCGGCGCTGGCTGCCAAGCGCTTTGTGCTGCCGCCTGTCGTTGTGCGGCGCGGCGATGCTGACGGGGCACTGAGCGCTGCCCGGCACACCTTGCACGGCACCCTGGAGGTGGGTGGGCAGGAGCACTTTTACCTGGAAGGGCAAGTGGCTTATGTGCTGCCGCAAGAGCAAGGCCAGTGGCTGGTTTACGCCAGCACCCAGCACCCGGGCGAGGTGCAGCACTGGGTGGCCCATGCCCTGGGCATTGACAACCACCGGGTGGTGGTGGCGTGCCGGCGCATGGGGGGCGGCTTTGGCGGCAAGGAAACGCAGGCCGGGCACATGGCGGTTTGGGCGGCAATTGCTGCCCACAAGCTCAAGCGCCCGGTCAAGCTGCGGCTTGACCGGGACGATGACTTTTTGATCACCGGCAAGCGCCACCCGTTTGCCTATGACTACCGCGTCGGTTTTGACGACACGGGCCGCATCACGGGCCTGAAAATGCAGATGCTGGCCAACTGCGGGTTCAGTGCCGACCTGTCTGGCCCGGTGGCCGACCGCGCCGTGTTTCACCTGGACAATGCCTACTTTCTGGCCGATGTCGATGTCACGTCGTATCGCCTGAAAACCAACACCCAGAGCCACACGGCCTTTCGTGGCTTTGGCGGGCCGCAGGGCATGCTGGTGATTGAAAACATCATGGGCGACATCGCACGGCATCTGGGCCTGGACGCGCTGGACGTGCGCAAGCGCAACCTGTACGGCGTGGGCGAACGCGATGTGACGCACTACCAGATGAAGGTGGAGGACAACATTCTTGAGCCGCTGCTGGCAAGGCTTGAACACACCTGCAGTTACCGCCAAAGGCAGACCAGCATCGCCGCATGGAACGCTGCCAGCCCGGTCATCAAGCGGGGCATGGCTATCACGCCGGTCAAGTTTGGCATTTCGTTTACCGCCACACTGTTTAACCAGGCCGGTGCGCTGGTGCATGTGTATCTGGACGGCAGCGTGCAGGTCAATCACGGCGGCACCGAGATGGGGCAGGGCCTGAACACCAAGGTGTGTCAGATCGTGGCGGACGAGCTGGGCGTGGCGTTTGACTGTGTACTGGCCACCGCCAGCGACACCAGCAAGGTTCCGAACGCATCGGCCACCGCCGCATCAGCCGGCACAGACCTGAACGCCCGTGCCGCGCAATATGCCGCGCGCAACGTGCGCGACAACCTGGCGCAATTTGTCAGTGGGCTGGACGGTGTGGGTGCGGGTGCGGTGCGCTTTGAGGGCGGGCGTGTCGTCACGCCCAACAACGCCAGGCGGTTTGTAGATGTTGTCAAACTGGCCTACGCCAACCGCATCCAGCTTTGGAGCGACGGGTTTTACCGCACCCCGAAAATCCATTACGACAAAACCACGCTGACGGGCCGGCCTTTTTATTACTTTGCCTACGGTGCGGCATGCACCGAGGTGGCCATCGACACCCTGACGGGTGAAAACCGGGTGTTGAAGGTGGACATCTTGCACGACGTGGGCAC
>JBKCGU010000072.1:0-14929 GCA_046303055.1 Polaromonas sp.
GCTTGGTCGAGAACGCCTCAAGCTTGCCAATCGCTTGGGTTGACGTGCCCGCCAGCATCGCGCCTTGCAAGCCGTCCAGCGGGGCCAGCACATGCACCTGGCCTTTGCCGTGTTGCAGCGCCACTGTCAGCGCCAGGCGCAAGGCGGCTTCGTTCTTCGGGTCAATGTGCAGGCTGGCAATCGGCAGCTCCACCGTGTGTTCTTTGAAGCGGTCAATGCGCGGAAAACCTGTGGTCGGCAAAAACTTGCCATCGACCCGCAAGTGGGTGTAACCCCGTGGCCGCGCCCAGTCGGCCAACTCGGTGTACACCCCTTTGCGCGCCATCACCAGCGGCGCCAGCAAGCCGACATGTTTGCCGCGGTAGTTTTTCAACAGCTGTGCGGCAATGCTCTCGGGGCTTTGCGGCATCACGGCGGCATCGTCTTTGGTGCAATGCTGAATCCCCAGCTTGACGTACAGCAGGCGCAAAAAGTGCCACACCTCGGTGGTGGTGCCCACGGTGGACTTGCGCCCGCCGCGCGACAGGCGCTGCTCAATTGCCACCGTGGGCGGTATGCCGTACACCGCATCCACCTCGGGCCGGCCAGCCGGCTGCACAATGCTGCGCGCATAGGCGTTGAGTGATTCAAGGTAGCGGCGCTGGCCTTCATTGAACAAGATATCAAACGCCAGCGTCGACTTGCCCGAACCGGACACACCCGTGACCACATTGAACTTGCCACGCGGAATGTTCACCGACAAGCTCTGCAAGTTGTTTTCTTTGGCGTTGACGATTTGAATGTCGTTTGAAAACGTCGGCCGCGTCTTCCAGGCCCTGGCGCGCGGCTCTTGAACAGCGTGCACTTTGTTCATCACCGCTGCATACTCGCGCAGCGCCAATGCGGTGTGTGATGTGCGGTGCTCCATCACCTGCTCGGGTGTGCCTTGTGCCACCAGCAGGCCGCCTGCTTCGCCGCCCTCGGGGCCCAGGTCGATGATCCAGTCGGCAGAACGAATCACGTCCAGGTTGTGCTCAATGATGATGAGCGAGTGGCCAGCTTCAAGCAGCTTGCGCAGCGCGCGCATGAGCTTGGCAATATCGTCAAAGTGCAGGCCGGTGGTGGGCTCGTCGAATAAAAACAGCGTGCCCTTGGCGGGATGGCGCAGGGCCAGTGCCTGCTTGCTGGCGCTGCGGGTTTTGCTCGCATCGGCTAAAAAACCGGCCAGCTTCAGGCGCTGGGCTTCGCCGCCAGACAGCGTGGGCACAGGCTGGCCAAGCTTGACGTATTCCAGCCCCACGTCCACGATGGGTTGTAGGGCGCGCACCACTTCGCGGTCTTGGGCAAACAGTTGCACCGCTTGGCTGACCGTCAGGTCCAGCACATCAGCCACATTCAGAATTTTTGAAACGGTTTGACCGATGGCTTTGCGCTCGATGGTGACTTCCAGAATTTCAGGTCGGTAGCGTTTGCCATCGCAGTCCGGGCAGCGCAAGTAAACATCACTCAAAAACTGCATTTCGACATGCTCAAAACCCGAACCGCCACAGGTCGGGCAACGCCCATCGCCGTTGTTGAAGCTGAACTTGGACGAGGTGTAGCTGCGCTGCCGCGCCAACGGTGCCTGGGCAAACAGCTCGCGCACCGCGTCCCAGGCGCCCACGTAACTGGCGGGGTTGGAGCGTGCGGTTTTACCAATCGGCGACTGGTCAACAAACACCACATCCGTCAGATGGTCAGCGCCCATCAGGCGGTCATGCAGGCCGGGCGTTTCAGTGGCCTTGCCAAACTGGCGCAGCAGCGCGGGGGCCAGAATGTCCTGCATCAAGGTGGACTTGCCCGAGCCACTGACGCCCGTCACGCACACCAGGCGCTGCAAAGGAAAGTCGACCGTCAGGTTTTTCAGGTTGTGGTCACGTGCGCCTTCCAGAATCAAACGCGGCGTGCTGTCCGTCACCGGGCGCTTGAAACCCATGCCGACCTGCTTGCGCGCGCCCAGGTAAGCGCCCGTCAGCGTGTCGGCATGCTTCAAATCTTCAGGTGTGCCGTCAAACACAATCTGCCCACCCTTCTCACCCGGGCCGGGACCCATGTCGATCATGCGGTCGGCGGCCAGCATCACGGCCGGGTCATGCTCGACCACCACCAGCGTGTTGCCCGCATCGCGCAGGCGGTGCATGGCCTGGGTGATGCGGTTCATGTCGCGCGGGTGCAGGCCAATCGAAGGCTCGTCCAATACAAACAGGGTGTTGACCAATGAGGTGCCCAGCGCAGTTGTCAGGTTGATGCGCTGCACCTCACCGCCCGACAGCGTGCGGCTTTGGCGATCCAGTGTGAGGTAGCCAATGCCGACGTCGCACAGGTATTTCAGGCGGGTCTGGATTTCTTCAAACAGGGACTTGAGGGCTTTTTGCTCTGCGTCGTCACCCACCGCAGCCAGAGACAGGCTGGCCGAGAATTTTTGCAGTTTATCAATTGGCAAGCGCATCAGGTCGTGCAGGCACAAACCCGGCATGGCCTCTAGCTGCGCGCGCGTCCACTTCACGCCAACGGGCATAAAACGCTCTGAAGGCGGCAGTACCGCATCAGCCGCATCTTTGGTGCCCAGCCGCCACAGCAATGATTCCAGCTTTAACCTCGCGCTACCGCAGGTCTCACACGGCGTGTAGCTGCGGTACTTGGACAACAACACACGGATATGCATCTTGTACGACTTGCTCTCCAGGTACTCGAAGAAGCGCTTGATGCCAAACCAGTGCTGGTTCCATTTTCCGTTCCAGTTGGGTGAACCGTTGATGACCCAGGCCTGATGCTCAGGCGTGAGCTTGTACCAGGGTGTGTCGCGCGGAATGCCTGCCGTTTCGGCATGGCGCATCAAATCGTCTTGCGCTTCCTTCCACGCTGGCGTTTGCATGACTTTGATGGCGCCTGCGCGCAGCGTGAGCTTGTCGTTCGGTATCACCAAACCATAGTCGACACCAATGACGCGGCCAAAGCCCTTGCACTTGTCGCACGCGCCCATGGCGGAGTTGAACGAGAAAAGTGAGGGTGTGGGGTCTGTGTAGCGGGTGTCGCTGTCGGGGCAATGCAAGCCAGTGGAAAAGCGCCACATCTGTTCTTTTGCATCGTCGCCAGATTGCACATACACATTCAGCCTACCTGCACCACGTTTGATAGCCACTTCAATTGCCTCAACCGCGCGCGCTTTTTCAATCGTCTGGATGCGAAACCTGTCGGCAACAACGTCTAAAAGCTTGTGCGGCCCCCCTGGCGTCGCCACCTCACGCTCGGCATGCACGCGGGTGAATCCGCTGGCAGATAGCCATTGCTCAAGCTGCTCTGCACTCGTATTGCCGGGCAGCTCAACCGGGAACGTCATCACGACCCTTGCGTCCGAGTCAGCAGTACGCGCCATCAACTCTGCATAAATCGACTCGGGCGTGTCATGCCGCACGGCTTGCGCGGTTTGCTTGTCAAACAACTGGGCCGACCTTGCATAAAGCAGCTTCAGGTGGTCATTCAGCTCTGTCATGGTGCCGACCGTCGAGCGGGAGCTTCGCACCGGATTGGTCTGGTCAATCGCAATCGCCGGTGGTACGCCTTCGACCTTGTCAACGGCGGGTTTGTCCATGCGGTCCAAAAACTGCCGGGCATACGCCGAAAAGGTTTCGACGTAGCGGCGCTGGCCTTCGGCAAATAGCGTGTCAAACACCAGCGACGACTTGCCCGAGCCGCTTGGCCCGGTGACGACCGTCATTTCATTGGTGCGAATGTCCAGGTCAATGTTTTTGAGGTTGTGCTGGCGCGCGCCGCGAATGCGGATGGTTCCCTGGGGCATGTCGTGAGTGCTTTCCTGAAGAGGTCGAACATTTTAGGCAGGCACGGCGGCCAAGCTGTTCATGTGGTTATCAGGCAGCCGACGACCAGGGCAAGGCACCCTAACGGTAAAGCGAGCCCTCAAGCCCCCTGAACTTGTCCACGCGCACTGCCTCCTTGACTTTGGGGCCAGGTCTTTGAGCTCTTCCAGGCAAGCTCAAAGGGCCAGACCGCACCCTGGCTTCAAACCTTCACAAAAACAACAGGGGATTTCAATAGCCCGTGCTTTTCTCCGCTCATGTCAATGTCTCCGCCCTTCATCAGCAGATACAACGCCAGGCCGGCAAAAACGATGAATCCAACAAGCAATTTCCACATCATGCGCTCTTTCCAAAAAAAAGGCCCTCGACAACCGGCGAGGGCCCTGGGTGACAAAAACTAAACCTTAGTCGTTGGCAAAAATATCAACGTCTTTGGTCTCTTTGATCAACAGCATGCCAATGACGAAGGTGGCGGCTGCAACGATCACCGGGTACCACAGGCCGTAGAAAATATCGCCTGTCGCAGCCACCATGGCGAATGCCGTGGTGGGCAGCAAACCGCCAAACCAGCCATTACCGATGTGATACGGCAAGCTCATCGAGGTGTAGCGAATGCGGGTTGGGAACATCTCAACCAGCATGGCAGCAATCGGGCCGTACACCATGGTGACCAAAATCACCAGGAACACCAGCACCGCCAAAACCATGCCTTTGTTCATGGTCTTGTCGTCGGCTTTGGCTGTCAGGCCTGCCGTTTTCGCGGTTTCAATCACGGCTTTTTTGAAGTCTGCAATCGCTTTGGCGCTGTCAGGCGAGAACGCATCGCGCTTGTCATTCAGGGTGGCATTCAGGGATGGGATCTCTTTGTCACCCAGCTTGATCACAGCGATGGAACCGACAGCACCAGCCACGTTTTTATAGGGAACATAGTTCTCTGTCAACGTACGCTTGGCAATGTCGCAGGAGCTGGTGAAGTCAATCGGACGTGCAATCGGGCTGCCCTGGAAGGAGCAGGAGGCCGGATCAGCCGTGATGGTGACGGGTACGGTCTTTTGCGCAGCGACCAACGCCGGGTTGGCGTAATTCAACAGCATGGGGAAGACCGTGAAGTAGGTCAAGGCAGCAATCAGGCAGCCGCCCAGGATGATGGGCTTGCGACCAATTTTGTCTGACAGTGAGCCGAAGAAGAGGAAAAACGGCGTACCAATGACCAGCGATGCGGCGATCAGCAAGTTAGCAGTTTTAGGGTCCACTTTGGCGATCGACTGCAAGAAGAACAGCGCATAGAACTGACCGGTGTACCAAACCACAGCTTGGCCTGCGGTCAAACCAATCAGCGCCAGAATCACGATTTTCAGGTTCTTCCACTGGCCGAAGGACTCGGACAGCGGTGCCTTGGAGGTCTTGCCTTCAGCTTTCATCTTGGCGAAGGCGGGCGACTCGTTCATGCTCAAACGAATGTAAACCGACACAGCCAGCAGCAAGATGGACAGCAGGAAGGGAACGCGCCAGCCCCAGACTTCAAAAGCCGGGCCGGTCAATTCACGGGTGACCAAAATCACGATCAGCGACAGGAACAAGCCCAGGGTAGCCGTGGTTTGAATCCAGGCGGTGTACGCGCCACGCTTGCCCATGGGGGCATGCTCGGCAACATACGTGGCAGCGCCGCCATATTCACCACCCAATGCCAGGCCTTGCAACATGCGCAGTGCAACCAAAATGATGGGGGCGGCAATACCGATGGTGGCGTAGTTGGGCAGCAGGCCGACGATAAACGTCGCTGAACCCATGATCACAATCGTGACCAGAAAGGTGTACTTGCGGCCAATCATGTCGCCCAGGCGGCCAAAAACCAGCGCGCCGAAGGGACGAACAATAAAGCCGGCCGCAAAAGCCAACAACGCGAAAATGTAGGCTGATGTGGGGTCCAGTCCGCCAAAGAACTGTTTGGCGATCACTGCGGCCAGTGATCCGTACAGATAAAAGTCGTACCACTCAAACACGGTACCCAGCGAGGAAGCGAAGATCACTTTCTTTTCTTCAGCGCTCATGGGACGTGGAGCGACGGTTGATGTTGCCATAGCTGTCTCCAAAAAATAATAGGACTTCCAAAATGGAAGGCTCCTGCATTGTTTTGGTTGCGACTGACCGCGTTCTGACGCGAAACTAACAAGACCTGACAACCCAAGGGAAAACCCGTTATAAATTTTTCAAGATACGGATTTGAGGGAAAACGCCAGGTTAATTTTTGATCACTGCCGAACAACCCCGGCCGCGACCCGACGCGAGCGCTCCCAGCCGCCGGCTTCAAACCAGGGCGTATTGAGCAGATAGTCACGCAGCATGGGTAGCGCATCCAGACCCCAAAAGACCTGGCCATCGACTTCAAAAGCAGGCACCCCAAAAACACCCTTGCTGATGGCGGCGTCGGTGTTGGCTTTGAGACAGTTTTTAACCTCGCTGCCTTGCAGGTCATGGCGGGGCTTGAGTTGGGCCAGCAGTGTTTCAAAATACGCAGCGTCGTTCATGTCTGCGCCGCTGGTCCACACGTGTTTGAAAATCTGCTCACACACATAACGGTTGCTGTCGCCCGCCCGCTGGCCACAGGCCAGCGCCAGGCGCAGCAGTGGCAGTGGATTGAACGGGTGGCTTGCAGGCATGCGCATCGCCAGCCCCAGCCTGTCTGCCAGCCACATGACTTGCCGATACGTCCAGTCGCGCTTGGGAGCGATCTCGGCCGGCCCCAGCTGACCGTGGTGTTTGAGCATGCCCGCAAACAACACGGGCCGGTAATCAACGCCGTAGCTGATGCCCTTTAATGCCTCCGGCAACTGCTCAAAAGCCAGGTAAGCGTAGGGCGAAACAAAGTCGAGGTGAAAGGTGATGTGCTTCATGCATCAAGCCCGCAGGTCAGCCATGCGCGCTTCAATGCGCGTCCAGGTGGCTTTTTTGGCATCGTCATCCGCGTTGCCCCAGGCGGCAATTTCATCACGGGTTCTGAAGCAGCCTTCACACAAACCCGTCACGGCATGCATGCGGCACACCGAGATACATGGCGATAGCATCTCGGCTGTAGCCCTTATTTTGTTTGCGCGAGCAGCTATTAAATAAATAGCACTTGTCTGCGCCGATAGTTCCTCAACCGGGTTGACAGCAACATCCACCACGGGCGCGCCGGTCAGCCACTGCAGGTCAGCAGGCGCCAACTGAAACACGGCATTCGGGTGCCCGGCAGCGGCCCAGATCTGACTGAACCGAAACAAAGACGCATCAATGAGCAAAACAACTGCCGTGGCATGCGCCAGTGGCGACACACCACCGATGGAAAACCCGGTTTTGCTTTTCACAAACGCTGCATCGGCCCGGCCCAGGCGCTTGCCGTCAGGGCACACCAGGGCCTCAAGTTTTTTCTCATCGACCCGCTGGTCGCCCGAGGTGACCACCAGCACGGCAGCATCGTCGGACCGGCGGCGAAACACAATGCTCTTGGCAATCTGACCCACACCGACACCCAGCGCATCGGCCGCCTGCTGTGCGGTGCGAGCCGCAGCGTCGAGCATGACAGGCAAATGAGGGTGAGCTTTGGCTTGCAGCAGAGCGGCTACTTTTTGAACACCTTCAGGCAGAGCCGTTAACTCAGAACCACACAAAGTAAGACCCCCACGTTCATTCATTTCATGTAACTGTCTGCCCCCCGAGGGGGCTGTGCTTGCTAGGGGCGGCCCGTCGCTGCGCACCTAGCCAACCCTCTTGTTCAGCAAGGCAGTGGCCGCACGCGAGCTGGGCTTGCGGCCCAAAAAGTCGCTGATGTACTGACCCGCATCGACCAGTTTGTCCAGGTCAATGCCGGTTTCAATGCCCATGCCGTGCAGCATGTAGACCACGTCTTCGGTGGCGACATTGCCGGTCGCGCCTTTGGCATAAGGGCAACCGCCCAGGCCGGCCACGGAGGTATCGAAACGCCACACACCCATTTGCAGGCTGGCCAGAGTGTTGCCCAGCGCCTGACCATAGGTGTCGTGAAAATGGCCGGATACGTCGTTGATGGCGTAGTGCTTGAGGGCTGCCTCCATGGCGCGCTGCACCTTCAGCGGCGTGCCCACCCCAATCGTGTCGGCCACACCCATGTGCTGGACACCAATGCCCGCCATCAGCCCGGCCACCATCCCGACCCGATCAGGCGCAATGTCGCCTTCGTAGGGGCAACCCACGGCGCAGGAAATAGCGCCGCGTACGTGAATACCGGCCGCTTTGGCCGCCGCGACTACCGGTGCAAAGCGTTCAATGCTTTCGGCAATCGAGCAATTGATATTGCGCTGGCTGAAGGCTTCGCTGGCCGACGCAAACACGACGATCTCGTCGGGCTTGGCCGTGACAGCCGCTTCAAAGCCCTTCATATTGGGGGTGAGCACCGAATAACGAACATCTGCCCGACGCGCAATGCCGGCCATCACATCCAGCGCATCAGCCATTTGCGGCACCCATTTGGGCGACACAAAACTGGCCACTTCCAGTTCCTTCAGGCCGGCTTCTTGTAAGCGATGCACCAGCTCAATTTTGACTGCCGCAGGCACTGGTGCTTTCTCGTTTTGCAGGCCATCGCGCGGGCCCACGTCCACCAGTTTGACTCGGGAGGGGTAATTCATGCGGCTAGTATCCTTTGGTTGTGTCCACGATGCCTGCGATGCTGGCAATAGCCGCACCGCCGTGCAGCGCCTGAATTTTGCCGGCGATCTGCGCAATGCTCTCGGCACGCAAGGTGCGGGCCGATGTATGCGGCGTGACCGTGATTTTGGGGTGCTTCCAGAACGGGTGTTCGGGCGGCAAGGGTTCTTGCCTGAAAACATCCAGCGTCGCACCGGCCAGATGCCCGCTGTCAATCAGCGCGATCAAGTCATCATCGACCACATGGCCACCGCGCGCCACATTGATGACATACCCGCCGGGCAACAGCCGTGTCAGGTGACGCTGGTTCAAAATACTGTCCGTTTCAGGCGTGAGGGGCAGCAGGCAGACCAGGATGCGGGTGGCGGCCAGAAAGTCATCCAACCCGTTCGTGCCTGAGAAGCACTGCACACCATCGACGGCTTTTGCAGAGCGGCTCCAGCCCCGCACGGGAAAGTCAAACTGCTTCAAGGCAAGCGCCACACGCTCACCCAGCACCCCCAAACCCATCACGCCGACCGGAAAGTCCGCTCGCGCGCGAGGTTTGCGATATGACCATTTGCCAACCGCTACATCAGCTTCATACCCATCAAACTCCCTGAAGTGCCGAATAACCGCATGACACACATACTCAGCCATTTGTACCGACATGCCCGCATCGTCCAGCCGCACCACTGGCACGCCTTCAGGCAGACGCAGCTTCATCAATGCATCAACACCTGCACCGATATTGAAGACGCCTCGCAAAGCAGTTTGCGCATCAAAAAAGGCTTGCGGGGGCGCCCACACCACGGCGTAGTCGGCTGGGCTGGCGCCTGGCGCCCACAGCTCAAGCTGCGCACCGGGCAGAGCAGCGCGCAAGCCTTCCAGCCAGGGTTGAGCGTTGGTATCGGTACAGCAAAACGTCACGCGCATCGGCTTAGGCTCCCAGTTTTAGAAGCTCTGCGCCTTCAGCCACCTGGTCGCCCGGTGCGTAAAGCAGTTCTTCGACCACGCCGTCCGCCGGTGCGGCAATGGTGTGCTCCATCTTCATGGCCTCCATCACGGCCAGTGCCTGGCCCTTGCTGACTTTGTCGCCCGCCTTGACCGCAAACGACACCACCTTGCCCGGCATGGGGGCGGTCAAACGGCCTCCTTCGATTTGTGCCGCGCCGGCATGCGCCAGCAAGTCAATCGCTATTATTTGTGTAGCGCCTTGCGCACTGAAAATATGGGTCACGCCGTTATTCTGGTAGGTTCTGGCGGTGATGCGCTGCCCGGCAAACTGAACGTTGATGCCGCCCGATGTCTGCGCAAAAGCCAGCACGCCCGCCACAGCGCCTGCGGCCAGATGCAAAGCGCCATCGTGCAGGTAAGTCAGGCTAGCCGGGTGCAGCTCGCCATGAAACTCAAACTCAAAGCGCCGCAGCATGACGCCATGCGACTGCCAGCCATCGCGGCGGCTGAAGGGGTCATTCGTCTGCAGCGCCTTTTCCTTCAACAGCGTTTGCGCCACCGCGCATGCAACGGCCATGGGCAAGCCAATCCGCTCTTGTTTGAACAGCACCGCCTCTTCACGCGGAATCAAGGCGGTGTCCAGATTGGCGTTGGCAAACGACTGAGTTTGCAGCAGGTAGCGCAAAAACTGCACATTGGTTTGCAAGCCGACGATATGCGTTTGCGCCAGCGCTGCATCAAGACGGGCCAGCGCTTCCTGCCGGGTTTTGCCATGCACGATGAGCTTGGCGACCATGGAGTCATAAAACGGTGAAATCGCGTCGCCCTGCCGCACACCGTCGTCAATCCGTACCGCACCGCGCTCAAAGGACGCGGCATTCGGTTTGGCGTAAACATGCAGCGTGCCGGTGGCAGGCAAAAAGTTGTTGTCCGGGCTTTCAGCGCAAATGCGCGCTTCAATCGCATGGCCATCAATGCGCAGCGCGTCTTGGGCTAGCGGCAGCTTTTGCCCGCTGGCGACCAGCAGTTGCCATTCAACCAGGTCAAGGCCCGTGATGGCTTCGGTCACCGGGTGCTCAACCTGGAGCCGGGTATTCATCTCCATAAAGTAAAAATGGACCCCCACGCTTTTCGCTTCGCGTAATGCGCTGCCCCCCGAGGGGGCTGTTCCGCCTAAGGGCGGCCTGTCGGCGGAACGCTCTTGATCGTTGCCGCCACCGTCAAGCCCTTCCACAATAAATTCAACTGTGCCAGCACCGACGTAATTCACCGCTCGCGCGGCCGCCACAGCCGCTTCGCCCATCTGCTGGCGCATCGCATCGCTCAGGCCAGGTGCAGGCGCTTCTTCCAGCACCTTTTGGTGTCGGCGCTGCACTGAGCAATCGCGCTCAAACAAATACACATAGTTGCCATGGGTGTCGCCAAACACCTGAATCTCAATATGCCGGGGCCGCTGCGCGTACCTTTCCACCAGAACGTTGTCGTTGCCAAAGCTGCTGGTGGCTTCACGCTTGCATGAGGCGAGTGCCGCATCAAAGTCTTCAGACTTGTCCACCGCCCGCATGCCCTTGCCGCCGCCGCCCGCGCTGGCCTTGATCAGCACCGGGTAGCCAATACGGTCAGCCTCGCGTTTCAGCAGCTCTGGCGACTGGTCAGCGCCGTGGTAGCCGGGCACCAGCGGTACGCCGGCTTTTTCCATCAGTTGTTTGGACTCCGCCTTCAAACCCATGGCCTTGATAGCGGATGGCGACGGGCCAATAAACACCAGCGCGTTGTCGGCGCAGGCCTGCGCAAAGGCTTCGTTCTCGCTTAAAAAACCGTAGCCGGGGTGAATCGCCTCAGCGCCTGTGGCCTTGGCTGCCTCGATGATGGCTTGCCAGCGCAGGTAGCTGTCTTTGGGTGCGCTTGATCCGTTCACGCCGATGTAGACGGCTTCATCACAAACACTGACATGCTTGGCATCGGCATCCGCATCTGAATACACCGCCACGGTTTTGATGGCCATGCGATTTGCAGTTGCTGCCACGCGGCACGCTATTTCACCGCGATTGGCAATGAGGATCTTTTTAAACATGGTTCACTTTCGCGGTGAAACAGCCTGCGCACGCTGCGCGTGCCACGCCATGTAGCTTCGCTGCTGCGCGGCTTTGCCGCTGGTCACCGCGATTGGCAATGAGGATCTTTTTAAACATGTTCATTCTTTGGAAAAAGGTGACTTCAGGCTAAAGGCAGGTGACAGGCCAGGGTCTGGCTTGCCACTGAAAACGCGTGCGACACGGGTGAACAGTGGCGTTAAGAAGCGCCAGCGAACCCGTATCAGCCAGATGCCGAGCACCAGCACCACAGCCAGCACCACAGCCAGCACCACCGGGTTGGCCAGCACCTGCAAGCCCCGCGGCAAATTGACCCAGCCCATCAAGCCCGCCAGCCCCGTCAGCAACACCACCAGATACAGGCGAATGCCGCTAGCCCAGCCGAGCGCGCCAGCCAGGGCGATCAATTGGGCCGTGTCAAGGCTAGGCATGGGGCAACCAGTTGGGTTTGCGTTTTTGTAAAAACGACTGCAAGCCTTCGCGCCCTTCAGCACTGACGCGCACATCGGCAATGCTGGCAATCGTCATATTGACCAGTTCGGGGGTGATGTCTTGGCCAGCCACGTCTTGCACCAGTTTTTTGCAAAGCTTCACCGCTTCAGGCCCGGCATTGACAAGCGCCGTCAACAACTCCGCGACTTTGCTGTCCAGCGCATCACTGGAGACCACCTCATGCACAAAACCGATGCGCAAGGCCTCAAGCGCATTGAATCGCTCAGCCGTTAAAAAGTAGCGGTGCGCAGCCCGCGCGCCCATGGCGCGAATCACATACGGGCTGATGGTTGACGGCACCAAGCCCAGCTTGACCTCGCTCAGGCAAAAATGGGCGCTGTCCACCGCAACCGCCATGTCGCATGCCGCCACCAGGCCGGTGCCGCCCGCGTACACATCGCCCTGAATGCGCGCAATCGTCGGCTTGGGGCATTCGTAAATGGTTCGCATCATGGCGGCTAGCCGCCCTGCGTCCGCCAGGTTTTGCTCCCGCGTGTAGTCAGCCATGCTGCGCATCCAGTTCAGGTCTGCGCCTGCGCAAAATGCCGTGCCGTTGGCTGTGAGGACGATGCAGCGCACGTCGTCACGCTGACCGAGCTCGAAAAACATCTGGGTAATTTCGCCAATCAGTTTTTCGTTAAACGCATTGCGGACTTCAGGGCGATTGAGCTCGACGCGAGCAACGCCAGCACTGACTTCTAGCAACAACAAATCAACGCTCATTCCGCTTTCCAGACCACAGCATCGTCTACTGAATACAGCTTGCATGAGCCCTTGGCATATCTATTGCAGTTATCCATGGCTCGTTTGAGTGGGTCATCACCACCTTCCGCCCAAGCCCAGGCGCCAGTGGGCGCCAGGGCAAAAGCTCTTGGTATTGTTTTTGAAAGATATGTTGCATAACCTGCTCGACCCGTGTCTTTTACAAACGGGAGTTTGGACGCGTCGTCAAGAGCCGCAAAGTCAGACTTCGGTGGAGCCACCGTGACAGATACCGCGCCGTATTTTGCATATGCAGCAAGCGGGGTACTTGGCAATCCCTGCGCCGCTAAAAATTGCGTCACTTCCGGTTGCCAAATGCTCGAACCGGTACGCGATCCAAACATGCTGTGCGCATCGGTACCAAACAATCCAAAAGCGACGAGCCGCGCCGGGCCGCCCGACGACGTATATCTGTCAAACATGGCGCGGTAAGTCGAAGTGGTAAAAAAACTGTCGTTGTCACCGTAAAACCAGAGTGACGGGACGCGCGTTTGACCTGCATATTCAGCCGCGCCTTTTGCAAGATTGTTTTCCCATGCAATACAACCTTCTTGACGCAAGCCGCCCGCAAAGTTAACCAGTGCCTTCACCCCCGGATAGCCCATCGTCCCAAAGGCCAGCGTGGTCCACCCGCCGTGGGACTGCCCCAGCACGACTATATTGTTCTTGTCTGCCCAGCTTTGCTGAGTCACATAGTCGAGGACTGCCTTGACATCTTCCGCCTGTGCCCTGCCGTTGCTTTCAACGTTGCAGCCGCCACCAATGTAAGCCCCAGCAGATTTTGAGAATCCCTGGCGCATCGGAACGATCACAGCATAGCCACGTTGCAAAAAGTAGCGCGCGGCAACTGCAGGCCGGTAGCGCCCCTGGAACTTCGAGTCACCCGGCGACTTGCCATGGTTGATCACAGCAACAGGGAAAGGGCCGTCGCCATCGGGTTTATAGATAGTGGTTTCAAGGTCAATCGTGAACAGTGACTTTTTAGGAATATTCAGTACAACTTCGTTCAGCGAAGCGTCAAGCTCGACCGGCTGTGCAAACGCATGATTCCAACAAACAATCAGAGCAATTGCAAATACAGAGCCCGAAAAGTTACTGATTCTCATGATCCCATTCCTTGCAAATTTTGATGAATCGTCATTATCAATACCGCTTGGCAACTTCTTCCAGCATGACTTCTGTCGCGCCGCCGCCTATACCCAGCACGCGTGCGTCGCGCCAGAGGCGTTCAATCGGTGTTTCACGAATAAAGCCCATCCCGCCGTGAAACTGCTGGCATGTTTGCAGCACTTCATTAACCAGCTCACCGGTGAGTGCCTTGAGCATCGACACCTCTTGCACAATGTCATGCCCCTGGGTGCCGGAAGACTGGCCCCCGCGCTCCCCCGCTGCGCGTGGGTCACTGCCCCCCGAGTGGGCTGGCGTGCCTTGGGGCTGCCCGGCGGCACGCCAGGCGCAGTGGTACATGAACTGCCGGGCGGCTCTAGTCTTGGCGTCCAGCATGGCGATGCGGTGGCGTATGGTTTGCTTGTCCCACAGGGTGGCACCAAAGGCCTGGCGCTGGCGCACGTAGTCGAGCGTCAGCTCAAGCGCACGGGTGCAGTGGCCAACCGCCATCGCGCCCAGGGCAATGCGCTCGGTCTGAAAGTTCTTCATCACCGAATAAAAGCCCTTGCCTTCTTCGCCCAGCAGGTTCGCGGCGGGGATGCGCACATTGTCAAAAATCAGCTCGGCCGTGTCTGACGACAGCCAGCCTGTCTTCTTCAAAGCACGGCCCACGGTAAAGCCAGGCGTGCCTTTTTCAACAATGAACATGCTCATGTCATGCCGCGCCGTACCGGTTTTGGCGGCGACAAAATACACATTGGCATGTACGCCGTTGGTGATGTACATCTTGGTGCCGTTGATGACCCACTCGTCGCCATCACTGCCCTTTTCAAGCCGTGCGGTGGTGCGGATGCCTGCCACGTCAGAGCCAGCACCTGGCTCGCTGATGCCTACCGCAGTGATCAAGTCACCACTGATCACACCCGGTAAATATTTGGCCTTTTGCGCCGCGCTGCCCGCATGGTGCAGGTGCGGGCTGGCCATGTCGGTGTGGACCAGCACGGTGATGATGAAGCCGCCAAAGGTGGACTGGCTCAG
>JBKCGU010000073.1:0-3510 GCA_046303055.1 Polaromonas sp.
CTGGTGGCGCAGGGCAGTGCGGCGCAACTGTCTGCGGTGCCGGACTCACTGACAGGCCGCTACCTGGCGAACCCGCTGATTCACCCCCTGCATGCAAGGCGCGAAACCGTAGCTGAATGGGGGTCAGCTGAATGGGGGTCAGATCCCGATTCCGCGAAACAGTCCCTGCAAGGCGCGCAAGCCGCATCGGATTTGGGCTCTGACCCCCATTCAGCGCATTCAGCGGCCCCAAGTAAACCCGTCAGCAAAGCCAAACAAGCCAAGCTCAAAGCAGCCGCACTGGTGGCCAACGCTGCATCGGCCAGCGCGCTGCACAACGCCGCCCCGGCCGCGGCCAGCAAACACACGTCGTGGCTGACGGTGACCAAAGCGAGTTTGCACAACCTCAAAAACGTGACGATTGACGTACCGCTGTTCAGGCTGGTCGCCGTCACTGGCGTTTCAGGTTCAGGTAAATCAACATTGGCCCGCGACGTGCTGCTCACCAACGTCCACGCCGCTGTCATGCAGCGCAGCACCAAGGCAGGCCGCGACTCAGACGACGCCGGCAAACATCCGGCATGGGCAGGTTGTGAAAGCATCGCAGGCTACCGCGTGGTGGACCGGGTGCTTGAAGTGGACCAAACCCCCATCGGCAAAACGCCGCGGTCTTGCCCGGCCACCTACATCGGTTTTTGGGACACGATTCGCAAACTGTTTGCCGACACGCTGGAAGCGCGCGCCCGCGGTTACCCGGCCGGGCGCTTTAGTTTTAACACCGGTGAAGGTCGCTGCCCGACCTGCGAAGGCGCGGGCGTGCGCACCATTGGCATGAGCTTTTTGCCCGACGTGAAGGTGCTGTGCGAAACCTGTCACGGCGCCCGCTTTAGCCCCGAAACCCTGGCGGTGACCTGGCGCGGCAAAAGCATTGGCGATGTGCTGAAGATGGAAGTCGACGAAGCGGTAGAGTTTTTCAAATCCATGCCCAGCATCGGCCACCCGCTGCAATTGCTCAAAGACGTCGGGCTGGGTTACCTCACGCTTGGCCAGCCGTCGCCCACGCTGTCAGGCGGCGAAGCGCAGCGCATCAAGCTGGTGACTGAGCTCAGCAAAGTGCGTGACGACATCACAAGGCGTGGCCAAAAAGCACCGCACACCCTGTACGTGCTGGACGAGCCCACCGTGGGCCTGCACATGGCGGACGTTGAAAAGCTCATTCACGTGCTGCACCGGTTGGTCAATGGCGGCCACAGCGTGGTGGTGATTGAGCACGACCTGGACGTGATTGCCGAGGCCGACTGGGTGATTGACCTCGGGCCAGACGGCGGCAACGCAGGCGGCAGCGTGGTTGCCGCAGCACCGCCTGAAGCCGTCGTCAAGCTGGGTACCCACACCGGAAACGCCCTGCGCGGCGTTCTGGAGCGGGTTTGAGTCAGACTGGATGCTATTTATTCAGGAGCTGCTAACCCTTGATTTTATTGGGCTATAGGCCATAGATATTCCCGAAAAAGGCCGTTTTTTATATTTTTGCTTGTTTCAGGTGTTCCCCTGATGTGTTTTGCCTTCTGCTGACCGATGATGCAAACTTCTCACTGATTGGAGTTCCCATGAAACGCCGCTACTTGCTGCAATCTGCAGCCGCATTCGCTGTACCCCCCCTGGTTAGCCAGGCGGGCGCCCAAACCTTCCCGAACAAACCCATCAAACTGGTGATTGCTTTCCCCGCAGGTGGGCCAACAGACATCACCATGCGCTCGCTGGCTGACAACGCCTCCAAAATCCTGGGACAGCCCGTGGTTGTTGAAAACAAACCCGGCGCAGGCGGCACGCTGCCGGCCCAGCAATTGCAAAGCGCCGCGGCTGACGGCTACACGGTGGCGCAAATTCCGTTGGGCGTGTTCCGCCTGCCGTACACCACCAAAATGTCCTGGGACCCGATCAAGGACTTGTCTTATGTGCTGAACGTCACCGGCTACGCATTTGGCCTGGTCGTGCCGATTGATTCACCATTGAAAACCTGGACGCACTTTGTCGGCTGGGCCAAGGCCAATCCGGGCAAGCTCAGCTATGGCTCGACCGGCACCATGACCAGCCCGCACCTGACGATGGAGCTGATTGCGCAAAAGTTGGGGCTAGAGCTGCTGCATGTGCCGTACAAAGGCAGCGCTGACCTGATGCAGTCCATCTTGGGTGGCAACATCATGGCGGCGGCTGATTCCACCGGATTTGCGCCGCAGGTTGAAGCGGGCAAGCTGCGGGTGCTGAACACCTGGGGGGCAGAGCGGCTGGCCAAGTTTCCGGATGCGCCCACCCTCAAAGAGCTTGGCCTGGACATGGTGCAAAACTCGCCCTTCGGCATTGCGGCCCCGCGCGACACGCCGCCGGCCGTGGTCAAGCGCCTGCATGACGGCTTCAAGCAGGCCATGGACATGGCAAGCTACAAAAACACCCTGGCCAAGTACGACATGACGCCCATGTACATGAGCTCGTCTGCTTACCTGAAGTTTGCGCAAGACACGTTCAAGCGCGAAAAAGCGCTGGTGAAGAAGCTGGGGCTGCTCAAAGCGTCTTAGCTTGACTGCGCCGAGATGACTGCGCGAGCCACTTCGGCAAACCCCGCGCCGCGTTCAGCATCGGTGATGTAGCGCGGCAAATGTGCCAGCTGCGCCTGAAAGCGCCGCACATTGGCCACGCCAACTGAATTCGGGAACGCTTTAAACATCAGCTGGTCGTTGGTCGAATCGCCCACGAACACCCAGTCGTCCATTTCAGCATCCAGCTCGCGGTCAAACAGCTGGCGCACGGCCCAGCGCGCCCCCACCGGCTTGTTGTGCTCGCCAAACCAGCCATTGATGTGGATGGAACTGACGGTGGCGTTCATGCCTTCGTTTTGCATGATGGCCACCACCTGAGCGATTTTCTCGGGCGCTAGACGTGTGAACTCGCTGTGGTCAATCGCCATGTCGGTTTCGCGCCCGGCGCTGTCGCGCGCCAGCAGCGTGCCCGGCACCTCTTGCAGGATGCGCCGAGCCACTTGCTGCATGCGGGCCAAGTTTGTGGCCCTGATAGCGTCGCTCTGTTGATATGATTTCAATAGCAGATTACCCCTGTTTTCATTGGCATGCAGGCCTTTTTGATAGATGTTTTGAAGCAATACAGCGCCGTTCTCCGCCACAATTGCGTTGACGGGCCAGCGCAGGGCTAACTGCTCACTCCAGCCGACCGGACGGCCCGTGATGGCGATCACGTTCAACCCGCGTGCCTTCAAGTCACCCAAGGCGGCCAGTGCATCTGGCGTGATGGCGCCCTGCGTGGTCAGCGTGTCGTCAATGTCAGTGAAAACGCCTTTGATGCGGCTTCTGCCTTGCCAAGACCACGAATTAAAGGGCTGCTGTCAGCAGTAAATAGAACTGTCCGGTTTTAGAGCAAATAGATTGTCCGCTTTTTCTATTTTGTTTGCGATGACTGCAAAGCTGCGTAGGGCGTAGCCCGAAGCGGCTTTGCAGCCATCGCGCGGATTTATCGGCTGAT
>JBKCGU010000074.1:0-4876 GCA_046303055.1 Polaromonas sp.
CGGCGCGCCCGAACGGCACGAACCCGATGTGGGCGAACTCCATTACCCCTACCTCTTCAATGTGATTGACGAGGTGAGCGCGCAAGTGAACTGGGACGGCTGGGTGGGCTGCGAATACCAGCCCAAAAAAGGGGGTCAGCCTGGCGGCACATCAGCCGGCTTGGGCTGGTTACAGGCTTTGAGCCAAGGCGCATAGGCTTGCGGGTTCAAGATCAGCCTCCCGTCTTACAAGCACAGGGACGGTCTCAAGGCAACAATTGACGCCAAGTGATTGCTCTTCATCCATGAACCCACCCGAATCGCTAGACGTCGGAACGGAAGTCAAAAAACCTCAAGCGGCGCCGCAGGAGCCGGTGCCACCTGCGGCCGACGCCGATGTGCGCGCCGAAGCACAGCAAGCCCTTGCCACCGCTGCCAAGACGTTTTCCCTCAAGGTGCTGACGGTCAATATTCACAAGGGTTTTACCTTCTTCAACCGCAAGTTCATCTTGCCCGAGCTGCGTGAGGCGGTGCGCAAAATCGGTGCAGACGTGGTGTTCTTGCAGGAAGTCACGGGCAGCCACACGCAGCATGGCGACAAATTTGACAACTACCCTGACACGCCGCATTACGAGTTCTTGGCCGACAGCATCTGGCCCGAGTTTGCCTATGGCCGCAATGCGGTCTATGACAAGGGCGACCACGGCAACGCCGTGATGTCCAAATTTCCCATCGTGCATGTTGAAAATCACGACGTGTCCATCAGCGGTCCCGAGCGGCGCGGCCTGCTGCACTGCGAGCTGGCTATACCTGGCCGCAGCGTCAACCTGCACGCCATCTGCGTGCACCTGAGCCTGACTGAAACCCACCGCACCCAACAAATGGACATGCTGTGCCAATTGATTGCGGCGAAGGTGCCAACCCAGGCACCGCTGGTGGTGGCGGGCGACTTCAATGACTGGCGACACCGCGCCAAAACACAACTGGCCGACGGTGCAGGGTTGCGTGAGGTGTTTGTGCAAGCCCATGGCCAGCCCGCCCGTACCTTTCCGGCACGCAAGCCCTTGCTTCGTCTGGACCGTATTTATGTGCGCAACGCGATTGGCCACAAGCCCGTGGTGCTGCCGCACAAGCCCTGGTCGCACCTGTCAGACCATGCACCCTTAGCCGCTGAAATCGAGCTGTAGAACACATCGCCATGCACTTGTTTGCATGGGGATGGCCAGCACCGCCCAAAACATCAATTGCCAGGGGCGTTCTACACCCGCTTGGCCAGCTCCGCCGCCATGCCCACATAACTGCCCGGCGTCATCGCCAACAGCCGTGTTTTTTCGGCATCTGGAATTGCCAGCGAGGCAATCAGCGCATGCAAGTCAGCCGCCTGCACGGTTTTGCCGCGTGTGACTTCCTTGAGCTTTTCATACGCGCCCTGCACGCCGTAGCGTCGCATCACGGTTTGAATCGGCTCGGCCAGCACTTCCCAGGCGGCGTTCAAGTCATCGTCCAGCGCCTCGGCATTGAGCTCGAGCTTACCCAAGCCCACCGTCAACGAGTTGTACGCCAGCACCGCGTAGCCAAGCGCCACGCCCATGTTGCGGAGCACGGTCGAATCGGTCAAGTCGCGTTGCCAGCGACTGATGGGCAGCTTCTCGCTCAGGTGCTTGAGCAGCGCATTGGCCAGGCCCAGGTTGCCTTCGGCGTTTTCAAAGTCAATCGGGTTGACCTTGTGCGGCATGGTGGACGAGCCAATCTCACCGGCTTTCAGGCGCTGCTTGAAGTAGCCCACGCTGACATAACCCCACACGTCGCGCGACCAGTCAATCAAGATGGTGTTGGTGCGGGCAATCGCATCAAACAGCTCGGCCATGTAGTCGTGCGGCTCAATCTGGATGCTGTACAGCTGAAAAGTAAGCCCTAACCCAAGTGGTTCTGCCGTCTCAATCACCTTGCGGCTGAAGGCCTCCCAATCGTGTTCGGGCCAGGCCGCCAGATGCGCGTTGTAGTTGCCCACTGCACCGTTCATTTTGGCCAGCAGCGGCACGGCGGCGATTTTGGCGCGGGCATTCACCAGCCTCACCACCACATTGGCGATTTCTTTGCCTACCGTGGTCGGACTGGCGGTTTGGCCGTGGGTGCGGCTCAGCATGGGCTGCGTTGCAAAGGCATGCGCCATGTCGCGCATTTTGCTGATGACTTTGTCCAGCGCCGGCAGCAAGACCAGATCACGGCTGCCTTTGAGCTGCAATGCATGGCTGCTGTTGTTGATGTCTTCGCTGGTGCAAGCAAAGTGCACAAATTCGCCCACCGCCATCAGCTCGGGCCGGGCATCAAACTTGGACTTGATCCAGTACTCGACCGCCTTCACGTCGTGGTTGGTGGTTTTTTCAATGTCCTTGATGGCCAGGGCATCGGTTTCAGAAAAGTTCTTCACCAAGCCCAGCAAGTAAGTACGTGCTCCGGGGCTGAGTGGCTTGAATTCAGCAAAGCCAGCATCTGACAGCGCGATAAACCAGGCGACTTCAACCTGAACGCGGCGGTGCATATAGCCCTGCTCGCTCATCAAGGGGCGCAAGTTGGCCAGCTTTGAGGCATAGCGCCCGTCCAGCGGCGACAGGGCGTTGATCGGGGAAAGCGGGCTTGGCAAGGCGGATGTGGTGCTCATGGGCCAATTGTAGGCGGGCGGTTTCACGCCCTTTGAAGCCTCAAGGGTCCGTTTGGGTAACTCGATAGAATGGTTTGCTTAACGATCAAGGCATCCAGAGAAATTTATGAAGCTTATCGGTTCTCCTGCCAGCCCCTACGCCCGCAAGGTCCGCGTGGTGATGGCTGAAAAAAAGCTCGACTACCAGTATGTGATTGAGGACGCGTGGGCGCCTGACTCGGCCATCACTGAATCGAACCCGCTGGGCAAGGTGCCTTGCCTGGTCATGGAGGGCGGCGAGGCGGTGTTTGACTCGCGCGTGATTGTCGAATACCTGGACACGCTGTCGCCCGTCGGCAAGCTCATTCCGGCGCAGGGCCGCGAACGGGCCGAAGTCAAAACCTGGGAAGCGCTGGCCGATGGCCTGATGGATGCCGCTTTGCTGGCGCGGATGGAAGTCATGTTCAAGGGCCGTACCGAGGCGCAGCGCAGCCAGCCCTGGATCGACCGCCAGATCAGCAAAATCAACGCGGTGCTCAAAGCCATGAACACCGGCCTGGCCGACAAGCCATTTTGCAGTGGTGTGCACTTCAGCCTGTCAGACGTGGCCGTCGGTTGCGCTCTGGGTTATCTTGACTACCGCTTTCCACAGATGGCGTGGCGTGAAACCTACCCCAATCTGGTCAAACTGCAGGACAAGCTGGCGCAACGCCCCAGCTTTATTGAAACCGCCCCGAAATAGGCCAACACGGCTTTTTGGGATGGCAAATACGGCTCAAAGCCCCTGTTTATCTGGGCTTTCAGCTATTAAAAACAAAGCAAATGTCGTGTCCTGGCAGCGCGGGCAAGCCGTCCTCTGCGGCAGTTTCCCCTGCCGACCAGAGTTGATATACTGACTTTGCGCCGATTTGCCACAGCTTGCGGGCGCTTTACAAGTACAGCTAAAGACGCACGCCAGCCCGGTCCCGCCTTTAGCGATACCGGGTTTTTTTATTTTCAATGCACACGCCATGCTGATCGCCACACCGCAGTCCATGCATTTTGAAGAAGCCTTGCCGCTGCAAAGCGGCGCATCGCTTCGCGCCTATGACCTGAGCTACGAGACTTATGGCCGCTTGAACGCGGACAGGTCCAACGCCGTGCTGATTTGCCACGCCCTGAATGCATCGCACCATGTTGCCGGCGTGTACGAGGGTCAGCCAAAATCCGAAGGCTGGTGGGACACCATGATTGGCCCTGGCAAGCCGGTCGATACCCACCATTTTTTTGTCATCGGGGTGAACAACCTCGGCTCCTGCTTCGGCTCGACCGGGCCCATGCAGACCAACCCTGACACCGGGAAAGTTTACGGTGCCGACTTTCCGGTGGTGACCGTGCAGGACTGGGTAGATGCACAGGCTCGCCTGATGGATGCGCTGGGTATTCAAACCCTGGCCGCTGTGATGGGCGGCAGCCTGGGCGGCATGCAGGCCCTGAGCTGGACGCTGCAATACCCCGACCGTGTGCGCCATGCGGTGGTGGTGGCCAGCGCGCCCAACTTAACAGCTGAGAACATTGCCTTTAACGAAGTCGCGCGCCGCGCCATCGTGACCGACCCCGACTTTTGCGAAGGCCACTACGCCGAGCACGGTGTGTTGCCCAAACGGGGCCTGCGCATTGCCCGGATGATCGGCCACATCACGTACCTGAGCGATGACGTGATGAATGACAAGTTTGGCCGGAAACAAGCCCCCACGCTTGTCGCTTCGCGTACGACGCCGCCCCCCGAGGGGGCGCTGCGCCTGCAGCCCGGCAAAGCCGGTTCTGCGGCCCCGGCTGGACGAGGAAATACCAATGCGATTGAAGCCACGCCATTTAAATACTCGACTCAAGAGATTGAGTTTCAAATCGAAAGCTATTTGCGTTACCAGGGCGACAAGTTCAGCGAATACTTTGACGCCAACACGTATTTGCTGATTACGCGGGCACTCGATTACTTTGACCCCGCCGCCGCGTTTGGCGGCGACTTGAGCGCCGCCTTGAAACAGGTCACCGCCAAGTTCCTGCTCGTCAGCTTCACCACCGACTGGCGCTTTGCCCCTGCCCGAAGCCGCGAAATCGTCAAGGCGCTGCTGGACAACCAGATCGACGTGAGCTACGCCGAAATTGATGCGCCCCACGGGCACGACGCGTTTTTGCTTGAAGACCCCCGCTACATGGGCGTCGTGCGGTCGTATTTTCAGAGCCGGGTGGCGGTATGACAACTGCACCCTCACA
>JBKCGU010000075.1:0-4480 GCA_046303055.1 Polaromonas sp.
ATTGTGCCAAATCTACCTTCTTTAATCTTGTTACCAATTTGCTTTTTCTTCCACTCCAAATACAATTCAACACCAGCTTTAGTTGTAATTGAGTAGTAGCTTTTACCCGCAAATTGATTTGCCATTAGCTCGTGATAATGACGCTTAGCCAAGTCTAATGCTGTGCTTTTACTAGTTGTTTTAAGACTAAAACGAGCGTACTTGTGTTCCTTAGTAAGCCACATACGGAATTGCCAATATGCGCCGCGTGTGTATATAACAGCGCCGTCAAATATCGCTTCTTCGTTGTCTTCAAACTTAGTTTTTTTGAGTGCCATTTGTGCTTAACGTGACTATAGTTTTGAGTTGCTACACGTTTGTGTAGGTTTCTGTGTAACTATAAATTCAACCGCTAATTAAAACAAGCACTTATTTAGGTTTGTGAAACTTTTGTGTAAGTACAAAACCTAGTGTTTATGCGGGTTTCGAGATGAAATCCTACTCCCACTCAATTGTCGCAGGTGGCTTGCTGCTGACGTCGTAGGTCACGCGATTGATGCCGCGCACCTCGTTGATGATGCGACCTGACACTTTCTTGAGCAGCGCATAAGGCAGCTCGGCCCAGTCGGCGGTCATGAAGTCGCTGGTTTGTACGGCGCGCAGGGCGACCACGTAGTCGTAGGTACGGCCATCACCCATCACGCCGACGGACTTGACGGGCAAAAACACGGTGAAGGCCTGGCTGGTCAGTTGGTACCAGGTTTTGCCGGTGGCTGCGTCTTTGAAGTTGTGCAGCTCTTCGATAAATATCGCGTCGGCTTGACGCAGCAGGTCTGCATATTCTTTTTTGACTTCGCCCAAAATGCGCACGCCCAGGCCGGGGCCGGGAAAGGGGTGGCGGTAGACCATGCCCTCTGGCAGACCCAGGGCAACGCCGAGTTCACGCACTTCGTCTTTGAAGAGTTCGCGCAACGGCTCCAGCAGCTTCAAACCGAGTTGTTCGGGCAGGCCGCCCACGTTATGGTGGCTTTTGATGACCACCGCTTTTTTGCTTTTGGCGCCGCCGGACTCGATCACGTCCGGGTAAATGGTGCCTTGGGCCAGCCACTTCGCTCCCTTTGACGACGCATCAGCGGCCTTGAGTTTGGCTGCCTCGGCTTTGAAAACCTCCACAAATTCACGCCCGATGATCTTGCGTTTGGCTTCTGGCTCGCTCACGCCCTTCAGGTGGCCGAGGAACTGCGCTTCGGCATCGACCCGAATGACTTTGGCGTGCAGCTTGCCCACAAACATGTCCATCACCATGTCGCCTTCGTTCAGCCGCAGCAAGCCGTGGTCTACAAACACGCAGGTCAGCTGGTCGCCAATGGCGCGGTGAATCAGCGCCGCAGCCACAGACGAATCCACCCCGCCAGACAGACCCAAAATGACCTCTTCGTTGCCCACCTGCTGTCGGATTTTTGCCACTGCTTCTTCAATGTAGTCACCCATGATCCAGTCGGGCCGGGTGCCGCAAATGTCTAAAACAAAGCGGTTCAAGATGGCTTGGCCCTGGGTGGTGTGTGTGACTTCCGGGTGAAACTGCACCGCGTAAATTTTGCGAACCTCGTCAGCCATGCCGGCAATGGCGCAGCTGCTGGTCGATGCCATCAGCTTGAAGCCGGGCGGCATGGCGGTCACGTTGTCGCCGTGGCTCATCCACACGTTCATCATGCCGTGACCGTCAGCGGTGGTGAAGTCGGCAATGCCGTCCAGCAACTGGGTGTGGCCATGGGCACGCAGCTCGGCGTGGCCAAATTCACGCTTGTGACCGCCTTCAACTGTGCCGCCCAGCGCCTCGGCTATCGCGTACATGCCAAAGCAGATGCCCAGCACGGGAATACCCAGTTCAAACACGGCAGCAGGTGCGCGCAGGGTGTCGTCCTCCCACAGCGATGCGTGGCTGCCCGACAAAATCACGCCCTTCAGATTGCCGTCTTTGGCGTAGTCGCGTACCCAGTCGCTGGTCACGTCGCAGGGGTGGACTTCACAAAAAACATGGGCCTCGCGCACACGCCGGGCAATGAGCTGGGTGACTTGGGAGCCAAAGTCTAGGATGAGGATTTTTTGGTGGGTCATGAAAGATTTGAGGTGTAAAAGTGTTTGGGAAGTATCAACCCAACTGCCATACAGACTCATCCCCGCTGATGTTGCGAATTTTCAGGCGCCGCGGCGCTTTGTTTGCCGTGATCGTGCCGTCCCAAGTTGCTTTTTGATTCGACTTGGTTTTTTCACCATCGATGGTGATAAGCCCCAGTTTGTCAATCTTGACCTCGCAGCTCGAATGCCACGCACCGCCAGCGCTTTCGCAATCAAGGGACACGTATTCAATCAGCTCTAAACCCTCGTCACTGATGGTAATCGGGGTAAAAGTCACCGCTTTCTCGGGTTTGCTTTTTTTAGCGGCGGCCAGCTGGCCCTTGGCATTGAACTGGGCTATTTTGTCGCTCAGTCGGTCGCTTTCAAAGCGGGTGATGCTGACCACGTAAGCTGTCGCGTCATTCCCGCGAAGGCGGGAATCCGTGGAAAACGTCGCCTTGTCCTCACACACCACTGCGTGTAGCAGTTGTTTCAGGTCTTTGAAGACAACATCAATTTGTGTGCCGTTGTAGTCGCGTACAAATTGATGCAGCGCATCTAAATCCTCCACGTCCACGTAGTACACCCACACCTGCTTGATGTGCGGCGACTGGTCGGCAAGGTCAGGCAATTCGGCGTTCACGATGCGCGAGAGTTGCGCAATATCTAGCACCTTTTGCGTCGAGTTAATCAAGTCAGGCACATAGAGCGGAATCGTGCCGATTTTGCTGTCCACCACAGCGCCAAACCAAAACTTGGGCACAGCGTCCAGCCCCTGCAGCAGCCCAGGAATCAAGCCCGATTTAGCCAGCTTGTCCATCGTTTGCTGCGGGTTGCGGTACAGGCTCACGCCGTCTTGAATCTCCAGCACCTCAAACCCCGCGCCTGCTGCCTTTAATCTATCCCGCGCCGTTTGAATGCTGTTCAAACCCACATCGGTATGAATAAACCGCCGCCCCAAGTCATGGGCCACCTTAGCCGTTACGCCGCTGCCGCCAAAAAAGTCGGCAACGATCATGTCTTTGTCGCTGCTGGCTTTGATGATGCGCTCTAGAAGGGCTTCGGGTTTTTGCGTGGCGTAGTCCAAATCTTCACTATGAACTTTGCCTAAATCAGCAATGTCAGACCACCAATCTTCAATAATTTTTCCTTTTTCATCGAGCGCTTCTAAAACAGCATCGGTATTTCTTCCAGCTAGTGATGTCTTCCCACCAGATTTAGTGCTTTTTTTAAACGCAACTCTTATCTCATCTCCGTTGAAAATCCAACGATTTGATTTAGTCACTAGAAAAATTAAATCGTGCTTTCTAGGGAAATTATTTTTTTGATTCGTTGGTCCTGTATAGCACCACACAATTTCATTCAAAAAATTGTCTTCACCAAAAACTTCATCCATCAAAATTTTGACGTAGTGCCCAATATGCCAATCAAGGTGAACGTAGATGCTGGCGGTGTCGCTCATGATTTCTTTGATGGCGCGCAGGTTCTCGAACATCCAGTTGAGGTAATCCTCTTTGCGCCAGATGTCGCCGTACATGGTTTCCTCAAAGGCACGCAGCTCGTCCATGTCCATTTGCTGCTCGGCAGCGGCTAGTTTTTCGGCTAACTCGGGCTTTAGCTTGACGGCGGGGCGGATGAAGACTTTTTTGGCGTAGTCTGCGCCGCTGGCAAAGGGCGGGTCGATATAGACAAGATCAACCTGAATGCCTTGTTTTTTGAGGTGGGCGCAGGCGCTTAGGGCTTCGCCGCGAATGAGTAAGTTTTGTGCGCCAGTGTCTTTGCCTTTGACGACTTCCACGCTTTGCGCCTCGTAGTGGGGCAGCCCGCGCAGAATGCGCTCGTGGACTTTGTCGTTGTCGCGGTAACGCAGCAGGCGCTGGGTGCGGGTGACGTTGTTTAAGACGGCTTGCCCACTAACGGTGACGGGGTCGTAGGGGATGTAGCTAAGGGGCATGGTGATGGGCTTAAAAATAGGGCTTGGTTAAGGCGTAAAGAATGTTTGCAGCTTGTTCTCGATGGCGCTGACTTGCTGCACCTCGCTGGCATCGTCTTGCAGGTAGAGAAAGTCAAACTGCGGGAAACCAAACTTTTGTGCATTGAGGCGCAGGAACTCGGTTTCAACAAAATGCTTTTTGTCTTTGAAGACTTCGTCGTTTGCCCAGGCTTTGCCCTTGGTCTCTAGCAGCAGCACTTTTTTGAGTTTTTGCGTCTGGCTGCGTTTGGTTTTTGTTTCGCGCTGCACGACTAAAAAGTCGGTGGTGTATTTGCCGATGTTTTTCCAATACGCTTTATCGCCTTGCGCCTTGGTTTGTTTGTAGCACTGGATGACAAACTCGGACAGGCCGCGCTCGCCGTTGTAATAAATCTCTAGCTCCAAATTTTG
>JBKCGU010000076.1:0-3355 GCA_046303055.1 Polaromonas sp.
AGCGCGGCGCTTCTTCGAGCATCCGTTGGCGCAAGCGGCCGTACAGGCCGGGCAGCCCACGGTGGCCATCGACGTGAGTGCCGAGCCGTTCTTGTTTGACGACTACCTCGTCAAGAAGCCTGCCGACACCGTGGTGGTGCCGGTGCAAGGAGATTCGATGATCGAGGCGGGCATCTTCGAGGGCGATCTGGCGGTGGTGGAACGCACGGCCTCGGCCAAGCTGGGCAGCTTTGTGGTGGCGCAGGTGGAAGACCGTTTCACCCTCAAAGAGCTGGTCAAGGTTGATGGCACGCATGCGCTCAAGGCGCACAACCGGCGCTATCCGCTGATCCGCCCCGAAGGAGTGTGGAGCATCTTCGGCGTGATGGTCGGATTGGTACGGCGGTATTGAAACCCGGGGAGCAGCGCAACAGCGGTGTGAGAACAAACAAGGAATGTCAATGTGACGATATGAAGGGGTGAGGTGATGAAGGTTTTCAATGCAAGGCATTTTCTGGCCCCTCGTCGTTTCGTGTGGAAAGAGACATTCACAATGATGGCTGGTGGTCGAGCCCGGTGGGCATGTGGGCAGGCCGCTTGGCGGGCTGCCCACATGTCCACCGGGCGGTATTCAATGGAGGCAAGTGATGAGCGTTGGCGTTGAAGCGCTGTTCACCAGCGCATTGGGGCTGCAGTTGCCTTGGGTGGTGCAGGACGTGAAGCTCGACACCGCCAAGCGACGCATTGACTTTGAGATCGGCTGCCAAGGCGCTGTCGTGACCTGCCCGGCCTGTGGCGCCGGTTCGCAGCCCATCCATGACCGACTGCGCCGCTCTTGGCGACATCTGGACTTCTTCCAGTTCGAGGCCTGGCTGCACTGCGATGTGCCGCGTATCGCCTGCGCCAGCTGCGGCAAGACCACCCAGACGCCCGTGCCTTGGGCTCGTCCGGGATCGGGCTTCACTGCGGCCTTCGAGGCCTTGGCCTTGGCGCTGTGCCGGGAGTTGCCGGTGCGCCAAGCGGCAAACCTGCTTCGCTGCGCGGACAAGCAGTTGTGGCGGCGCATCGAGTTCTACGTGAACCAAGCCCGTGCGCTGGAAAGCTATGGCGGCGTGCAGACCGTGGGCATTGACGAGACCAGCCTGCGCCGCGGGCAGCACTACATCACCGTGGTGCACGACCTGGATGCCAAGCGGCTGCTGTTTGCCACCGAGGGGCGAGATCATCAGACCGTGGTCGACTTCGCCGCCGACCTGAAAGCCCACGGTGGCGATCCCGCCGAAGTACGCCACGTGTGCATGGACATGAGCGCGGCGTATGCCAAAGGCGCGAGCTTGGCGCTGTCGCAGGCACAGATCAGCTACGACCGCTTCCACGTCATCGCGATGGCCAACGAGGCGATGGACGTGGTGCGCCGCGCGGAGATGCGAGACGACGCTGCGGCGGTGCGCTCGGCGCTGGGAACCCAGGACCGCAAGACGCTCAAGCAGCTGATGTGGGGCATGCGGCGTAACCCATCGGGTTGGAGCCGGCCGCAGCTCAACGCGATGCACTGGCTGCAGCAATCGACGCTCAAGAGTGCTCGGGCCTGGCGTCTGAAGATGGCGCTGCGCGAGGTGTATGCCGCAGCGCGTGCGCACAACAACCCCGACCAAGCCAGCGCCGACCTGCGAGGCTGGCTGAGCTGGGCGAGACGCTGCCGACTTGAGCCGTTCAAAAAACTGGCCATCACACTCAAGGAACGCTTCGACGCCGTGGTGCGTGGGATGGTCGACCACCGCAGCAACGCCTTCGTCGAGGCCATGAACGGTTTGCTGCAACAGGCCAAGCGTGCGGCCAGAGGATTCCGCACGGCAAACAACTTCATTGCCGTCGCGTACCTGCGGATGTCCAAGCTCACGCATCTACCACCTCATCCGTTTAGCCCGGCGGTGCCAATATGAGGGCGTTGGGTTCCACACGAAACGACGAGGAGCCCATTTTCTGCGGCACATCTCGATGCCGACATTGCGGCAGTTCACCGACGGCCACGTGCTGGGCGCGCGGCTGAACGTGGACTGGGGCCTTCCCGCCGATAGCCTGCCTACAGCCGTTGGCGATGCCGTGCAAGACTTGGAAAACCGCCTGACCACCCCGGAGTTTGATGCCACCGAACGCCCGGCTGTTGAACATGACTTGCGCCTGTGGGTCGACGACTTACGTCGCGCGCACCTGATGTCCAACGGACTGGCGCTCGCTGAATTCCGAAGTAGCTGCCAATTGGATGTCGAAGCCCTTGCTGCATTCGCCGACCGCGACGAACGCGAGATCGCTTTGTGGATGCTGGCCATGCGCGACAAGGCATTCCGCGATGTCGAACTGCATCTGGCGTTTCAGGCCAAGACCAATGGCAAGTACTGGAAGAAGCATCGCATCCAATGCGACCTCAACCCCTGCCGCGACCGGGCACAACAATTGGTGGCGCGTGGGCATCGGGTCGGCAAAGAGCGGGTACGCCGCTTGATGCAGTTGCACGGCATCCGTGCCAGGTGCAAACGCAAGTTTGTCGTTACCACGGATAGCAAACACCATCTGCCCATTGCGCCTGACTTGGTCAAACGCAACTTCACCCCGACAGCGCCCAACCAGGTCTGGACGGGCGACATCACCTACATCGCCACGGACGAGGGTTGGTTGTACCTGGCAGCTGTCATTGACCTGTTCAGCCGCCAGGTGGTGGGATGGAGCATGCAGCCGCACATGCAAAGCAGCCTGGTGACAGACGCGTTAAAGATGGCATGGTTCCGGCGTCAGCCAGCGCCAGGCCTGATCTTCCATTCGGACCGAGGCAGCCAATACTGCGGGCATGAGTTCCAGGGCACGCTGGCGGGTTACAAGATGAGAAGCTCCATGAGTCGCAAGGGAAACTGCTGGGACAACGCACCCACGGAGAGTCTGTGGGGCCGACTCAAAGTGGGCAGGCTATACGGGCAGAGGTTTGCAACCCGCAGACAGGCGATGGATGAGGTGATTGACTGGCTGACGTTCTACAACCACCGGCGGTTGCACTCCACGTTGGGCTACGTCAGTCCGATGCAGTTTGAGAAACGCTGGGACGCGGCACAGCGATTGAAGGCCGCATAATAAAGCGGCTAAGAGGTACGTCAAACAGGGGCAGGTTCACATTGACCTTGCCCCTGTTGCGTGTAGTTCTTAACCCACGGTTTACGCGGCGTTTTTACGCTGTGCCCCATACCAATCTCAGGGTTTAATTCTCCTTTGTCGTGTATGCGAAGCGCATCATGCTGGCGTTTTTGCTGCGCAGCCCGGCTGAGGAGAAATCTGCAAAATACTGTGTATTTGCACAGTACTCATGCCGACTACATCCAAGCCCAAG
>JBKCGU010000077.1:0-7604 GCA_046303055.1 Polaromonas sp.
CTCGCCAGCAATCCGTGCACCTAAGCACCAGCTACCTTCCGTAATCAGCTTAAAGCTAACCACTTCCAGCAACCATCACCAGCAAAGCACCCCAATACAAGAGTACCCACCTCAATCGGTTGTCTAGTTTTTAAAGAACGATCAACTTAGTTGGTTGCGGGGGTAGGATTTGAACCTACGACCTTCGGGTTATGAGCCCGACGAGCTGCCAGACTGCTCCACCCCGCGCCCGCATTCAGCCTCGATTTTTGACGTCAATTCTGAAGACTACGTTGAGCCCAAAACGTTTTTTACAATCGTTTTGAAGAACCGCGATTATACGCATACTTTTTGAGTTCGTGCAAATTCGTGCACGATTTTATTTCAATGCGGTGACGTTCATGGATGGCGTGGCGTCGCTGCACTCTTACAATAGCCGGACACGCCAGCTCGGCAAAGCCTCAATCGACGTGACGACGATCGAGTAGCGCCTGAGCGAGTGTGTTTGAATCGACATACTCAAGTTCGCCGCCAACCGGCAGCCCACGAGCGATGCGCGAAACTCGAAGCCCGTCTTCGATGAACATTTCGCTGATGTAGTGTGACGTTGCCTCCCCTTCGACGGTGAAGTTCGTCGCAAGGATGACCTCTTTGACCAGACCATCACGGGCACGCCTTTGGAGACGATCAAGATGAATCTCCTTAGGGCCGATACCGTCCAAGGGAGAAAGCTTGCCCATCAATACGAAATACAGCCCGCGATATGTCTGGGTCTGCTCCATCATCAGTAAATCAGACGGCGACTCAACAACGCACAACAATGACTTATCGCGCTTTGGGTGGGCGCAGATTTCGCAAATATCAAGCTCGGTAAACGTATTGCACATGCCACAGTGCCGTGTACGTTCAATCGCGCCGCGCATGGCATCGGCCAAGCGCATCGCCCCATCTTGGTCGCGCTGTAGCAAATGAAACGCCATACGCTGTGCCGATTTGGGCCCGACGCCGGGCAAGCAGCGGAGCGCGTCGATCAATGCCGCAAGACTAGACGGCGACTTCATGAGGCGTTACGCCTCAAAACGGCAGTTTGAAGCCGGGTGGCATTCCCATGCCTTGTGTGAAGGCTCCCATCTTCGCGGCAGTGATGGCTTCGGCTTTTCGCACTGCGTCATTCATGGCCGCTGCAACGAGGTCTTCAAGCATTTCGCGATCATCCATGACCGCCTGGTCGATCGATACGCGCCTCACGTCGTGCTTGCAGGTCATCGTTACCTTCACCATTCCACCGCCTGCTGCGCCCTCGACTTCCACGCTGGCCAATTCTTCTTGCGCACGCTTCATATTCTCCTGCATTTGCTGCGCTTGCTTCATCAGGGCCCCGAGGCCACCTTTTGGAATCATTTATTGCTCCACTGTTCGTAAATACGGCAAAAATCTGCGCTACCCCACCGGACGAATCGCGGCCAGATCTATCGTGGCGCCAAAATCGTCGGCGAGATTCTTAATGAAAGGGTCGGAGGAGATCGACTGCACGGCTGCCTGCTCCCGCTCACGCTGGGCACGCTCTTCGACGGCCGCGACACTTACCCCGCTTGCTGCGCCAACCGTGACATTGATACGCAGCCCCTCATCCAATACACCGACGAGGTCCGCCCTGAGCTTTTCGGCGTACTTTTTGTCGGCGAGATGTTTTTGTGCTTCACTCACAACAAGCGACAACACGCCGCCGGAATACCCCAAAAATTCAGCCTGCTTTGCCAGCATGCCTGCCATGCCAGTCAAGCGACGCGCAGACACGAATGCTGACCAATTCGCCACGTCGCTGGTGCTACTCGCCCCGCTTGCCCATGGGGGGGAAGGGGAAGGTGCCCCATAGGGCAAGGATGCTTCCGCCGCGATACGCTTGTCTTCTGTTGGGTTCGTACTGGCCGCACTGCTATATCCGCCCGTTGCTGGCGCGGGCGTTGCGGTCGCGCTAATCGGCGTCGTCGTGGCGCCCGCATTCCCACCATGCAAAAAGGCAATCGCACGCAGCATGGTCATTGTAAATCCCGACTGCTCGTCTGGCGCCAGATGAAGGTCGCGACGACCGAGGAGTGCGATTTGGTAGATCAATTGAATATCGTCAACCGCAAATCGAGATGCGATCTCGGTCAATTTTTTCGCCTCTGCCCCATCGACGGCCTCCGCGCCCACCGTCTGGACAAGTGCCAGTTTCGCCACCACTGATGCGAGTTCTTTGAGCGTGAGATCAAACGAGATGGCACGCGTAGCGATTGTCTCGATCTCGGCCACCAGGGATTTGGCGTCGCGGTTTGCAATATGTAACAGAAGCGAATAGAGGTAGGTCTGATCGAGCGCGCCTAACATCGTCGCCACTTCCGCTTCCTTCACCGCGCCTGCACCGTAGGCAATCGCCTGATCCAATAATGACAAGGAATCACGCGCACTTCCCTCGCCCGCCCGACCGATCATGTCGAGTGCGCGTGCTTCAAAAGGCACATTTTCGCTCTTTAAAATCTTCGTAAGGTGCTCGGCGAGCAGGTTCGGCGCGAGATTGCGCAAATTGAACTGCAAGCAGCGTGACAGTACGGTGATAGGTAGCTTTTGCGGGTCGGTTGTCGCCAAAATGAATTCGACGTGTCCCGGCGGCTCTTCCAGCGTCTTGAGCATCGCATTGAACGCTGACTTCGAAAGCATGTGAACTTCGTCGATGATGTATACCTTGTATCGTCCCGATACTGGCGCGTATTGTGCGGTTTCAAGTAACTCCCGCATTTCGTCGACTTTAGTATTGGTGGCCGCATCGACCTCAAGTAGATCGACAAAACGTCCCGAATCAATCTCGGTACAAGCCGAACAGACGCCGCATGGCTTAGACGTCATTCCGCCGTTTCCGTCGGTTCCGACACAATTAAGTGCCTTCGCCAAAATTCGCGCGAGGGTGGTTTTGCCGACCCCGCGCGTTCCGGTGAACAAGTAAGCGTGATGGATGCGTCCGGTATCGAGTGCGTTCGCGAGCGCTTTAATGACGTGTTCCTGCCCGATCACATCCTCAAATTTGCGAGGACGCCATTTACGAGCGAGAACTTGATGAGACATCGTGTGCTTATAGGTTGGAGGATTGATACAAAAATCATGCTGGAGGAACACTGCCGAGCGGTGATGCCACAGATGACCGATCACAACCGACTATAGACCAAGCGCACACCAAACTTTGCGACGTTTGATCTCAAAAAGGGGTGGCGAGCCTTGCCCCCGGCACTCCGACTAATTCGCTGTGGCTGCTTCGTTCCCGACCTGACCAGGTTCACAAACGTCGAATGCGGGGAGACCCGCCACCGCTGATTTTATCGTAGAACCTCAGAGCAGAACCGAACAGACTAGCCTGAATGCATCGGGCGATTCTGCACATCGCTGAACAGCGGGCAAACGTATAATCTCACTGCGCCACCATTGCCGCTCGCAGCGACTGCGTGGTCTTGGGCGCAGCCATGGAAGCCAATTCTGACATGCGAAGACTCAAGATTGTGATCGTCTCGCCCGCGCTTGCGGATGCCAACAATGGCAATTGGCGTACCGCGCACCGCTGGCAACAATTACTCTCGCCCACCTATCGTGTCAAGATCGTGTCATCAACCGTTGATGCCACTTGCAACGAACGGCATCAGGCGCTATTTACAGGCGATACGGGCGAGTTTGTACCGGATCTTGTCATCGCCCTACATGCACGGAAGAGCCACCAAGCCATCGTCGAGATCAAGTCCCGTTGGCCACAGCGACCGCTGGTGACCGTACTAACCGGTACCGATTTATACAAAGATCTGAACGATAGTTTGGAGGCGGCAGAGTCGATTGCTCTGGCCGATGCGATCATCGTCTTGCAAGAAGATGCGATCCAATACGTCCCCCAGGTACATCGGCGCAAAACGCATGTCGTGTTCCAATCCGCAAAACGCTTAGTGCCCGCCGTTAAATCGGTGGACAAGCTAAATTGTGTGGTCGTTGGACACCTGCGCGAGGAAAAATCACCGAGAACGGTGTTCGATACCGTTCAACGTCTAACCGCAAATGATGCAATCCACATTACACACATCGGTGCGGCGCTCGATGTTGCCGGCGAGGCCTTCGCAAAACAGGCAAGCCAACTCACCCAGACAAATAAGCACTACCACTGGGTCGGTGCACTGCCTCATGGGTTGACGCGGGTGGCGATCAAGCGAAGCCACCTTCTGATCCATCCATCCACCTTGGAAGGCGGTGCAAATGTTATTGTCGAGGCCATCACGGCGGGGACACCAGTCATCGCCTCGCGTGTGTCCGGCAATATCGGCATGCTCGGCATCGATTACGCTGGCTACTTCCCACTCGGAGACGCCAACGCGCTGGTGGATATATTGCGACGGTGCGCGGCCAGCCGAAACGCGCTTATCCGCTTGGCTATCGCCTGCAAGGGTCGTGCGCCGCTCTTCACGCCTGGAGAAGAAACAAGACGGCTTCGCGCGATTATCGACAGCCTGTTGAACAAATCCCCCTGAATTGCTGAATCCCAACCCCGACTTGGATCAGTAAAATGAGCACTTACCTGCGTAACGAGGAACCCATGAACGACCTGAGCGCGACCACGAACATTCCCCGTCTCACCAGTCTGTCGCACGGCGGTGGCTGTGGCTGCAAGATCGCCCCCGGTGTGCTTCAGCAAATCATTGCCAAGAGCGCTAGCAGTCTGTTGCCCAAGGCCTTGTTGGTTGGCATCGAGACGTCCGATGACGCAGCGGTCTACCAGATAAACGAAAACCAAGCGATTGTTGCCACCACGGACTTCTTCATGCCGATTGTTGATGATCCGTTCGACTTCGGCCGCATTGCCGCGACCAACGCGATTTCGGATGTGTACGCAATGGGAGGCACGCCACTATTCGCGCTGGCGCTTGTCGGCATGCCAATCAATGTCCTTCCGCTCAACACCATAAAGCAAATCCTCGATGGGGGTGAGGCGGTCTGCCGTCTCGCTGGAATCCCCATCGCTGGTGGGCACACTATCGATTCGGTCGAACCGATTTACGGCTTGGTCGCCATCGGGCTGGTCAACCCCAAAAATCTCAAGCGCAATGCAGGTGCTAAGCCGGGGGACAAGCTCATCTTAGGCAAACCGCTAGGTGTTGGCGTGCTCTCGGCGGCACTCAAGAAAGGGAGGCTCTCCGCCACTGCGTACGCTGCGATGATCGCCTCGACCACGAAACTCAACACGCCCGGTATTCGTCTGGGCAACATGCCCGGTGTACACGCCCTGACCGATGTGACCGGCTTCGGGCTAGCAGGTCATTTGCTCGAAATCTGTCGCGCATCCTCTGTGTGCGCCGACATCTCAATGGCTGATATGCCACTCATGTCCGGCGTGCGCGACTTCGCGTCCGCCGGTTTTGTGACCGGCGCGTCTGCACGCAACTGGCTCGGCTATGGCGGTGATGTCAGCCTCGACGGCGGACTTGGTGAAGTCGAGCGTCATCTCCTGACAGACCCGCAAACCTCTGGCGGGCTGCTCGTCGCCTGCGACCCCAATGCGGCTGAAAAAGTGCTCGATGTCTTTCGCGACGAGGGCTTTGCCGATGCCTGTGTGATCGGCAAGATCAGCGCAGGCGAACCCGCGATTGTCGTCAGATAAAAGGGAACCTCTAAACACCTCAAGGTTGCCGTCATTCCTCTGACGGCTGGAATCTAATCCATCGCACTTTCAATGAGTTACCAAGCGCTGCGGCCCAGCCTACGCAGGGACGACGGGGTTTTCGAAGCCGCGAAGTTCCCAATACCTAGCGTCACCTATTCGACTGCGGCGGGAGACGATGTGATATCGTGAACAACGCTGAAGTCAAACCACCACGATGATTAAACAATCCCCATGAACAAGACATGGCTTTACACAGTTCTCGCAGCAATTTTGATCGGAATTTGTCAAACTCCTGCGCGAGGCGAAGAACACCACGGACAAAAAAATTACCCGTCAACAAAACCGAGGATTGCGATGACACCAGAGGATATCCCTGTGACCTTTGAAGCAACGGGGACAGTTACCGTTTACCATATTGCAAATAGAAGCAAAACAAGCAAGGCAATAATAAACTATACGTACATAACGATCAAAGTGGAAAAAACCGAACCCGCTGACGTCGCCGCAAACCTTCCAACCAAAGAATTGAGATTTAGCGACCTAACGAATGAAGCGCGTGATCGTGAAATATCGGTTGGCGATCGAGTTAAGGTGACAGTAGTGGGTAATAACTACACAGATCCATCATGGTTTCGATTGCGCGATTTGAAAAAGATTAATCGCTAGCGCGGTTGCTGAAGAATGTGCAAACGCCAATCTTGCGGGGTGCGTTATCGAACGGCAACATAACGCACCCGCACGGACCCAACGAGACGTTAATCAAAAAATGGTGAGCCATGGGTTCTGAGTATGGATGATGTAGGCGGCGTCGCTCAACACCCGAATACCTAATACCTTCGCCTTCTCCCTATCGCTCGCCGCCGCATCATCACCTGCAATCACATAATCTGTATCCTCCGACATGCTGTCTACGACATTTGCACCGAGCGATTCAAGTGTTTTCTTTGCCTCCTCATACGAGGCGCGAGACAGCGTCCCCACTAGTGTAGTGTTGCATTCTGTTTGGAACTTAAGCGCTTGTTGGCACGAATGACCTTTTGCAGGATGTCGCGGGCGCTTTTTGTCCAGATGAAGGGCTTGGGATTTTTGTTGTGATGAGCGATGTAAGCATCAATAGTGGCGATCAGTTCCGGTACGCTGGTGAATACGCCACGACGCAATTGCTCGGTCGTGATG
Organism: Polaromonas sp.; assembly: GCA_046303055.1. Classification (GTDB taxonomy): domain Bacteria; phylum Pseudomonadota; class Gammaproteobacteria; order Burkholderiales; family Burkholderiaceae_C; genus Polaromonas. Next base: position 6,824 of record JBKCGU010000077.1, read on the forward strand.
TCACGGAAGAAGCGCTCCACCATGTTCAGCCACGATGCCGAGGTGGGCGTGAAGTGCATTGTGATGCGCGGGTGCTTGGATAGCCACTCCTTAACGACCGGATGTTTGTGGGGCGCGTAGTTGTCGGCGATCAGGTGCAACGACTTGTCTTTGGGCGTTTCACGCTCAACCTTCTTGAGGAATTTGGCACTCAACATGGGTATGACGTTGCTGACAGGTGCTGATGACGGCGCCATCGAGCGTACTCATGGCAGCAAACAATGTTGTGGTGCCATTGCGCTTGTAGTCGTGCGTCATCGTTTTAGCTCGACCCTTTTTGAGGGGCAATCCCGGCTGGGTACGATCCAATGCTTGGACTTGGCTCTTCTCGTCGCAGCACAACACCAGCGCGTGCGCCGGGGGCGACATGTAAAGGCCGACGATATCTTCCCCAGCTTTTCGATGAACTTGGGGTCACGCGACACCTTGAAGCCACGCACCAGATGAGGCTTGAGGCCATTGGCCCGCCAGTGGCGCGACACGCTGGCTGCACTCACGCCCAACTCTCGAGCCATGGTGCGCGTACTCCACTGCGTGGCCGCTTGCGGCGTGCTGGCGCTAAGCATAAATACTTATAATGAAAACCCAACATTTCAGGCTTGGGTAATAAAGACAAATCTCAGACTTCATTTATTTGTCATATGTTTATAACGACAAAAACAACGATTTTAGGCGCTTTTGGTACTAAGTATAATTACTCAGCGCCTAATTGAGATGCTCCCGTGTCAATTCATCAATTGGT
>JBKCGU010000078.1:0-16064 GCA_046303055.1 Polaromonas sp.
AATCCATTACGACAAAACCACGCTGACGGGCCGGCCTTTTTATTACTTTGCCTACGGTGCGGCATGCACCGAGGTGGCCATCGACACCCTGACGGGTGAAAACCGGGTGTTGAAGGTGGACATCTTGCACGACGTGGGCACCAGCATCAACCCGGCCATTGATATTGGCCAGATTGAGGGCGGCTTTGTGCAAGGCATGGGCTGGCTGACAACCGAGCAACTGGTGTGGAACGACAAAGGCCTGCTGACGACCCACGCCCCCAGCACCTACAAAATACCAGCCACTGGCGACATTCCGGAGCATTTCAAAGTAGACCTGTGGCCCGAGCCCAACCGCGAAGACAACGTGTTTGGCAGCAAGGCGGTGGGCGAGCCGCCCTTCATGCTGGCCATCAGTGTGTATGAAGCTATGAAGGCGGCCATTGCGGCTGGACGGGCTGAGATGGGATCTGATCGGGAGGCTGTCAGGCTGACTGCGCCTGCTACCGCGGAGAATGTATTAAATTCGCTTTCAGCCCAATAAATACGGGCGCAAGCAGCTATAAAACAAGTAGCGCCCGAAAGTCATTGACGTTGGTATGCGTCGGGCCAGTCACCACCAGGTCACCCAGCGCATCAAAGTAGCCGTAGGCATCGTTGCGGTCCAGGTGGTCGTCCAGCTTCATGCCTTTGTCCAGAGCGCGTTCTAGCGTGTCAGGTGCTACAAAAGCACCTGCGTTGTCTTCAACGCCATCAATGCCGTCGGTGTCAGCGGCAAGGGCATACACATCGCTTTGGCCTTGCAGCGCTAAAGCCAAGCCCATACAAAATTCTCCGGCTCGGCCACCACGACCTTTAGCTACGCCTTCCGCCTGCTTTTTAATGGTGACCGTCGTTTCGCCACCGCTCAAAATCACGCAGGGCTTTTCAAATGCACCTGTACCTTTGGCGGCCGCGCGGGCCAGTGCCGCATGCACCTTGCCTACTTCGCGCGATTCGCCTTCTATCTCGTCGCTCAAAATATACGCATTCAGCCCCGCAATGCTTGCCGCAGTCGCAGCGGCCTCCAGGCTTTGCTGCGGCGTGGCGATCATGTGGACTTGATGGCCGTTAAAAACTGCATCGTCGGGTTTAGGCGTCTCCAGCGCACCGCTTTCCAGCTGCGCCAGCACGCTGGCAGGCACGTCAATGTTGTAGCGTTTCAAGATGGCCAGCGCGTCCGCGCAGGTCGTGGCGTCAGGCACGGTCGGGCCGCTGGCGATGATCGATGGGTCATCGCCCGGCACATCGCTGATGGTCAGTGTCACCACCCGCGCAGGGGCGCAAGCAGCCGCCAAGCGGCCACCCTTGATGCGCGACAGGTGTTTGCGCAGGCAGTTCATCTCTGAAATATTCGCGCCGCTACTCAGCAGCGCCTTGTTGATGCGTTGTTTGTCTGCCAACGTCAAACCTTCAGCGGGCAAGGTGAGCAAAGCCGAGCCGCCGCCAGATATCAGGCACAACACCAAATCGTTTTCTGTCAGCCCCTGCACCATCGCCAGCATGCGCTCTGAGGCTTGCAGGCCTGCCGCATCGGGCACCGGGTGCGCGGCCTCCACAATTTCAATGCGCTGCTTCAAACCCTTGAGCGAGTCTGGCTGGGGCGGTATGTGGTGATAGCGCGTCACCACCAAGCCTTGCATAGGCGCATCTTGCGGCCACAGCGCCTCAACCGCCTGTGCCATCGAGCCGCCTGCCTTGCCCGCGCCTATGACGATGGTGCGGCCCGACTGAGGCGGGGCTGGCAAATAAGCGGCTGTGTTTTCAAGTGGCAAAGCGCGCTTGACGGCCACGTCAAACAAGTGGCGCAAAAATTTTTGAGGCTGCAAAGCCGGATTCAAGGCACTTGAATTCATGAAAAGTCTCCAGCGGCCATTGTGCCGCGCCTTGCAGGGGCAATCAGCCGGGCGGCCAGCTTGCTGCCTGAAATTCAAAATTTACAAAATCTGCACGAGGACACGCATCACGCTGCGGCCACCACAACCCGGCGACAGGGACTTGAAGCTTTGACTACGGCGTTTTAGCCCCCGCCTCAAACCACTGTTTGATCTGCGTGCGTTCGTCGTCGGTAATGCCGGTGGCGTTGTTCATGGGCATGATTTTGCTGACCACCACTTGCTGGTAAACCGACTGCGCATGCTGCTTGAGGAGTGCGGGGGAGTCGAGCCGGACGTTTTTCATCTGCAACTGCGCGCCGTGGCACTGGTAACAGCGGGTTTCCATGATTTGTGCCACTTTTAAGTAGTCATTTGGGCCTGTAGCGCCCTGATTGCTTGCGCGTGATGCTCCTGAATCAATAGCGATGGCAGGGGCCGCTGGCGGCGCAGGTTTAAGCCACACCACCACCGCCATGATGACGGCGACACCTGCCAGCGCATAGGCGATGGGGTGGCGGTTGCGGCCGAGCTTGTAGCCGTGGCGCAGCACAAAAAACTGGCGTATGGCCGCACCGGCAAACATCATCAGGATCAGCACCAGCCAGTTTTGCGGATGGCTCCAGGTCAGGCTGTAGTGGTTGCTGAGCATGGCAAACAGCACGGGCAGGGTGAAGTAGGTGTTGTGTACGCTGCGCTGCTTGCCGCGCTGGCCGTGAATGGGGTCTACTGGCCTGCCGGCCTTGATGTCGGCCACCATGGTGCGCTGGCCAGGAATGATCCAGAAGAACACGTTGGCGCTCATGGCGGTGGCCATCATGGCGCCGACCAGTAAAAATGCGGCGCGCCCGGCAAACCAGTGGCAGGCCAGCCAGGAGGCAGCACAGACCAGCACCGCTACGCCCGCGCCAACAATGGCTTGGCCATGTTTGCCTTTGCTAAACACCCGGCACATCGCGTCGTACAGCAGCCAGAACACCACAAAGAAAGACAGGGCCACGCCGATGGCCGCGCCGGCTGACCAGTTCATGAGTGATTTGTCGATCAGGTAGGCGCTGGCGTTCCAGAGGTAAGACACGGTAAAAAGCGCAAAGCCAGTCAGCCATGTGCTGTAGCTTTCCCAGTAAAACCAGTGCAGGTGCTCAGGCATGTGTGGCGGCTTGCCGGCAAACTTGACCGGGTGGTAAAACCCGCCGCCGTGCAGCGCCCACAGCTCGCCACTGACGCCCTGTTTTTTCAGGTCGTCGTCAACTGGCGGGGTCAGGCTGGCGTCTAAAAAGACAAAGTAGAAGGACGAACCGACCCAGGCGATGGCTGTGATGACATGCACCCAGCGCAGCAGCAAATTGGCCCAGTCGAGAAGATAGCTTTCCATGGTGTGCGCCTTATTTGGCAAAACGTTTGACGGTGATGCAAACCTGTTCACCACTGCGGGCGCTCTGAACAGTAACTCGGCCACGAACTAAAGAAACCAAAGGCTGATGGTGTGGTTTCCCGGCTCCGCTGCGACCTGAAGGCGTGATTTTAACGATGAATCACGGCTTGGCAGGCAGGCCCTGCAACAACTGTGCCGCTACGGCGATGGCAATCACGTCTGGCTCTTTGCCAAAAATGCCGGGCACGCCAATCGGGCTGGTGACATGGGCCAGCTCGCCAGGCGTAAAGCCGCGCGCCAGCAGCCGACGCTGAAATGTGGCCCATTTGGTGCGGCTGCCAATCAGGCCAATGTAGGGCAGGTCTGCCTTTGAACGCTGACGAAGCAGGCACATTGCCAGCACTTGCATGTCTTCGGCGTGGCTAAAGCTCATGATGAGCACCCGAGACTGTGGCGCCAGCGTGTGAACAGCGGCTTCAACCGGCTCTGACGGTTCGCAATTCACATGACCCGGCACATTGGCGGGAAAGACGCCGTCGCGGCTGTCGATCCAGGTCAAGGCAAATGGCAACGGCGACAACACCCGCACCAGCGCATGGCCGACATGGCCACCCCCAAACAAGGCCACCGGGGTGAAAGCGGCCTGCAGCCTGGCCCGCAAGGCGGCAGCGTTTTGCGCTTGGACCCGCTCAAAGCGCAAATGCGCTACGCCGCCGCAGCATTGGCCCAGTGAGGGGCCCAGCGCAAAACGCATGAGCTCGGGTTTTATTTGCAAAGGCTGCTTTTCCAACAGCGTGCGCGCTTTGGCCAGCGCCTGATGCTCTAGCTGCCCGCCGCCAATCGTGCCCACCAGCTCGCTGGCAAACACTGCCATCCAGGTGCCTGTGTTGCGTGGAACCGAACCCTGGGCAACTTCGACTTGCACCAGCACGGCGGGCTGCTGCGCCAGCAGGGCCAAGAAGGTGTCGAGGTGTTGATGCGGCGATTGTGAAAGCATGGCTGACTGACCGAAGGTCAACACTGAGGCGTCGGCAAAGGTCAGCTTCCCCGATAGGTGGAGTAGCTCCAGGGGCTGACCAGCAACGGCACGTGGTAATGCGCGCTGCTGTCGGCGACGCCAAAATCAATTGACACCCGGTTCAAAAATGGAGGCTCCGGCAACGCCACGCCGCGCGCCTTGAAGTAGCCTGCCGCATCAAACACCAGCCGGTAGGTGCCTGCTTTCAGCGTGGCGCTGTCGTACAGCAGCCCGTCCGGGTTGCGGCCGTCACTGTTTAAGGTGAAGGTTTTGACGAGGCTGGCGTGTTGCCCGTGTGTGGTGTAAAGCGAAACGACCATGCCGCTGGCGGGTGCGCCAATCATGGTGTCCAGTACGTGTGTGCTCAGGCCCATGGGGGTTTTCCAGTTGGTTCAAAGAAGGGTTGCAACAGATTGACAGGCAAAACGGTGCGCAGATTCATCGATAATTAAAACCATGATAGCTCCCCCAATTCAGTACCCGCGTGACCTTTCAGGCTACGGCAGCAACCCGCCGCACGCGCGTTGGCCGGGCAAGGCACGCATTGCGGTGCAGTTTGTGCTCAATTACGAGGAGGGCGGCGAAAACTCGGTGCTGCATGGCGATGCTGGCTCCGAGCAGTTTTTGTCTGAGATGTTCAACCCCGCATCGTTTGCGGACCGGCATCTGAGCATGGAAAGCATTTACGAATACGGGTCGCGCGCGGGTGTGTGGCGCATTTTGCGTGAGTTTGAAAAGCGCCAGTTGCCCCTGACGGTGTTTGGTGTGGGCATGGCTTTGCAGCGCGCCCCTGACGTGACGGCGGCCTTTGTTGAGCTTGGCCACGAGATCGCTTGCCACGGCTGGCGCTGGGTCAACTACCAGCAAGTGGGCGAGGCCACCGAACGCGAGCACATGCGCCTGGGCCTTGAGGCGATTGAAACAATGACCGGGCACCGGCCGCTTGGCTGGTACACCGGCCGCGACAGTCCCAACACGCGTCGCCTGCTGGCCGACGAAGGCAGCACCGCCTACGACAGCGACTACTACGGCGATGACCTGCCGTTATGGACGCAGGTAGCGCGCACCGACGGCGCAGTCGTGCCGCGGCTGGTGGTGCCGTACACGCTTGACGCCAACGACATGCGCTTTTCATCACCGCAGGGCTTTGGCCAGGGCGACGATTTCTTGACCTACCTGCGCGACACCTTTGATGCGCTGTACGCTGAAGGCGACCCCGCCGGACTGGACCGCCCCAAGATGATGAGCGTTGGCATGCACTGCCGCCTGCTGGGCCGGCCAGGGCGTATCGTGGCGCTGCAAAAGTTTTTAGACCACATGGCTGCCCGCGAGCATGTCTGGGTTTGCCGCCGCATCGACCTGGCCCGGCACTGGCAACAAACTTACCCCTTTAAAGCTTCAACATGACCATCACCCTTGATCACGTCAATCAGGCCAGCGCTGATGCAGCCCTGGCACTGCTCGATGGTTTGTATGAACATTCGCCTTGGGTCGTTGAAAAAGCACTCAGTGCCCGCCCTTTCCAGTCGTTGGGCCACCTCAAACACGCGCTGACGCGGGCGGTCAATGCTGTGCCCGAAGCCGACCAGATCAAACTGCTGTGCGCGCACCCTGAACTGGCAGGCAAGGCCATGCAGGACGATGCGCTGACGGCGGAGTCTGCCAACGAGCAGAGCAAGGCGGGCTTGACCAGCTGCACCCCGCAAGAGATGGCCACCTTGGCCGAATTGAACCTGCAATACCGCGCAAAATTCGGCTTTCCTTTTATCCTCGCGGTGCGCGGTACACGCGGCGACGGCTTGACCAAACAGCAGATCATCGACACCTTCAGCCGCAGGCTGCACAACCAGCCAGCGTTTGAGTTAAAAGAAGCGCTGCGCAACGTTCACCGCGTGGTGGAGCTGCGCATCAACGACAAGTTCGCCAGCCACCCGCTTGTGGGCAATGAGCTGTGGGACTGGCATGAAGAGCTGGCCCGGTACAGCGACCCGGGCTTCAAGGAAAAAAACCAGCTCACAGTGACGTATCTGACAGATGCGCACCGTAGTTGCGCCGCTTACATCAGCCGCAAAATGCGCGACTGCGGGTTTGATTCCGTTGAGATTGATGCGGTGGGTAACGTGGTGGGCATCTATCACGCGAGCGTTGCCCATGCCAAAACATTGCTGACTGGCAGCCATTACGACACCGTGCGCAACGCTGGCAAGTACGACGGTCGGCTCGGTATTTTTGCGCCCATGGCCTGTGTGCGCGAGCTGCACCGTGCGGGCAAACGCTTGCCCTTCAACATCGAGGTGGTGGGCTTTGCCGAAGAAGAAGGCCAGCGCTACAAAGCCACTTTTTTAGGCTCGGGCGCACTGGTGGGCGACTTCAAGCGTGAATGGCTGGACCAAAAAGATGTGGACGGCGTGTCGATGCGCCAAGCGATGGCCCATGCCGGGCTGGACCCCGAAGGCATACCGGCCATTGAGCGTGACCCGGCGCACTATCTGGGCTTTGTCGAGGTTCATATCGAGCAGGGTCCGGTGCTCAATGCGCTTGACTTGCCGCTTGGTGTGGTTACCTCCATCAATGGCAATGTGCGTTACTTGTGCGAGACGGTGGGCACGGCCTGCCATGCGGGCACCACGCCCATGCCCAATCGGCAAGACGCTGCAGCGGGCGCTGCCGAGCTGCTGCTGTACCTTGAAAAACGGGCAGCACAAGATGCAGATTCTGTTGGTACGGTCGGTATGCTGCAGGTGCCGGGCGGCTCGATCAATGTGGTGCCGGGGCGCTGCCTTTTTTCACTGGACATGCGGGCGCCCCATGATGCACAGCGCAATGCCGTGGAGGCCGATGTGCTGGCAGAACTGGCCGCCATTTGCCAGCGGCGCGGGCTTGACTACACGGTCGACTTGACCGAACGCGCCGCCGCCGCCCCGAGCGCACCTGACTGGCAGGCGCGCTGGGAAAAGGCGGTCGAATCACTTGGCTTGCCGCTGTACAAAATGCCCAGCGGCGCGGGCCATGACGCAATGAAGCTGCACAACATCATGCCGCAAGCCATGCTGTTTGTGCGCGGCCAAAATTCAGGCATCAGCCATAACCCGCTGGAAAGCACCACCAGTGACGACATTGAGTTGTCGGTGGATGCTTTGTCAACATTGATCGCCAATTTGGCACTGGAAACACCATGACCCCTGACCACGCCACATTCCAAAAGATGGACGACTGGGTTGATGCCCACTTTGACGAGCAGGTCGCATTTCTTCAGGCGCTGATTCGCGTGCCGACCGACACCCCGCCCGGCAACAACGCACCGCATGCAGACCGAACCGCAGAGTTGTTGCAGGCCATGGGCCTGGACGCTGAAAAATACCCCGTGCCTGCTGCCGAGGTTCGTGCGGCCGGCCTTGAGTCGATCACCAACCTGATCGTGCGCCGAAAATATGGCGGCCAAGACGGCGACGGCAAAACCGTGCTGCTCAATGCGCATGGCGACGTGGTGCCGCCCGGTGAAGGCTGGACCCAAGACCCCTACGGCGGCGCCATAGAAAACGGCAAAATTTACGGCCGCGCCTCGGCTGTGAGCAAATGCGATTTTTCAACCTATGCGTTTGCCGTGCGCGCGCTTGAGGCGGTGGCCAAGCCCACCCAAGGCAGTGTGGAGTTGCTGTTCACTTACGACGAAGAGTTTGGCGGTGAAGTGGGGCCGGCGTGGTTGCTCAAGCACCACATCATCAAGCCAGATGTGATGATCGCCGCAGGCTTTAGCTACCAGGTCATCACGGCGCACAACGGTTGCCTGCAAATGGAAGTGACGGTGCACGGCAAGATGGCGCATGCCGCCATTCCTGAATCAGGCATTGACGCGCTGCAAGCGGCCAACAAAATCTTGACGGTGCTGTACGGCCAAAACGCGCTGTACAAACAAGTCACCTCAAAGGTTGAGGGCATCACGCACCCGTATCTGAACATTGGCACGATTGAAGGCGGTACCAACACCAATGTGGTGCCAGGCCGCGTCAGCTTCAAGCTGGACCGACGGATGATTCCGGAGGAAAACCCGACAGAAGTCGAGGCCACGCTGCGCCACATCATCAGTGAAACGGCAGCGCACATGCCGGGCGTGTCGGTCGATATCAAACGCATCTTGCTGGCCCGTGCCATGCAGCCGCTGACGGGCAACAAGGCGCTGGTCGAGGCGATTCAAAAGCACGGTCTGGCGGTGTTTGGCGAGGCGATTCCCGCGCTGGGCACCCCGCTGTACACCGATGTGAGGCTGTTTTGTGAGGCGGGAATTCCGGGTGTGATTTATGGCGCGGGCCCGCGCACCGTGCTGGAGTCGCATGCCAAACGCGCCGATGAACGGCTGGACCTGGAGGACCTGCGCCGCGCTACCAAAGTGGTGGCGCGCACCTTGCTGGACTTGCTGGCCTGACAACGCAAGCGTGATGCACCAAATGAGGTAAGTCCGGGGGTATTCCCGGATGCGATTGCTGGACCTGAGTGCGCATGACGCACCCATATTGCCCGAAAATACAAGTCTGAACGGTGTACTCAATCGGGACTTGTGCGCTCACGGGCACCAATGTTGCTTATCGACACGCTGCTGGCCAATTTGTGTGTCGGTTTCTACTTTCATCTTTCTATCTTTCTATCTGGAGCTTCCCATGATCAAACGCGCTTTTATCAAAACCACCGCCGCTTTGGCGCTTGTTGCCGCCTTTGGTGTTGCCCAAGCGCAAACCACGCCGATCAAGTTTCAGCTCGACTGGCGTTTTGAAGGCCCAGCCGCTTTGTTTTTAACGCCAACAGCCAAAGGCTACTTCAAGGACGCCAAGCTGGACGTGACAGTTGACGCTGGCAACGGCTCGGGTGGTGCGGTCACGCGCGTGGCGTCGGGCACCTATGACATGGGCTTTGCTGACCTGGCGGCGCTGATGGAGTTTCATGCCAACAACCCTGAGGCGCCCAACAAGCCTGTGGCGGTGATGGTGGTCTACAACAACACGCCGGCATCTGTGATGGCGCTGAAAAAATCGGGCATCAAAACCAGTGCTGACCTGAGCGGCAAAAAACTTGGCGCACCGGTGTTTGACGCTGGCCGCCGTGCCTTCCCGATTTTTGCCAAAGCCAACAACGTGACTGGCGTGCAGTGGACCGCCATGGACCCACCCTTGCGTGAGACCATGCTGGCGCGCGGCGATGTCGATGCCATCACTGGTTTTACCTTTACCTCCTTGTTGAATCTGGAGGCGCGCGGCGTGAAAGCCGAAGACGTGGTGGTCATCCCCTATGCTGACAACGGCGTGAAGCTTTACGGCAATGTCATCATTGCCTCGCCCAAGCTGATCAAGGAGAACCCGGCAGCCGTCAAGGCCTTTTTGCAGGCCTTTGCCAAAGGTGCCAAAGACGTGATGGCCAACCCGGCAGCGGCTATCAATGACGTGAAAGCGCGTGACGGCATCATCAATGTGCCGCTGGAAACCCGCCGCCTGCAGCTCGCCATTGACACCGTCATCAACAGCCCGGACGCACGCGCCGAAGGCTTTGGCCAGATCAAAGGCCCGCGCCTGTCTTTGATGGCCTCGCAGGTGTCTGATGCGTTTGCCACCAAGTCTCGGGTGAACTCTGATGCGGTGTGGAATGGCTCGTTTTTGCCCACCGCAGCCGATCTGAACGTGTTCCCAAAGAAATAAGCATGACCACCTGAATGCTACGCATTTGATAGCTGCTAGCATAGGTATTTATTGGGCTAAAACCACTTTTTATTGATAAAAATGATCCAGACCGCATCTGAAAACAACTTTGTAGACTTTTCCAACGTCTGGCTGGCCTACAACGAGGCGTTTTTGGCCAAAAAGCAATTTGCGGTCGAAGCCATCGACCTGAAGGTGCGGCAGGGCGAATTCATCGCCATCGTCGGGCCGTCGGGTTGTGGCAAGTCAACCTTCATGAAGCTGGCCACTGGTTTGAAGATGCCGTCGATCGGCAAAATCCTGATTGACGGCCAGCCCGTGACCGGGCCGCTGAAAATCTCCGGCATGGCGTTTCAGGCCCCGTCGCTGCTGCCGTGGCGCACCACCCTTGACAACGTACTGCTGCCGCTGGAGATCGTCGAGCCGTTTCGCAGTAACTTCAAAGCCAAGCGCAAAGAATACGCCGAGCGTGCGCTCAAGCTGCTGGAAAGTGTGGGGCTAGGCGGCTATGGCGACAAGTTTCCGTGGCAGCTGTCTGGCGGTATGCAGCAGCGGGCCAGCATCTGCCGGGCGCTGGTGCATGAACCCAAAATGCTGCTGCTTGACGAGCCCTTTGGGGCGCTTGACGCTTTCACCCGAGAAGAGCTGTGGTGCATCTTGCGCGACCTGTGGGCGGTGCAAAAATTCAACGTGATTCTGGTCACGCATGACCTGCGCGAATCGGTCTTTCTGGCCGACACCGTGTACGTGATGAGCAAAAGCCCGGGCCGCTTTGTGGTGAAAAAAGAAATCAACTTGCCGCGCCCGCGCGACCTGGAGGTGACTTACACCAAAGAGTTCTCCGACATCGTGCATGAGCTGCGTGGCCACATTGGTGCCATCCGTCAGACCACGGCTGTGGCCGCCTGAAGCGCCTTCAAAAAAAACATGAACAACAAACAACTTCAATTCTGGGCGCCCTGGGCCTTGCTGGTGTTCACGATTGCCTTGTGGCAATTGATTTGCACCGTGTTCAATGTGTCCGAATTCATCTTTCCCAGCCCGCTGCGCATTGCCACCCAGACCTGGGAGTTTAAAGAGGTCATTCTGGGCCACGCCTGGCGCACTTACTGGGTCACCATGGCCGGGTTTGGCATTGCCATTGTGGTGGGCGTGCTGTTGGGCTTTGTGGTGGGCTCGTCGCGTCTGGCTTATGCAGCGGTCTACCCGCTGATGACAGCATTTAATGCGCTGCCCAAAGCGGCTTTTGTGCCGATTTTGGTGGTCTGGTTTGGTATCGGCATCGGCCCGGCGATTTTGACCGCCTTCCTGATTTCGTTTTTCCCCATCATGGTCAATATTGCCACCGGCCTGGCCACACTGGAGCCCGAGCTCGAAGACGTGCTGCGCGTGCTCGGTGCCAAGCGCTGGGACGTGCTGATCAAAGTCGGCCTGCCGCGTTCCATGCCGTATTTTTATGGTTCCCTGAAAGTCGCCATCACGCTGGCTTTCGTCGGCACCACTGTCAGCGAGATGACCGCTGCCAACGAAGGCATTGGCTACCTGCTGATATCGGCCGGCTCAGCCATGCAGATGGGCCTGGCCTTCAGTGGCCTGGTCGTGGTCGGCGCGATGGCGATGGTGATGTACGAGCTGTTCAGCTACATCGAGAAAAACACCACCCAGTGGGCGCACCGCAGCTCGAACAACGAGTAACAAGCAGCTTGAAACGTCAAAAAAGGCTCCCATGGGGCCTTTTTTTATTTACCGAATTAGCCTTCAAGGTAAATGAATATGCGCACCATAAGCTCCTAATTTAGTTGCAAATTATGTTGCCGAGATGTGTTAACCAGAAAAAATTAAATCTTTTTGAGTTAAAAGTATCCACCAATGCAATATGCGCATAAAGGGTGAGCCTAGCAAAAAATTTCAACTTAAACTTTTTCTCGTTATCTAAACGGGAGCGCGTGATTGGCCAACCCACACGACAGCTTGGGGTATATCGCCAGGCCACAACTTGCGGGCACACCCCAGCAGACATCATCACATCGGTTTCAACCGCGCAGTTTTGGCATCAGTTTTGCCATGGCTTGTTGCGCCATCACGGCTTTAGCTCAGCCCGTGCCGCCGCCTGCAAGCAGTGCAGAGCAGGAGCAACGCCGTTCGCAAGAACGATATCGCAGTCAGCGTCAGCAACTGGAGCCTAGACCTGATGTGCGACTGACGCCTGCTCCAGCCTCTCAAGGTAGTTTGCCAGCAGAGCCCAACTGCTTTGTCATCAACCAGCTGGGCATTAAAGCCGTTTCAGGTGAACAACCGCAGCTAGCCGCCAGGTTTGGCTGGGTGATTGACAGTCTGGCGGAGCCAGACCAAAACGGCTTACCAATAATGCGCCGCTGTGTTGGCCCTGCTGGCGTCAGTCTGCTGCTCAAGCGCGCACAAGACGCCTTGGTGGCACGCGGCTACGTCACCAGTCGCATTGTGGCTGAGCCACAAGACCTGAGCGAAGGTGAATTCACACTGACTTTGATGCCCGGCCGCATCAACGCCATAAGGTTTGCACCCGGCAGCAGCCCGCGCGGCACCCTGTGGAACGCCGTGCCCGCCAAGCCGGGCGACATCTTGAACCTGCGCGACATCGAACAGGCGCTGGAAAATTTCAAGCGCATCCCCACAGCTGAAGCAGATATTCAAATTGAGCCTGCTGTGGGACAAAACGCCAAGCCCAACCAAAGCGATCTGGTCATTCGCTACCAGCAGGCTTTCCCGTTCAGAGCATCGCTGTCGCTGGATGATGGCGGCTCAAGGGCCACCGGCAAATACCAGGGTGCCCTGACGATCAGCTATGACAACTTCTTGACGCTGAACGACTTGCTGTATGTCATCATCAACAGCGATTTGGGTGGCGGCAGCGACATGCAGCGCGGCAGCGACGGCAACACGGCCCATTACTCCGTGCCCTTCGGCCACTGGCTACTGACGACCACCGCCAGCAACAGCCGCTACAACCAGTCGGTGGTTGGCCTGAACCAGACCTATGTGTACAAAGGCAACAGCAACAATGTGGACATCAAGCTGGCGCGGCTGGTGTACCGGGATGCCTCACGCAAGACGACCCTCGCCATTCGAGCGTTCAGGCGCGCGTCCAGCAACTTCATTGACGATACGGAAATTGAAGTCCAGCGCCGCGTGGTGGGCGGCTTTGAGGCCAGTGCCCAGCACCGGGAGTTTATTGGTCGCAGCACGCTGGACGTGAGCCTGGCGTACAAGCGCGGCACAGGCGCCTTCGGCTCCCTGGCCGCACCCGAGCAAGCTGTGGGCGAGGGCACGTCCCGCATGCAGCTGACCACACTGGACGCCGCACTCAATGTGCCGTTCAAGTTGCTCGCGCAAAACATGCGCTACAGCGGCACGCTGCGCAGCCAGACCAACCACACCCCCCTGAGCCCACAAGACCGGTTTGCCATTGGCGGGCGTTACACGGTACGCGGCTTTGACGGCGAGTCATCACTGTCAGCAGAGCGCGGCACGTTGCTGCGCAACGAGTTGGGTTTGGCCCTTGGCAACAGCGGGCAAGAGCTGTATGCCGGCATCGACTACGGCGAAGTCAGTGGCCCCTCCAGCGAGTTTCTGGTCGGTAAAAACCTGAGCGGCGCGGCCATCGGCCTGCGCGGTGCCTACAAAGGCATGCAATACGACGTGTTTGCAGCCAAACCATTGCACAAGCCTGTGGGCTTCACGACCAGTGACTACACAGTTGGTGTCAGCTTCAATTTCAGTTTTTAAATTTGTAGTTCTCAGCAATCCATCATGAATAAAAATCTTTACCGCATCGTCTTCAACCAGAGCCGTGGCCAGCTCATGGCCGTGGCTGAAACAGCAGGCGCGCAAGGCAAGGCAGCCAGCGGTCAAACCCAAGGGGGCGTTAGCAGCAGCAGCGCTGACTGTGGTGGAGTTGGGCATTTAAACACCGCATTTCGCACCTTAAGCTTATGCATCGCTGTCACATTCGCCGTGTTCGTTGCCGCGCCACTTCACGTTCAGGCCCAAGTCGCAGCCGATACATCGGCCCCCAAAGCCCAACAACCCGTCATCCTGCAAACCGCCAGCGGCGTCCCCCAGGTCAACATTGCCACACCCAGCGCAGCAGGCGTGAGCCGCAACACGTACAGCCAGTTTGATGTGAATCGCCAAGGCGTGATCTTGAACAACTCACGCGCCAATGTACTGACGCAACTGGGTGGCTATGCCCCAGGCAACCCCATGCTGGCCGCAGGCAGTGCCCGGGTGATTTTGAACGAGATCAACAGCGCCAACCCAAGCTTCATCAATGGCTACGTCGAGGTTGCTGGTCAGCGCGCCGAGGTGGTCATTGCCAACCCGTCGGGCATCAACATCAACGGCGGCGGCTTCATCAATGCCAGCCGGGGCACCTTCACCACCGGCACGCCCATCATGAACGGCGGCAGTCTGGACGGCTATCTGGTGCAGCGCGGCAACATCAATATCAGTGGGGCAGGGCTTGACGCATCCACGACTGACTACACCGGCATCCTGGCACGCGCGGTACAAGCCAACGCAGGCATCTGGGCCAAAGAGCTCAAAGTGGTTGCGGGTAGCAATCAGATCAATGAAGCCCAAACCACAATCACCCCTATTTCCCCAAGTTCAGCAGGCACAGGCCCTGCTCCATCGTTTGCCATAGACGTTGCCCAACTAGGCGGCATGTACGCAGGCAAGATCAAACTCATCGGCACCGAGGCTGGTGTAGGCGTGAGCAACGCAGGCGTCATAGGCGCCACCGCAGGCGACGTGGTGGTGCAAAGCAACGGCTGGCTCAGCAACAGCGGCGCCATGCAGGCCGTCGGTGATGTGCAGATCACCAGCACGGGCGCTGGTAGCAGCGTGACCAACAGCGGCAACATTTACGCTGGCGGCACTACCGGCCTGAGAGCCCAAGGCAGCATCAGCAACAGCGGCACTATTGCCGCCCTGGGTAACACAAGCCTGCACAGCAACGCCGCCATCACCAGTGCCAGCGGCGCAGTGCTCGCTGCCGGCCTTGACGCCAGCGGCAATCTGGCAACGCCCAGCCAACTCAGCATCACCGCTGCTGGTGCGCTGGCCCTGAATGGCCAAAGTCTGGCAAGTGGTGACATCGGCATTTCTGGCACACAAGTTAATCTGGTGGATGGCAAGCTCAGAGGCCGAAACCTCTTGATCATCGCCAGCGCCAGCGGCATTGACGCCAGCCGCGCCAGCATTAACACCCAAGGCACACTGAGTGCCAGTACCAGCCAAACCCTACGCACAGACGGCGCCAGCGTAGCCGCAGGGCAACTTCAGCTGACGGCCCTGGCCCTGTCCAACCGAAGCGGCGAAATCGTTCAAAGCGGCGGCGGTGACATGACCTTGTCCCTGGCAGGCCAGTTGGACAACAGCGGCGGGCGCATTGCCGCCAACAGCCAGAGCCTAACGCTAGCGGCAAGCAGTTTGAGCAACAACGACGGCAAGATTGAGCATGCCGGCAGCGGCACTTTGGCGATCAATACCGGCGCGCTCACCAACCAGCGCGGAACGATCACCAGCAACGGCGACGTCAGCCTGAGTGCGGCCGGCTTGACCAACAGCCAAGGCCGAATCAGCGCAGGTCAAAGTGCCGATATCACAGTCGCTGGCAATATAGACAACACCGACGGCGTGCTGGCTACCGGCCAGAACATAAACCTCAGCAGCGCAGCGCTCAACAACACCCGTGGCACGTTGCAAGCCGGCCGCGATATGGCGCTCGGCACGACGGACTTCAACAACAGCGCAGGCAGCGTCTATGCCGCAGGCAAGCTCGATATCGCCAGCACAAACCTCAGCAACAGCAACAGCGGCAGCATTTATTCTGTTGGCAACCAAAGCATCAACGCCAGCGCAGCGATTAGCAACAGCGGCGTGATTGCAGCCCACGGCAATACCACCATCACCGCCGCCAGCCTGAGCAGTGCGGCTGGCAGCTTGCTGGGCGCAGGCATACAAGCCGATGGCACATTGACCGCCAGCGGCAATTTGCGCATCACCACCACCCAAAGCCAAAGCGCCCAAGGCCAGTTGCTGGCCGCAGGTAA
>JBKCGU010000079.1:0-4375 GCA_046303055.1 Polaromonas sp.
CTTTCGGGACTGCTCGAAACACAAGTCTGGGCGGGCGATGTCTTGCAGCTCCCGAACTGCGAATTGACAGTCACCCTGCCGCGCGAACCTTGCGGCAAGTTCAACGCGGTCATCGGCTTTTCGCAGGCCAGCAGGCGCATGCCGCTGACAGCAGGCAACAAGATGCCCGTCCGCACCACAACGACACTACCGGTAACGGCCTGCAAGGTAGCCGCATGGGCTTGTGAGATGCCCGGGCCATGCATACAGGCCAGCATGGCCAGCACCATGATTCCGGTGCGGATTTGCCTTGGCTTGGAGGCTCGATCAGTATGAGTCATGAAACCTCTGGTGTGCTGAGCATGGGGTAAGAAAATGGGGCACGATGGCGGCTACCGTCCGCCGTCCCCCACCAAAGCATACGGTGCCCAGTAAGCGGGGTGGGCAAATGCGGGGGTTGCCATCACTTTGAGCATCGCTTGTCGCAGGCTCTCTGCCTTGGGTGCTTGAGGGTTGGCGATGTAGTGCTCAAAGGTGGCGGTGGTCAGGGCTTTGGCGGACTCACCCTCAACCGCCCAGTGTGTCACCAGCAGGCTGCGCGCGCCGGCGTAAAAAAAGCCGCGCGCCAGGCCGCTCAGGGCTTCTTCAGCCCGGCCATCAGCCGCTGCCGTGTTGCAGGCTGACAGCACCACCCAGTCGGCGTTGAGCTTGAGGGTCAGCACATCGTCAAGTGTCAGCAGGGGCGCTAGCGGGTTGCCCGCGTCTGCACTGCTTGCGGCCAATGCCAGTGCAGGCTGCGACAGGTTGGGCAAGTCGCCCGCCATCAAGCCGTGCGTGGCAAAAGCCACCACTCGGCGGCTGGCAAGCAGACCGTTTTTGCTGCTTGCCAACACGCTGCCCCTGGTGGCAAATGCGCCCAACAACACGTCGTTTCTTTCATTGGCGCGCAGGGTTTTGGCAATAGCCAGCAGCTCATCGCGGGTTTCAGGCAGCGGCGGAATGTCGGCATAGCGCAATGCCGAGGGGGCAGTTGCACGGGTGCTCATTTTGTCGGTGCTAATGTCTATAGTGAGGTCATCGACCAGCGCAGCGCGCACCATGGCGACCTTGCGAACAGTCGGCGCCCCCTGCAAGCCGCTTGCTCTGGCTGTATTTGAAAAAACCGGATCCCCCCAGCCGATAAACGCCTCAGCAGCCGGCTTGCTTTTGGCGATATTTTTCAGTGCCAGCCAGGCCGACAGGCTGGGTACCTGGGCCACGGCCGCTTGTTTGATGAGCCACGGCGCACCTTGCCCGGAGCCCCCACCGGGCTGCGTCTGCAGCACCGCAAACGGCAACTGGCTGAGTGCGCCGCCGGTGGCCACAATCCACTGCGTTTTGCCTTGCAGCGTGGCGCTGACGGGAGCTATCAACCGCTGGTATAGGGCATGTGCAGCGGCGCTGTCAAACTGCGTGGGCACACCCTTGAAGCGGGCAAAGTCCAGGTTGGTCCGCAGCCTCGCGACCAGCCGGTTAACGTCTGCTTCAGGCATGGCAACGCGCGCAAAGGCAGCGGGCTTGTCACTGGCCACCGCCCAAACGTACACCGCATCCGTTGTGGGCAACACCAGCAGCAAGGCCTGTGTGGCATCCAGTTGGCGCGCAATGTCCTCGGCTTTTGGCATGGTGGGGCGCACCAGCCGCTCGTAGTCTGGAAATTTTGCTTTGATCTCCAGCTGGTACTTGCTGCGGTCGGTCTCCAGCGCGGCAATGCGCGTGCGGATTTGTGCGGCGATTTCAGGCAAGGGTGATGCGGCGCTGCCTGCTTCGCCGCTCAGGTAGCGGCGCAGCCCGGCGATTTCGTTTTTGGCATCCTGTTCAAGTCGCACCACATCGGCCAAGGCGGGCGTGCTGGCTGCTGCGCGCACGGCCGCGTCGTTCAGCGCATCCTGCACACTGCCAGATCGCACCCAGTCTGCCGGGCCAATCGCATCGACAGCGGTCTCGCCCGGCGTGGTGGCCAGCGCTTCCAGGTAAGCCGCAAACACTTCTTCACGCCGCTCTTTGCGGTAGCCCGTGTTTTCCAGGTAGTCAGCGTTGGACGGGGCCATGTAGTCGCGCACGGCGGTTTTTAGCAGGGGTAGTGCCTGGGCGCGACTTTCGGCTGTGCCCAGGCGCCACAGCGCTACGCCTTGCAGGCCGCGCGCCTGGGCGGTAAAAAAGTGGGTATTGCCATTGAGCTTTGCCGCGTTGGCGGCCTGTTGATTGAAAAGGTCAGCCGCCTGTGCATACCGGCCATTGCCAAGGTAGGCCAAGCCACGGTCATAACCAAACCGCACGCGCGCCTTGAGTTTGGCATCATCACCAGCCAATGCATCCAATTGGTCGTAGATCGCCAGCGCTGCCGGCCAATTTTTTTGACCCATCAAGGCGGACGCAATATTCGAAGACCGGCTGGGCCTGCCGCCAGACAGGCCGTCATAACCCAGCTTGGCAAGCGCCGCATCAGACTTGCGCGCCATGGCTTCAGCTTGTGCAAACTCGCGTTGAACAAAACGCAAGCTACCTGCAACCGAGTAAATGTTTGAAAGAAAGCTGGCAGATAAATCCTGTTCACTGGACAAACGCATGTAGTCTGCAAGAACCACTTCAGCCTCGCTGGTGCGGCCTGCAGCGCGCAGTGCATTGAGCTTTCGTGCCAGGCTGTTGGCAAGGTCAGACCTCAGAAACTGGCGCGACAGGACGTTGTCTTTGGGGGACTCCAGTGCCATGGCTTGTCTTGCGTATTTCTCGCTCTCAATGGCTGCGGCAATTGCAAGCTCGTTTTTGCCAAAGCGCTCCTCCAGGGACGACAGACAGCGGTTGTTGCGTCCCGCGCTTCGCGCTAGTTCGCGTTGCTGCCCGTTTTGCTTTGCCTTTGGCGCCATATCGTTGATGCTTTTCAAGTTGGCAGAAATGGCTTTTCTTGCCGCATCATTTTGATTTTGGTCGTACAAAATGCAGGCGGTATTGGCCCGCATCATCAGCGCGTCAAACGGCTGGGCAAGGGCGATCGCTTGCTCCATCAATGCGCGGCCCTGTTCGGTTTGCCCCCGCTTGAGCAATTGAAGGCCGAGGTTGAACTTGAAGCCGGGGTCAGGCAGTCGGGAGACGGCCTCCGTCATGACGGCTTCCCTAAGAGCTGGTTCGCCCAGCCTCAGTGCCGCAGCGTCTTTTTCTTGAAAGTGCTTGCGCAAAACGGCGATGGGCGCGCCATCGGGAATCGGTTCCGCCAAAGTCGCCCGCAGCTTTTTTTCTTCTTCAGCGTTGACTTGCCGGAACTGGGTTTCAATCTCGTCGCCCTGCGCTAGCGCTGGGGCACTGTAAAAAGCAGCGCTGATGAGCAAGGCCAAGATTTGAAAACTTTTGAGTATCAACGTCATGGCTTGACTTTAATGGCAATTGACGAGCCAGCGGCCAATCATTCCATTGCTATAAAGATAGGAGCTACTTGCGCACGTATCTATTGATCAAATGGTCTAAAACACGGCCAAAAAAGGCTGTTTTGCGGCTTTTTACCCGGTTTAAGCCCGGGGCGACGGCTGGATTTCAGGGTGTGGCTGCCAACTTATCACCCACACCCGCCGCATGCGCCTGCACGTCCGCGTGGTAGCTTGACCTGACCATCGCGCCCACCGCCGCGTGGGTAAAGCCCATTTTGTACGCCTCGGCTTCAAACATCTTGAAGGTGTCTGGGTGCACATAGCGGCGAACCGGCAGGTGGCTCATGCTCGGGGCCAAATATTGGCCAATTGTCAGCATGTCGATGTTGTGCGCGCGCATGTCGCGCATGACTTGCAAAATCTCTTCGTCTGTTTCACCCAATCCAACCATGATGCCGCTTTTGGTCGGCACGCTGGGGTGCAGGGCTTTGAATTTTTTCAGCAGGTTCAAGCTGAATTGGTAGTCGCTGCCGGGGCGCGCTTCTTTGTACAGGCGGGCCGTGGTTTCCAGGTTGTGGTTCATCACATCAGGCGGCGCGGCTTTTAAAATCTCCAGCGCACGGTCGTCGCGACCCCGAAAGTCGGGCACCAAAATTTCAATCGTGGTGGCAGGTGACAGCTCGCGGATCTTCTGGATGCATTCGACAAAATGGCCGCTGCCGCCGTCGCGCAGGTCGTCTCGGTCCACACTGGTGATGACCACGTATTTGAGTTTGAGGGCCGCGATGGTTTTGGCCAGGTTCAAAGGCTCGTCCACATCCAGCGGGTCTGGCCGGCCATGGCCCACGTCGCAAAACGGGCAGCGCCGGGTGCACTTGTCGCCCATGATCATGAAAGTGGCGGTGCCCTTGCCAAAACATTCTCCGATATTGGGGCAGCTGGCTTCCTCGCACACCGTGTTGAGCTTGTTCTCGCGCAGAATCTGCTTGATCTCG
>JBKCGU010000080.1:0-26357 GCA_046303055.1 Polaromonas sp.
GTGAAGTCGCAGATCTGGATCGCCGTGACTTCATATGTACTGGTCGCGATCATAAAAAAACGATTGAATATCGCAGTCTCGCTTCACTCCATACTGCAGGTCTTGAGCCTGCATCTGTTTGAATCAACTCCGCTGCGCGACCTCTTCAACAACCTCGGCGATTACGACCTTACAGACCCTTCCGAATCTCAATTCAGCCTATTTGGGGAAATCTCCGGACAGTAGTGGGGAATACCCTTATTCTGGTGAGCCGATTCACCTGTCGCCCGAGCCAGCCCTCACGAAACCGAAAGCCTTTCTCATGCATCGTTCTGCTCTTCGTACTCCCCTGACTTCCTTGTCCATGATTTTTGCCATCGCTGCCTTGCTGGCAGGCTGCGGCAAGGGCGCGCCTTCTGGTCCGGGCGGCCAGGGTGGTGCCATGCCGCCGCCCGAGGTGTCGGTTCTCACCGTGCAGGCCTCCAGCCAGCCGATTGAGCTGGAATATGCGGGGCAAACGGCGGGTTCGCGGGAGACGGAAGTTCGCGCACGAGTGGCGGGCATTTTGCAGCAGCGTTTGTTTACCGAAGGCGCTACTGTCAAAGCGGGGCAGCCGCTGTTTCAGATTGACCCGGCCAACTTTCAAACCCAGGCTGCATCGCTGGATGCGTCGGTGGCCCTGGCGAAGGCTAAAGTTGAACAGGCACGGCGTGACCAAGCCCGGCTGGTGCCCTTGATTGCTGAAAAGGCGATCAGCCAGAAAGAGTTTGACGACGCCAAGTCAGTGCTCGATGTGGCCGAGGCCACCTTGAAGCAAGCCCAGGCACAGGCCAGCGAGGCGCAGCTCAATTTGGGCTACACCAAGGTTGTGGCCCCTATCGGCGGCATCACCACAACCGCCAACAAGTCTGACGGCAGTCTGGTCACCGTCGCCGACAGTTTTCTGACGACCATCGTGCAGACTGATCCGATGTACGTGAACTTCAGTGTGAGCGAGAGTGACTTTCTCTCTCTAGGCAAGCGCATCAAGGAAGGCAAGCTGAATGTTCCATCGCAGCGCGCCAACAACGGCAATATTGGTTTTAACGTGCAAGTCAAACTGGCCGACGGCAGCCTTCACCCGAAGGCAGGCAGACTGAACTTTTCAGGCCAGCGCGTCAACCCGCAAACCGGCAGCATCGATGTGCGGGCTGAAATACCCAACGGCGACGGCAGCCTGCGGCCTGGCCAGTTTGTCCGGGTGCTTTTGGGCGGGGCAACCCGGCCCAACACCATCAGCGTGCCGCAGCGCGCGGTGATTGACAGCCCGTTTGGCAAGATTGTGTTCAAAGTCACGCCAGACAACAAACTGGCCCCGCAACCGGTTGAACTGGACGGCTGGACGGGCGGCAACTGGGTGATCACCAAGGGTTTGAAAGACGGTGATCGTGTGCTGGTGGAGGGCTTTATCAAGGCCAACCAGCCGGGCATGACTGTGAAGGTGGTGCCGTATGTGGCGGGTGGCGCCCCAAGTGGTGCAAGCGGCAGCGCACCAGGCACAGCTGCTTCGTCCCCTGCTCCTGCTGCAACAGCTGCTTCCAAATAAGGAGCGGCTGCATGTTCTCCAAATTCTTTATCGAGCGCCCGATTTTTGCGACCGTGCTGTCGCTGTTCCTGGTGCTGGCGGGCCTGGCTGCGATGCGGATTTTGCCGATTTCCCGTTACCCTGAAATATCGCCACCCGTCGTCAATGTGCGGGCCATTTATCCCGGCGCATCGGCTGAGGTGCTGGAGGCCACCGTTGCCGCGCCCATTGAACAGTCGATCAACGGTGTTGAAAAAATGCTTTACATGGACTCCACCTCGTCCGGTGATGGTGTGGTGTCCATCAACATTACCTTTGAGGTGGGTACCAACCTGGACATTGCAGCGCAAAACGTCAACAACCGCGTGAACCAGGTGGTGACCAAGCTGCCGCAAGAGGTGCAGCGCCAGGGCGTGACAGTGGCCAAAAGCTCGGCCAACTTCATGGTGGTGGTGGCGGTGTATTCGCCCGATGACCGCTACAGCGACCTGTTTATTTCCAACTACGTTGCGCAGAACATGCTGGACGCCGTCAAGCGCGTGCCGGGAACGACCAACGTGCAGATTTTTGGCGCCAAAGACTATTCGATGCGCATCTGGCTGCGGCCAGACCGCATGGCCCAACTGGGCATCACAGTGGCCGACATCAGCGCTGCCGTGACAGAACAAAACGCGCAGTACGCCGCAGGAAAAATCGGCGCTCCCCCCGGCAACACCGAAGAGCTGACGCTGACGGTCACCGCCAAAGGCCGCCTGCTGGAGCCCGAGCAGTTTGCCAACATCGTGGTCAAGAGTGGTGCCAACGGGGCATTGACCCGCCTCAAAGATGTGGCCCGTGTCGAGCTGGGCAGCAAGGACTACAACTTTTATGGCCGCATCAACGGCCATGCGTCGGTGCCGATAGGCGTGTTTTTGCAAACCGGTGCCAATGCGCTGGACACACGCGCTGCGGTTGAAAAAACCCTGCAAGAGCTCAAAGCCAAGTTCCCCGACGGCCTGAGTTACGCCACGCCGTATGACACCACGCCGTTTGTGTCGGAGTCGATCAACGAGGTGCTCAAAACACTGGGCGAGGCGATGGTGCTGGTGTTTTTGGTGGTGTATTTGTTTTTACAAAGCTGGCGCGCCACCATCATTCCGGTGCTGGCCGTGCCGGTGTCATTGATTGGCACGCTGGCGGGCCTGCATTTGCTGGGGTACAGCATCAGCACACTGACCTTGTTTGGCATGGTGCTGGCCATCGGCATTGTGGTGGACGATGCCATTGTGGTGCTGGAAAACGTCGAGCGGCTGATGAACGAGGAGGGCTTGAGCCCGCACGATGCGGCCGTCAAAGCCATGCAGGAAGTCACCGGCCCGGTGATTGCCATTGTGCTGGTGCTGTGCGCAGCATTCATTCCGGTGGCGTTTTTGGGTGGCCTGGCGGGCGAGCTGTACCGGCAGTTTTCCGTCACCATCACGATTGCTGTGGTGCTGTCGGGCGTGGTGGCGCTGACGCTAACGCCGGCGCTGTGTGCGGTGCTGCTCAAACCCGGAGCCGAGCGCAAGAACAAGTTTTTCAGCTGGTTTAACCACAGCTTTGACCGCTTTACCCGCCGCTACACGCGCGGCGTCGCGTTCTTTTTAAAGCGCGGCGTGCTGGGGCTGCTGCTGTTTGTCGGCATGGGGGCACTGACGGGCCTGCTGTACAGCCAGGTGCCCGGCGGCTTGGTGCCCGATGAGGACCAGGGCTACTACATTGGGGCCGTGATTTTGCCCGAGGGATCGTCGCTGCAGCGCACCAACGCGGTGGTCAAAAAAGTAGAAGCGGCGATGTCGCCGAACAAGAATATCGAGGCTGTTTTCAGTCTGGTGGGCTTGAACTTTTTGGGCGGCGGGGGATTGAAGTCATCTGCGGCCACGATGTTCTTCCCGCTCAAACCCTGGGGCGAGCGCAGCCAGTCGGCCAAAGAGCTGGTGGGCGAAACCTATATGAAAACAGGCAATATCAAGGAGGGCTTGCCGCTGGCCTTTGCGCCGCCCGCCATTCAGGGTTTGGGGCAAACGGGCGGCTTTGAGTTTTATTTGCAGAACAAGGGCGACGGTGGTGTACGCCGGTTGGCACAGTTTTTACCCACGCTTCTGGCCGAGGCCAACCGGCAGCCTGAGTTGCAGGGCGTTAAATCATTGTGGCAAGCCAATTCACCGCAAATTCTGGTGAATGTCGATACTGAAAAAGCACGCAACCTGGGTGTCAACGTCGCTGACGTTTACAACACGCTGGCTGCCACGCTGGGCAGCTACTATGTCAACGACTTCAACAAAAGCGGGCGCATCTACCAGGTGCTGATGCAGGCTGAAGGCGAGTTCCGGGCCAAGCCGGACGACATTGGCGCGCTGTATGTCCGCAGCAACAAAGGGCAAATGGTGCAAATCCGTTCGCTGTCAGAGATCAAATTCGCCAGCGGGCCTGACTCCGTGCAGCACTTCAATGCCCTGCCGTCGATCCAGATATTGGGCGACCCGAAACCTGGCTACAGCTCTGGCCAGGCCATTGCCGCGATGGAGCGCGCCGCCGCCAAGGTCATGCCGTCAGACATGAGCTACGACTGGGGTGGCTCAGCCTTTCAGCAAAAGCGCAGCAGCGGTGCGGCAGGCCTGGCGTTGGCGGCAGGCTTTGTGATGATCTTTCTGATTTTGGCTGCCCAGTATGAAAAGTGGACGCTGCCGCTGTCGGTGCTGCTTGCTTTGCCGTTCGGCATATTTGGTGCGCTGCTGGCGGTGTATTTGCGCAACTTCACCAACGACGTGTATTTTCAAATTGGCTTGGTCACGCTGCTGGGTTTGTCGGCCAAAAACGCGATTTTGATTGTGGAGTTTGCCATGGTCAAAGTGCATGAAGGCATGACCCCGGTGGCTGCTGCGCTAGAGGCCGCACGCCTGCGTTTCCGGCCGATTTTGATGACCTCGCTGGCCTTTATTTTGGGTGTGGTGCCACTGGCGTTTTCAAGCGGGGCCGGGGCGGCGGCGCGCCAGTCGATAGGCACGGGCGTTCTGGGCGGCATGCTGGCGGCGACCTTCCTGGCGGTGTTTTTGGTGCCCTTGTTTTTCAAGCTGGTCAACGACTGGCACTTTCGTAGCCAGCCGCAGGACTACGACGGTTTAAAGCGCAAGGTGCCCGGGCACGACTATGGCAACCACAACATCAACGGCGCAGGGGGCAATGATGTCAGGTAAGGCTTTGCCACATGGTTTTTTGATGGCCTGCGCCGCGCTGCTGGGCGGCTGTGGGTCAATGGCACCTGACTACCAGCGGCCTGCTGCGCCTGTGGCGGCGCAGTTCCCTGCGCTGGCTGGTTTTGTAGCTGCTACAGCCACGCCCATGGTCGCAGCCGCAGCCGACATCGAATGGCAGAATTTTTTCACCGATGCCAAGCTCAAGCAGTTGATTGCTGCTGCCCTGCAAAACAACCGCGACTTGCGTGTTGCGGTGCTCAATATCGAGCAGGCCCGGGCGCAGTTTCAAATTCGCCGGGCCGACCAGTTTCCCGCCATCAATGCCGCATTGACAGGTTCGCGCCAGCCCAATGCCGCGCCTGCCAACGGCGCTGGCCGCATCTCAACCGTTTACACCGCTGGGCTGGCCGTCACCGCCTACGAGCTGGACTTTTTTGGCCGTGTGGCAAGTTTGAAGGATGCGGCTTTGGCGCAATACCTGGCCACAGAAGAAGGGCGTAAAACGGCGCAAATCAGTTTGGTTGCCGGCGTGGCCAGCACCTATCTGGGCCTGTTGGCCGATGATGAACTTCTGGCCATCACGCAGCAGACACTGGTCACACGGCGGGCGTCGTACCGGCTGGCCACGCTGCGTTTTGACAACGGTGTGGCGTCTGAGCTGGACTTGCGGTCGGCCGAATCGTTGCTGGAAGCGGCCAACACCGCGCTGGCCCAGCAAACACGCCAGCGCGCGCTGAGTGAAAACGCGCTGACGCTGCTGGTCGGGCAAAGTCTGGCGGCAGACCTCAGCGTCAACCCAGCAGGCCAAGCGTCAGCGTTTGCCAAAACCACCCTGCAAGACATTCCCGCCGGATTGCCGTCAGACCTGCTGATGCGCAGACCCGACATTCGCCAGGCTGAGCAGCAACTGATCGCCGCTAATGCCAATATTGGCGCAGCACGGGCTGCGTTCTTCCCGCGTATCTCGCTCACCGCGACGGCAGGCACGGCCAGCGCGCGCCTGGCTGGCTTGTTTCAGGCGGGGTCCTGGGGCTGGACACTGGCCCCCCAGTTGTTGCTGCCGATTTTTGACGCCGGCCGCAACTCAGCAGGTTTGGCCTCTAGCAAGGCCGCTGAGGGGATCGCGGTAGCCACCTACGAAAAAGCCATTCAAACCGCGTTTAAAGAGGTGGCAGACGCCTTGGCGGGCCGTGCAACCTACGCCGAGCAACTGCGCGCCAGCCAGGCCCAAGCGGATGCCGAAGCGGTGCGCTACCGGCTGGCTGATTTGCGCTACCAAAACGGCGTTGCCAGCCAGCTCGACCAGCTCGATGCGCAACGCTCACTGTTTGCAGTGCGTCAAGCCGTGGTGCAAACTCGCTTGGCGCAGTTGCAAAGCCAGGTGACGCTTTACAAGGTGCTGGGCGGTGGCTGGAAGGACGATGCGTTGGCCAGCCGAACGCCTTGAGGATTCCAGCACGCTATTGATTCAATAGCTGCTAGCGCTTATATTCATTGGTCAAGAGGCGATAAAAGTAGCTGAAAACGGGCGTTGACATCCGTCTTCAAGCCCTTGTCAAAGCCCTTGTCAAGGTTCTTGTCAGCTGCCCGCCACCTTCATCCGGTTCACCAAAATAGACCCCACGGTTTTGGCGCCGTAGTTGTAGGTGTCTGCCCCCACGGCGGTGATGCCCATCAGCATGTCTTTGAGGTTGCCGGCAATCGTGATTTCTTCGACGGGAAAGGCGATTTGCCCTTTCTCGACCCAAAAGCCGGACGCGCCGCGCGAATAGTCGCCAGTCACGTAGTTCACGCCCTGGCCCATCAGCTCGGTCACAAACAGGCCGGTGCCGAGCTTTTTCAGCATCGCATCCAGGTCATCGCCAGCCTGGGTCTGGCGGCTGTTGAGTACCAGGTTGTGGGAGCCCCCAGCGTTGCCGGTGGTGCGCATGCCCAGCTTGCGGGCTGAGTAGGTGCTTAAAAAATAGCCGCGCACCTTGCCGGCTTCCACCACCGTGCGGGCGCGGGTCTTCACGCCTTCTTCGTCAAACGGGGCACTGCCTTTGCCTTTCTTTAAAAATGGGTCCTCAAGAATGTCGATGAAGCTAGGGAAGGCGGCTTTGCCCATGCTGTTGAGCAAAAACGTGCTTTTGCGGTACAGCGCGCCGCCGCTGATCGCCTGCGTGAAGCTGCCAAGCAGGCCCGCAGCCAGTGGCGATTCAAACAGCACCGGGCATTCGCAGGTTTTGATCTTGCGGCTTTTCAGTCGCGACCAGGCGCGTTCTGCGGCGTAGCGGCCCACCGCCTCGGGGCTGGCCATGTCGCGCGCATCGCGCATCGAGGTGTACCAGGCGTCGCGCTGCATGTCGCCGTTTTTGCCGGGTGACGAAGCAATCGGTGATGCCGACATGCTGTGGCGTGAGCTTGCATAGCCACCGCGAAATCCCTTGGTATGTGCGCTGAAAAAATGTGACTGCTGCGCCGAGACGCCTGCACCTTCACTGTTGGTGATGCGCTTGCTCACGCCCAGGGCAGCGGCCTCGCATTGCAGGGCCAGCGTGGCCGCGTCTTCGCTGGTGATGTCCCAGGGGTGAAACAAGTCCAGATCGCGGTGAACGCGGGCAATGTCGCGTTCTGCGGGCAGGCCGCTGGATGTGTCTTCCGCGGTAAAGCGGGCAATGTCGAAGGCGGCTTTGACGGTCTGCTGGATGGCCGCTTTTGAAAAGTCGCTGGTGGCGGCGTTGCCGCGCTTTTGCCCGACGTAAACCGTGATGCCGAGCGACTTGTCGCGGTTGCGTTCGACGTTTTCCAAATCACCCTTGCGCACGCTGACCGACAAGCCGCAGCCCTCGGATGCTTCGGCAGCGGCATCGGTCGCGCCCAGTTTTTTGGCGTGTGCCAAAGCGGTGTCGACCAGGTCTTCAAAAAAATCGCGGCTGTAGCTGAATCCTGGCAGGGGTTGAGAAGATGTCGCGGGGCGGGTGGGAGAGGCTTTTGATGTCATATGGGTAGCTATGATACGGGTTGCCATGAATACCAAAATCACCAAGCGATGAATGCTGTCAAACCCAAAGCCATCAGGGGCTACTGGTCGAACGGTCGTTTCGTCAAACCTGAAGAAATCGCCCTTGAAGAAGTCGGCCCGCCCAGCAAGACCATGCTCAAGGCCGAAGCCGACGAAAAGCAGGCACTCGGCGAGGCATTGCTCACGTTGCGCGCCGACCTGATGGCCCGGCTGGACTTGCCCGACAAACTGCTTGACGCCATCAAGGACGCGAAAAAAATCACCAACTTTGAGGGCCGGCGCCGCCAGATGCAGTTCATCGGCAAGCTGATGCGCCCGCTGGATGCCGACCCGATTCGCGAAGCCATCAACGAGCAGCTCAATGGCTCGGCGCAGCTCACGCTGCAACTGCACCTGGCAGAGCAATGGCGTGACAAGCTGGTGGCCCAAGACGAGGCCCTGCAAGCCTGGCTGACCGACTACCCCGCAACCGACGCTCAGCAGCTGCGTGCGCTGATTCGCCAGGCCCGCAAAGACTACAAACCCGACAAGCCCGGCGAAGCACCGCGCCACGGCAAGTCATACCGCGAGATTTTCCAGTTGGTCAAATCTGAAATGCAGGCCACTGGAGCACAACCGTAATGGCCCACGATGCAGTCAAAATCGGCATCGTCTCGGTCAGCGACAGGGCATCGACTGGCGTGTACATTGACAAAGGCCTGCCCGCCCTGAAAGACTGGCTGGGCCAAGCACTGCTCAACCCCATCAGCTTTGAAGAGCGCCTGATACCGGATGAGCAAGCGGGTATCAGCGCCGCCCTGATTGAACTGGTTGATGCAGGCTGCGCTTTGGTGTTGACCACGGGCGGCACCGGCCCGGCATTGCGCGACGTGACGCCAGAAGCCACGCTGGCAGTGGCGCACAAGCAAATGCCCGGCTTTGGCGAGCAGATGCGGCAAATCAGCCTGAAATTTGTGCCCACCGCCATTTTGTCGCGGCAATGCGCGGTGATTCGCGGTCAATGCCTCATCATCAATCTGCCCGGTCAGCCCAAAGCAATTGCTGAAACGCTGGAAGGTTTAAAAAGCGAAGCGGGTGAGCAACTTGTCCCCGGCATTTTTGCCGCCGTACCTTACTGCGTTGACTTGATTGGCGGGCCGTACATTGAAACGCGCCCTGAGGTTTGCCAGGTGTTCAGGCCGAAATCGGCGCTGCGCGCACCTTCAGCGCCCATGTGAGTGAAGATGTTGGAGCCACTTTTTTCAACATCACAATCACGTCATCGGGCGTCATCGCGTCATCGCGTCATCGCGTCATCGCGTCATCAGGGGGGGGCAGGTCAGCAAGCCGCGCAAACGCGCCGCCGCGTAGCTCGAACGGTAGGCCGCCGCCTTAAACGTCAGTGATTGATGTTGTTAGGCTGCGGATGCGTGTCTTGACGGCGATGCCCACATGGCTATTCATTGAATAATCGGTTTATGGCAACCGAATCAAAATACCCCATCGACGAGCGCGAAGTTGACATCAGCGCTATTCGCGCACAGGGGGCGGGCGGGCAGAACGTCAACAAAGTCTCCAGCGCCATTCACCTGCGTTTTGACATCACCGCATCGTCGCTGCCCGATGATGTCAAAGAACGGCTGTTTGCGCTGAACGACAGCCGCATTACTGAAGCCGGTGTGCTGGTTTTGAAAGCCCAGCAGCACCGCACACAAGAGATGAATCGCAACGACGCCCTGGCCAGGCTGCAGGAAGTGATCGACAGTGTGGCCACCCCACCCAAAAACCGCCGCGCCACCAAGCCCACCTATGCGTCCAAACAGCGCAGGCTTGAAGGCAAAAGCCTGCGCTCAGGCATCAAGGCCGGACGCGGTAAGGGCGGGCACACCGACGAATAACAATCAATCGGAAAACAATCGGGGTCAGATTCCAATTTATTTGAAATACGGTCAATAAAAAGACCTGCTCATACAGGTATTCACGGCTTCCACGGCAGGTGCTTGGCCATCACGCTGTCAAACAACGCACTGGCCTCAAACCGTGCCAGCCAGGCCTGCAATTGGGGCCAGGGCTGTGCTGCAAACCAGGCGGCATCGGTATGCGCAAACTGGCGTACGAAGGGCAGGGTGGCCATGTCTGCCAAGCCGGGCTTGGCGCCGTCAAGCCATCCTTGGTTCAAGCGTGATTCAAGCCCCGCCAGCCAGTTTGCAGCGCCGAGCCGCTGCGCCAGTGCAAAGTCTTTTGCGTTATTGCCCGATTCAAGCGGATAACGGTTCGGGTATTTGTAGCGGTCCAGGGCGTGTTTGAAGCCGCCGTCGTTGCCGGCAATCAGGGCCTCTATGTCGTCTGGCGAACCGTACTTTAACCAACCGTCCGGGTCGTTGTGTCCCAGCGCCCAGCGCATGATGTCCAGGCTTTCGTCGATGACCTGACCGTTGGGCAGCACTAGCACGGGCACGGTGCCTTTGGGTGATGCCGCCAGCAGCTCGGCTGGTTTGCTTTTTAAAACGACTTCACGCAGCGCGTAGGGCAAGCCGCTGACTTGCAATGCCAGCCTGGCCCGCATGGCATAGGGGCAGCGGCGAAAGCTGTAAAGAACGGGCAGGGCAGCGGTCAAGGCTTTTGCGACGTGCTTTGCACCGCGCCAATATGGCTTTGCTTGCGCGCCTCAGCCAAATCAACCTGCTTTTGCCGCTGGCGGTAACCGGCTTTTTGCGCATCTGTTGTGCGGGCGTGGCAGCCTGGGCAGCTCACGCCGCGTTCGTACAAGGGCGATGCTTTGGCGGCGTCGGTCAATGGGTCGCGGCATGAGCGGCACAGCTCTAAATCACCTTCCAGCAGGCCGTGGCCGACCGACACGCGTTCGTCAAACACAAAGCACTGGCCTTGCCAGCGGCTTTGGGCTTCGGGCACTGTTTCAAGGTATTTCAAAATGCCGCCTTGCAGGTGGTACACCTCGTCAAAGCCTTTGGACTTTAAAAACGCGGTGGACTTTTCACAGCGGATGCCGCCTGTGCAAAACATGGCAACTTTGGGTTTGCTGCCATCGACCGGCGCCAGCTTGCCGCCGCTTTGCATCTCGCGCTCGACCCAGCCTGGCAGCTCTGAAAAACTGGCGGTGGCTGGGTTGATGGCGCCTGCAAACGTACCAATCGACGCCTCGTAGTCGTTGCGTGTGTCGACCAGCACCACGCCGGGCTGGGCGATCAACTGGTTCCAGTCAGTCGGCTTGACGTACTGGCCCGCCATCAGCGCCGGGTGAACATCGGGCACGCCAAGGGTGACGATTTCTTTTTTCAGCCGCACCTTCATGCGGTAAAACGGCATGGCGCTGGCCCATGATTCTTTGTGCTCCAGTGTGGCCAGCCGATTCTTGAATACGGGGTCACTGCGCAAATAGGCCAGCACCGCATGCACATCATCTGCCCGCCCAGCGATCGTGCCGTTGATGCCTTCAGCTGCCAGCAGCAGCGTGCCTTTGATGCCATTGGCCTCGCACACGGCCAGCAGCGGCGCTTGCAATTCAGCAAAGTCGGGCAGTTCAACAAACTTGTACAGGGCGGCTGTTAAAAAAGGCATGCAGAAAGTGTAAGTGCACCCTGCCAAGCCGGTGGTCAGCCGGTCTTTAAGATATCAACATGACCAACAAACTAAAAGTTGCCGTGATGGGCGCAGGCGCTGTGGGTTGCTACTACGGCGGTATGCTGGCACGTGCTGGGCACGACGTGGTGCTGGTGGCCCGGCCGAAGCATGTGGCAGCCATCGAACGCGATGGTCTGCGGCTGCAAGCCCTGAGCTTTGATGAGCCAGTGCGATTAAAGGCCAGCATGGAGGCCAGCGCCGTGCAAGGTGCCGATGTGGTGCTGTTCAGTGTCAAATCGAGTGACACCGAGGCGGCAGGGCGCTTGATGCAGCCCTTCTTGCGGGCCGACGCGCTGGTCATCTGCCTGCAAAACGGGGTTGACAACGCTGAGCGCCTGCGCGCGGTGCTGCCTGGTCAAACGGTTGCGGCGGCTGTGGTGTACGTGGCCACTGAAATGGCCGGGCCGGGTCATGTCAAACACCACGGGCGGGGTGATTTGGTCATCGAACCAACGGGTACAGCCGGTGTGGTGCCGGCCTTGATTGCTGCTGGTGTGCCGATGGAGGTGTCAAACAACGTGCGCGGTGCGCTGTGGGCCAAGCTGATTTTGAACTGCGCCTACAACGCGGTGTCGGCCATTGCCCAATGGCCTTATGGCAAAACGGTGGCGGGCGTGGGTATCACCGATGTCATGCGCGACGTGGTGGCCGAATGCCTGGCCGTGGCCCAGGCCGAGGGCGTGCAGGTCGCCGGTGACGTGCAGGCGGCGGTGGACAAGCTGGCAGGCAGCATGCCAACGCAGCTGTCGTCTACCGCGCAAGACCTGGCGCGCGGCAAGCCGACTGAGATTGACCACCTCAATGGCCTGATCGTGCGGCGTGGCCAGGCCTTGGGTGTTGCCACACCTGCCAACCGGGTGCTGTGGGCACTGGTCAAGCTGCTGGAAGCCAAAAACACCTGAAGTTGCCTTTTTTCAAGCTGGTCAAGCCTTCAAGCGCTGGATGAGCGCGCAGCTCAGGCACGCTCAGGTTGCGGGTTTTGCGGATGACCTGTACATCAACCAACAGCCATGCCTTGGGCATCCACGCCCAGCAAGCCGTGCAGGCGGCTGCTGCTGGTGGTGTATTCCAGCTGCGGGTGTTTGCCTGGAAACACGATGTCTGCCGCGCCAAAGGCAGCCAGCGCGCATTCGTGAAAACCGCTCAAAATGAGTTTTTTCTTGCCCGGGTAGGTGTTGATGTCGCCCACCGCAAAGATGCCGGGCACGCTGGTGGAGAACTTCTCTGTGTCAACGGCAACCTGTTTGCGGTTCATCGCCAGTCCCCAGTCAGCTACAGGCCCAAGCTTGGGTGACAAGCCCAGGTAAACCAGCAACGCGTCTGCCGCTACGGCCCGGGTTTGACCGTCCACACCTGTCACGAGCGCGGCGCTCAGGTGCCCGGCCTGTTCGTCAAACCCTGTGACCTGGCCGACCATCAACTGCAGTGATTTGGCGTCGCTCAGGGCCTGCACTTGGGCGACCTGTTCATGGGCGGCCTGGTAGACGTCGCGGCGGTGCAGCAGGGTGACGCTTTGGGCTGCACCTGCGGTGGCCAGAGCAATGGCGCATTCAAGCGCAGCATCGTCGCCGCCGACAACCAGCACCTGCTTGCCGGCCATGCCCAGCCGTGGTTGTGCGTGGTAGAAAAGTTGCAAGTTTGCAAACTTGGCCAAACCATCTACCTTGAGCAGCTTGGGCTGAAACGCACCCACGCCGGCCGCAATGATGATGACTTGGGTGTTGAACTGCTGGCCTTGTGAGGTCTCGACCTGAAAGCGCCCATCCGGCAGTTTTTCAATCTGGCTGACCACCTGGCCCAAATGAAGCGGTGCGTTAAAGGGCTTGATTTGCTCTAGCAAACTGGCTGTCAGCTGACGGCCGGTAGTGTGCGGCGTGCCTGGGATGTCGTAAATCGGTTTGTCGGGGTACAGCTCGATGCACTGGCCGCCGGGGTAGGGCAGCGCGTCAATGACGTGGCATGTGATCTCTAACAGGCCAAGCTGGAAGACCTGAAACAAGCCGACGGGGCCCGCGCCGATGATGAGCGCGTCAGTTTCTGTCGGCATGGTGTCCATGCGCTGAGTTATCGGACTAACTCAGACAACTTGTCCGTCTTGTCTTTCCAGTCGTCGGCGTCAGCCAATGGCGCCTTGCGTTTGGTGATGCTTTTCCAGCCTGCGGCGCGGCTCAGTTCCACATTCAACTTGATGAAGTGCATCTGGTCGGCGGGTACGTCTTCTTCAGCGTAAATGGCGTTGACGGGGCATTCGGGAATGCAGACTGCGCAGTCAATGCACTCGTCCGGGTCAATCACCAGCATGTTGGGGCCTTCGCGGAAGCAGTCGACCGGACAAACGTCCACACAGTCGGTGTATTTGCAGCGGATGCAGGAGTCTGAAACGATGTGTGTCATGTGGGCACTTCTATAAATTCATTTTTCGGGCGAATTGCGTCGTTGGGCGGTGCTCGCAATCCTCATGCACAAAAGTGCATTCCGGTGTGCTGTGCTCCGTCCGCCTAGCACTTCATCCCGAAAATCTGAATTTCTAGAAGTGCCCATAACGCGATTAACAAAGACTAAGCAACAAATATTTTAAAGGCATTACAAGACGAGAGCCGCACCCGAGGTTTTATGGCTGGCGGTGTCTACCAGGATCAGCGAGCCCAGTACGCGCGACTGTTTGTAGGGCAGGGCGGCAATCGGCTCCAGCAGCGACAGCTCAACCACGCCGATGGCGTTGGCGTCGAGATGGGTCGCGTCATGGCTTTCAAGCGTGTTGATGTTGATGTGGCTCACGATCCGCTTGATTTTGGCCTTGACCCAGCGGTGGCCGTGCAACGCCCAGTACAGGCGGCCGGGCACCAGCGGCTCTTCGTCCATCCAGGCGACGGTGGCGGTGATCTCGCGTGTGCCGGGGTTGGATGGCTCGGAGGCCAGCAACCAATCGCCTCTTGATACGTCAAGTTCGCGGTCCAGAATCACGCCTGCGCTGTGGTTGGCCGATACGTTTTGGGGTTGGCGTGCGTGGCTCAACACCTGCGCGATGGTGGCTGTTTTACCGCTCGGCATGACGGTAACTTCCACGCCGGGTTGGGCGTTACCGCTGGCAATGCGGCCCCAAAAGATGCGGCGGCCTTGTGATGTGTCTGAGCTGGACGAGAATTTTTCGACCCACTGGACTGGGAAGGCGAACGGCTGATGGGTATCTGCGGGCGTACTGCTAAGTTGCTCTAATATTTGTAGCAGGCTGCGCCCGCTGTAATTGCACCAGCCTGGGTTTTTGTCAACCACGTTGTAGCCGATCAACGCCGATACGGGCACGATGGCCTTGACAGGAATATCGGCGTGTTTGGCAAATTGGGTCAGTGCGGCACTGATGTTGGCAAACGCCGCCGCCGGGTTGGCCACAGCGTCGAGTTTGTTGACGGCAAAAATGATGGCCGGCACGCGCAGCAGATTGACCAGCAGGCTGTGGCGGCGGGTTTGGCTCAAGAGCTCGGGCAATGCAGCTTGCCAGTCGAGCTTGGTGGCATCGACCAGCACCACCGCCGCGTCAGAACTTGATGCAGCCGTGACCATGTTGCGGGTGTACTGCTCATGGCCGGGTGCGTCGGCAATGATGAACTTGCGCGCCGCGGTGTTGAAGTAGCGGTACGCCACGTCAATCGTGATGCCCTGCTCGCGCTCGGCCTGTAGGCCGTCGGTCAGCAGCGCCAGGTCGGTTTGCCCGCCACGCTGCACGCCAGCCAACTGGTCTTGCAGCACGGCTTTGCTGTCGACCAGCAGACGGCCAATGAGCGTGCTTTTGCCGTCGTCGACGCTGCCGCAGGTGACAAAGCGCAAAGCGGCGCGGGTGTCTTGCTCGGCAGAGCCGTTGAGGGTCTGCGGTGAAAGGGTTGCGGTGTTCATCAGAAATAGCCCTCCTTTTTGCGTTTTTCCATGGAGGCATCAGACGTTTTGTCGTCCATGCGGGTGGCGCCGCGCTCGCTCACGTCGGCGACCAAAGTCTCCAGCACCACATCGGCTGCATTCATTGCGGGGCTGTCGACCGGACAGGTGCAGGTGATGTCTCCTACAGTGCGAAAGCGCACGGTTTTTTCAACCGCCACTTCGCCTTCTTTGAGCGGCGTTAACTCGGTCACGGGCACCAGCAAACCCTTGCGCTCGACCACTTGGCGCTGGTGCGCGTAGTACAGCGATGGCAGTTCGATGTTTTCTCTAGCAATGTACTGCCACACATCAAGTTCGGTCCAGTTGCTGATCGGGAACACGCGAAAGTGCTCGCCAGGCTGGATGCGGGTGTTGAACAGTGTCCACAGCTCAGGTCGCTGGGCCTTCGGTTGCCATTGGCCAAAGGCATCGCGGTGCGAAAAAATGCGCTCTTTGGCACGCGCTTTTTCTTCATCACGGCGTGCGCCGCCTATCAGCGCGTCAAAGCGAAACTCGTCAATCGCCTCCAGCAGTGTGACCGACTGGTGAACGTTGCGCGACTCGCCAGGGTGGGCCAGACGCACGGTGCCGCGCGCCATCGAATCTTCAACGCTGCGCACAATCAGGTTGGCACCCAACTGCTTGGCGCGGTAGTCGCGGAAGTCGGTCACTTCGTGAAAATTGTGGCCGGTGTCAATCATCAGGAGCGGGTAGGGGATGTGCCCGCCGCGCGGACGCGGCGACAGGCCGCCCTTAGCTAGTCCAGCCCCCTCGAGGGGCAGCGAACCACTCGAAGAGGGGAGCGTGGGGGAACGTCCCGTATCAACAAAGGCTTTTTCAGCGCATTTGAGCAGCACCAGCGAGTCTTTGCCGCCAGAAAACAGCAGTGTGGGGCGCTCAAAACTGGCAGCGACTTCGCGCAGGATGAAGATCGCTTCTTCTTCAAGCGCATCGAGGTGGGCGTTGCTTAAAACGGTTGTTTCAAGCGTATGGTCGGCTCTGGCGTTCATGGGGTGCTTTTTGGATGTGCAGAAAAATCAGTGAAAAAACTCAATGCGAAAGATGCAGTCCGCATTCGCGGTTGTCTTCACCTTTGGTGGGGTCCAGGTAGTCAAAGTTGTTGGGCAGGCCGTGAATCTCGCAGTAGTCGTACAGGTCTTTTGACGACCAGTGCAGCAGGGGCGCGACTTTGATGAGGCCATCAGGGTTGACGCTGACCGGCTCCATCTGGGCGCGCACCGCCGTGTCGGTGGCGCGCAGGGCGGTGAACCAGACGGAGGGCGCACTCTCGCGCAGGGCTCTGGCAAACGGCTCGAGTTTGACCTCCGCAGTGAAGGCGGCATGACGCGGGTCGTCAAGTGCTGGCGCTGCACCTTCTACCGCCTCACGGTGCGCACGCGAGCGGCGCGGCAGGTAGATGTGCAGGCTAAGGCCGAGCAGTTTGGTGACTTCGTCGGCAAAGCGGTAGGTGGCTTCGGTGTTGTAGCCGTTGTCCATCCAGACCACGGGTATTTTGGGATTGGCGCGCGTCACCATGTGCAGGATGACGGCCTCAAAGGGCCGAAAGTTGGTGGTGATGATGGCCGACTGGTTCAATCCCACAGCCCAGTCCACCAGGCCTTGTGCATTGCGGCCCAAAGATGCGTTGATGTGTGCGATCTCCATAGCCCTTTGGCTGATGTCCGTCATGTCAAGCCGCCACAAAATGGGGGCTGACATGCACCGCGTCGCCCTGATACGCGCCCACATCAAAGCCGGGGTAGCTGGCCAGGACGCGCTTTGCGACGTCTAGCGACTGGTCCTCACGCAACACGGCTGCGGTAAAGCCGCTGCGCTGCATTTGTGCGAGCTGGTCAATCAACACGTCGCCTGTGGCCACAATCTCGCCTTTGAAGCCCAGGCGGCGGCTGAGCAAAAACGCCTGGCTGAAAGCGCGGCCGTCGGTGAATTTGGGAAAGTTCAGCTCAATGCTGCCAACCCCGGTCAGCGATACATCGCGCGGATCGTCCGAGTTGGCGATCTGGATGCTTTTTAGGGCGCTATTTTGGCCACCGGGCCAGTTTTTATACAAGTTAGAAGCTATTAATTTCATAGTAGACAAGGCCTTGATCAAGGGGTCGCTTCGTGTTGTGCCGGGTGGCGCACGCTGTTGGCGGCCAGCCTGAAGGGCTCGGTACCCAGGCGGCGCAGCGCTGCGATAAACGTCTCTGACTGGTTGGCCAGGCGCTGGTCGCGGTACACACCGAGTACAGCCTCAATCACATCTGGTACTTCAGCGGCTGAAAACGACGGGCCAACGACCTTGCCCAGCCCAGGTGCGCCAGACAGCTTGGAGCCATCAGAGCCACCCAAGGTGATCTGGTACCACTCTTTGCCGTCTTTATCGACGCCCAGAATGCCTATGTGGCCGCTGTGGTGGTGGCCGCAAGAATTGATGCAGCCGCTGATGTGCAGGTCAATTTCGCCCAGGTCATGCAGCTCATCGAGGTCCTGGTAGCGGCGTGTGATGGCCTCGGCCAGTGGCAGGCTGCGCGCGTTGGCCAAGCTGCAAAAATCGCCGCCAGGGCAGGCGATCATGTCGGTCAGCAGGCGAATGTTGGGGCGTGCAAAACCGGCTTTGCGGGCCGCCTTCCACAACTCGGGCAGCTGGTCGCAGCGCACCCAGGGCAGCACCAGGTTTTGGTCGTGCGTGACTCGCACTTCACCGGCCGAAAAGTGGTCTGCCAAGTCGGCGGCCAGGTCTAATTGGTCAGCGGTGGCGTCGCCGGGCGCCTGGCCCAGGCGCTTGAACGACAGCGTGACGATGCGCAAGTCCGGGTTTTTATGCGGGGCAACGTTTTGCTGAAGCCAGCGGCCAAACTCAACATCGTCCTCAGCGGCGGCGCGCAAGATGCTGGCTATTTTGGCCTCGGCATCGCTGCGGTTGCAGCTCAGGTCGGGTGCGACGAATGACGCAGACACCCGGTCCAGCTCGGCCTGGGTGATGGTGTGCGGCGCGCCATCAATTTCAACGATGTCTTTGTACTCGGCCTCAACCTGGTCAAAGAAGGACTGGCCTTCAGCCTTGACCAAAATCTTGATGCGCGCCTTGTAGATGTTGTCGCGGCGGCCAAAACGGTTGTAGGCGCGAACGATGGCTTCCAGGTAATTGAGAATCTGGTGCCACGGTAAAAACTCACGGATGGTGCTGGCCACAATCGGCGTGCGGCCCATGCCGCCACCGACCAGCACTTTAAAGCCCAAGGCGGCTTGACCGCCGTCCTCGCCATTTTGGCCAGCGTCTCTTTTGACCATGTGCAGGCCGACGTCGTGCCAGGCGGTAGCGGCGCGGTCTTCCAGCGCGCCGGTGATCGCGACTTTGAACTTGCGCGGCAAAAATGCAAACTCAGGGTGCAGCGTGCTCCACTGGCGCATGATTTCAGCAAATGGGCGCGGGTCTGCCAGCTCATCGGCGGCAATGCCGGCACGCTCGTCGCTGGTGATGTTGCGAATGCAGTTGCCGCTGGTCTGAATGCCGTGCATGTTGACGCTGGCCAGCAGGTCCATCACGTCGGCCGATTTGTCGATCGGAATCCAGTTGTACTGCACGTTCTGGCGTGTGGTGAAGTGGGCGTAACCTTTGGTCAAATGGGTTTTGACCGACTTGCCATGGGGCAAGGGAATTTCGCCCAGCTTGTCTTGCGCCGCTTGCGCGTCATTGAACAGCGCGTCATTGGGTTGGTCGTAGTCGCGCGCAATGGTGGCCAGCACACGCAGTTGCGCCGCGCTCAATTCACCATAAGGCACGGCCACCCGCAGCATGGGCGCATAACGCTGCACATACCAGCCGTTTTGCAGGCGCAGCGGGCGAAATTCTGCCTCAGGCAATTGCCCAGCCTGCCAGCGCGTGAGCTGGTCGCGGTACTGGCTGGCGCGAGCGCGCACAAATTGACGGTCAAAGTCGGTGTATTGGTACATGGTTGAATTAAATGGCAATCAATTTGAGTCCGGCGTAGGCCAGCAGCACGGACAGCAGGGAGCGAATCACCCGGTCTGGGGTTTTTCTCATCAGCAGGGTGCCGAGCCAAATGCCCGGAATCGACCCGGCCAGCAGTTTAGCAAGCAGCATCCAGTCGACCGAGCCCATCCACGCATGGCCCATGCCGGCGACAAGAGTTAACGGGACCGCATGGGCGATGTCTGCCGCCACAATGCGCGGCAGGGGCAGGGCGGGGTAAAGCAGCATCAGCACAATCACGCCAATGGCGCCTGCACCGACCGACGTGATGGTGACCAAGGTGCCAATCACCGCGCCAAACAGCACCGGCAAGGCCCAGTGACGCGCCTGGGTGGCTGTGGCCAGTTGCTCAGGCGCAATCTGCCGGGGGGCAGACTTGCCGCGCACCGCCTTGTAAAGTGTGGCCACGGCCGTCAGCAGCAGCGCCACACCCAGCGTGGAGGTCATCACATGTTGGGTCGCCGGATTGGCCGGGCCAAGAGTTTTGAGCACTTGCAGCGTGATAAGCGTGGCCGGCACGCTGCCCAGAGCCACCTGGCCCACCACGCGCCAGTCGATCAGGCGGTGCCGCGCCAGGCTCACGGTGCCGCCCATTTTTGTGAACGCTGCAAACAGCAAGTCGGTGCCAATGGCCAAGTGGGGCTTGATGCCAAAGACGAAGATCAACAGCGGCGTCATCAGCGAGCCGCCGCCCACACCTGTCAGGCCCACGACAAAGCCGACGGCAAAGCCGGCAAATATGAAGGCAAACTGGGGAAGAAATTCATGCATGACCGTGCAATGTAGGTGCTTTGCATATAAAAACAAACGATAGTTTCGTTGTGCTCTTATTCGAATAAGCTTATTCAACAGTGTTCATGCGGGTTTGCCGGGGTTTGGCCGTTATGCCGCGACATCTGAATTTAATCTGTTCTTGATTTTTATACCGTTTATCGCTGCATGGGCCATTTGATGCTGGTACAGTGCCTCCCTTTGACGCACGGCAACCGGTAGGCCGCCTGCTGCTTTGCCCCTGTTACTTTTGGAGAAAACCATGAGATTGACAACACGTACGCTGTTGCTGGCTGCCCTGTCAGCCTTCGCCGCCATGGCCCACAGCGCCGACAAGTCCCCGATCAAGATTGGCGAGATCAACAGCTATTCGACCATTCCTCAGTTCACGCTCCCCTACCGCAACGGCTGGCAACTTGCAGTTGAAGAGATCAACACGGCTGGCGGTTTGCTGGGCCGCAAGGTGGAGGTGATTGCCCGTGACGATGCTGGCAAGCCAGAAGAGGCACTGCGCCACGCGATTGAACTGACATCGAAGGAAAAAGTCGATGTACTGGCGGGCGGGTTTTTGTCCAACGTTGGTTTGGCGCTGGCCGACCACGCACAAAAAAACAAGCGTGTCTTCATTGCCAGCGAGCCATTGGCTGACGCCATCGTGTGGGACAAAGGCAACCGGTACACCTTCCGCCTGCGCCCCAGCACCTACATGCAGGCCGCCATGCTGGTTGAAGAAGCCGCCAAAATGCCCGCCAAGCGCTGGGCTACCATCGCGCCCAATTATGAGTACGGTCAAAGCGCCGTGGCCAGTTTTAAAGAGCTGCTCAAGGCCAAGCGGCCTGACGTGGAATTTGTCGGCGAACAGTGGCCCGCCCTGGGCAAGCTCGACGCCGGCACCACGCTGCAAGCCACCCTGCAAAGCAAGCCCGACGCGATTTTCAATGTGACCTTTGGGGCAGATCTGGCCAAGCTGGTGCGTGAAGGCAACCAGCGCGGCATCTTCCCGAAAACGCCTGTGGTGTCGCTGCTGTCAGGCGAGCCTGAGTACCTTGAGGTGCTGAAAGACGAAACACCCAAGGGCTGGATCGTCACCGGCTACCCGTGGGACCAGATTGACTCACGCGAGCACGCCAGTTTTGCTGCCAACTACTACCGCCGCTTTAATGAGTACCCCAAAGTCGGCTCGGTGGTGGGGTACGCCACCATGCAGGCGATTTTTGCCGCCATCAAAAAAGCCAACTCAACCGACAACGAAAAGCTCGTCACGGCACTGCGCGGCCTGAAGTTTTCCACCCCGTTCGGCCCAGCCGAGTTCCGCGCGATTGACCAGCAGTCCACCATGGGCGCTTACGTGGGCAAGCTCGACTTGCGCGGCAACAAGGGCACGATGGTGAATTGGCGTTACGCCGACGGCAAGGCGTACCTGCCGAGTGACGCCTATGTGAAGGCGCGCCGGCCGGCCGAGGCGATGAAATAAGGACAAACACGCCTGAAGGTTCTCGCCAAAAGCCAAAAGCCAAAAGCCAAAAGCCAAAAGCCAAAATTTTCTGAAGCGCCTTTCAGGATAATAATCAGGCTGCAGCCCAATAAATACAAGGGCTACTAGCTCCCAATATCATAGCGTTTGTTTGGCCTGTTGCATCGACACCGCGAGCCGCTTTTCTACCGGTAGCGGCTCGCCGTGCAGCTGCGCCGCCAGCAGCTCGCCGCACAAAGCCGCAAAGCTTAAACCGCGCGAACCCATGCCAGTACACAGCCACAAATTTGCTGCGTGAAGCGGCATGACCCGTGGCAGGCGGTTGGGGGTGGCGCAGCGTATGCCGGACCAGCCTTGTGCCCGGTCAGGGCTGAATTGATCGGTCAAGGCATCAGCCGCGTGCGGTAGCAGGGTTTGCAGGCGGCTCAGGTTGTCTGCGTGGTCTTGCTGTTTAACGGCTGGCTGCATCGCGTCACGCTCATAACTGGCCCCCATCAGCCACAGGGGGCCGTCTGGCGCCGTGACGGCTGCTATCAGCCCGCCGTAGCCG
The DNA here is from genome assembly GCA_046303055.1 of Polaromonas sp. Taxonomy (GTDB): domain Bacteria; phylum Pseudomonadota; class Gammaproteobacteria; order Burkholderiales; family Burkholderiaceae_C; genus Polaromonas. The sequence goes on from JBKCGU010000080.1 coordinate 22,088, forward strand.
TTAACCGGGAAGGGCGGTAGCGGGTCTGAATCGTCTTGTAAACCGACGCTGACCTGGCCCCGAATGGCCTGCAATTGAGGCGCTGCTGCGCCTGCCGCCTCTGCTAAAGCCTGGCTGGCATAGCCTGCACTGAACACCACCAGGTCCGCCTCTGCCAGCAGCTCGCCAGCGACGTCCAGCAGCTGCCAGCCGCCGCCAAATTCGGTATTGGCTTTCAATTGCGCCACTTCTGCATCGCCACGCCACACAATGCCTGGCGCAGCCAGCCAGGCCCTGACCAGCGCTGCCGGTTTGACCCAGCCAGCTTGCACGTGCCACAGTGCCGGGCTGTCTGTTGGCAAGCCTACAGACGCCAAGGTTCTGGGCCAGGCGCGACGGCACCAGTCGCTGGCTGCCGGCTGATGTTGTGACCAGCTTGACGGCAGATGCAGCGAGCCGTCCAGGTCGCGCTGCAACACACCGGTGTGGCCCCAATCGGTGCCGTGCTTCAAAACGGCGCGTGCCTGCTGCAAGGTGATGCGCACCCCGCAGCGCGACAGGCGCGACAAGGGGCTGTCGTCTGGCGACGTGTGCGGCACCAGCAGCCCCGCGGGCAGGCTGGACGCGCCGCTGGCGGGCTGCTGGGCACCATCCAACACCGTGACAGCCCAGCCGCGCCGCGCCAGGCTGCTGGCCACCGCCGCACCTGCCAGGCCCGCACCCACCACAACACAGGTCCCAGGCTGAGGGACGACGGGAGATTTTTTTGAGTGCCAGGCTGGGTTGTAAACCGCATGGCAACTGTCTGGCTGCGTGATGTCAAACCCGCATTGTTTCAAGGCCGCGCCCAAAGCATCCCGCCACGGCAAGTCAGGAGGCGACGCGGTCAAAACCGTGCCGCGCCGGCACAGGCGGGCAATGGCTTTGGCGGTGTAAAGCGCGTCCATGCCAGCCAGTGCTGGCGTGTTCAAAAACACCGAGTCCGCCTCAAATTGCTGCTGCTTGAGCAGCGTCTGGAGTTCGCCCACACAAACCGTCAGCAGCACCTGGCCATCGTCAAACACCAGACGGTGAAAACCCGGCAACAGGCCCCAAAGCTGCGCGTCCAGCTGATCAGCCAGTGGCTTCAGGTCGGCATCGCCTGGGGAGCTCTGGTAAGCGTCGCTACAAAGCGCCACATAGTGCAGCATGCGCAGGCGCGGCGGGTTGGCCCGCCAGGCGTGCCAGGCACGCAAAAAATGCTGGCTGTCGCAAGCGCCAATCTCAAGATGCGTCCTGGCGTGCAAGCGGCGAGTGCCGGGTCAGGCCGCTGGTGGCGTGTAGCCCTGCACCACGTCTGCGCCGCTGCCAAAGAAATGGTTTTCCATCTGCCGGGCCAGGTACTGGCGCGCGCGCTGGTCAGCCAGGTTCAGGCGGTTTTCATTGACGAGCATGGTTTGCTGCTTCATCCAGTCGGCCCAAGCCTGCTTGCTGACCTCTTCCCACAGGCGCTTGCCCAGCGCGCCCGGGTAGGGTGGGAAGTCCAGGCCTTCAGACTCAACGCCAAGCTTGATGCATTTCACTAAACGTGCCATGAGATTGCTTTCGGGTGTGTGGTTTTTTGAAATTCACTGGACTTTAGCAATATTTTCTGGCCCTCAGCCCGTGGCCTGATTTGCCCTCCAATGCAGACCAGCACCGTTGGCTGTAAAATGAAGGGATGTTGGACGCAATAAGAGCACGCTGCAACGACTGACGTCCCCGCAAGCGGCCTTCCCGAACCGGACATGGCCCGCAAGCATGCCTACCATCACCCAACCCAAGAAAGACACACAACATGGCAAGAGCTGACGCCAAAACCGCTGTACTCGCTGACGGTTTGCGCTACAAATCTAAAGTTTCGGGTTCCCCGTTTGCCGCCACCACCTCGTTTGGTGCGGCCACCATGTCCTGCTTCATGTGCGGCAAGCACCGCGCCCGCTCACTGATGGGTACGCGCAAGGTGCTGGGCAAGTCGCAGGCCGTGTGTGCGCCGTCGTGCAAAGAGCTGGACGCCACCTTGGCCGCCCAGGCCGCTGGCGGCAAAAGCTGAATTGACCTGAGCACAGTTTGAAAAAAACCTACGCGCTCAATATCGACGGCAAAAACCGCGACCGCCTGCTGGACGCCAGCAAGCACGATATTCGCAAGTACGTCAAACGAGAACGCACCAAAGTCCTGCCCGAAGGTGCTGACTTTTGGGACTTCGACTGCAAGGTCGGCATCAGCGACGCCTCTGGCGCGACCGTACACGTTGCCGAAATCATGGCGGCGGTCGATGCGCTCGTCAAAGACGGCGCAGACCAGTTTTATGTCGAGATCATCAGCAAGCCCGGTCACCGGGTGGCCCGGCCTGTGGCTGTAGCCAACAGCGACATCAACCCGCAAGCGCTGTAAACGCCGCCGCGCAGGTGCGGCAGGCCTGGGTGATTGCAGATCAATTTTGAGCAGCCAGACAAGATTCTTGTCAGGAAATGCCGTCACAAACCCCGGTGCACCACTATTTCAACAGTAAATTGTTGAGATAACGGCTTTTTAAGGCCCCAAGCACCCGCTTAGCGGTAATAATCAAGCGGTGCAGTCAGTTGATTGCACAAGTTGGTGATCGGTCAGTTTCGCGCGCTACGGCGGTACTTTTAGTTTGTTGTGCTTTCGGGACCCCATCGCTTTTTTGTTTTATGTGTTTTTGAGGAGTCCTTCATGGGCAACAAACTTTATGTCGGCAATCTGCCGTACACCGTACGCGACGAAGACTTGCAACAGTCTTTCGGCGAATTTGGTTCCATCACCAGCGCCAAGGTGATGATGGAGCGCGACACCGGCCGTTCAAAGGGCTTTGGTTTCGTCGAAATGGGCAGCGATGCTGAAGCGCAAGCTGCTATCGCTGGCATGAACGGTCAGTCACTTGGCGGCCGTTCTATCACTGTCAACGAAGCCCGTCCGATGGAAGCTCGTCCTCCACGTACCGGCGGCTTCGGCGGCGGTGGTGGCGGTTACGGCGGTGGTGGTGGCGGCGGCGGCGGTGACCGTTCCGGTGGCGGCGGCTACGGCGGCGGCGGCGGTGGCGGCGGCTACGGTGGTGGCGGCGGCGGTGGACGCGGCGGCTACTAAGCCCTCGTATTCCTTATTTTTCAGCTTCGCGCTGAAGACGCTTTAAAAGGCTTCAAGACTTCGGTTTTGAAGCCTTTTTGCTTTGGGCTAACAGCAGCCATATTTTTTGGTCCTCTCGGATTTATCAATCCCTCGCAGTCAGAAGACTCGAAGCTAGCCGGCTTCGGTCGCAGCCCGCAACTTATCCTTCTTGCTAGGCCTCTTCCCCTTCACGCCCCCCGTCCCCTGCGGATCAGCCGCATTCACTGGCGCGACCTCCACAGGCTCAAACCCGGCGACTTGCTCTAGCTCCAGCTTGATGCCATGCCGCTTTTCAATCAGTTTGAAATGTGCGGCGGTGGCGGCGCTTACAAAACTGATCGCCATGCCCGCCACCCCCGCACGCCCGGTGCGGCCAATGCGGTGGGTGTAGTCGGTGGCTGAGCGGGGCAGGTCGTAGTTGACCACCACTGGCAGGGCGCTGATGTCCAGACCGCGTGCGGCGACGTCTGTGGCGACGACGACCTGAACCGCTTTGGCCTTGAAGTCCATCAGCACCTGGCTGCGCTTGCCCTGGCTAAGCTCGCCGTGAAAAGGTTCGGCGTTGATGTCGGCCTTGCGCAGCTTGTCGGCCACCATTTCAGCGGCGTGTTTGGTGGCCACAAACACCAGCACCCGCTGCCATTTTTCAGTTTGCACCAGGTGGCGCAGCAGCTGGGTGCGCCTGTAGGCATCGACCGCAATCGCGCGCTGGGTGATGGGCAAGATGGTCTCAGGCTCGGGCTTGATTTCAATGCGCAAGGGCTCGTGCATCATGGCTGCTGCCAGCGCTTCAATGGCGGGCGCAAAGGTGGCTGAAAACAAGGCGTTTTGCCGTTTGGCAGGCAGCAGCGCCACAATGCGCGCCAGCTCATCGGCAAAGCCCATGTCGAGTAGCTTGTCGGCCTCGTCCAGCACCAGCGTTTTGACATGCCCCAGCGAAAGGGCATTGTGGTCTATCAGATCAATCAACCGACCCGGCGTGGCCACCACCACGTCGGCACCGCCGCGCAAGTGCATCATTTGCGGGTTGATGGACACGCCGCCAAACACCACCGCCACCTTGATGGGCTGCGGCAGGTATTTGCCAAAGCTCACCAGCGCTTCACCTGCCTGCGCGGCCAGCTCGCGCGTGGGCACCAAG
>JBKCGU010000081.1:0-11174 GCA_046303055.1 Polaromonas sp.
AGCGGCGGCAAAAAAGGCATTGCCAGCCTGTGTATTGGCGGCGGCATGGGGGTTGCCCTATGCGTGGAACGCTGAATATCGGTTAAATTGGTATCAATTCCTGCAAAAATTCACGTGTGGCCCAATAAATACGTGGGTGAGCAGCTATTCATTAAATAGCAAATTTTTTTTCCGTATCCAAGGACACAACCATGAGCAAAAAAGTAGCGTACGTCACCGGCGGGATGGGCGGCATCGGTACCGCCATCTGCCAGCGCCTGGCCAAAGACGGTTTTACCGTCGTTGCCGGCTGCGGCCCCACACGCGACCACGCCAAATGGATTGACGAGCAAAAAGCCCTTGGCTCTACCTTCTACGCCTCTGTCGGCAATGTCGGCGATTGGGAATCCACCGTCGCAGCCTTCGCCAAGGTCAAGGCTGAACACGGCCCGGTCAGCGTGCTGGTCAACAACGCCGGCATCACGCGCGACGGCCAGTTCCGCAAAATGAGCAAAGCCGACTGGGACGCCGTGATTTCCACCAACCTGAACAGCATGTTCAATGTGACCAAGCAGGTGATTGAAGACATGATCACCGCCAACTTTGGCCGCATCATCAACATCAGCTCGGTCAATGGCCAAAAAGGCCAGTTTGGCCAGGTCAATTACTCAACTGCCAAAGCTGGTTTGCACGGCTTTACCATGGCGCTGGCGCAAGAGGTGGCCTCCAAAGGCGTCACGGTCAACACCGTCAGCCCAGGCTACATCGGCACCGACATGGTCAAAGCCATTCGCCCTGATGTGCTGGAAAAAATCGTTGCAGGCGTACCCGCCAAGCGCCTGGGCCAGCCAGAAGAAATCGCGTCCATCATCGCGTGGATTGCATCGGATGAAGGCGGCTACGCCACCGGTGCTGACTTCTCGCTCAATGGTGGTTTGCACATGGGTTGAGCCCGTGTCGGCCATTCAGTCAAAGACCCGCTTCGGCGGGTTTTTTTGTGGGTGGCCAAGACGTTTGATTGGTGCGCGGGTTCACTTGCGCATAAAGTCATTGAACCCATCATTGTCGAAAAAAGGAATCAGAGATGCCCGTTATTTCAGTCACATTGTTGCCCGGTTATCCAACCGAAGTTCAAGAGCGATTGGTCCAAAGACTTGCCACTGCCACTCGCTCAGTCATTGCCGCGGCACCGGCTGGAACGACTGTCTTTGTCAATGAAGCAAGCACCTATCAGCGCGACAGCAAGGTTTTCACAACGGGCGGCTCATCAAGACCCGTTACATCAGAACTGGTGCGCTCTTTTTTAATGTTGATGCAAGAAGGACATATAGAGAAAGCTAAATCATTTTTAGCGCCGCAGTTTTCGATGTGCTTTGCAGCTGGTGTGCGAATGACGCAATTGCATGAAGTGGTTCAGTGGGGGCAATCACGTTACAAAAGCATCGAAAAAACGCTTGAAACGATAGATGAATGCTGGACCGGCGAGGGTGCCATCGTCTACTGTTCAGGAACTTTAAGTGGCATCTTTAATGACGATCAGCCATTTGCAAACATACGATTTATGGATCGCTTTGAAGTCGTCGATGGGCTTATCGTCAAGCAAGATGTCTGGAACGATCTGCGGGTTTAGATTTATTAAATCTTGAGTTCATTGACCTACGCCATTTTTGCAAGATCAACCCATTTGAGATGAGGATTGAATCAATCCAGGCACAACGGGCACTTCAAGACCCCAGTCAAAGTGCGCCTACCGTGGTTTTTATGCTGCAACGGTGTAGCCTTCTTCGGCGATGGCTTGGCTCAACTTATCGCGGGTCTGGCTAGACTGCACTTGCACCTTGTTGGCAGTGCGGTCTATCATGACTTCGGCCAGCGGGTCAAGCTGCTTGACGGCGCGGGTCACGGCTTTTTCGCAGTGGCCGCAGGTCATGCCGGTAACGGTAAATGTCTGCATCATTTGAAATTCCTTTGTGTGGATGACATGGACGATGTGCAAAAGCATAGCCTGAACCTTGCCGGCATGGGAAGGTCAAGCGCTTCGCCTACGCGATGGTTCTCTGTACGCTTGATATGCATCAATGCTTGACCCGGCCAACATGGGAAGGATGAGGCCATGACCATGACCACTGCAGCACTACACCCAACATCACCCCCCCCGCTAGACATTGGCATTGGCGGCATGACCTGCGCGTCGTGCGTGGCCCGGGTTGAAAAAGCCCTGAAAAAAGTACCCGGTGTGCAAACGGTCACGGTGAACCTGGCCACAGAATCGGCCCGCATTGTGTATGCGCCTGGCGAGCAGATGCCAGCACGTTTGCGCCGCGCTGTGCGTGATGCGGGCTACGAGCCGCGTGCCGCCAGCGCCGCCATTGACGCGCCAGACCTGTCGCCCTGGGCTGGCTTTATGCCGGTGGGTTTGGGGTTGGCCCTGTCGCTGCCGCTTGTCATGCCCATGCTGGCCGAGCTGTTTGGCAGGCACTGGATGCTGCCGCCGCTGTGGCAGTTTTTACTGGCTACGCCGGTGCAGTTTGTGCTGGGCGCACGCTTTTACAAAGCCGCCTGGGGCGCCGTCAAAGCCATGTCGGGCAACATGGACCTGCTGGTAGCGCTGGGCACCACGGCCGGTTGGGCGCTGTCGATGTGGCTGTGGCTGACGGCTGAATCGGGCGCCATGGTGCACCTGTACTTTGAAGGCTCGGCCATCGTCATCACCCTGGTGTTGCTGGGCAAATGGCTGGAGGCACGCGCCAAGCGGCAAACCACCTCGGCCATCAGGGCGCTGCACGCATTGCGGCCCGACATGGCGCATGTGCTGGGTGCTGATGGCGAGCTTGATGTCCCCGTGGCTGACGTGCTGGTGGGCGACCAGCTGGTGGTCAAACCCGGTGAAAGATTTCCCGTCGATGGCACGCTGCTTGAAGGCCATACCCAGGTCGATGAGGCCATGCTGACAGGCGAGCCGCTGCCGGTCACCAAAGACATTGGCGACCAGCTGACGGGTGGCTCCATCAACGGTGATGGCCGGGTGGTGATGCGGGTCAGCGCCGTGGGCAGCGCCACCGTTCTGGCGCACATCATTGCGCTGGTGGAAGACGCGCAAGCGGCCAAAGCGCCGATTCAGCGTCTGGTGGACCAGGTCAGTGCCGTGTTTGTGCCTGTGGTGCTGGTGATTGCAGGGGCCACGCTGCTGGGCTGGTGGCTGACGGGCCATGCGTTTGAGCTGGCACTGATTCATGCGGTGGCTGTGCTGGTCATTGCCTGCCCCTGCGCGCTGGGTCTGGCCACGCCGGCTGCCATCATGGCGGGCACCGGGGTAGCAGCCAAAAACGGCATTTTGATCAAAGACGCGCAGGCCCTTGAAATAGCGCACAGGGTCGATGTGGTGGCTTTTGACAAAACCGGCACGCTGACCGTGGGCCAACCCAAACTGACCGAGTGGGTCGTGTTGCCGGGCATGAACGAGCCAGATGTGCAGCGCATCGCCGCCAGCTTGCAAAGCGGCAGCGAACACCCGCTGGCCAAAGCGGTTGTCAATGATGCCAAACAAAAAGCCCTGGCCATTGAGGTGCCCAACCAAGTCAGCGCCGTACCGGGCCGGGGTACCGAGGGCGGCGTGGGTTCACGCCGCTTTTTAATCGGCAGCCTGCGCTGGATGGACGAGCTGAAAATTGACATGAGCGCCGTGGCGACCCAGGCCGCAGCACTGCAAGGGCAGGGCGCGACCGTGTCGGCCATGGCCGAGCGCACATCCACTGGCCTGGTGCTGCGCGCGCTGATGGCCTTTGGCGACGTACCCAAGCCGGGTGCCAAAGAAGCGCTGGCCGCCTTGCGCGCACGCGGCATCAAAACCGTGATGATTTCAGGTGACAACCGGGGCGCGGCCGAGGCCATGGCACGCCGCCTGGGCCTGCGGCCAGAGGCAGGCGAAGTGATGGCCGAGGTGCTGCCGGGCGACAAGGTGGCCATCGTTGTCAAATTGAAGGACGGTGGCAAGACAGTGGCCATGGTGGGTGACGGCGTGAACGACGCGCCCGCATTGGCCGCCGCAGACGTTGGCATGGCCATGGGTAACGGAACCGACGTTGCCATGCACGCCGCAGGCATCACGCTGATGCGCGGCGACCCGCTGCTGGTAGCCGCCGCCCTTGATATCTCAGCCCGTACTGTCGCCAAAATCAGGCAAAACCTGTTCTGGGCCTTTGCCTACAACGCTGCCGGCATACCGCTCGCCGCACTGGGCTTTCTGAACCCGGTACTGGCCGGCGCCGCCATGGCCATGAGCTCTGTCAGCGTCATGAGCAATGCGCTGCTGCTCAAGCGCTGGAAGCCCAAGTAAGCTCGGGTTGCTATGAATTCATGAGCTAAAAGCCCTTGTATTGATTGGCTCTTAGCTTAAAGCATATCTCAAAACGACCAGAACAATCCAAAGTTCGATCAACACGCGCCTGCCAACGCCCGTCGTGGGTCTCAAGACGGCAAAGGCTGCCCCCTGTGTCCTACAGCCAGAACGCTTGCACACATCTACGCTGAACCCGTACTTTGGACCACGGGGGCCTTGAAGGCATTGGACTCCCGGCGGCATCAAAACACAAAAGCAAACACGCTGGCAATCGAACACAGACACAAAGGACGTCATCATGAAAGCAATAGTTAAAACCCTGATCAAGTCGATGCTTGCCGCAGGTGCCCTGGCGGCCAGTAGCGCACCGTTTGCTCAGGTCACATTTTTCCAAGACAACAACTTTCAGGGTTCGGCCTTTACCACCCAACGCGCGGTGGGCGACTTTCAGCGTTTTGGTTTTAATGACCGCGCGTCGTCTGTGGTGGTGACGGGTCAGCGCTGGGAGGTGTGTGATGGTCAGCGCTTTTCGGGCCAATGCGTGGTGCTGCGGCCGGGACGCTACCCGTCATTGGCCGCCATGGGGCTCAACGACCGGGTGTCGTCGGTGCGAGCCGTCAGCAGCAACGCCCGGGTTGGCGACGAACGCTATGCGCCTTTGCCCGTGACGGGGCAAGGCAGCGCGCAGGTGGTGTTTTATGAAAACGAAAACTACCAGGGTCGGTCATTTACAGCCCAGACCCAGATCGAAGACTTCACCCGCTACGGCTTTAACGACCGCGCTTCGTCGGTGGTGGTGTTGGGTGACCGCTGGGAGGCTTGCAACGACGTGCGCTTTGGCGGACGCTGCGTGGTGCTGCGGCCGGGGCGCTACCCTTCGCTGGCGGCCATGGGCATGAACGACCGGGTGTCGTCGGTACGCGATGTGGGCTACGACGACCGCATCAGCGACGAACGCTATGCGCCGCCACCGACTATGGCGTACGACAACCGCAGGCGCAACAATGAGCAGCTGTACACCGTGAACGTGTCCAGCGTGCGCGCGGTCACGGGGCCGGCAGAGCAGCGCTGCTGGAATGAAGCGGCCCCGGTCGACCCGGCTCGCGCTGCCCCGAATGTGGGCGCTGCCATTGTGGGCGGCCTGCTGGGCGGGATTTTGGGTCACCAGGTGGGCGGCGGCACCGGTAAAACCGTGGCCACCCTGGGCGGGGCAGCGGCGGGCGCAGCGCTGGGCGGCTATGTGATCGGCAGGGGTGAACCAGGCCAGGCAACAACGCAAAACGTGCAGCGTTGCGGCAACGCCTCTGGCCAGCCCGGCCAAGTGCAGCCTGCCTATTACGACGTGACCTACTCGTTTCGCGGCCAGGAGCATCACGCCCAAATGACGTCAGCACCCGGACCAACCCTGACTGTTAACGGCCAGGGTGAACCGCGCGTGTGAGGCGCATCAGGCTTGAGTTTGCCCTCAACTGCCCCGCGTCACCGGCATCTCGACCTCGCCGGGCAGCAGCAGGTGCCGCGCCAGCTCCAGCTTGGCAATTGATACGCGGTGTACTTCGTCAGGGCCGTCGGCCAGGCGCAGGGTGCGCTGGTGTGCATAAGCGTAGGCCAGCGGAAAGTCGTCTGACACACCGCCGCCGCCATGGGCCTGGATGGCCCAGTCGATGATCTGGCAGGCCATGTTGGGGGCCACGACCTTGATCATGGCGATTTCGGCTTTGGCCACCTTGTTACCAACCGTGTCCATCATGTAGGCGGCTTTCAGGGTCAGCAGACGGGCCTGCTCGATCATGATGCGGGACTCGGCAATGCGCTCATGCCACACAGACTGGCTGGCAATCGGTTTGCCAAACGCCACCCGGCTCGTCAGGCGTTTGCACATCAGCTCAAGCGCGCGCTCGGCGCAGCCGATGGTGCGCATGCAGTGGTGGATGCGTCCGGGGCCAAGCCGGCCTTGGGCAATCTCAAAGCCGCGGCCCTCGCCCAGCAGCATGTTGTCGGCGGGCACACGAACGTTTGTCAACCGCACTTCCATGTGGCCGTGCGGTGCGTCGTCGTAGCCAAACACAGTGAGCGGGCGAATCACGGTGATACCGGGCGAGTTGGCGGGCACCAGAATCATCGACTGTTGCTCGTGGCGGCCTGCGTCGGGGTTGGTTTTGCCCATCACGATGTAAATCGCGCAGCGTGGGTCGCCCGCGCCAGACGACCACCACTTCAGGCCATTGAGCACGTACTCGTCACCGTCCCGCTCGATACGGCATTGCACGTTGGTCGCGTCTGACGAGGCAACTTCAGGTTCGGTCATCAAAAACGCCGAACGAATCTCGCCGCGCAGCAGGGGGTCCAGCCACTGGTCTTTGTTGGCCTCGGAGCCGTAACGGGCAATGGTTTCCATGTTGCCGGTGTCGGGGGCCGAGCAGTTAAACACTTCGGCTGCAAAGGGCACGCGCCCCATGATCTCGCACAGCGGCGCGTATTCAAGGTTGCTCAGGCCCTCAGGCGCGCGTGGCGAATGTGGCAAAAACAGGTTCCACAGGCCCGCCGCTTTGGCTTTGGGCTTGAGCTCTTCAATGATGGCGGTCGGAATCCAGGCGTTACCTTTGGCGCGGTTCTCGGCAATTTCTTTGAAAAAGCGCGCCTCGTTCGGGTAAATATGCGCGTCCATGAAGGCCAGCAAGCGGGCCTGCATCTGCTGCACTTTGGGGGTGAAATTAAAGTCCATGTTGTCTCCTGAAAAGGCCAAAAATCTAAAAAAGTCTACGCGTCAAGCGCCGCTTTGAACGGCAAAGCCCCAGGCCATCTTGGCCAGCACAGGCGCGCCCGCTGCCGAGCTGACGGCCTGCGCACTCGATGCCGTTCCAGCCTCGACCCGCTTGGCAATGCCTTGCAAAATCGCCGCCAGCCTGAACAGGTTGTAAGCGAGGTAAAAGTTCCAGTCCGCCTTCAGCGCCTCGGGTGTGGTGATGCCGGTGCGTTCGCAATAAGTGGCGATGTACTGCGCCTGCGTCGGTATGCCCAGCGCCGCGATGTCCAGCCCGCCAATGCCGCGAAACGTGCCGGGTGGTATATGCCAGGCCATGCAGTGGTAGCTGAAGTCGGCCAGCGGGTGGCCCAGGGTTGACAGCTCCCAGTCGAGCACCGCCAGCACGCGCGGCTCGGTGGGGTGAAACATCAGGTTGTCCAACCTGAAGTCGCCATGCACGATGGACGTCATGGCTTCGTCGCGCGCCGTTGCCGGGATATTGGCGGGCAGCCAGGCCATCAGGCTGTCCATCTCGGGGATCGGCTGGGTGATGGAGGCTGTGTACTGCTTGTTCCAGCGGCCAATTTGCCGCTCAAAGTAATTGCCGGGTTTGCCGTAGTCTGCCAGGCCGCGATCGGCAAATTTGACTTGATGTAAAGCGCTGATGACGCGGTTCATCTCGTCATAAATCTCGGCGCGCTGGGTTGTTGTCATGCCAGGCAGGGCCTGGTCCCACAGCACGCGGCCGGCCACAAACTCCATCACGTAAAACATGCGGCCAATGACGGATTCGTCCTCACACAGGCAGTGCATTTTGGCAACCGGTACATCGGTGCCCTGCAGGCCGCTCATGACCTTGAACTCACGCTCCACCGCGTGGGCCGACGGCAGCAGTTTGGCAACAGGGCCGGGCTTGGCGCGCATCACATAGGCCTGCGTGGGCGTGATGAGTTTGTAGGTCGGGTTGGACTGCCCGCCTTTGAAAATTTCAACCTGCAACGGGCCTTTAAAGCCTGGCATGTGCTGGTCTAGATAAGCAGTTAATGCACCCACGTCAAACGCGTGCTGCGCTGTGACTTCACGGGTGCCGACAAAATGGTCAAAGTTGCTCATGGCTGGGTTGTCAATCGTTCAGGGCTTTTCAAGATCGGTGTCTGAAATACGCAGCAAGGTGGCACGGTTGCGGATGACCAGGCCTGTGGTTTCAATGCGAATGGCATCTTCACGCTCCATGGCCTTGAGCTCCTGGTTCACACGCTGGCGCGATGCGCCCAGCAGTTGCGCCAGTTCTTCTTGAGCCAGCTGCAGGCCAATGCGCACCTCGCTGTTGTCTGACAAACTGGGCACGCCGTAGCTGCGTACCAGGTGCAGCAGCTGCTTGGCCAGGCGCGCGCGCAGGGGCAGGGTGTTGAGGTCTTCGACCAGGCCAAACAGCTGGCGTATGCGGCGCGCATGCAGTCGCAGCATGGCCTCGTAAAGCTCGACATGGGTCGCCAGAATTTTTTTGAAATCGGCCTTGGCCACACAAAAAACAGTGGTTTCGCCATGCGCATAGGCGTCGTGCGTGCGCCGGTCGCCGTCGAAGATGGCCACATCCCCAAACCAGATACCCGGCTCGACATAAGTCAGCGTGATCTGTTTGCCGGATATCGACGTTGAGCTGACGCGCACCGCACCCTTGGCGCAGGCGATCCACTCCTCGGGCGGGTCGCCGCGTGCGGCAATCAGTTCGCCGTCTCGAAATCGTTTGACGTAAGCGCATCGCAGTATGTCGTGCCTAAGCGACGGGGACAGGCTTGAAAACCAGCGGCCACTGTTAATGGCTTCGCGTTCTTCAATGGTAAGGATGGGGTCGTCCATGGCTTGTCTTTTGAGTGACTCAAGAGCTCTCATTGTCGCTTTCTGCGCTGGGGCCAGGCAAAACAGCGTGTCGCTTGTGTGTCTGTGCACATAGAATGCCCGAAGGAGGAAAAATGACCCCTGAGGCCAAAGCCAGAACGAGCATTGATGCGCTGCTAGCTGCTGCAGGCTGGCACGTCTGCGACATGGCCCAGGCCAACATCCACGCCGCCCGTGGCGTTGCCCTCCGCGAATTCCCCCTCAACCCCGGCTACGGCTTTGCCGACTACCTGCTTTACATCGACGGTAAAGCTGCTGGCGTGATTGAGGCCAAAAAAGAAGGCACCACATTGACGGGGGTGGAGGTGCAGTCTGCCCGCTATGCCCAGGGCCTGCCCGCCAGTTTGCCCGCCTGGGTGCGGCCTTTGCCATTTAGTTATGAATCCACCGGTATCGAGACCCACTTCACCCAGGGCCTGGACCCTGAGCCCCGTGCCAGAGCCGTATTTGCATTCCATCGGCCCGAAACGCTTGCCGACTTCCTGAAAAATCTGCCCCTCAGCAGCGTCATCCACACCGGCTCTGCCGCCCCGGCCAGCGCAAATGATTCCGGCAGAACCGCCACTACCTTCCTTGGCCGCCTGCAAAGCTTGCCACCGCTCATAGAAGACGGCCTGTGGCCCGCGCAGATCATGGCCATCCAAAACCTTGAAAAGTCGCTCAAAGCCAACAAGCCACGCGCCCTGATCCAGATGGCTACCGGCAGCGGCAAAACCTTCACCTCCATCAGCTTTATCTACCGCCTTATCAAGTTTGGCGGTGCAAAGCGCGTGTTGTTTCTGGTTGACCGGGGCAACCTGGGTCGGCAGACCAAAAAAGAGTTTGACCAATACACCTCGCCGTACAACAACTACAAGTTTGGCGAGGAATACATCGTTCAGCACCTGCAAAGCAACCAGCTAGTGTAGTGTTGCATATGTATTGAACTTTTATATGAACATCCACTCCAAAGCTGATTACTTCAGTTTAGAGGGATAGCAAAATGAACAATCGCAGGGTAGTAGTCGAATTTGGCCAAGATGACTTGGAGACTTTGCTTCGATGGAGCACATCCAGTCTGGCAAGCGTTCGCTGCGCAGTACGTGCCAATATGGTGTTGATGGCGGCCACAGGGTTTGCTGACAGTGTGATTGCCAAAGAGCTTGATGTGAGCGCACCCCGAGTACGACGCTGGGCGGCACGCTACGTCAAACTGGGACTTCCAGGGCTGGAAAAAGACGCTCCGCGTGGCGGGCGACCACCTCGGGTGAGTGCGCAGCGGGTCATTGAATTGACCACACAAACTCAGCCTGAGGCTGCCACCCACTGGAGCACGCGCACCATGGCTAAACAAGCCGGTGCCAGTGCGGCCACCATCTCGCGCATTTGGCGCAGCCACGGCCTCAAACCCCATTTGAGCAAGACCTTCAAAGTCTCCAACGACATCCGATTCGAAGAAAAACTCACCGACATCGTTGGGCTTTACATGAGCCCGCCCGAGCGTGCGGTGGTGCTGTGCTGCGACGAAAAGAGCCAGGTGCAAGCACTGGATCGCACCCAGCCTGGTTTGCCACTCAAGCGGGGGCGTGCCCAAAGCATGACCCATGACTACAAACGCCATGGAACGACCACGCTGTTTGCGGCCCTCAACGTTCTGGACGGCAGCGTCATCTCCCAATGCCAGGCGCGCCATCGGCACACTGAGTGGCTGAAGTTTCTCAAGCAAATCGATGCCAACATAGCGCCTGATTTGCAAATCCACGTGGTGCTGGACAACTACGCCACCCACAAACATCCCAAGGTACTGAAGTGGCTGGCCAAGCGACGGCGCTTTCACATGCACTTCACCGCAACCAGCGCTTCATGGATGAACATGGTGGAGCGCTTCTTCAGAAACCTCAGCGAGGATCGCCTCAAACGCGGGGTGTTCAAAAGCGTTGACGAGTTGGTCGCAGCCATTGAGCTGTTTGTCCTGGCTCACAACGAGAATCCCAAGCCCTTCATCTGGACTGCAAGTGCTCGTGACATTCTGGAAAAAGTCATACGCGCCAAGGCCAAACTCAAAATAGTTCAAACAGAGTGAAACACTACACTAGCATGGTCAAATCAATTGGCGGGCTCAATGCAGCCCGGCTCAGCATCGGCAGCTTGTTTTCAGCAGCAGCCAGCAGTCCGGCTCTCGCAGCGTCCACCGCAACCTTGAGGCAGGATGACTTCGTCGGAATTTCCTTC
>JBKCGU010000082.1:0-75384 GCA_046303055.1 Polaromonas sp.
TCAAAACGCGGCCAAGCTGAATGACCGTGAGATCAAGGCGCTGGCGGACTACATTGCTGGCCTGCGTTAAGCGCCCCTCAAAGCACAAGGATTGAACCCTTGACTTTGAAAGGACTCCAGACAAGCGAACCTTTGCAAAAAGGTTCGCTTTTTTATGCCTTCCCGGGCAATCCGTGTAAAAGTGAGCTGCGTCAGCGTCAGCCGTGTATCCTGACCAGCAGACAACCTGGCCTATGGGCCGCTACTGAAAGAACCCCATGCTCATCAACAACAACGCTAACGGCTTTAACCACACGGTAGCCAGTGAAATCACGTCGCCCAGCACCTACCAGGGTCGCCGCGACTTGATGAAACTCATGGCCACAGGCGCAGCCGGTGCAGCAATGGCGAGCTGGGCCGGTCGTCAGGCAATGGCGCAGAGCGTTGCCAAACCTGGCAAGCTGGCGACATTGGTGGGCGGCAAATCGGCGGTCGCAGGCGCGGTGACGATGGAAAAAATCACCGATTACAAAGATGTGACAAGCTACAACAACTTTTATGAATTTGGCACTGACAAGGCCGACCCCGGCAAAAACGCCCACACACTGGTGACCAAACCGTGGAGCGTCGCCATTGAAGGTCTGGTCAAGCAACCGAAAAGCTATACGCTGGAAGACCTGATCAAGCTGGCACCGCAGGAAGAGCGCATTTACCGCCTGCGCTGCGTTGAAGGCTGGTCGATGGTCATCCCGTGGGTGGGTTATTCATTGTCAGAGCTGATCAAAAAAGTCGAGCCCTTGGGCAGCGCCAAATATGTGGAGTTTGTCACCCTGGCAGACCCGAAAACCATGCCGTTTGTTGGCTCGCGGGTGCTGGAATGGCCGTATGTGGAGGCGCTGCGGATGGACGAAGCCATGCACCCGCTGGCGCTGCTGTCGTTTGGCATGTACGGGGAGGTGCTGCCCAACCAGAGCGGTGCACCGGTGCGCATGGTGTTGCCATGGAAATACGGTTTTAAAAGCGGCAAGAGCATTGTCAAAATCCGCTTTACCGACAAGGAGCCGAAAACCGCGTGGAACAAGGCTGCCGCCAGCGAATATGGCTTTTATTCCAACGTCAACCCGAACGTGGATCACCCGCGCTGGAGCCAGGCCACCGAGCGCCGTATTGGCGAAGACGGCCTGTTTGCCAAAAAGCGCAAAACGCTGATGTTCAACGGCTACGAAGCGCAGGTTGGCCAGTTGTATGCGGGCATGGACCTGAAAAAGAATTTCTGACCTTGCTGGCTTTTCCGGCAGCCTTGAGCATGAACAAACTTCTGATGCACCCGGCCGTCAAGCCGCTGTTTTTTTTGCTGTGCCTGCTGCCCATCATCTGGCTGGTTTACCGTGTTGCCACCAACGGCGCTGGGGCCAACCCGCAGGAGTATCTGATTCGCGCAACCGGTGACTGGACGCTGCGGTTTGTCTGCATGGTGCTGGCAGTCACCCCGCTGCGCACCCTGGCCAACTGGCCCGCTCTGGCCAGGATGCGCCGCATGTTGGGGCTTTTCGTTTACTTTTATGTGGTGCTGCACCTGCTCAGCTACAGCTGGTTTGACATGGGTTTTGACGTGGCTGACATTGCCAAAGACATCGCCAAGCGCCCTTTCATTCTGGTCGGTTTTGCTGGCTTTGTGCTGCTCACGCCGCTGGCGGCCACGTCATTTAATGCAGCCATCAAGGCCATGGGTGCCAAGCGCTGGCAACTGTTGCATAAGCTGGTGTACCTGATTTCAGGCTTGGGGTTGCTGCACTTTTTCTGGATGCGGGCAGGCAAAAACGACTTTGCCGAAGTGTTTGTGTACGCTGCCATCATCGCCGTGCTGCTGGGCTGGCGCGTGCGCCGGTATTGGGTTAAAAAAGGCTAGAGGCCTTTAAATAAAAGGACAGTGAGCTATTTAATTAATAGCAAACAGAGTGTTTCACACCAGTTGTTCGCCGCGCATCTGGTCTTGCGCGGTTTCTCGCTGGCGAATCACATGGGCGGTGTCGCCATCGACCAGCACTTCGGCCGCACGGCCCCGGGTGTTGTAGTTGCTGGCCATGCTCATGCAGTACGCGCCTGCTGACAAAACCGCCATGAAGTCGCCCGCAGCCACATTGAGCGCGCGGTCACGGCCAATCCAGTCGCCGCTTTCACACACTGGGCCTACCACGTCATAGGTTGCCGTTGGTTTGGCCGTGATGGACAAGGGCACGATGGCGTGAAAAGCCTGGTACATGGCCGGACGGGGCAGGTCGTTCATGGCAGCGTCAATGATGCAAAAGTTTTTTTGTTCACCGGGCTTGAGATACAGCACTTCAGTAACGCAAACGCCTGCATTGCCCACCAGCGAGCGGCCGGGTTCAACCATCAGCTTTTTGTGGCCAAAACCTTTCGCGTCAATCTTGGCCAAAAGTTGCTGCCACAGCGCATCGGCTTGCGGCGGCGAGTCGTTGTTGTAGTCAATGCCAAGCCCGCCGCCAAAGTCGATGTGCGCAATCGGTATGCCAGCGGCTTCAATGCTGGTCACAAGCTCCAGCACTGTGTCCATCGCGTCCAGATAGGGCTCGGTGGTGGTGATTTGTGAGCCGATGTGGCAGTCAATGCCAATCACGCGCAATCCCTTGAGCGAAGCCGCATGCTGGTAAATGCGCAAAGCGTCTTCGTGGGCGACGCCAAACTTGTTGCCCTTCAGGCCGGTAGAAATATACGGATGCGTTTTGGGGTCCACGTTAGGGTTGACGCGAATGCTGACCGGGGCGGTCAAGCCCATGTCAAGCGCAACGGCGGACAACACGTCCAGCTCGGCTTCGCTTTCGACATTAAAGCAGCCAATGCCTGCTCTCAGGGCTTGGGCCATCTCGGCGCGGGTTTTGCCTACGCCTGAAAAAATCACTTTGGCAGCATCGCCGCCTGCCGCCACAACCCGCTCAAGCTCACCGCCAGAGACAATGTCAAAGCCGCAGCCTGCCTGGGCAAAAACCTGGAGCAGGCCCAGTGATGAGTTGGCCTTCATGGCATAGCAAATCTGTGCATGGCGTCCCGCAAAGCCACGCTGGTAAGCGCCAAGGGCGTTCAGCATGGCAGCTTTGGAATAGACAAACAAAGGTGTGCCGTGGGCTTGCGCCAGGCGTCTCAATGGCACACCTTCCACCTGTAGCGCATCGTCTTGGTAGGCAATGAAAGGGTGGCCGGGGACAGTTGGACGTCGGGAAATATGGCTCATTTGGCGGAAGACGCAGCTGCAGCGGGTGGCGCTACCCCGCCGGTAGTGGAGAACAGGGTGTAAGGCACGCTTTGCGGGGCTAAAAACAGGGGGCCTTTTTGACCGCAAGCAGACAGGGCGCATGCGCACAGGATGGCCCAGAGCATGACCGTTATGATTCGACGCAGATAAAACATCATCAGATTGTAATGACCGACCTTGATTATTTGAACCATGCCGAGAAGGCCCTGGCCGCCATTGAGCTGGCCTGCGACCACATCAATGACGCCAGTGATGCCGATATCGACAGCCAGCGTACAGGCGGCATGATCACGCTGACGTTTGCCAACCGCAGCCAGATCATCATCAACCTGCAAAAACCCTTGCAGGAAATCTGGTTAGCTGCCAGGTCGGGGGGCTTTCACTATAAATTCAATAGCGGATTGTGGCTGGACACCAAAAGCGGCGATGAATTGTTTGCGGCGCTGACAAAGTACGCCAGCGAGCAATCGGGCCAGCCTGCCGTTTTCAGTTCTTGAAAAGATCAAGAATCCGTTTTTTCTCATCGGCAGGCGGCAGCACGGAGATGGGCGCACCGCCACCATCGGGCGCAGGTGCGCCGCTGGACATGCCCACGCTGCTGACACCCGCGCCCTTGGCATATTCGTCGTAGTACCACTCGCCGCCCTGATTCACCACGCCCGCGGGTACAGGCAGCTCGGTGACAGGCACATTTTTCAAGGCATGTCCCATGAAATCTATCCAGACCGGCAGGCTCAGGCCGCCACCGGTTTCGCGGTCGCCCAGTTTCTTCGGGGTGTCGTAACCCATCCACACGGCGGCTGTCAGCGTGGGCTGGTAGCCCACAAACCAGGTGTCTATCGAGTCGTTGGTGGTGCCGGTTTTGCCGTACAGATCCGGGCGCTTTAAGGTGGCTTGCGCCCTGGCTGCCGTGCCAGAGCGTGCAACTTCCTGCAACAGGCTGGACATGATGAAAGCGTTGCGCGCATCAATGCCGCGCGCTGATTCGTCCAGCACCGGGGCTTTGGTCTCGACCAGCACCTTGCCTTTTTGATCGGTGATTTTGGTGATCAGGTAGGGGTTGATGCGGTAGCCGCCATTGGCAAAGACCGAATAGGCGGTGGCCATCTGAATCGGCGTGACCGATCCTGCGCCTAGCGCCATCGTCAAATAAGCGGGGTGTTTTTCAGCCTCAAAACCAAAGCGCGTGACCCAATCCTGACCGTAAGACGCGCCGATGGACTGCAGGATGCGGATGGAAATCATGTTTTTTGATTTCTTCAGGGCCGTGCGCATGCTCATTGGGCCTTCAAACGTGCCGTCGTAGTTTTTCGGCTCCCAGGGTTGGCCACCGGTCACGCCAGCGTCAAAAAACAGCGGCGCATCGTTGATCACAGTGGCGGGAGTGAAGCCCTTTTCGAGGGCCGCTGAATAAACAAATGGCTTGAAGCTGGAGCCTGGCTGCCGCCAGGCCTGGGTGACGTGATTGAACTTGTTTTTTTGAAAATCAAAACCGCCCACCAGCGCACGGATGGCGCCGTTCCTGGGGTCCAACGCTACAAATGCGCCTTCAACCTCAGGCAGCTGGGTGATTTCCCAGCTTCCTTTGGGTGTTTTGGCCACTCGAATCAAGGCGCCGCGGCGTATCTTGATGTTGGGTGCAGCCGCGTCGGCCAGGCCGGACTGGGCAGGCTTTAGTCCTTCACCCGTGATGTCGATGCTTTCACTGTTTTGCCGCATCGCCAGAATCCGCTTGGGATTGGCGTCCAGCACCACTGCCGACATGACATCGCCGTTGTCCGGGTTGTCTGTCAGGGCTTCTTCAATCGCGTCCTCGGCTTCCTTGGCGTCTGTTGGGAGGTTCACAAACTTCTCGGGACCCCGGTAAATCTGCCGGCGCTCGTAGTCCATGATGCCCTTGCGCAGCGCCTTGTAAGCGGCCGTCTGGTCGACCGCGCTTAGCGTGGTGTACACGTTCAGGCCACGCGTGTAAGTCTGGTCGCTGTACTGGTTAAACACCAGTTGCCGCACGGTTTCTGCAACGTATTCGGCATGAACCCGGCCAGCGTCCGGTCCGGTTTTGACCACCAGCTCCTCGGCTTTGGCTGCCGTTGCCTGCGCGCTGGTGATGAAATTGTTGTCTTCCATGCGTTCGATGATGTAGAGCTGACGAGCCCGAGCACGCTTGGGGTTGACGATTGGGTTGTAGGCCGATGGGGCTTTGGGCAGCCCGGCCAGCATGGCCGCTTCGGCAATGCTGATGTCCTTGAGCGGTTTGCCAAAGTAAGCCTCCGACGCAGCAGCAAAGCCGTAGGCCCGGTTGCCCAGGAAAATCTGGTTCATGTAGATCTCTAAAATCTGGTCCTTGCTGAGCAGGTGTTCCAGTTTGAAGGTCAGCAAAATCTCGTAGATTTTGCGGGTGTAGCTTTTCTCAGCCGACAGGTACACATTGCGTGCCACCTGCATGGTGATGGTTGATGCGCCCTGAGCCTTGGAGCGGCCCACATTGGCCAGACCGGCCCGAATCACGCCCAGATAGTCCACGCCACCGTGCGAGAAAAACCGCGCATCCTCGATTGCCAGCACCGCATCTGTCATGACCTTGGGAATGTCCTTGATCGGTGTCAGGCTGCGCCGCTCTTCGCCAAACTCGCCAATCACCACGCCGTCTGATGAATACACCCGCATCGGCAACTTGGGCCGGTAGTCCAACAGGTCAGACACATCCGGCAAATTGGGGTAAGCCACGGCCAGTGCGACAGCAATCACCATCAGCAGGCCCAAACAGCCAGCCACGACCAACCCGGTGCCCCACAAAAAGAACGAGAGCAGCCACTTGAGCCAGACCGGACGAGATTTGCCAGACGGGCGTGCCCGTTTGTCCGTCGTTGAATCTGGGGATGGGTTTGGCGGCGGTTGGAGGGGCATGTAGGCAATCGTAAGCTGATCGGTCTATTATAAAAACGGCTGGCAAACAAAAGCCCAGGCAATGCAAACAAAGCACAGACTCTTACCTTGTGCTGTCAGGTGACATACTTTCGTATAGTTTGTCCTTATTTATGAAGTCGTCTACTTTAGGCGACAGTTAGACCCATCAAAATTCGAAATCCAATAAATCCTTACAAGATAATAAGAATTTGGCGCTAATAATTAAAGTGAGAAATTTCTTCGGGTTGAACGCCGGGGTCAAACCATGATCGGGACACTGTTTTGATCTCTTTGAGATCTTTTTTCAGCCGTCTGGACCCTCCTTTGTTGGGTCTGGACATCAGCTCGTCCAGCGTCAAACTGGTTGAGCTTAGCCGCGACAAGGCGGGCAAGCTTGTGCTTGACCACTGCGCCATTGAGCCGCTTGAGCGCGGATGGATCATCGATGGCAACGTCGAAAAGTTTGACGAGGTCGCCGAGGCCGTTCGCCGAGTCGTTCAAAAAAGCGGCACCAAGACCAGGCATGTCGCCATGGCTTTGCCCGGATCGGCCGTGATCACCAAAAAAATAGTCTTGCCAGGCGGCATGACCGAGGCTGACCTGGCGTCTCAGGTCGAGTCCGAGGCCAATCAGTACATTCCGTTTTCGCTCGACGAAGTCAGCCTTGACTTCTGCGTGGTCGGGCCCAGCGCGACTTCTGCGGGTGACGTTGAGGTGTTGATTGCCGCCTCGCGCAAGGAAAAGGTTCAGGACCGTCAGGGCTTGGCAGAAGCCGCAAACCTTAAGCCCATGGTGGTGGATGTGGAGTCTTACGCCTCGCGCCTGGCGACTGCCCGCCTGATTGAACATCTGCCAAACAAGGGCCTGGACACACTGGTGGCACTGTTTGAGGTCGGCGCGTTGACCACCAGCATGCAGGTCATCAAAAACGACGAAGTGTTGTATGAACGTGACCAGGCGTTTGGTGGCGCGCAGCTGACGCAATTGATCGTGCGTCAGTATGGTTTTTCGCCAGAAGAAGCAGAAAGCAAGAAACGCAGTGGTGACTTGCCTGAAGACTACGAATCGGGTGTTTTGAAACCCTTTGTGGAAAGCATGGCCCAGGAGATCGGGCGTGCGCTTCAGTTTTTCTTCACCAGCACACCGCACAACAAAGTCGATTACGTCATGCTGGCCGGTGGTTCTTCAGCCTTGCCCGGCCTGACACAGTCCGTCACAGAGCAGACCACCTTCGCCTGTGTGCAGTTAGACCCCTTTGACGGGATGACGGTCGGCAGCAATGTGCCGGAAAAGAAAATGCGGCGAGAAACTGCGTCATATCTGACCGCTTGCGGCCTGGCCTTGCGGAGGTTTAGCCGGTGATTTTGATCAACTTATTGCCGCATCGCGAGGCGGCACGCGGGCAAAAACGCGACTTTTTTTTCGTCACGTTGGGTGCTGCCGCGCTACTGGGTGGTCTGGTTTGTGGGGGCATTTTTTCTTGGTACCAAAGCCAGATTTCTGATCAAAGAGACAAAAATACCCTGCTTAAAAAAGAGATCACCAAGCTCGAAGCCCAAATAGAACGCATTGCCGGCTTGCAACAGGAAATTGCAGCTCTACGTGCCCGGCAAAGTGCGGTAGAAGAACTACAGGGCAACCGCAACCTGCCCGTTTATCTGCTGACCGAACTGGCCAAGCAGTTGCCCGACGGCGTCTACATCACCAGCATGAAACAGGACAACCAAGTGGTGCTGATGACTGGAGTTGCTCAATCCAACGAGCGGGTGTCTGAGCTGCTTCGTAATCTGGCCAACAACAGCCCGTGGCTGACGCGTCCCGAGCTGGTTGAAATTACCGCTTCCAGCCTTGCCTTGACGGCTCGGGATCAGCGCCGGGTGTCCAACTTTTCGATGCGGGTGTCGCTCAAGCGTGCCAGCGACCAACCCAAAGTCCTCGCCTCCGCTGTCGAGCCGGTTGTGGCTGCACAGGCCGTGACGCCAGCCCCTGCTGCGCAAAAACCTGCCCCGCCGGCCAGCAGCGCTGCAAAAATCTAAGGCGCAGTTGCATGGTAAAAGTTTCCAAAACCAAAGTTGCCTTTGCTGCTTTGCAAGAAGGCTTGAAGGCGCAGTTTGCCGGACTCAACCCGAACGATCCGCCGTCTTGGCCGGCCTTGCCTCGATACCTTTTATGCGCGGCTGTGACTGCCGTTGTCATCGCAGGTCTCTGGTTTGCATGGCTCAGCGTGTCTGATGAAGACTTGACGGCTGAGCGCGCCACCGAGGTCAAACTGCGAGAAGACTTCACGAAAAAGTTAAGGCAAGCCGTCAGCCTGGAGGCGCTGAAAAAGCAGCGGGAACAGGTTCAGCAGTACGTCACTCAAATTGAAAAACAATTGCCCAGCAAAGCAGAAATGGATGCTTTGCTGTCGGACATCAATCAGGCCGGTTCGGGACGCAGCCTCCAATTTGAACTGCTCAGACCCGGGCAGGTCAGCGTCAAGGAATACTATGCCGAGTTGCCCATCGCCGTTCGGGTGACCGGCCGTTATCACGACCTGGGTGCGTTTGCGGCTGACATTGCCAACCTCTCAAGAATTGTGACGCTCAATAACCTGACTTTGACGCCTGCGAAAGACGGTACCTTGACCATGGATACGACAGCCAAGACATTCCGTTACCTGGACAATGATGAAGTCGCTCTGCAGCGCAAGACAGCAGCACCTGCCAAGAGCGACAACAAATGATCACCAGGCATGAACGATTCGCGTTATGTCTTTTTTGTCTGTCGCTTGTGACGGCTTGTGGCGCGTCGGACAAAGAGCAGCTGCAGCAGTGGATGGCGCAGCAGCGTAACCAGACACGCGCAACGATCGAGCGCCTTCCCGAACCTACAAAATTCACACCGCAGGCCTATACCCAGGATGGCGTGATTGAGCCTTTCAGCAGCCAGAAACTGGCGCAAGCCCTCAAACGTGATGCCAGCCAACCCACCTTGAATTCTGCGCTGATTGCCCCCGAATTGGCGCGACGTAAAGAGCCTCTGGAGGCCTCGCCGCTGGATACAGTGGTCATGGTTGGCAGTCTCATCAGAGCGGGTCAGCCGGTGGCTCTGGTGAGGGTGGATAACTTGCTTTACCAGGTTCGTTTGGGCAACTATCTGGGTCAAAACTACGGAAAAGTCACCAAGGTTTCTGAGACGGGTATCAGCCTGCGTGAAATCGTACAGGATGCTGCTGGTGAGTGGGTTGAACGGACAGCGACTCTGCAGCTTCAAGAGGTATCAAAATGAACAAGCACGCAGGTTTCATCAAGACAGGCGATGTAAGAATAGCGTGGCATTTTTTACGATACGACGTGGTGGCGTGCGCTTTGGCTGTTATCGGTGCCATGGCGGTTTTATTGACTCAGGCAGTTCAGGCCCAAGGCGTGAACGCCATTCAGTCTGTTGCAGGCTCGTTGCAAGGCGGCTCAGAAGTCATCCGTGTTGATTTGTCAGAACCCTTGACAGCGCTTCCTACGGGCTTCAGCATTCAGACACCAGCGCGCATTGCGCTGGATTTCCCGGGTGTCAGCAATGCCATGGGGCGCGCAGCAGTGGACATGAATCTGGGTAACCTGCGTTCTGCCAGCGTGGTGCAGGCTGGCGAAAGGACCCGCGTGGTCTTGAACCTGAAAACATCTACTGCTTACAAGGCCGAGATCCGGGGTAAGTCGCTTTTTGTCACGCTTGATCCAGTGGCAGTTGCTGTCGGTCCAAGTGCTGCTGCTCCTGCTGCCTTTGCTGAAAGTCGCAACCGCGATACCTTGCCTTTGAAGAATCTCGATTTTCGCCGTGGCACCAACAATTCGGGGCGAATCATCGTCGATTTGCCCAATAACCAGGTCGGTGTTGATATTCGCCAGCAGGGTCAGACGCTGGTCGTTGAGTTTTTGAAAACAGCCCTGCCCGAAGGTTTGCGTCGCCGGCTCGACGTGTCTGATTTTGGTACCCCTGTTCAGAGCGTGACAAGCTTTCAAACGGGCGACAAGGTACGCATGGTGATTGAGCCCAAGGGCTTGTGGGAGCACAGCGCTTACCAGAGCGACAACCAGTTCATCGTCGAGGTGCGTGAACAAAAAATCGACGCCAACAAGCTGACACAGGGTGCTGGTTACGCAGGTGAAAAGCTGTCACTGAACTTCCAAAACATTGAAATCCGTTCCTTGTTGCAAGTCATTGCCGACTTCACCAACTTCAATATCGTTGCTTCTGACACGGTCACCGGTGCTGTGACCTTGAGGCTCAAAGACGTCCCTTGGGACCAGGCGCTGGACATTATTTTGCAAGCCAGAGGTCTGGGCATGCGCAAGACCGGAAACGTGTTGCTGATTGCGCCCAAGGATGAATTGGCAGCAAAAGAAAAGCTGGAGCTCGAGTCGAGAAATGCGGTTCAAAGCCTCGAGCCGTTGCGCACGCAAGATTTCAAGCTCAACTATGCCAAAGCGAGTGAAATTGCAACGGCATTGAGAGGAGCGGGGGGTGCAGCATCAACCAACAGAATTTTGTCAACGCGCGGCAGTGTGATTTTTGAAACACGCACCAATCAGCTGTTTGTGACCGATATTCCTTTGAAGCTCGAACAGGTTCAGGATTTGATTGCCAAGATAGACATTCCTGTGCGGCAGGTTCTGATTGAAGCTCGAATCGTTGAGGCGACTGACTCGTTTGGGAAATCACTTGGCGTTCGCTTGGGGGGTGCTCCTTTCGGCCAGGGCAGTCCATACACCAGCTACGGTGCCAGCTACAACGCACTGGCCGCAGGCACAACAAGTGGATCCTTCTTGAATTTACCTGCTGTAGGCCAAAATGGATTTGGCCCCGCAAACTTTGCAATTTCGCTGTTTAATGCTGCCAAGACCCGATTTTTGAACCTGGAAATCTCCGCAGCTGAAGCCGATGGAAGAGGCAAGATTGTGTCCAGTCCCCGCATCGTGACGGCTGACCAGGTCAAAGCCCTGATCGAGCAGGGTACTGAGCTGCCCTACCAGCAAGCCACGTCCAGTGGCGCGACGTCGGTTTCTTTTCGCAAGGCCAACCTGAAGCTTGAAGTGACACCGCAGATCACGCCTGAGGGCAACATTATTCTGAACGTTGACGTCAACAAGGACAGCGTGGGTCGTGCGACGGCCAATGGCTTTGCCATTGACACCAAGCACATCCAAACCCAGGTTCTGGTCGAAAATGGCGGCACGGTGGTGATTGGTGGAATTTACGAGCAAAACGACCGTGAAGACGAGACAAAAGCCCCTTTTTTTGGCGACTTGCCCGTCTTGGGCAATCTGTTCAAGCAAAAGACCCGCACAGCGACGAAGTCTGAACTGCTGGTTTTCATCACACCAAAAATGCTGGCCAGCGGCGCGCCTCTGCGTTAAATTCAATAACCCGATGCTGCTGTTTCAGCCTTCAAAGTGAGTGCCGCTCCTGTCACCATTGCCTGCGTGGGTTTGCCTGGTTCGGGCAAGTCAACGATCGGCCGCCAACTAGCCCGGCGGCTGGACTGGCGGTTTTTCGACTCTGATGCGGTCATAGAGCGCAGAATGGGCTGCTCGATCCGGGAATTTTTTGAACGTGAGGGCGAGGCTGTTTTTCGTGACCTGGAGCAAGAGGTGATCGGTGACCTGACGCAAAACGGCGCTTGCGTGTTGTCGACTGGCGGCGGCGTGGTGTTGCGCCCTACAAACCGCGACAACCTTCACCAGCGATGTCAGACGGTTTACCTGCACTCCGCGCCTGTTGAGGTTTTCAGGCGATTGCGCAACGACCAGAACCGGCCACTGCTGCAAGTCGCTGACCCGCTGGCCAGGCTCAAGGAACTCTATGCTGAACGTGACCCGCTGTACCGGGAAGTGGCCCATTTTGTTGTCGAAACAGGCCGCCCATCGGTGTCGACACTGGCCAGCACAATTTTGATGCAGCTTGAGCTGGCCGGTGTATTGCCAGCGCACAGTTAATGGCTGCCTCTACACTTGCAATATGCAAGTCAACTCATCTTTGATGTCGGCACAAGTTCACATTGAACTGGCTGACCGAAGCTACCCCATTCTCATCGGTTCTGGCTTGCTGGCCAATGCGTCCACCTACCAGCATCTGCCGCGCGCTAGCACCGCACTGATTGTTTCCAACACGACAGTTGCGCCTTTGTATGCGGCCCAGCTTCAGGCGGCTCTGGGCGCGCAATACCCGAAAGTGCTCGTGCTTGAATTGCCCGATGGCGAAGCGCACAAGCACTGGCCGACCTTGCAATTGATTTTTGACGCGCTGCTGGCCAACGGCTGTGACCGTAAAACAGTCCTGTTTGCTTTAGGCGGTGGCGTGGTGGGTGACATGACAGGTTTTGCCGCAGCCAGCTACATGCGCGGCGTGCCCTTTGTACAAGTACCCACGACGCTGCTGGCGCAGGTGGATTCATCTGTAGGCGGTAAAACGGCGATCAATCATCCGTTGGGCAAAAACATGATCGGCGCTTTTTACCAGCCGCAACTGGTGGTGTGCGACCTCGACACCCTCAAAACCCTGCCGCCGCGCGAACTCAGCGCAGGGCTGGCGGAAATCATCAAATACGGCCCGATTGCGGAGATGCCGTTTCTGGACTGGATGCAGGCCAATATCGGCGCCCTGCTGGCCAGCGAGCCCGCCGCTTTGGCATATGCCATCCAGCGCAGTTGCGAAATCAAGGCGCATGTTGTGGGGCAAGATGAGCGCGAGCAAGGCGTCAGGGCCATTTTGAACTTCGGCCACACCTTTGGCCATGCGATTGAGTCTGGTATGGGCTACGGCCAGTGGCTTCATGGTGAGGGCGTAGGCTGCGGCATGGTGATGGCAGCGCATTTGTCGCAGCGCCTGGGGCTGGTGGACATGGCTTTTGTTGGCCGCCTGACAAGGCTGATTGAACGCGCTGGTTTGCCCGTTAAAGGGCCCATCCTTGACGCAGTCGATAACGCCGGGCGTTATCTTGAACTGATGCGGATTGATAAAAAATCAGAAGCGGGCGAAATTCGTTTTGTACTGATTGACGGGCCTGGTAGGGCGACGGTGCGCGCAGCACCTGATGCCTTGGTGCGCGAGGTGATCAACAGCTGTTGCCAATAGCGTACATGCGCTATGTTGTTGGTAGCTGCTCGCGCCTGTAGGCATTGATCAACGTGCCAATTTGATCCCTAAAAACAACTTTTTTAATGACCTCGACATCTGCTCTGGTGCCCCCCTTGATGCGGTATGCCTGTGACCCCGCCCAATCCAGGGGACGCCGCTACCCAGAAACGCCGGCTCCCACCCGCTCTGACTTCCAGCGCGACCGCGACCGCATCGTGCATTCCACCGCTTTTCGCCGTCTGGTCTACAAAACGCAGGTGTTTTTGAACCACGAGGGCGATTTGTTTCGTACCCGGATGACGCATTCGCTGGAGGTTGCGCAACTCGGCCGCTCGATTGCCCGCACCCTGCGCCTGAACGAGGATCTGGTCGAAACCATTGCGCTGGCGCACGACCTGGGTCACACCCCCTTTGGCCATGCCGGACAGGACGCGCTCAACGAATGCCTGAAGACCCACAACCCGGACAGCGCCGGTTTTGAGCACAACCTGCAAAGCCTTCGTGTGGTTGACTCGCTGGAAGAGCGCTACCCCAGCTACAACGGCCTGAACCTGACCTTCGAGACGCGTGAAGGCATTTTGAAGCACTGCTCGCGCCGCAACGCCCGGCACCTTGAAGAGCGCGAACCTTGCGGCGTGGCGCAGCGCTTTGCCGATCAGTCTGATACCCCTCATCCATGGCGTCAACCGAGCCTGGAGGCGCAGCTTGCCAACCTGGCCGACGAGATCGCCTACAACGCGCATGACATTGACGACGGCGTGCGCTCGGGTCTGTTGAGCCTGGAGCAGTTGCAGGAGGTAGAGCTCTTCAGGCGGCACAGCCTGCAGGCTTTGCAGCAGCACGCCACACTCCAAGGCCGCAGGCTGCTGTTTGAAGCCATTCGCCTGATGCTCAGTGCGCAGGTTTATGACGTGATGCAGGCAACCCGCCTCGCACTGAACCAGGCTGCGCCGCAAGACGTGACCGCCGTGCGCCAGCACACCGCGCTGGTCTGCTTTACGCCCGCCATGGCGGCTCAATCAGCGGCCATGAAGCGCTTTTTGTTTCACAACCTTTACCGCCATGCGCAGGTGCTGGAGAAAACGCAGGCAGCCCAGCAGGTGGTGCGCGACCTGTTTGCCGCCTACATGGCTGACCCCGCGCAAATGCCAGCCTCCCACAGCGAGCGCTTCGACGGAATCGATGTGGTTCATTCAAAAAGCGCCAGGCCTGAACGCGTCGTGGCCGACTACATCGCCGGCATGACCGACCGTTTTGCGGCCAAAGAGCACGCGCGGCTCAGTGGCAAGGCGATGTTTGCGGCATGACGTGATGACGGTGAACCCTTCAAAAAACGTCACAGCTATTTGTATCCTGGCCGCCGGTGTTGGAGCGGCCATGCACATCGGCAAGCTACCCCCTGCTTTGCCAGTGCTGGGCCAGGCACTGGGCGTCACGCTGCTTGAGGCCGGTTTTTTGTTGTCCAGCATGCAGCTGGCGGGCATGCTGCTGGGGTTGCTGGTGGTGGCGCTGGGCAGTGCCTTGGGGGCATAATCGGGGCATAATCGGGGTCAGATTCAAATTAAAACCCAATCCCATGGCCCGACTGCCGCGCTTGACGCTTCCTGGCTACCCCCACCACATCATTCAGCGGGGCCACAACCGTCAGGCGATTTTCACGACAACTGCCGACTATCAGGCCTTGCTCGGCCTGATTGATGTCCACGCCAAAAAATTCGACGTGCACGTTCACGCCTACGTGCTGATGAGCAACCACTTCCACCTGTTGGCAACGCCCCAGACGGAGACTGGACTGCCGCAAATGATGCAGGCCGTCGGGCGCAGCTATGTGCGCTACTTCAATGATTTGCAGGGCCGAACCGGCACGCTCTGGGAGGGGCGCTACCGCTCAACGTTGATCCAGACCGACCGTTACCTGCTGGCCTGCATGGCCTATATTGACCTGAACCCGGTGCGCGCGGGCCTGGTCACAGAGGCGGCCGACTATCCTTGGTCCAGTCACGGCCTGTATGTCGGCGTTCGTCAAGACAAATTGATCAGCCCACACCCGCTTTACTGGGACCTGGCCAACACGCCGTTTGGGCGCGAAGCCGCATACGCCGATTTGGTGCGAGCGGGCATCAGCGCCGGCCAGCAGGCCGCTTTGACCCGATCAACTTTGGCTGGCTGGGCGCTGGGGGAAGACGATTTTGTTGCAGATTTGCAAAAAAGGACTGTTCGTCGGGTCAACAAAGGCAAGGCTGGCCGCCCACAAAGCAAGGTTTCCAAGGCGGATTGATCTTGTAACTGTTTGATTTCATTTAAAAAAATTTCGCAAAATCAATCTGTCCCTTATTGATTTTAAAATCGATACGGAAGATGTTAATTGGAATCTGACCCCAATTAAAGTATTTGGCATTGTTGTTGCTGCCACTTATGATCTGATTCCTCGACAAATTTAGGAGTGCGCCATGACCACGGCTGCTGAGATCAAACATAGCCAAGACCACGGTTTGTATTCACCTTCGCAAGAGCATGATGCTTGCGGCGTCGGTTTTGTGGCGCACATCAAGGGGCACAAGTCGCATGCCATCGTCCAGCAGGGTTTGAAGATTCTTGAAAACCTGGACCATCGGGGCGCCGTGGGTGCCGACAAGCTGATGGGTGATGGCGCGGGCATTCTGATTCAGCTGCCGGACGCCCTGTACCGTGAAGAAATGGCCAAGCTCGGGGTCGCTTTGCCGCCCCCCGGCGAATACGGCGTAGGCATGGTGTTTTTGCCGAAAGAACACGCGTCCCGCCTGGCCTGCGAGCAGGCGCTAGAACGTGCTGTCAAAGCAGAAGGCCAGGTGCTGCTGGGCTGGCGAGATGTACCGGTCAACCGCGATATGCCGATGTCTCCCACTGTGCGAGAAAAAGAGCCGATTTTGCGGCAGATTTTCATCGGCCGTGGCAATGATGTCATCGTGCAGGATGCGCTAGAGCGCAAGCTGTACGTTATTCGCAAAACCGCCAGTGCCGCGATTCAAAACCTGCACCTGACGCATAGCAAAGAGTATTACGTCCCCAGCATGTCCAGCCGCACGGTGGTCTACAAGGGCCTGTTGCTGGCCGACCAGGTCGGTAGTTACTACCTTGATTTGCAAGACACGCGATGCGTCTCTGCACTTGGCCTGGTGCACCAGCGTTTCAGCACCAATACCTTCCCCGAATGGCCACTGGCCCACCCATACCGGTACGTCGCGCACAACGGCGAGATCAACACGGTCAAGGGCAACTACAACTGGATGAAAGCGCGTGAGGGCGTGATGTCTTCGCCCGTGCTGGGTGCGGACTTGCAAAAGCTTTACCCGATCAGCTTTGCCGACCAGTCCGACACCGCCACCTTCGACAATTGCCTGGAGCTGCTCACCATGTCGGGCTACCCGATCAGCCAGGCGGTGATGATGATGATCCCCGAGCCGTGGGAGCAACACACCACGATGGACGAGCGCCGCAAAGCGTTTTATGAATACCACGCCGCCATGCTTGAGCCGTGGGATGGACCGGCGTCAATTGTCTTCACCGACGGCCGCCAGATTGGCGCCACACTCGACCGCAACGGCCTGCGCCCATCGCGCTACTGCGTGACAGATGACGACTTGGTCATCATGGCATCCGAGTCCGGCGTGCTGCCGATTCCAGAGCACAAAATCGTCCGCAAATGGCGTTTGCAGCCCGGCAAGATGTTCTTGATTGACCTCGAACAAGGCCGCATGGTTGACGACGAAGAGATCAAAGCCACGCTGTCGCACAGCAAGCCGTACAAGCAGTGGATTGAAAATTTGCGGATCAAGCTCGATGACATCAAGTCTTTACAAGCAGGGGCCGCAGACCGGCTTGGCCGGGCGCAAGGCGCCGCCCCCAGCGAGGGGGGAGGCGAACCACACGAAGTGGGGAGCCACGGGGGAGTGCCAAAGCTGCTCGACCGCCAGCAGGCCTTCGGCTACACCCAAGAGGACATCAAGTTCCTGATGTCTCCGATGGCCGCCAATGGCGAAGAAGCCACCGGCTCCATGGGCAACGACTCGCCACTGGCGGTGCTGTCAAACAAGAACAAATCGCTGTACAACTACTTCAAGCAGTTGTTTGCACAGGTCACCAACCCACCGATCGACCCGATTCGCGAGGCGATTGTGATGTCGCTGGTGTCCTTCGTCGGCCCCAAGCCGAACCTGCTCGACATCAACCAGGTCAACCCGCCGATGCGGCTGGAAGTCAGCCAGCCGGTGCTGAACGTGGCTGACATGCAAAAGCTGCGCGACATTGAAGCGCACACGCAGGGCAAGTTTAAAAGCTACACGCTTGACATCACTTACCCGCTGGACTGGGGCCATGAAGGGGTAGAAGCCAAGCTCGCCTCTCTTTGTGCTGAGGCTGTTGATGCCATCAAGTCTGGCAAGAATATTCTCATCATCAGCGACCGTGCCTTGAGCGCAAACCAGGTGGCGATTCCGGCTTTGCTCGCTCTGTCGGCGATTCATCAGCATCTGGTGAGCGTTGGTTTGCGCACTACCGCAGGCCTGGTGGTTGAAACTGGCTCGGCCCGTGAAGTCCATCACTTTGCGGTGCTGGCAGGCTACGGCGCGGAGGCGGTACACCCCTACCTGGCGCTGGAAACATTGGCCGAGATGCACAAGGGATTGCCGGGCGATTTGTCGACTGAAAAAGCCATCTACAACTACACCAAAGCGGTTGGCAAAGGCTTGTCAAAAATCATGTCCAAAATGGGCGTGTCCACCTACATGAGTTACTGCGGTGCGCAGCTGTTTGAAGCGATTGGCTTGAGCCGCGAGACGATTGCCAAGTTCTTCACCGGCACCGCCAGCCAGGTGGAAGGCATGGGCGTGTTTGAAATTGCCGAAGAAGCGCTGCGCATGCACCGTGCCGCTTTCAGCGATGACCCGGTGCTGAGCAGCATGCTCGATGCAGGCGGCGAGTACGCCTTCCGCGTGCGCGGGGAAAACCACATGTGGACACCTGATGCGATTGCCAAATTGCAGCACGCGACGAGGGCCAACAACTTCAACACCTACAAGGAATACGCCCAGCTTATCAACGACCAAAACCGTCGGCACATGACGCTGCGCGGACTGTTTGAGTTCAAGATTGACCCTGGCAAGGCCATCCCGATCGATGAGGTCGAGTCCGCCAAGGAAATCGTCAAACGCTTCGCCACGGGCGCCATGTCGCTGGGCTCCATCAGCACTGAAGCCCATGCCACGCTGGCCGTGGCCATGAACCGTATTGGCGGCAAAAGCAACACCGGAGAGGGCGGTGAAGACCCGAACCGTTACCGCCAGGAGCTCAAAGGCATCCCGATCAAAAAAGGCGAAACACTGAAAAGTGTGATTGGTTCAAGCCAAGTGGAAGTTGATTTGCCTTTGCAAGACGGTGATTCGCTGCGCTCAAAGATCAA
This sequence comes from Polaromonas sp., assembly GCA_046303055.1. GTDB lineage: Bacteria > Pseudomonadota > Gammaproteobacteria > Burkholderiales > Burkholderiaceae_C > Polaromonas. The sequence goes on from JBKCGU010000082.1 coordinate 18,708, forward strand.
GCAGGTTGCCTCGGGCCGCTTTGGCGTGACGGCTGAATATCTGGTGTCTGCTGACCAGATTCAAATCAAAATGGCGCAGGGTGCCAAACCGGGTGAGGGCGGCCAGTTGCCGGGCGGCAAGGTCAGTGAGTACATTGGCGCGCTGCGTTATTCAGTGCCGGGCGTGGGTTTGATTTCCCCGCCACCGCACCATGACATTTATTCGATCGAAGACCTGGCGCAGCTGATTCATGATTTGAAAAACGTTAACCCGCGTGCCAGCATCAGCGTCAAGCTGGTCAGTGAAGTGGGCGTCGGCACCATAGCGGCAGGTGTGACCAAAGCCAAGGCGGACCACATTGTGATAGCAGGCCATGACGGCGGCACGGGCGCATCGCCCTGGTCGAGCATCAAGCATGCAGGCAGCCCGTGGGAAATCGGCCTGGCTGAAACCCAGCAAACGTTGGTGCTCAACCGCCTGCGTGGCCGTATTCGCGTGCAGGCCGACGGCCAGATGAAAACCGGCCGGGACGTGGTCATTGGTGCGCTGCTGGGTGCGGATGAGTTCGGTTTTGCCACCGCCCCGCTGGTGGTTGAAGGCTGCATCATGATGCGCAAATGCCACTTGAACACCTGCCCTGTTGGTGTGGCCACACAAGACCCGGTTTTGCGCCAAAAATTTAGCGGCAAACCCGAGCATGTCGTCAATTATTTTTTCTTTGTGGCCGAAGAGGTGCGCCTCTTGATGGCGCAACTCGGTGTACGCACCTTTGACGAACTGATTGGTCGGGCCGACTTGCTCGACACGCAAAAAGGCATTGAGCACTGGAAGGCCGCCGGTCTTGACTTTGCTCGTCTGTTCTATCAGCCCAATGTCCCGGCCGATGTGCCGCGTTTGCACAACTCCACACAGGAGCATGGACTGGAAAAAGCCCTTGATGTGCGGCTGATTGAAAAGTCAAAAGCGGCCATTGAAAAGGGTGAAAAGGTTCAGTTCATTGAGGTGGCACGCAACGTCAACCGCACCGTCGGCGCCATGCTGTCGGGCGAGCTGACGCGCCGCCACCCGCAAGGCCTGCCAGACGACACGCTGCGCATTCAGCTGGAAGGCACCGGCGGCCAGTCGTTTGGTGCGTTCCTGGCCAAAGGCATCACCATGTATCTGATTGGCGACGCCAACGACTACACCGGCAAGGGCCTGAGCGGTGGCCGTATTGTGGTGCGCCCGAGCATCGACTTCAGGGGCGAGTCGCACAAAAACACCATCGTTGGCAACACCGTGCTCTACGGTGCCACCACAGGTGAGGCGTTTTTCAGCGGCGTGGCGGGGGAGCGCTTTGCGGTGCGACTGTCGGGCGCGACGGCTGTTGTAGAAGGCACGGGCGACCATGGCTGCGAGTACATGACGGGCGGAACGGTCGTGGTACTGGGTAAAACCGGCCGCAATTTTGCAGCCGGCATGAGCGGCGGCGTGGCCTATGTGTATGACGAAGATGGCCAATTTGCCAGCCGCTGTAATACCTCCATGGTCAGCCTTGACAAAGTCGTCACAACGGCTGAGCAGCAGACCCACGACACGTCAGACTGGCATGCCGAGGAGAGTGACGAAGCGCAGCTCTTGCGCCTGCTGCAAGACCACAACCGCTGGACCGGCAGCAAGCGCACGCGCGAGTTGCTGGACACCTGGGCTGAGTCGCGCTTGAAGTTCGTCAAAGTCTTCCCAAACGAGTACAAGCGTGCTTTGCTCGAACGAAAAGACCGCCGATTGAGTGCATCCACTGAGACCACGCGTGTGCAGGTACAAACCAACAGCGAGCCGATCGGTGCTAAATAAACACTCTTCATTCAGGAGCTGCTCACACAGGCTTTTATTGGGCTGCAGCACTGAAAGTCAATAAAACAGCCTTTTAGAGGTCTTTTAAAGCAAGTTATTTGCACAGGACAGCATCATGGGAAAAATCACCGGTTTCATGGAATTTGAGCGTCTGGAAGAAGGCTACAAGCCTGTGCCCGAGCGGCTAAAGAACTACAAAGAGTTTGTCATTGGCCTGGATGACGAGCAGGCCAAAAAGCAATCGGCACGCTGCATGGACTGCGGTACGCCGTTTTGCAACACGGGTTGCCCGGTCAACAACATCATTCCCGACTTTAACGACATGGTGTTTCGCGCTGACTGGAAAAACGCGATTGACACACTGCACAGTACGAACAACTTTCCCGAGTTCACCGGCCGTATTTGCCCGGCACCGTGCGAAGCGGCCTGCACACTGAACGTGAATGACGATGCGGTTGGCATCAAGTCGATCGAGCACGCCATCATCGACCGGGCCTGGTCTGAGGGCTGGGTCAAACCGCAATTGCCAAAACACAAAACAGGTAAAAAAGTTGCCATCGTCGGTAGCGGCCCTGCAGGTATGGCCGCCGCCCAGCAGCTGGCGCGTGCTGGTCATGATGTGACACTGTTTGAAAAGAATGACCGCGTCGGCGGCCTGCTGCGCTACGGCATTCCGGATTTCAAGATGGAGAAAGTCCACATCGACCGCCGGGTAGAGCAAATGACTGCGGAGGGCGTGACCTTCAAGTGCGGCGTGATGGTGGGCCATTTGCCCAAAGGCAGCAAAGTGACCAATTGGGCCGTCGACACCATCACCCCGGAGCAACTGCAAAAGGACTTTGACGCCGTCATGCTGACGGGCGGCGCCGAACAGTCACGCGACCTGCCTGTGCCGGGGCGTGACCTGGACGGCGTGCACTTTGCCATGGAGTTTTTGCCACCGCAAAACAAGGTCAATGCCGGTGACAAAGTCAAAGGCCAGTTGCGCGCTGACGGCAAACACGTGATCGTGATTGGCGGCGGCGACACCGGCAGCGACTGTGTGGGCACCAGCAACCGCCACGGCGCTGTCAGCGTTACGCAGTTCGAACTGATGCCCCAGCCGCCCGAAGAAGAAAATCGCCCCATGACCTGGCCGTACTGGCCCGCCAAACTGCGCACCAGTTCCAGCCACGAGGAAGGCTGCGAGCGGGAATTTGCGATTTCCACCAAAGAGCTGTTGGGTGAAAAAGGCAAAGTCACCGGTTTGAAAACGGTGCGCGTCCAATGGGTCAATGGCAAGATGGTGGAAGTCGCCGGGTCTGAGCAAACCCTCAAAGCCGACCTGGTGCTGCTGGCCATGGGTTTTGTGTCCCCCGTCGCGTCGATCCTCGAATCGTTTGGCATCGACAAAGACGGCCGTGGCAACGCCAGGGCCAGCGATGCATTGATTGGCGGCTACGCGACCAATGTGCCCAAGGTATTTGTTGCGGGCGACATTCGCCGTGGGCAAAGCCTTGTTGTGTGGGCCATCAGGGAGGGCCGCCAGGCTGCTCGCGCTGTGGATGAGTTTTTGATGGGGTTCAGTGACTTGCCACGCTAACTCTTTTGCTATTAAAAGAGGAGCTTTATATGTCGTATTGATTGGGTTAGGAGTCTAAACGACGGGTAGTTTTGAGATGAAAAAGGCTCGAAAACGCAGGCTTTGAGCCGTTTCGCGGTCAAAAGTACATTTTTTGCGGCAGCTAATCCCTTTATGATGTTGTCATCCCTCCGCACTTAATTTTTCATGTCTCAGCTAGTCCCTAACGCCTTGGTGGAATTCAAGGATGTCACCTTTTCCTATGCGGGCTCTGGCTTTGACCGCGTCGTTCTTGACAAGGTCACGCTTTCGGTGCCACGCGGCAAAGTCACCGCGCTCATGGGGGCATCCGGCGGGGGCAAAACCACTGTATTGCGGCTGATAGGCGGTCAGCAAAAAGCCAATAGTGGTCAGGTTCTGTTTGACGGTAAAAACGTTGGCAGCATGACGCAGGCCGATTTGTATGCAGCACGGCGCCGCATGGGCATGCTGTTTCAGTTTGGTGCGCTGTTCACTGACTTGAGCGTCTTTGACAACGTCGCCTTTGCGCTGCGCGAGCACACCGATTTAACTGCTGATTTGATCCGCGACATCGTGCTGATGAAGCTCAACGCGGTTGGTTTGCGCGGTGCGCGCGACTTGATGCCAAGTGAAATTTCTGGCGGCATGGCACGCCGCGTAGCCCTGGCCAGGGCCATCGTGCTAGACCCGGAACTTGTCATGTACGACGAGCCCTTTGCCGGACTGGACCCGATCTCGCTGGGCACCGCTGCACAACTGATTCGCCAGCTCAATGACACGCTGGGCATCACGTCCATCATCGTGTCGCATGACCTGGAAGAAACTTTCAAAATTGCCGACAAGGTGATCATCTTGGCCAACGGCGGCATTGCGGCTCAGGGCGCGCCTGAAGAGGTGCGCCATTCGAAAGACCCGCTGGTTCACCAGTTCGTCAACGCGCTTAGTGAAGGCCCGGTCAAGTTTCATTATCCCGGCCCGGATGTGGCCACTGACTTTGGCAAGGCCGCTGCAGCGCAAAAGGGCAAGCGTTGATGAGTCGAACCGAATCAAACTTGATTTCCAGGCTGGGCTTTGCCACGCGCCAGCAACTCGGCCACCTGGGCTACGCCACGCGTCTTTTCATGCGGCTATTGACCACCAGCGGCTCCGTCCTGCGCCGTTTTGGCCTGGTTCGTGACCAGCTCTTTTTTTTAGGCAATTATTCGCTCGCCATCATTTCGGTGTCTGGCCTGTTTGTCGGTTTTGTGCTCGGCTTGCAGGGCTACTACACGCTGCAGCGCTATGGATCGTCAGAGGCTCTGGGCTTGCTGGTGGCGCTCAGTTTGGTGCGTGAATTGGGGCCCGTGATCACGGCACTGCTGTTTGCTGGGCGCGCCGGTACCGCCCTGACGGCTGAAATTGGCCTGATGAAAGCCGGTGAGCAATTGTCGGCGATGGAAATGATGGCAGTCGACCCGGTGCGCCGCATTTTGGCACCGCGCTTTTGGGGTGGCATTATTGCCATGCCGCTGCTGGCGGCGGTGTTCAGTGCCGTGGGTGTGCTTGGCGGCTGGATCGTCGGTGTCCTCATGATCGGCATTGACGCTGGCTCGTTTTGGAGCCAGATGCAAGGCGGCGTGGACGTGTGGCGTGACGTCGGCAACGGCATCGTCAAAAGCTTTGTGTTCGGTGTCACGGTGACTTTTGTGGCGCTCTACCAGGGTTTTGAGGCGCAGCCCACGCCAGAAGGGGTGTCCCGGGCCACCACCCGCACCGTTGTCGTGGCGTCGCTGGCGGTTCTGGGCCTGGACTTTTTGCTCACTACCCTCATGTTCAGCCTCTAGTTGCAGGTCATGCGAAAATGTGTAAAATCGTCATCAGCCTGCCAGATGGGATTTGAAAGAAAAACGATGCAACGCTCAAAAACTGATCTGTGGGTAGGTTTGTTTGTGCTGATTGGCGGGGTAGCCATTTTGTTTCTCGCCCTCAAGTCGGCCAATCTTCTGAGCCTGAATTTTGACACTTCGTACAAAGTCACTGCCAAGTTCGACAATATCGGTGGTTTGAAGCCGCGCGCCGCAGTCAAAAGCGCAGGCGTGGTGATTGGTCGGGTTGAAAACATCAGCTTTGACGACAAGTCCTATCAGGCCAGCGTGAACCTGGCCATGGAAAGCAAATATGTTTTCCCCAAAGATTCGTCCCTCAAAATTTTGACCAGCGGTTTGCTGGGCGAGCAATACATTGGCATCGAAGCAGGTGCCAGCGACAAAAACATGGCTGCTGGCGATGTCATCAAACAAACCCAGTCCGCCGTGGTGCTGGAAACCCTGATCAGCCAATTTTTGTACAGTAAAGCTGCTGACGGCGGCACGCCAGCAGCCACAGCCGCAACACCAGCCTCGGCACCAGGGAGCAATGACAAGAAATGAACGCACTTCATCTGACGATCCGCCCATGGCGAATGGCTGCGCTGGGCCTGCTTGTCGTGTTGGCCCAAGGCTGCGCCACAGGGCCCAATGCCAACCCGGCAGACCCGTTGGAGCCGTTTAACCGAACAGTTTTCAATGTGAACGAAGGACTTGACCGGGCCATCTTGATTCCGGTGGCTACGGCTTACAAGGACGTCACACCTTTTCCGGTGCGCACAGGGGTCAGCAACTTCTTGAACAATATTGCCGATGTCTGGTCGGTGGCTAACAATGCCTTGCAGCTCAAGCCAAAAGAAACGCTGGAAACCGGCATGCGCGTGGCTTTCAATAGCATTTTTGGTTTAGCAGGCGTGATCGATATCGGCACAGAAATGCGTTTGCCTAGAAACAAGCAGGACTTTGGTCAAACGCTGGGTTATTGGGGGGTGCAATCCGGTGCTTATGTGGTGCTACCGTTCTTTGGGCCTTCGTCGGTACGAGACTCGCTCGGAACGGTGGTTGGGTCGAGCGCTGATATCGTGAGAAATATCAAAAATGTGCCAGCCCGCAACTCTCTGACGGGCTTGCGCGTGGTGGACAAACGCGCCGAATTTTTAGGGGCGGAAGCTGCCCTGGAGCAGGCATCGCTGGATAAATACAGTTTTACACGCGATTTGTATTTGCAGCGTCGCGCCAACTCGATTGGCCGTAACACGGCGCCTGAAGATACCGGGTCTAATGAAGAGCGTTACGATCTGCCGGTTCCGGTGACCATTCCCGCTGCCAAGTAAAAGAAACAGTCTGCTAGGTCCACGTCGGACGATCAGCCGCGTTATACAAGCGTAAAGCTCACTTTTGAAAGCCCAACATGCTACGTAGAACTGCCCTGCAATTCGCCTCCTTGTTCATCACTGCCATGCTGTTGGCGGCTCCCTTTGCTCGCGCCGCTGATGAATCTCCTGACGGTCTGATCAAGCGGGTGGCATCTGAAGTGCTCGACAACATCAAGTCTGACAAATCAGTCCAGGCAGGCGACTTGACCCGAGTCATGTCGCTGGTAGACAGCCAGATCATGCCCAACGTCAATTTCACCCGCATGACGGCATCAGCGGTGGGCCGCAGTTGGCGTCAGGCTACGCCAGTGCAGCAAACGAAATTGCAGGATGAGTTCAAAACCCTTTTGATTCGCACTTACTCCGGCGCACTGGCCCAAGTGAAAGACCAGACCATCAGTGTCAAGCCCCTTCGCGCGGCGGCTGCTGATACCGAGGTGGTGGTGCGCACCGAAGTGCTGGGCCGGGGTGACCCGATCCAACTCGACTATCGCCTGGAAAAAACACCGACCGGGTGGAAGATTTATGACCTGAATGTGCTCGGCGTATGGCTGGTTGAAACCTACCGCACCCAGTTTTCGCAAGAAATCAATGCCAAGGGTATCGATGGCCTGATCGCCTCGCTGTCCGAGCGCAATAAAAGCAACAGCGCCAAGAAGTCCTGAGGGCACGACGGTGTTGACTTTGCCATCAGTTGTCACCTACGCCCAAGCGATGGAAACAGCGCACGGCCTGAAAGCGCAAGTGATGTCGCAGGCCACTGCCGTGGTGCTCGATGCCACTGGTTTGACACAATTTGACTCATCGACCCTGGCGGTGATGCTGGCGTGCAGGCGAGAGGCCCTGGCTGCTGGCAAGACCTTTTCGGTTCATGGCCTACCGGACGGGCTGAGTCAACTGGCACTCTTGTATGGCGTGGCTGAGTTGGTTCCGTCCGCGAATTAGCCGCCTCGATAAGCTTGCCGCCCTTGGGCCATATTGCAAGTGCAGTGTCCCGACCGTTCTAAGCCCTAAAATAGCGGGTTCATGCCAGCTATCTCCTTCAAATCAGTTTCGAAAACTTACCCAGGCAAACGCGGTCAATCAGGCCCGGCCGTCAAAGCACTTGATGATGTGAGCTTTGATATCCATCAGGGCGAATTCTTCGGCCTGCTCGGTCCAAATGGCGCAGGCAAAACCTCTCTGATCAGCATTCTGGCTGGCTTGTCGCGTGCCAGCGGCGGCAACGTGACAGTGCACGGCCACGATGTTTTGTCCGACTACGCTGCCGCCCGCCGCACATTGGGTGTGGTGCCGCAAGAGCTGGTGTTTGACCCGTTTTTCAGCGTTCGCGAAGCGTTGCGCATTCAATCCGGCTACTTCGGCATTAAAAACAACGATGCGTGGATAGACGAGCTGCTTTCCAGTCTTGGCCTGGCGGACAAGGCCAATGCCAACATGCGTCAACTGTCGGGTGGTATGAAGCGCCGCGTTCTGGTGGCGCAGGCACTCGTTCACAAACCCAAAGTCATTGTGCTTGATGAGCCGACGGCCGGTGTCGATGTCGAGCTGCGCCAAACGCTGTGGCAATTCATCGCCAAACTCAACAAGCAAGGCAGCACTGTCCTGCTAACCACGCACTATTTGGAAGAGGCCGAGGCGCTGTGTAGCCGTATTGCGATGCTTAAACAGGGCAAGGTCGTGGCGCTGGCGCAAACATCTGAACTGCTCAAAGCCGCTTCTTCCAACGTACTGCGCTTCAAGATTGACAGTCAATTGCCACAGGCGCTATCGAACCAGGCCCGCATTACCGGCCGCATTGTGCAGTTCCCGGCCCACAATGCAAATGAAATCGAGCAGTATCTGGCAGCGGTTCGTCAGGCTGGACTGGTAGCTGAAGACGTTGAGATACGAAAAGCGGATCTGGAAGACGTGTTCCTTGATGTCATGTCCGATAAATCAGGACAAGCCGGGGTCAAAGCATGACGGGCTGGCAAACTCTGCTCTACAAGGAAACCTTGCGTTTCTGGAAAGTTGGCTTTCAAACCGTAGGTGCGCCTGTACTGACAGCCGTTATGTACATGCTTATTTTTGGCCATGTGCTGGACGGCCAGATCAAGGTGTATGGCACGGTCAACTACACCGCCTTTTTGGTGCCGGGCCTGGTGATGATGAGCGTGTTGCAAAACGCTTTTGCCAACAGTTCATCGTCACTGATTCAAAGCAAAATCATGGGCAGCCTGGTGTTTTTGCTACTCACTCCGCTGTCGCACTGGCACTGGTTTTTTGCCTATGTGGGCGCTTCCATTGCGCGCGGTTTGCTGGTGGGTGCCGGCGTGTTTATCGTGACGGCTTACTTTGGCCGGCCTGACTTTGCTCACCCAGTGTGGATTGTGCTGTTTGCGGTGCTGGGCGCCTCCATGCTGGGTGCGCTGGGCGTGATTGCCGGCTTGTGGTCGGATAAATTCGACCAGATGGCGGCGTTTCAAAACTTCGTCATCATGCCGATGACATTTTTAAGCGGCGTGTTTTACTCGATCCATTCACTGCCGCCGTTTTGGCAAACCGTCAGCCACTTGAACCCGTTTTTCTACCTGATCGACGGTTTTAGATTTGGTTTTTTCGGTGTCAGCGATGTGTCGCCTTGGCTCAGCCTTGGCATCGTCTCGACTGCACTGATTACCGTCAGCGCGATCGCCGTCAACATGCTGCGCACGGGCTACAAAATAAGACACTAAACACATGACCAGTGAAGAACTCCAATCCATCATCGCCAGTGGCCTGCCCTGCGAGCATATTGAGCTGTCGGGCGACGGCCAGCACTGGTATGCCACCATCGTGTCCAGCAGCTTTGAGGGCCAGCGCCTAATTCAGCGCCACCAAAAAGTTTATGCCACCCTGGGCGGCCGTATCCAGACCAATGAGGTACATGCCCTGTCGATGAAAACCTTGACCCCCGCTGAGTGGGCCAGCAACCCCAACAATTGATCATGGATAAATTACTCATCAAGGGCGGCAACACGCTGAACGGCACGGTCACCATTTCGGGCGCTAAAAACGCGGCGCTGCCAGAGCTGTGCGCGGCCCTGTTGACGGCTGATACGGTCACCTTGGAAAACGTGCCGGGTCTGCAGGACGTGTCCACCATGCTCAAGCTGATCCGCAACATGGGTGTGACTGCAGAACGCAGCAAAGACGCGCCAAGCACTGTCAGCATCAATGCGAGCGCTTTGGCGTCTCCTGAAGCGCCGTACGAGTTGGTCAAAACCATGCGCGCCTCGGTACTGGCCCTGGGCCCGCTGCTGGCGCGCTTTGGCCGGGCCACGGTGTCGCTGCCCGGCGGCTGCGCGATTGGCTCGCGCCCCGTAGACCAGCACATCAAAGGCATGCAGGCCATGGGCGCTGAGATTGTGGTCGAACACGGCTACATGATTGCCAAACTGCCCAAGGGCAGAACGCGCCTGAAGGGCTGCAGCATCACCACCGACATGGTGACGGTCACGGGTACTGAAAACTTCTTGATGGCAGCCAGCCTGGCCGAGGGCGAAACCATCTTGGAAAACGCTGCGCAAGAACCCGAGATTGGCGACTTGGCTGAAATGCTCATCAAGATGGGCGCAAAAATTGAGGGCCACGGCACAAGCCGCATTCGCATTCAAGGTGTGGAGCGCCTGCACGGCTGTACCCACCAGGTGGTGGCCGACCGGATCGAGACCGGTACATTCTTGTGTGCCGTAGCCGCTACAGGCGGTGACGTGACGCTGCTGCACGGCCGTGCAGACCATCAGGATGCGCTGGTCGACAAGTTGCGTGAAGCCGGTGCAACCGTTACCGCGATGGCAGGCGCTATGCGTATCCAGTCGCAGGGCCGATTGAAGGCCCAGTCGTTTCGCACCACCGAATACCCGGGCTTTGCAACCGACATGCAAGCCCAGTTCATGGCGCTCAACGCGGTGTCGCATGGTGCGGCGACAGTGACCGAAACCATTTTTGAAAACCGTTTCATGCACGTCAATGAAATGGTGCGCCTGGGCGCCAAAATCCAGATTGAAGGCAAAGTCGCCGTGATGGAAGGCGTTAAAAAACTGTCCGGTGCTGCGGTGATGGCGACGGACTTGCGTGCGTCGGCCAGCTTGGTGATTGCGGGCTTGGTGGCCGATGGTGAAACACTGATTGACCGCATCTACCATCTGGACAGGGGCTATGACCAGATGGAGGCGAAGCTGCGTGGTATTGGTGCTGACATCGAGAGGCTGAAGAAATGATCACGATCGCGCTGTCCAAAGGCCGAATTTTTGACGACATCCTGCCCCTGCTAAAAAGCGCAGGCATTGAAGTGCTGGATGACCCGGACAAATCACGTAAGCTGATTCTGAATACCAACCGGCCCGACGTGCGTGTGTTGCTGGTGCGTGCCACTGATGTGCCTACCTATGTGCAGTACGGCGGTGCAGATATGGGCGTGGTGGGCAAGGACACACTGCTTGAATCGGGGACGCAGGGGCTGTATCAACCACTCGATTTGCAGATCGCCAAGTGCCGCATCAGTGTGGCAGTTCGAGAAAGTTTTGACTACGCGGCTGCCATGAAGCAGGGTTCACGCATGACCGTAGCGACCAAATATGTGGCCATAGCGCGCGACTTTTTTGCATCCAAGGGTGTGCACGTTGACCTGATCAAACTCTACGGCAGCATGGAGCTGGCCCCGCTGACCGGGCTGGCCGACGCGATTGTTGATCTGGTATCGACCGGCAACACCCTGAAGGCCAATCAGCTGGTGGAAGTTGAACGCATCATGGACATCAGTTCGCACCTGGTCGTCAACCAGACTGCATTGAAGTTAAAGCAGGCGTCAATTCGCAAGATCATTGATGCGTTTGCCCTGGCTGTTGAAAAACAAGACTGAGTGAACGCTATGACTTTAATAGCTTCTCCCGCTCGTATGTCAACGGATTCAAGCACATTTGAGCTTGAATTTCAGGCGCGTTTGCATTGGTCTGCTGACACTGATGCGGCCATAGAGCAGCGTGTGGCCGATGTTTTGGTCGACGTACAAATGCGTGGCGATGCGGCGGTACTTGACTACACCGCGCGTTTTGACGGGCTTGATGTTGCATCCATGAGCGCGCTTGAATTGACACAAGCCGAACTCAAAGCGGCATTCGAGGCGATACCTGCTGCCCAGCGCGATGCACTCGTTGCCGCCTCCAAGCGTGTGCGCACCTACCACGAGGCACAAAAAAAGGCCAACGGCCAGAGCTGGAGCTACCGCGACGAAGACGGCACGCTGCTGGGCCAAAAAGTCACGCCGCTTGATCGCGTCGGCATTTACGTGCCGGGCGGCAAGGCCGCATATCCGTCATCGGTGTTGATGAATGCGATTCCTGCACACGTGGCTGGCGTGGGTGAAATCATCATGGTCGTGCCCACTCCGCGTGGCGAAAAAAACGCACTGGTGTTAGCCGCCGCTTACGTGGCTGGCGTCAGCCGCGCCTTCACCATCGGTGGCGCGCAAGCAGTAGCTGCATTGGCTTTCGGCACGCAAACCGTGCCCAAGGTTGACAAAATCACCGGCCCTGGTAACGCTTACGTGGCCAGCGCCAAAAAGCGCGTGTTCGGCACGGTCGGCATCGACATGATTGCCGGGCCGTCTGAGATATTGGTACTGGCCGACGGCACCACGCCCGCCGACTGGGTGGCGATGGATTTGTTCAGCCAGGCCGAGCACGACGAGCTGGCGCAAGGTATTTTGCTCTGCCCTGATGCGGCCTACATTGAGGCAGTGCAAGAGGCGATCAACCGCCTGTTGCCCACCATGCCCAGAGCTGCCATCATTGCCAAGTCACTGACGGATCGCGGCGCTTTAATCTTGACCCGCAGCATGAAAGAGGCTTGCGACATCAGCAACCGCATCGCGCCAGAGCACCTGGAAGTTTCAAGCCGAGACCCGCATCAGTGGGAGCCACTGCTCAAGCATGCAGGTGCTATTTTCCTGGGTGCTTACACCAGCGAAAGTCTTGGCGACTATTGCGCCGGCCCCAACCACGTGCTGCCCACCAGCGGCACAGCACGCTTTTCCAGCCCATTGGGCGTTTACGACTTTCAAAAACGCAGCAGCATCATTGAAGTCAGCGAACAGGGTGCGCAAGTGCTGGGCAAGATTGCGGCAGAGCTGGCATATGGCGAGGGTTTGCAGGCGCATGCCCGTGCGGCGCAGATGCGCCTTCGATAGTTTCAGGCTTCAGGCTTTTTTGCGCGCGGCTTTGGCCGTTTTTTTCGAATTGGCCAACCCCTTCACAGCCCTCGCCCGCAAAGCACAATCCAGCGCCAGCGCCGCCCAGGGCCGCATCGCATCAAGCGAATCCATTGCGTCTTCAGGGGCACTGAAGTCGTTCATGATCCGCAGCACACCCTTGGCCGGGTAAGTGAATATCTTGCAGCCCGCCGCCTCGTACCGGCTGCGCATGCTGTCGTCACCCTTCAGCCACAGCTTCTCGCCATCACCCAAGTCCGCAAGAATCGCAATTGTCAGCCCGTCCGTACTGATGCCGAAGCCGCCAAACAGGCGCTTGGCCACGCAGCGGCCCGCGCTGGCCAAGAGGTCACAGCAGTAGTTGGCGAAGTCGGTGTTGATGGGCATGAGCTATCTTTTCAAACCAATATGCCGCCGACCTGCTTCATCGCGCTTTGTAAATCCGCATCCAGGGTGGCCAGCGGAATGCCTTCACGCAATGCCAATTCCAGATAGGCCGCATCGTAAGACGACAGCTTGAAGCGCCGCGCCAACTGCAAGGTGTCGCCCAAGGCCCGCGCGGCAGTGCTGGTGTCCACGGTGATGGTCATTTCTGCCAGCAACCCAACAAAGGCGCTTGCTCGCGCCTCTGACACCAAACCCTTGGCCTGCGCTTTGACGAGCACATTGGCAACTTCGAGTGACCAGACGCCGGGTACCAGTGCCTCGACAGTGTCCTGGGTCAGAAAGTCCAACACTTTGGCTGCATAGGCCAACCGCTCATCGCTGCCGTCATTCAGCAGCCAGCGCATGACCACCGAATTGTCCAGCACAAACCGCATCAGTCGCGACCCGAGTCAATCAGGGTTTTGATGTTAGAGGTTTCAAGCGGCGGTGCCTCAAGCATCAAGGCTCGCATACCCGCTGCCGCCAACGCACCAGCACGGCGCACGCTGCTACCCGCAGGTAGCAGGTCAGCCACAGGCTCGCCGCGCTGGGTGATGGTAAAGCCCTGCCCCTCACGCACCCGGCGCAACAAATCCGCCAAATGCGTTTTGGTTTCATAGGAACCTATGGATTGAAGTTGCATGGTGGGGTCTTCTTTTGGTAGACCAGATTGTAGACTAGTTGACTGGCGAACGCGGGTCAATGATGCGATGCAGGAGCGGACGAAGGCGCATTCAGTTGTTTAGGGTGTCGGATTTAATTGGATTCTGAGGAAACCAAGATTTCACGGAGGAGGTGGCAGGTTCAGCAATTTGTCAATCCTCTTCCAGCTAGCGTAAGCGAGTGACATTACTGCTTTGCGTTTGTGAATTGCTATCTCCCACTGTCGAGCTGCCGACCAGTCGAGCAAGTTATCCCAAATGCAACCAGTGTGACCTAGCAAGTCAGATAAGAGCAATTGACAGCTAACCTCATTGCCATTGAGTAGAGTTGCCGATTGCGGGACGGGATGCCCACCAAACTCGCAGTGGTAGCCATAGTCCTTGCCGCGAAACTTGCTCCCTGCTGCTTGTCGAAGTTTCGCAGGGGTAAAAAATGTACGGCGGTCGTCCACGGAACTTCTGAGCCAGCGCTCTGCATCGTTGTCCCTGGCTGCAAAAGCCCACGCAAGATACTCCACTTCTACCAATTGCCTAAGTAGCGCGGCAGCGGCATAGTGCCGACCATCTGAGAACAAATCGTTGCTCGCGGATACGAGCTGAGCTGCGATTCGAAGTAGAAGAGACACGGCGACGATTTCATCGCTGCCGTGTCCGAAGGGCGATACGCCGTTTTTTCGGTCTGTTCCCAAAAAATGACCAACCACATGAAGTTCAGTGCCGACAACTTCAAACGTCTGAGCAGTGATACTGGCTAGTTCTTGCCTTGCTGCTACTTGCAAGGGATCTGACGCTGCAACTTTCGCAAGTAGCTTATATGACTCAATATCGTGATCTGGATACATGGTTTCGAGAGCCTAGTTTAAAAAAACTTGTCCAAGTTAGAGGCTATACTTGACTATCTAAATAGTCAATTCAAAAGGACTGCCACCATGCAAGTCAGCGTAGCAGACATCAAAGCCAAGTTCACCGCCATTGCAAGGCAGGCGGATGCGGGGCAAGAGGTGATCATTACCAACCGAGGCCGGCCCGCTTACAGGCTGCTGCCCATCACGCCAGCGCCGCTGCGCGCGCCTTTTCCTGACATCACAGCGCTCGCCATGCAGTCCAAGCCCAGCCAGACGCTTGGGCACGGTAGCTTTGTGGCTGACTGGCGTGCGCAAAATGAGCGGTTTTAGCCTGCCATGGCGAACACCGTTTATGTAGATACCAGCCTGTTGCTGGCCGCCTTTAGCAATGAGCCGAACCAGCCCACAGCGCTAGCGTTGTTGCAATCCCCGCAATGGACGCAAGTTTGCGTCAGTGACTGGGTTCTAGCCGAGTTTGCTTGTGCGTTGCACGCCAAAGTGCTGCGTGGTGAGACATCAACTGACGTGGCGCACGCCATTGATCAAACCATCAAACGCTTGCTTGAAGGCGGTGCTTTGCAGCGCCTGCCCGTGCTGCGTGAAGACTACAGTGCGGTGCAACGGGTGACGCCTGGCATCAACTGCTTGGTGCGTGGTGCCGATGCGCTGCATTTGGCGGTAGCGGTCAGGAGCGGCATGACCCACTTCGCCAGTCTGGACAAAACTCAGCGTCTGGCGGCTCAGCAGTGGCTGAGCGACGTTCAATGCGTGCCCGAGCTAACGGTCTGACAATAAGCTTGACGCGCAACCTTTATCACTGACAACATGAACGACGAAAAACTGACCCAACTGATTCAAACCCGCATTCGCCAAGACATCCAGTCCATGCACGCCTACGCGGTGCAAGACTCAACTGGCATGGTCAAGTTAGACGCGATGGAAAACCCGCACCGCTTGCCTGCCGCCCTGCAAGCGCATTTGGGGCAACGGCTCGGTGCGCTGGCTTTTAACCGCTACCCGGATGGCCGGGTCAATCACTTGCGCCACGCGCTGGCTGACTACGCGCAGATGCCTGAGGGCTTTGACATCATGCTGGGCAATGGGTCTGATGAACTGATATCGCTGCTGGCGCTGGCGTGTGATGTTCCTGGTGCGTCCATTCTTTCGCCGCTCCCCGGCTTTGTGATGTACGCCATGAGCGCGCAGTTGCAAGGGCTGACATTCATCGGTGTGCCTTTGACGTCCGACTTTGAACTCGACGAAGCCGCCATGCTGGCCACCATCGCTGAACACAAACCAGCCATCACTTATCTGGCCTACCCCAACAACCCGACCGCCAATCTGTGGGACGACGGGCAAATAGAAAACATCATCAACGCGGCGGGCAAGCAGGGCGGTTTGGTGGTGATGGACGAGGCTTACCAGCCGTTCGCCAGCAAAAGCTATATCCACCGCATCGCCCAGCACAGCCACGTGCTGCTAATGCGCACCCTGAGCAAGTTCGGCCTGGCGGGTGTGCGGCTGGGTTACATGATGGGGCCGAAAGCGTTGATTGCCGAGATTGACAAGGTGCGGCCACCGTACAACATCAGCGTGCTCAACTGTGAATGTGCACTGTTTGCACTTGAAAACAAAGATGTGTTTGCAGCGCAAGCCATTGATTTGATTGCGCAGCGCGCTATGCTTTTAGATGCGTTGGGCAAAATGCCTGGTGTGACATGCTGGAAGAGCGACGCCAACATGATCCTCGTCCGCGTGGCCGACGCCGCCCAAACCTTCGAAGGCATGAAGACTCAGGGCGTGCTGGTTAAAAACGTTTCTAAAATGCACCCACTGCTCGCCAATTGTTTGCGCCTGACGGTTGGTACGGCGGATGAAAATCTGCTGATGCTGGCGGCGCTTGAAAAATCCTTATGACCACAACACGCCATCCCCGCCTTGCCGAAGTCTCTCGCAACACCGCCGAGACCAAAATCACCGTCAAGCTCAACCTCGACGGCAGCGGCCAAGCCAACCTGTCAACCGGCATCGGCTTTTTTGACCACATGCTGGACCAGATCGCCCGGCATGGCCTGATTGACCTCGACATTCAGTGCGCCGGCGACCTGCACATTGACGGCCACCACACGGTCGAAGACGTGGGCATCACCCTTGGCCAGGCGGTGGCCAAAGCCGTGGGCGACAAAAAAGGCCTGCGCCGCTATGGCCACGCCTATGTGCCACTGGACGAAGCGCTCAGTCGTGTGGTGGTTGATTTTTCAGGCCGCCCCGGCCTGGAGATGCACGTGCCGTTCAAAAGCGGCATGATCGGCACCTTTGACAGCCAACTGGCTTACGAGTTTTTTCAGGGCTTTGTGAACCACGCTTTTGTTAGCCTTCACATCGACAACTTGCGCGGTGACAACTCGCACCACCAGGCTGAAACGGTGTTCAAAGCCTTTGCCCGAGCACTGCGGATGGCGCTGGAGATCGACCCCCGCGCTGCCAACGTCATTCCGTCAACCAAAGGCTCGCTCTGATCGATGTGAGTCAAAAAAGCAGGTGAAAAAGCTTGGAAATGACGCAAAATCCCGCTTTAGGCGGCTTTTGGCGCGCCAGTTAGCTAGATTCTTGCCCTAGCAGCTCCTGATTTAATAGCACTCAAGTTTCTCAATGACATCCTCCAAAACTGTTGCGGTAGTTGACTACGGTATGGGTAATCTGCGCTCGGTATCACAGGCGGTGCAGCATGTGGCCAAGGGCAGCGGGTTTGACGTTGTCGTCACCTCAAGGCCCGAGGACGTGATGGTTGCCGACCGCATCGTGTTGCCTGGGCAGGGCGCTATTGCCGACTGCATGCGCGAGCTGGCGGAGTCGGGTTTACTTGAATCGGTGCTGCACGCCGCCGCCAACAAGCCGCTGTTTGGTGTGTGCGTTGGCATGCAAATGCTCCTGACGCACAGCGCCGAAGGCCGCCCTGGCGATGGTGGTGTGGGCACGCGGGGACTGGGTTTGATCCCCGGTGAGGTGCTGAAGTTTGAGCTGGCCGGGCGGTTGCAAGGCGATGGCAGCCGCTACAAAGTGCCGCAAATGGGCTGGAACCAGGTCGCGCAGTCAGTGCTTGCTCACCCGATCTGGCAAGGCGTGCCGGACAACTCGTATTTCTATTTCGTCCACAGTTTTTATGCCCGTCCGTCTGATGCGCGCCACACTGCGGGCTCGGCAAGTTATGGCGAGCGCTTCTGCGCAGCGATTGCGCGCGATAATCTTTTCGCAACCCAGTTTCACCCGGAAAAAAGCGCCGATCAGGGCTTGGCTCTGTACCGCAACTTCCTGAACTGGAATCCTTAAACGTTTTTAGCTTTCTGCCGCAGCCGCCACATGCTACTTATTCCTGCGATTGACCTGAAAGACGGTCACTGCGTACGCCTCAAACAGGGCGACATGGATCAATCCACCGTTTTCAGCGAAGACCCGGCCGCCATGGCGCGCAACTGGGTCAACAAAGGTGCGCGCCGGCTGCACCTGGTCGACCTGAACGGCGCGTTCGCCGGCATTCCCAAAAACGACCTGGCGATCAAAAAAATACTGGCTGAAGTGGGCCTGGAAGTTGACGTGCAACTGGGCGGCGGCATACGCGACCTGGACACCATCGAGCGCTACCTGGATGCCGGTTTGCGCTACGTCATCATTGGCACCGCAGCAGTGAAGAACCCCGGGTTTTTGCAAGACGCCTGCACTAATTTTGGTGGTCACATCATCGTCGGGCTGGACGCCAAAGACGGCAAAGTGGCCACCGACGGCTGGAGCAAAATCACCAGCCACAACGTGATTGATCTGGCCAAAAAGTTTCAGGACTTTGGCGTTGAATCCGTGATCTACACCGACATTGGCCGCGACGGCATGCTCAGCGGCATCAATATGGACGCCACTGTCAAGCTGGCTCAAGCCCTGACGATTCCTGTGATTGCATCCGGCGGCTTGTCAAACATGGTTGATATTGAAGCGCTGTGCGCCGTAGAAGACCAGGGCGTTGAAGGCGTGATCTGTGGCCGCTCGATTTACAGCGGCGATCTTGATTTTGAGGCTGCTCAAGCCAGAGCGGACGAGTTAAACGGATGAGCGCCGCTAAGCGCGGTTTCAGGTTCAAGCAGGGGCCGCGGGACTGGCTTTGGCAGTCCGCAGGCGCAGCGGCCCCCTCGGGGGGCAGGGCGCTACACGAAGTGAGCAACCGTGGGGGCGCATGTTAGCCAAACGAATCATTCCTTGTCTGGATGTCACCGGAGGCCGTGTCGTCAAGGGCGTGAACTTCACCCAACTGCGCGATGCCGGTGACCCGGTGGAAATTGCCGCGCGCTACAACGACCAGGGTGCAGACGAGCTGACTTTTCTGGACATCACCGCCACCAGTGATGGTCGGGATTTGATTTTGGACATCATTGAAGCCGTGGCCGGCCAGGTGTTTATTCCGCTCACCGTTGGCGGCGGTGTGCGCACCGTCGATGACGTGCGGCGCCTACTCAATGCCGGGGCTGATAAAACCAGCTTCAACTCCGCTGCGATTGCCAATCCGCAAGTCATTGAAGACGCCTCTGCCCGATATGGCGCACAGTGCATTGTGGTGGCGATTGACGCTAAACGTCGCAGCGACGAAGAGGCCCAAACACGTGGTCCGGGCTGGGACGTGTACAGCCACGGGGGGCGTAAAAACACCGGGCTGGACGCCGTGGCCTGGGCCACTGACATGGCCCGGCGCGGCGCGGGTGAAATTTTGCTGACCAGCATGGACAGGGATGGCACCAAATCAGGCTTTGATTTGGCGCTGACCCGCGCGGTGAGCGACGCTGTCAGCGTACCGGTGATCGCATCAGGCGGCGTGGGCAATCTGGCGCACTTGGCCGACGGCATCCAAACCGGCGGCGCTGATGCCGTGCTGGCAGCCAGCATATTTCACTATGGTGAATACACGGTGCAGCAAGCCAAACAGTTCATGGCAGTGCGCGGCATACCCGTCAGGCTGTAGTTTTCATATCCCTGCCTGCCGGGGCCGCGAGTCCGGCGAGCAGCGGCCTGCAAGGTGCAGAAAGCTACGCGCAGCGAACGAACGTGGGGGCGATAATACTGGTATGAACTGGCTGGAAACAATCAAATGGGACGACAAGGGGCTGGTCCCCGTCATTGCGCAAGAAGCGTCCAGCGGCGACGTGCTGATGTTTGCCTGGATGAACCGGGAAGCCCTGCAAAAAACCGCTGAACTCGGCCGTGCCGTGTACTTCAGCCGGTCACGCAACAAGTTGTGGTTCAAGGGTGAGGAGTCCGGCCACGTACAAACCGTGCATGAAATTCGCATCGATTGCGACAGCGATGTGGTGCTGCTGAAGGTCACGCAGCTGGGCCACGAGCCAGGCATCGCCTGCCACACCGGTCGCCACAGCTGTTTTTACAGTCTTTACTCTGGCGGTAAGTGGGTTGCTACAGATCCGGTCTTGAAAGACCCGCAGAGCATCTATAAGTAAGAGTTAAACATGACCACCAACGATTCCCTTGCCCGCTTGGCGCAGATCATAGAAAGCCGCAAGATTGCCAACGGCGGCAACCCGGACACCAGCTACGTTGCGCGACTGTTGCACAAAGGCCCGAACGCGTTTCTGAAAAAAATTGGTGAAGAAGCCACCGAAGCCGTGATGGCCGCCAAGGACATGGACTATGGTGGTTTGACGCTTGATTTAAAAAGCAGCTTCGTCGGCGAAGTCGCTGATTTGTGGTTTCACTCAATGATTGCACTGGCGCACTACGGCTTGAGCCCGCTGGACGTGATTGCCGAGCTGGAGCGCCGCGAGGGCACCAGCGGAATTGAAGAAAAAGCCCTGCGCAAAGCTAAAAATCGCGATCTTGAAGAGCACCAGTCAACCAAGGATGAGAAAAAGACCGCATGAGCAACGACATCGCCACCATCGAACCCGACGAAGGCCTGAAAACCTGGGGTTGGCTCAGTTATGTGTTGCACCTGGTGGTCGCCGTAGCGGCTGTTCTGCCGGGCGCGCAGGCATCCATCACGCTGCTCGTCATTGCGCTGGTGATTGACTTGGTCAAGCGCGGGGACGCGGCCAACACCTGGCAAGCTTCGCACTTCAGTTGGCGCATTCGTACGGTGTTGTGGGCCGGTTTGCTGTATCTGGTCACGGCGCCGTTGTGGTTCTTGCTGATCGTGCCAGGCTGGATCGCCTGGACACTGATTTCCATCTGGTTTTTGTACCGTATCGTGCTGGGCATGGTGCGCATGAACGCCAACAGGGCTGTTGAGTGATGCACGCCCCCGAGAACTGCATTTTTTGCAAAATTGCCGCTGGCACCATCCCCAGCCGCAAGGTGTACGAAGACGACGAGATTTTCGTTTTTCACGATATCCACCCCTGGGCGCCGGTTCACTTCCTGATGATTCCCAAGCTGCATATTCCCTCCATGGCGCAGGTCGGGCCTGAGCACGGCGCGCTGCTGGGGCGCATGATGGTGCTGGCCCCCAAACTTGCGCTGGCCAATGGTTGCAGGCCCTACCCGGAAGGTGGGTTTCGCATCGTCACGAACACAGGTGCCGAAGGCGGTCAGGAAGTCCATCACCTGCACCTCCATGTCATGGGCGGACCAAGACCTTGGCTCAAGGGTTGAATTGCATAGCCTTTAGAATCAAGTCACTACCAGTTAATTCGCGTTTAAAGCATTAGGAGCAAATCATGGGTGGATTCTCTATTTGGCACTGGCTGATCGTGCTGCTGATTGTCGTTATGGTGTTTGGCACCAAAAAACTGCGCAACATGGGCGGCGACCTGGGCGGTGCAGTCAAGGGTTTTAAAGATGGCATGAAAGACGGGGGCGCCGCTTCGGCTGACGACAAAACAGCAGCCGTCACAAATGCGCAAGCTGCAGAAAAACCAGTGGACAAAACCACCATCGATGTGGAAGCCAAGAAATTGTGAGTCCCCATGCTTGTCGCTCGGCGCACTGCACTGCGGCCTTTAGCCAGACATGATCGACCTCGGCGTCTCCAAAATCGCGTTGATCGGCGCAGTAGCGTTGATCGTGATTGGCCCTGAAAAGCTGCCGCGCTTGGCGCGCACAGTGGGCACCCTGTTGGGAAAGGCGCAGCGTTATGTTGCGGATGTCAAGCAGGAGGTCAGCCGGTCGATGGAACTGGACGAACTGAAAAAGATGAAGGAAACCGTCGAGGGCGCAGCCCGCGATGTGGAAAACTCTATCCAGACCAATGCCAGCGATTTCGAAAAGTCATGGACCGAAGCTACTGGCGACGCCAGTTCGAGCTTGCCCGGCATGGAAATCTTCCCTGAATACAAGCACCCCAAAAAGAAGTGGCGACTGAAAACCGGTGCCACGCCGCAGTGGTACAAGGCGCGCTCTGGTATGCGCACCCGCACGCAGTCCGGCGCGGCGCGCGTGGCACGTTTCAGGCCCAAAAAATCCGCATAAATCTTGTCGCGCTGGCGTGTGTCAGCCTGCAGTGACCTAAGTCCATTCATGTCAGACCCCCACCCAGACAAGACCGATAAACCTGACGAACTGGCAGGCACCGAGCAGCCTTTCGTGCAGCACCTGATGGAGTTGCGCGACCGCATGATCAAGGCTGTGATTGCGATTGGCGTGGCGGCTGCTGTGCTGGCCTTCTTCCCCGGCCCTGGCGCGCTTTACGACATCATGGCGGCGCCGCTCGTAGCCACTTTACCCAAGGGTGCCACGCTGATTGCCACCAACGTGATTTCGCCGTTTGTGGTGCCCATCAAGATTTTGTTCATGGCCGCCTTCATGATGGCGCTGCCGGTCGTGCTGTATCAGGTTTGGGCCTTTGTGGCGCCTGGTCTGTACTCACATGAGAAAAAGCTCGTCATGCCGCTGGTCGTGTCCAGTACGCTGCTATTTTTTATTGGCGTGGCGTTTTGCTACTTTGTGGTGTTTGGCCAAGTGTTTACTTTTATCCAGAGCTTTGCACCCAAGTCCATCACCGCTGCGCCTGATATTGAAGAATATTTAAACTTTGTGCTGGGCATGTTTTTGGCGTTCGGCCTGGCTTTTGAAGTGCCGATTGCGGTGATTTTGCTGGTACGCATGGGGGTGCTGACAGTCGCCCAACTCCGCGAATACCGGGGCTACTTTTGGGTCATTGCGGCCATTGGCACTGCACTGGTCACGCCGCCGGATGCAGGCTCGATGATCATGCTGCTGGGCGTGGTCGGTGGTTTGTACGAAGTTGGCATTCTGGCCGCACAGCTGTTTGTCAAAAGCACCAAGCCGCCAGACGAAAAAACCGACTCAGAAGCAGCCTGAAGATCAAGTTCATGAGCGAGGCAATTGCTCGCTTTTCAGTGGCTCGTCATTGACCTGTACCTCGCGTACCTCAACATCCACCACATCGCTTGCGTTTTGTGCTTTGGCCGCGCCCGGCCACATAGCGCCAGGCGCAAATTTCTGAAATTTTCTGAACACCACCACGGGCGCAGGTTTTTTGCCAGTGACGACTGACTTAAGCAAGCTGAGCACCACAACGATCAGCGCCGCCATGAGCAGGCTGATCGCAAACACCAGACCGAAGACAGTCAGTATCAGTTTGATGACGAAACGCAGGAGCTGGCCGATGAGATTTTGCATAGCGGTTAAATGAAGGTTAAAACTGGATTTTCAAGCGACCAGCCCGCCCACCACGCTCGGCATGATCGGGGCAAGGGTCATAAAGTGGATCGCCTCATTGTCAGGGTTTTGGTGGCTCTGCCCGTTATGGGCAATCAGCTGATCGACCCGGCGGGGGCGGCGGCGTTTCAGCATCTGGAAGGGCGGTACTGCTCATCGGGTACCTTCGGCAAATGTTATGAACCTGACAGGCGACACCAGACTGTGAGCAAGCATGCGGATACCGAGAATTCCCCTGTCTTGGCGGATGGCTGCGCGAACAAGGCATTGTTTTTGCGTGCTAAATTCCAGGCAATGCCGTTTACAAAAGCTCCCCTGAAAGACCGTCTATGGAACTGACTCCGCGCGAAAAAGACAAGCTGCTGATATTTACCGCCAGCCTGCTGGCTGAACGCCGCAAGGCCAGGGGTTTGAAACTCAATTACCCGGAAGCGATGGCGCTGATCAGCGCAGCGGTGATGGAAGGCGCGCGCGACGGTAAAACTGTCGCTCAACTGATGAGTGATAGCCGCACCATTCTCACCCGCGCCGACGTGATGGACGGCATTGCCGAGTTGATCCCTGATATTCAGGTGGAGGCCACCTTTCCTGACGGCACCAAGCTGGTCACCGTGCACCAACCCATCGTTTAATCGTTTAATCGTTTAATCGTTTAATCGTTTAAGGATAACAGTCATGAACAGACTTTCTACACGTTTCATTTCTACCTGCACAGGTTCAATGGGCGTGACTGCCGCTTTCGCACATGATGGTCATGGCTTGGCGGGCATGCACTGGCACGCGACTGATACCTGGGGTTTTGTGACTGTTGCGGTCATGATTGCCGTGGCGATTTGGTTCTCACGAAAGTAAAGGCGCCATGATTCCAGGTGAATTGATAACCGACGGCCCAGACCACGTTTTAAACGCAGGCAGGCGCAACGCGACCGTGGTGGTGCAAAACACATCCGACCGGCCCATACAGGTCGGATCCCATTACCATTTCGCCGAGACAAATGCAGCGCTCGGCTTTGAACGGGATGCGACGCGCGGTATGCGACTGAATATCGCATCTGGCACCGCAGTGCGCTTTGAGCCGGGCCAGCAGCGCACGGTGGAACTGGTGGACTTTGCGGGCGACAGAAAAATCTATGGCTTTCGTGCCCTTGTGCAGGGAGTGATCTGATGGCAACCATTGGCAGACGCGCCTACGCTGAAATGTTCGGCCCTACTATGGGCGACAGGCTGCGATTGGCTGATACCGACCTGATGATCGAAGTCGAAGCTGACTACACGCTCAGAGCCGGCAGTTACGGCGAAGAAGTCAAGTTTGGCGGTGGCAAAACCATCCGTGACGGCATGGCGCAGTCGCAACGCACGAACAAAGAAGGTGCTGTGGACACCGTGATGACCAATGCCCTGATCATTGACCACTGGGGCATCGTCAAGGCCGATATCGGTTTGCGGGCGGGGCGCATTGCCGCGATTGGCAAAGCCGGCAACCCCGACGTACAGCCCGGTGTGGACATCATCATCGGCCCTGGCACAGAAGTCATCAGTTGCGAGGGCATGATCGTCACCGCAGGCGGTATTGATTCGCACATTCACTTTATCTGCCCGCAGCAAATTGACGAAGCGCTGGCCAGCGGTGTCACCACCATGATGGGCGGCGGTACCGGGCCGGCCACCGGCACCTTTGCCACCACCTGTACGCCCGGCCCGTGGAACATTGAGCGCATGCTTCAAGCGGCAGATGGCTTTGCCATGAACCTGGGCTTTCTGGGCAAGGGCAACGCCAGTCTGCCAGCTGCGCTGCACGAGCAAATCAATGCTGGCGTGATTGGCTTGAAACTCCATGAAGATTGGGGCACCACGCCCGCTGCCATCAGCAATTGCCTGGATGTGGCGGATGCCACAGACACGCAGGTGGCGATTCACAGCGACACCCTCAACGAGTCCGGCTTTGTTGAAAATACCATTGCTGCGACCAAAGGCCGCGGGCTGTGCGCCTTTCACACCGAAGGTGCCGGCGGTGGCCATGCGCCAGATATTTTGAAGGTGGTGGGCCAGGCCAACTTTTTGCCGAGTTCGACCAACCCGACCATGCCTTACACCGTCAACACGCTTGACGAGCACGTTGACATGCTGATGGTGTGCCACCACCTGGACGCCAGCATCGCCGAAGACCTGGCCTTTGCCGAAAGCAGAATCCGCAAGGAAACCATAGCCGCAGAAGACATGCTGCATGACATGGGCGCCATCAGCATGATGAGTAGCGACAGTCAGGCCATGGGCCGTGTGGGCGAGGTCATCCTTCGCACCTGGCAGGCAGCCCACAAGATGAAACAGCAACGCGGCAAGCTCGGTGGGGACTGCGACCGCCACGACAACTTCCGCGTCAAGCGCTACATCAGCAAATACACCATCAACCCGGCCATTGCGCACGGCATTTCGCATGAAGTCGGCTCGATTGAAGTCGGCAAGTGGGCTGATCTGGTGGTCTGGAAACCCGCATTTTTCGGCATCAAACCGGCTGTTGTTTTAAAAGGCGGCTTCATCGCCATGGCCGCGATGGGCGACCCAAACGCATCCATCCCCACGCCGCAGCCGGTGCATTACCGCCCGATGTTCGGCGCTTTTGGTGGTGCCGTTGCCAAAGGTTCGTTGACCTTCGTCTCCCAAGCCGGGCTTGCTGCGGGCATCAAAGACAAGTTCGGTCTGGCCAAAGGTTTGAGCGCCGTCAAAAACATACGCGGCGTGCGCAAGCAGCACATGATTCACAACGCCTATTTGCCGCACATGGAAATCGATGCCCAAACCTATGCAGTTCGGGCAGATGGGCAGTTGCTGACTTGCGAGCCTGCAAGCAGTTTGCCAATGGCGCAGCGCTACTTTTTGTTTTGAAAGATTCAATGCTACAGATTTCCAAAATCATCTCCCAGGCCGCAGGCTTGGCGCCAGTGCTTGTCAAACGCGCCTCTTTTATCGAACTGGACTGGGACACGCGCCAGAAAAGCCGTTTTGATGGCATCGACTCGCTGGGGCGCCAGTTAGGTGTTTTCTTGCCACGCGGCACGGTGGTTCGCGGCGGCGATGTGCTGGTGGCTGAAGACGGCAGCATGGTCAAGGTCATCGCAGCGCCGCAAGACGTGCTCCGCATCACGGCTTGCACATCGCATGGTTCGCCTTTTGACTTGACCCGCGCTGCGTACCACCTGGGCAACCGGCATGTGCCGATTGAACTCAAACCTGATCATTTGAAAATGGAGCCTGACCATGTGCTGGCCGATTTGCTGCGGGCCATGCATTTGATTGTCCATGAAGTAAGGCAAGCGTTTGAGCCCGAAGGTGGGGCCTACAGCGCAGGTGGGCATTCGCACGAAGCCCAAGCCAAAGCATTGATTCCGGTGGTCGCCAAACCGCATGTGCACGGCCCGGATTGCAAGCATGGACACGACCACGGTCACGACCACGATAGCGACCACGATAGCGGCCACGGCCATCACCACTGACTTGCACGCTGTGCAAACTGTCGCCACAGCCACGGCCACGGCATTAGCGCCGGCCAGCCTGCTGCAACTCATCTGGTTGGCCTCGCCAGCGCTTCCGGTAGGTGGTTTTTCATACTCGGAAGGGCTTGAAGCCCTTATTTTACGAGAGCAAGAAGCTCCTGAAAGCATAGCAAATACTGCGTCAGATGAATGGATCAGCCACTGGCTGTGTGACCAGCTTGAGCTGACTTTGGCGCGTGGCGATCTGGCGGTGATGGTGCAGGCGATCCCTGCCTGGCGCGCGGGTCAACTCATGCGGATCACCCAGCTCAACGACTGGCTGCTGCAAACCCGCGAGACCAGTGAGCTGCGTGCCCAGGCCGAGCAGATGGGCCGCTCGCTGTGCAGCTGGCTGCGGCACCATGACGGTGTGGATGCAGCGCAGCTTGCCCACTGCGAACAACTGCCGCCCACTTACCCGGTGGCTTTTGCGCTGGCAGCGGCGCAGACCGAGGCATCAGTCCGCGACTGTCTGCTCACTTATGCCTTCGGTTGGGCTGAAAACATGGTGCAAGCAGCTACCAAATCCGTGCCGCTGGGCCAAACGGCTGGGCAGCGCATCCTGGCGAGGCTCAGCCAGCATATTCCGGCAGCGGTGCAAACCGCCATCGATTTGCCAGACGATGAACGCCAGGCCTTTTCACCGATGCTGGCGATACTCTCTTCACAACACGAAACCCAATACTCAAGGCTTTTCAGATCATGACGATGCACCACATCCTTAACCGCACCAAAAAACTGCCTCCCCTGCGCGTAGGCATCGGCGGCCCGGTCGGCTCCGGCAAAACCACTCTGCTTGAAATGCTGTGCAAAGCCATGAAGGCCAAATACGACCTGGTGGCGATTACCAACGACATCTACACCAAGGAAGACCAGCGCATCCTCACCGTCAGTGGCGCGCTGGACGCGAACCGCATCATGGGGGTAGAAACAGGTGGCTGCCCGCACACCGCCATCCGTGAAGACGCCTCCATCAATCTGGAGGCCATTGACCGCATGCTGGTGGACTTTCCCAACGCCGATGTGGTGTTTGTCGAATCGGGCGGCGACAACCTGGCCGCCACCTTCAGCCCCGAGCTGAGCGATTTGACGATCTACGTGATTGATGTGGCGGCCGGTGAAAAAATCCCCCGCAAGGGCGGCCCCGGCATCACCAAAAGCGACTTGTTTGTCATCAACAAAACCGACCTGGCGCCTTATGTAGGGGCCGACTTGAAAGTGATGGAAGTTGACACGATACGCATGCGCACCACGGCCAAAGGCCTGAAGCCCTTTGTCATGACCAATCTGAAAACCAACGCAGGGCTGGCAGAAGTGGTGGCTTTTATTGAAGCCAAAGGCATGTTGCTGGCGGCTTGATTCAAAAAATCAGCTGAGAAAATCAGCTGAGAAAATCAGCTCAAAAGAGCCTGCGCGAATTCCCGCGCATGGAAGGTTTCCAGGTCTTCCAGCTTTTCGCCCACGCCAATAAAGTAAACCGGCACAGGCCGAAGCGAGGGAGTCGCTGCCTGGCGTTCTTGCGCCCACAAGGCTATCGCCGCCAGCATGCCGCCTTTGGCTGTGCCATCGAGCTTGGTCACGACCAGGCCCGTGAGTTGCAGTGCTTCGTCAAACGCTTTGACCTGTGTCAGCGCGTTTTGCCCGGTGTTGCCGTCGATAACCAGCAGAACCTCGTGCGGTGCTGTGGCATCGGCCTTTTGAACCACGCGTTTGATTTTTTTTAGTTCTTCCATCAAATGAAGCTGCGTGGGCAAGCGGCCTGCGGTGTCCACCAGCACCACGTCTTTGCCGCGCGCTTTGCCGGCAGTCACCGCATCAAAAGCCACCGCCGCCGGGTCGCCGCCTTCCTTGCTGATGATCTCGACCGTGTTCCGGTCAGCCCAGACGCTCAATTGCTCACGCGCAGCGGCCCTGAAGGTGTCGGCAGCAGCCAGCAGCACTGAGGCACCGTCCGTGGCCAGGTGTTTGGTCAGCTTGCCGATGGATGTGGTTTTTCCGGCACCGTTCACCCCAGCCACCATGATGACGGTCGGGCTGTGCTGGCCAATCACCAGGGCTTGCTCCAGCGGTTTCAGCAACTGGCTCAAGGCCTCGGTCAAAATGTTTTTGACCGCGACCGGATTCGTCACACCGCTGGCCGCAACCCGGCGTTTGACGTCTCGCAGCAAGTATTCGGTGGCTTTGACGCCCGTATCGGCCATCAGCAAGGCAGATTCCAGGTTTTCATACAGGGCATCGTCAATTTGCGTGCCCGTGAATACACCTGAAATGCTGGAACCGGTCTTGCGCAAGCCCGATGACAGCTTGTCCAGCCAGCGCTGGCGTTCGGGTGCCAGCTGGGCTGAGGCGACAATGGCTTCAACATCCAGTGGGGTAACGAGCGCACTGCCGATCAAACTCTGTTCGGGCTTGGTCGTCTCCGGGACTGGGGTATTGGGCTGCGGAGATTTTTTCTTGAAGAAACTGAACATTGGGCCTGCTTTGAAGTCACATCATTCTATGAAACCCTCACATCGCCTCTGCCTGTCCCTTGCTTTGCCATTGATTTTCAGTGCCGCATCAGCCCAAGCCCCCGCAAAAGTCGAGCAGTTCACCCTCAGCAATGGCCTGACGGTGATCGTCAAGCCCGACCGCCGCGCGCCCACGGCCGCCCACATGCTGTGGGTGCGGGTCGGGTCGATGGACGAGGTCGATGGCACCACCGGCGTGGCGCATGTGCTGGAGCACATGCTGTTCAAGGGCACGGCCACCGTCAAGCCAGGCGAGTTTTCGCGTCGTGTGGCGGCATTGGGCGGGCGTGACAACGCCTTTACCTCTAGAGACGCCACCGGTTACCACCAGCAAATCCCCAGCGGCAAGCTTGAAGACGTGATGCGCCTGGAGGCTGACCGCTTTGCCAACAACCAGTGGCCTGACGACGAGTTCAAGCGCGAGATCGAGGTGGTCAAGGAAGAACGCCGTTCGCGCACAGAAGAATCCCCCAGAGCCTTGATGTTTGAGGCGGCCAACGCCATCACCTTCACCGCATCGCCCTACCGCCGCCCGGTGGTGGGCTGGATGAGTGACCTGGACGCCATGACCCCGCAGGACGCGCGCGACTTTTACCAGCGCTGGTATGTGCCCGGCAACGCGGCCGTGGTGGTGGCGGGTGACGTGGACGTGGCTGAAGTGAAACGCCTGGCCGAGAAATACTATGGCCCGATTGCTGCCCGCCCGGTGCCCGTGCGCAAGCCGCGCGACGAGCCGGTGCAGACAGGCGCGCGCAGGCTTGACTTCAAAGGCGTGGCCTCGCAGGCCTACACCAGCATGGCCTTCAAGGTGCCCAAGCTGCTGCCCTCTGATTTGATGGATGACTCTTCGGGCAAATCAGGCAACCGTGACCCGCTGGCCCTGACCGTGCTGGCTGCTGTGCTCGATGGCTACAGCGGCGCACGCCTGAACCGCGCGCTGGAGCAGGGAGACAACCGCGTGGCAGACAGTGCAAATGCCTACAACGGCTTGACAGGCCGTGGCCCGCAGCTTTTCATTCTGGACGGTGTGCCCGCAGCAGGCAAAACCGCCGCCCAGCTTGCCACCGCCTTGCGCGAGCAGGTGGCGCTGGTGGCCCAAAACGGCGTTAGCGATGCCGAGCTGAACCGTGTCAAAACACAGTGGATTGCGAGCGAAACCTACAAGCTGGACAGTGTTTTCAGCCAGGCACGGGAGCTGGGCTCCAACTGGATCAACGGCATGCCGCTCGATGCCGATGCACGCCTGATTGCCAGGCTACGCAGCGTGACCAGCGCCGAAGTGCAGGCGGTGGCCTCAAAGTACTTTGGTGACGACCAGATGACCCAGGCCACGCTGCTGCCGCAGCCGATGGACCCCAACCGCAGGCTGCGTGCTGCGCCTGCCGCCCCAACAACTCCTTCCAGGCACTGAACGTCATGACTTTCACTATCAAATTTATAGCTGCTCGCGCATATATCCATTGGTATAAAGCCGTATTTGGCACCTGTTTTTGTGCTTTTTTCGCCTCTGGGGCCCTGGCGGCACTGCCGATCCAGAAGTTCCAACTTGCCAACGGCGCGGTGGTGCATCTGGTTGAAAGCCCGGCCATTGCCATGCTCGATGTGCAAATCGACTTTGACGGCGGCAGCAGACGCGACCCGCCCAGCAAGGTTGGCTTGGCCAGCATGACGGCAGCGCTGCTTGAAAAGGGCGTGGTGGCTAAAAACGGCCAGCCTGCGCTTGATGAGAATGCATTAGGCGAAGCCTGGGCTGACCTGGGCGCACAGTTTGGTGCCAGCGCGGGGTCTGACCGCTTCAGTTTCAGCCTGCGCACGCTGACTGAGCCTGACTTGCTGGCGAAAGCCGTCGCATTGGCCGCCAGGCAAATCGCCGAGCCCGCCTTTGCAGACGACGTCTGGCAGCGCGACAAACAAAAAGTGGTTGCTGGCATCAAGGAGTCTGACACCCGGCCCGCCACCCTGGCGCGGCGTGCTTATTCGCAGGCGGTGTATGGCGGCCATCCGTATGGCCATGAATTTACCGAGGCGGGTGTGGCCAACATCGCCACCGCCGACATGCGCGCTTTTTACCAGGCCACGGTGGTGGCTTGCCGGGCGCGTGTCAACCTGGTGGGTGCTATCAACCGGGCCCAGGCAGAACAAATTGCCACTGCCATGCTGGCGCGCCTGCCGCAAGCGTCCCCTCAAGCGCCGTGCTCCAGCGTGCCTGCCTTGCCCCCCGTGGCAGAGGTGCAGCCCCTTGCCGAGGCCGTGCAAAAAACAATTGCCTTTGATGCTGCCCAGGCCCAAGTGCTGATGGGCCAGCCTGGCTACAAACGCAGTGACCCGGCGTTCTTCCCGCTGCTGGTGGGCAATTACATTCTGGGCGGCGGCGGTTTTGTGTCGCGCCTGATGACTGAGGTGCGCGAGAAGCGGGGGCTAACTTACGGCGTGTACAGCAACTTCGCGCCCGGCATGCATGCGGGCGCTTTTACAGTCAGCCTGCAAACCCGGCCTGACCAGGCAAAAGAGGCGCTGGAGGTGGCGCGTCAGGTGGTCAGGGACTTTGTGGCTACCGGCCCGCTTGACGCAGAAGTCAAGGCCGCCAAAGACAACTTGACAGGCGGCTTTGCCCTGTTGATTGACAGCAATCGCAAGCTGCTGGGCAACATCAGCAACATTGCCTGGTACGACCTGCCCACCACCTATCTGGACACCTGGACCGCGCAGATTGACAAAGTGACGGTACAAGACGTGAAAGCGGCCATGGCGGCCAAGCTGCAACCTGAGAAAATGGTGACCGTTATTCTCGGTGCCAAGCCTTCACCATGAAATACACCCCACAAGTGGCTGCTGACAAACCTGAAAAAGATAGCGCCAAAAAACTCGCCAGATCAGGCAAGGCTTCCGGCAAAGTGGTGGGTCGAAAAACCATACCGCCCGGTGAAGTCCGCATCATCGGTGGTGTGTACAAGCGCAGCAAAATCCCGGTGGCCAGCTTGCCCGGCCTGCGCCCCACGCCTGACCGCGTGCGCGAAACCTTGTTCAACTGGCTCGGTCAGGACCTGACCGGCTGGCGCTGCGCCGATGTTTTTGCAGGTACCGGCGTGCTCGGTTTTGAGGCTGCCTCGCGTGGCGCGCAAGATGTCCTGGTGTGTGAGCAAGACCCGGTGCTGGTCGACAAACTGAAGGCACTGCAAACCAAGCTCAAGTCCGACATGGTCAGAGTCGAGCGAGGTGACGGCGTGGGCCTGCTGCGCCGCGTCAACCCCGGCAGCCTGCAACTGATTTTTCTGGACCCGCCCTATGAGTCCACAGCATTTGAAGCAGCACTGAAGGCCGCCGCCCAGGCCATTGCCACGCCCGGCTTTGTGTACCTTGAGGCGCCCAAGCCTTGGACGGATGACGATTTGGCCGCTGTGGGCCTGCAAGTCCACCGCTTTGGCAAGGCCGGAGCGGTGCATTTCCATTTGCTGGTCAAAACGCCCCAGACGCCCGTGGCGCCCGATGCGCTTCAAAGCGCATAATTTGGCCATGACCCAAGCCGCTCACTTAACAAAGCGCATTGCCGTTTATTCAGGCACGTTTGACCCTCTGACTCTGGGCCACCTGGACGTGGTGCGCCGCGCAGCAGGACTGTTTGACCAGCTCATCATTGCAGTGGCGGTGGCACATCACAAGACAACCCTGTTCAGCCTGGAGCAGCGCGTCTCCATGGCGCAAATGGCCACCAAACAATTCGCCAATGTGAGCATTCAACCGTTTGGCGGTCTGATCGTGGACTTTTGTACCCAGCACAGTGTCACTGCGGTGGTGCGCGGCATTCGCAACATGACTGACTTTGACTACGAAGCCCAGATGGCAGCCATGAACCGCAAGCTGGCGCCTCAGGTCGAAACCGTCTTTTTACTGCCCGATGCCCACCTGGCGTGCATCAGCAGCACACTGGTGCGCGAGATCAACAAGCTGGACGGCGACATCAGCCAGATGGTCAGCCCGGAAGTGATGGCCGCCCTGCACAACGCCAAAAAAGTCTGAATCTGGATCGCGCATGGCTCTCCTGATCACCGATGAATGCATCAACTGCGACGTGTGCGAGCCCGAATGTCCGAACCAGGCCATTTACATGGGCAAAGAGATTTACGAGATTGACCCGCACAAATGCACCGAATGCGTGGGCCATTTTGAAGAGCCGCAGTGCGTACAGGTTTGCCCAGTGGCGTGCATCCCGGTCAACCCGCAATTTGTCGAGAGCAAACCCACCCTGTGGGAAAAGTACCATCGCCTGACAGGCGCGCCAGCCATCGCTGGCCAACAAACAGACTGAAACGCCTGTTTTTTGGCGTATTCAGGTGCTTTTTTTGCTCCAAGCCAATAGATATATAGGCATACTGCTATTACAAATATAGCAAATATCGGTTTCAAACATATGTCACTCTGGCGTAGATGGACGCGTTACCGGCGCTGCGGTATTTCCATCGGCTTGCATCTTGCGCGGCGGCTTGGG
This sequence comes from Polaromonas sp., assembly GCA_046303055.1. GTDB lineage: Bacteria > Pseudomonadota > Gammaproteobacteria > Burkholderiales > Burkholderiaceae_C > Polaromonas. The sequence continues at coordinate 52,687 of JBKCGU010000082.1, forward strand.
TCTGGGTGGCACGCTGGTGTGAATCATCATCGTGGCCTTGTCCATCTCGCCGGCCAGCAGCGCAGGCACTGCTTTCAGTGAGCGGGTGATGCATTCTTCAATCGCCACGCGATGCTCCTGCATGGGTTTTCTCAACACCCAGTCCACGACTTCGTCTTTGTTGCCTGGGTGGCCCACACCCAGGCGCAGCCGCCAGTAGTTGCCGGTTCCCATTTGCGCATGAATGTCGCGCAAGCCGTTGTGGCCGGCATGGCTGCCGCCAAATTTAAGTTTTACCTGGCCGGGAACCACGTCCAGTTCGTCATGCGCCACCAGTATTTCTTCAGGCTTGATCTTGAAAAATTTGGCCAGGCTGGCGACCGACTTGCCCGACAGATTCATGAAGGTTTGCGGCGCAAGCAGCCAGACACCTTGGCCCCCAACCGCCGTGCGTGCGACTTGTCCGTAATAGCTCTTGTCAAATGTCAGCGGCGCTTTGAGTTCGCGCGCCAGCGCGTCCATCCACCAAAACCCTGCATTGTGCCGCGTGGCTTCGTACTCTGCCCCCGGATTGCCCAGGCCAACGAACAGCTTGATCATGTTTGAATTTCCATCACCTTATTTTAAAGTCCCATAAAAAAAGCCCCTGCTCTCGTGAAAGAACAGGGGCCTTGACTGCTGAAGCAGTCCGCGCGTGCGCTTACTTTTTCTTGGCAGCTGGTGCTTTGGCGTCCGGCTTGGCGGCGGCGGCTGCCTTGCCAGCAGCTGCTTTGGCAGCCTTCGGGTCTACCGGTGCGGCTGCGGCAGCGGCAGCAGCGGCATCCGCTTCGGCTTCAGCAGAAATCGAAGACACAGACACCAGGACAGGATTGGCCTGACCTTTGACCACGAACTTCACGCCTTTTGGCAAGGCCACGTCCTTGACATGCAGTGACGTGCCCTTTTTCAGGCCGCTCAGGTCGATGGCGATGAATTCAGGAATGTCTGCCGGGAAGCAGGAGACGGTCAACTCGGTCAACACGTGGTTGACCAGGCAGTTTTCAGCCTTCACGGCTGGCGAGTCTTCCTCACCGCTGTAGTGCAGTGGCACTTTCACCGTCATCTTGGTCTTGGCTTCAACGCGCTGGAAGTCAATGTGCAGGATTTGCTGCTTGTACGGATGCATCTGCAAATCGCGCAGCAATACTTTGTGTTCTTTGCCAGCCAGTTCCATGTCGAGAATCGACGCGTGGAAGGCTTCTTTTTTGATGGCATGAAACAGTGCGTTGTGATCGAGTTCGATCAACAGCGCATCGCCAGTGCCACCATAAACGATACCGGGCGTGCGGCCGGTAATGCGGAGACGGCGGCTCGCACCCGTACCCTGCTGTGCGCGCTCAAAAGCGACGAATTTCATATCAACTCCTTGAAAGGGCAGGCCGCGACCAGCTTTACCCCGTTTAAAAAGACAACACGTTTGAAGGCGTTGCCGCTTTTTGTTTCAGATCAGAACCGCCTGGTCCTGGTCTGAAAACAAACTCATCACCGACTCACCTTTGGCAATACGCTGAATGGTTTCAGCGATCAATGGCCCCACAGAGAGCTGGCGGATTTTGGCGCATGCCCTGGCGCGGTCGCTCAGGGGAATGGTGTTGGTGATCACGACTTCATCGAGTGCATCGCCCTGGGCGATGCGGTCAATCGCCGGGCCCGAGAAAATCGGGTGCGTGCAATACGCATACACTTTTTTGGCGCCGCGCTCTTTGAGCACTTCAGCGGCCTTGACCAGCGTACCGGCGGTGTCAATCATGTCGTCCATGATGACGCAGTTACGGCCTTCAATGTCGCCAATCACGTGCATGACCTCAGACACATTGGCTTTGGGCCGACGCTTGTCGATGATGGCCATGTCGCAGCCCAGCTGCTTGGCCAGTGCACGTGCGCGAACCACGCCGCCCACGTCGGGCGACACGACCATCAAGTCCTGGTAATTTTTTTGCCGCAGGTCGCCCAGCAGCACCGGCGATGCATAAATGTTGTCCACCGGAATGTCAAAAAAGCCCTGAATCTGGTCGGCGTGCAAGTCCATCGTTAAAACGCGCGACACGCCGACGGCTTGCAGCATGTTGGCAACCATTTTGGCGGTGATCGGCACGCGTGCTGAACGGGGACGGCGATCTTGCCGGGCGTAGCCAAAGTAGGGGATGACAGCAGATATGCGCTCTGCCGATGCACGCTTGAGTGCATCGACCATGATGAGCAGTTCCATCAGGTTTTCATTGGTGGGCGCGCAGGTGGACTGCACCACAAACACGTCACGGGCGCGGACGTTTTGCTGGATTTCAACCGTCACTTCGCCATCAGAAAAGCGGCCAACATGGGCCGCACCCAGCGATATACCCAGGTGCTGGGCAATCTCAAGGGCCATGCTAGGGTTGGCATTGCCGGTGAACAGCATGAACTCGGGATGGTGCGTTTGCAAGTGAGGCCCGGCGTTTATCGACATTGGCGTGGCGGAAGTTGATGTAGAAAAAGCTAACCCAAACGGTACAGGCTCGTGCGGTGCACGAGCCTGTACAAGACCAGATCAGCGCGTGCAACGCACGCGCTGATACACGTTTTGGCAGGGGTGGAAGGAGTCGAACCTGCGAATGCCGGAATCAAAATCCGGTGCCTTAACCAACTTGGCGACACCCCTACTAGGGACAGTTCCCAGACGTACAACTCGCGTTCAACGCCCGGCAACCAACCCATAAACTGTCAATCAACCCATCTTTGCAACCAGCCTTAGCTACCAATCTCTCAGTGGATGGGCTTGCAAATTGCTGCATTTGCGAACCTTCCAGCCCTCTGGATGCACTAAAGCGTCGGTGTTGCCACATTCATCACGCGGCACATATGCAAACACCGCACTGCCTGAGCCAGTCATTTTGCCTTTGAGCTGCCGTGCTGACAGCCAGTCAATCGACTGGACAATTTGCGGGCAAAGCTGTTGGGCCACTGGCTGCAAGTCGTTGTGTCCAAATCCGAAGATTCGAGCCGGATTGTTTGCAGCAAAGCCACAGATTGTAGCAGTTTCAGAGTCGCGTTTGAGTGCAGGCGAGCCAAAAATGGCGGGTGTTGACAGCCCTTGGGGCGGCTTGACTACCAAAAAGTCAGCAGACGGCAAGGTGATGGGGGTGATCAGCTCACCCACACCTTCAACCCACGCGTGGCCACCGGACAGAAAAAACGGCACGTCCGCGCCGAGTTTCAGTGCCAGCGACAGCAACTTGTCGCGCGGCAATTTGACGCCCCACAGCCGCTGCAATGCCAGCAAACAACTCGCTGCATCCGACGAGCCGCCGCCCATGCCTGCTTCAGAGGGGATGCGCTTTTCCAGACTGATGTGCGCGCCAAGCGATGTGCCGCAGGCTTGTTGCAGTGCTTTGGCAGCGCGCACCGTCAGGTCGTTTTCGGGCAACAACACACCGCTTTCAGCGCCCACATCGCAGCGGCTGATCTGGCCGTCTGCGCGCAGTTCCACATGCAGTGTGTCGCACCAGTCGATCAGCATGAACACCGACTGCAGCAGGTGGTAGCCGTCGGCGCGTCGCCCGGTGATGTGCAAAAAAAGGTTCAGCTTGGCGGGGGCGGGAATGTCGTAAATGGCATTCATGGGTTCAACACAATACGCAAATCAGCCGCTGGGGCGGGGTCTGTTTTTCTGGCACTGATGCGCCCGTCTGGCTGCTTTGACAAGTCGGCCACCCAGCCCGGCGTAGGCGTGTCAATGCCTGCGAGCCAGTCAAACAGGGCCGACAGTGGAACGGCTGCGCCCGTGATTTGGGTCAACAGTTCATCGGCAGATGCAAAGCGTCGGGTCACACTGCCTTGCTCCAGAACCGCCTCATTGGGCGTCCAGCGCATGATGCCCAGTATGCTGCCCAGCGGGCTGATCAGCGTCAGCTCGCCGCTGTTGGCTTGGCCTTTGAGTTCAAAACCAGCAAAAAAGGCCTGCGGCGGATCGCTTTGGATCTGTAGCCCGATACGTCCTGACCAAAAAGTCGGAAACACCCCACTTTTTATCTCGATTTTGGCATTACTTACGCCTGTAAAGCCCGTTTTATGTGCGCAAGCAGCTACTAATATTGTAGCAAGCAGTAGGCACAGCCGCACCACAAAAGCAGGCATGTTGCGACTCAGAGCCGCACCTTCAGACGTTTGAGGGTTTCAAGCAGCGTCTCGTTTTCAGGGTTTAGCAACTGGCCTTCGCGCCAAACGGCTATCGCCTTGTCGCGCTGCCCCATGGTCCACAGCACTTCGCCGTAATGCGCTGCAATCTCGGCATCCGGTTTGGCTTTAAAGGCGTCTGCAAAAATCTTGGCCGCCTCAGCGTTGTTACCCATGCGGAATTCAACCCAGGCCAGGCTGTCGCGGATAAACGGATCGTTGGGTGCAAATTCAAGCGCTTTTTTGATCAGCTGCTTGGCCTCTGGCAGGCGCAGATTGCGATCTGCCAAGGAATAGCCCAACGCGTTGTAGGCGTTGTAGGCATCGGGCTTGATCTCAATTACGCGGCGCAGCAGGCGTTCCATTTCAGGCAACTGGCCCAGCTTTTCAGCCATCATGGCTTGGTCGTAAAGCAGATCGGTGTCGCGCGGTGACGTTGCCACGGCCTGCGCCAGCAGGTCTTTAGCCATTTTGTACTGCTTCAAATCTCTGAGCATTGCGACTTCAGCCAGCAATTTGAACCGCGCGTCCTCGGGGTTGCGCTCGGGCAGGCTGCGAATCAGTTGCCGGCCTTCATCCAGCTGGCCGCGGCTGGCCAGGATGGATGCGCGCCTGGTTTGCGCCTGCATCATGTTGACCGGATTCTCGATCTTGTTGATCCAGGCTTCAGCGCCTGCGAAATCCTTGCGCTTTTCGGCGATCTGCGCCAGCGACAAATAAGCCTGGGCCAAGCCGCGGTCGGGCGCATCCTCTTCGCTTTTCTGGCTGGCCGCCAGGTTCAGGGCCACATAGCGTTCAAGGGAGGTTTGCGCCTGAGATAGCTGGTTGTCCTGCAACTGCAAAGAGCCCAGCACCAGCCACGCGGGCGCAAAGTCAGGCTTGTCCCTGATCACGGCTTGCAATTCAGTGGCCGCCTCGCCATAGCGCATGGCGTCCAGCAGACCGCGTGCGTAGCCCATGCGGAGCCCGGGAACCGCTTTCGGATTGCTGGCAAAGTATTTTTTGACCATGGCTTCTGCGGCCGGCAGCTTGGGGTTCATCAGTTCAAGCGCCACCAGCGCGGGGCCTTCAGCCTGCGCATTGACTGTCTGGCCTTTTTGGGCGGCGTCCAGGGCGCCATCAGCATCACCAGCGGACAGGCGCATGCGGCTCACCGTTGTCCAGGCCGCCGCTGCCGTGCTGGGGTTGATGACGTAAGTGCCCAGGGCGTTTTCAACCACTGTCGCGGCCAGTTTCTTGTCGCTGACGCGGGCATAAGCCGTGGGAATGGCGGAGATGGCCAGCGAGCGGTCGGCAATGGTGGCCAGTTCGATGCCTTTCTTCAAGGGCTCCAGCGTGTCCTGAATCCGGTTCAGGGCAATCAGGATTTGAAGCACATAGCGGTTGGCGTCCCTGTCGGCTGGCTTGGCTTGCCGCCAGGCCAGCGCAGCCTGCAATGCAGCATCACCAGAACGCGATTGCAGGGCAATGTCTATAGCGCGCTGATACAACTGGCCATCGTTGGTTTTGCGGGCTGAGTCGAGTATCAGCGCATAGCCCGCACCGGCATCGCCTTGCCGGGTGGTGATCTCGCCAATCAGCAGGCGGTAAAAGAGCTCTGCGCTCAGGGGCGAGGCGGCTTGCGCAGGGACTTGCTGGCTTTGCGTGAGCTCGCTGACCGGGGGTGCGGCGGGTGCGTTGACCGGCGCATTGCTTTGGGCCCAAAGCGCAGGCCCGGCAAGGCACAAACCGCAAAAAGCGCCAACGAGTGATTTCTTCATTCGGCCATGATAATTGAAGCTCATTTTTAGCACTTTTTATCAGCTGATGCCCGCATGCCCGAACTCCCCGAAGTAGAAGTCACCCGTCTGAGCTTTGCCAGCCGCATTGCGGGTGCACACATCAGCCTGGCGCAAATCGGCAAGCCGCTGCGCTGGCCTCTAGGCTGCCCACCCCAGACACTGCATGGCCAGCAGGTGCTTGGCGTACGCAGGCGCGGCAAATATTTGCTGGTCGACCTGAGCGCCGGCTTGCTGCTGGTGCATCTGGGCATGTCTGGCAGCATCAGCTTTGGTCACGACTTGCCTGCCCTGGGCAAGCACGACCATTTCGAGCTGTCGACCAGCCGTGGAACGCTGCGCCTGCATGACCCGCGTCGATTTGGCGCTGTGGTTTATGCGCTGGACGAAAACGACGCTTCGGCTTACAAATTACTGGGGCGACTGGGCGTTGAGCCTTTGAGTGACACTTTTGACGCCGCGGGCTTTCATGCTGCCCTGAAACTCAAAAAATCAGCCATCAAGCAGGTGCTGCTGGCGGGTGAAGTGGTGGTGGGAGTTGGCAATATTTATGCGTCTGAAGCACTGTTTCTGGCGGGCATCCGGCCCACCACACGGGCATCGCGCATCAGCAAGCCGCGCAGTGCACGTCTGCACGCAGCCATACGTGAGGTGCTGACCCAAGCGATTGCCAAAGGCGGCAGCACCTTGAATGACTTTTCAAATGCTGACGGGCAGTCCGGCTACTTCCAACTCGAGGCGATGGTGTACGACCGGGCGGGTCTGCCTTGCAAGGTCTGCGGCGGCCCCATCAAGGGGATTCGGCAAGGGCAACGCTCCACATTTTTCTGCCTCACATGCCAAAAACCCTGAGCTCGCATCGCGTGGCTTGGGGCTGGCAGAGCAATGCTATATTGATCGACGAGCGATGACGGCAAAACATGTCCTTTAACGAACAATTCGATCAGCACGACGCATGGCGGCGCGAGTTTTCCCTGCGTCTCAGGCTGCTTGTTGAATGGATGAAAGACCACGATTTGCTGGACGCGGCTGTCCAAGAGCGTCTGCAAAGGCTGGAAAGCCAGGTGCGTTCTGACAAGGTCATGGTGGCCTTTGTGGCCGAGTTCTCACGCGGCAAGTCCGAGCTGATCAACGCCATCTTTTTTGCGGATTACGGCCGCCGGATCATGCCCTCCAGCGCTGGTCGCACCACCATGTGTCCGACAGAGCTGGCGTACGACGCTGATGTGCCGGTATGCCTGCGCCTGTTGCCTATCGAGACTCGCCTGCAACCCCAGGCGCTGATGGAATGGCGCGCCGTGCCTGAAAAATGGACGCAGCTTGACCTGGACGTGAACGATCTCGGTCAGTTGACATTGGCACTTGAAAAAGTAGCCGAGGTCAGACATGTGACCAAACAGGAAGCGACCGCTCTGGGTTTTTGGCTCGACGAAAACATTGACGACAACCCGCTGGTCGGGCCAGACGGCCTGATTGAAGTTCCCAGGTGGCGCCACGCGCTGATCAACATTGCGCATCCTCTGCTCAGGCAAGGCCTGGTGATTCTGGACACGCCGGGGCTCAATACGATTGGTGCCGAGCCTGAACTGACGGTGAGCCTGATTCCACAAGCGCATGCGGTGCTGTTTATTCTGGCAGCCGATACCGGCGTGACCAAATCGGACCTGGCCATCTGGCGTGAGCATTTGATCACCGGGGACGATGCTGGTGTTTCTCGGCTGGTGGTGCTCAACAAGATTGACACCTTGTGGGACGCGCTGTCATCGCCAGAACAAATCGAGGCACAAATACAGCGCCAGCGCAGTAACTCTGCAGAAATTCTTGATTTGGCGCTTGAGCAGGTCATCCCCGTGTCGGCGCAAAAAGGACTGGTTGCCAAAGTCACCTGCGACGACGCGCTGCTGGCCGCCAGCCGCCTGCCCGACCTGGAGTTTGCGCTCGCCGAAGGCATCATGGGCAAGCGTCAGCTTCTGTTGCGGACTGCCGTGGCAACCGGTATTGCCGAGTTGCGGCTGGCAGCCGGCCGCTCGATTCATATTCGTCGCCGGAACCTGGCCGAGCAGATGGACGAACTGCGCGGTCTCAAGGGCAAGAACACCTCTGTTATCAAGCACATGCGCGCTCGTGTCGAGCAGGAGCAGACCGAGTTCGACACCTGCGGCGCCAAAATTCACGCGGTACGTTCTGTGCACCTCAAGCTGCTGCGTGAAGTCTTTCATTTGCTGGGCGCGCCCACGCTGAAAAGCGAACTGGCCGAACTGACTCAAACGCTCAAGCAGCCGGGCATCAAATTTGGTGTTAAGAAGGCTTACGGCCAGACTTTTGAACGCTTGCGTGAGGCGCTACAGAAGGCGCAAACCATCAGCGACGAGATTCACAACATGCTGATGGCTTCCTTCAAGCAACTCAATGCGGAATTCGGCTTTTCGTTGCAGGCACCCAAGGCGCCCGAATTGCCCCGTTTTGAAAACGACCTCAACCTGATTGAGCGCAGCCATTTGCAGTACCTGGGCGTCAGCAATGCGCTCAGGCTGTCGCAAGCTGATTTCTCAGAGCGTCTGGTTCGCGCTCTGGCGACCCGGCTGCATGTCGTTTACGAATCTGCTTTGGGCGAACTGGAACTGTGGAACAAGTCAGCCGCCGCACAGCTCGATGCACAACTTCGCGAGCGACGCCGCAATTTTGGTCGTCGCATCGAGGCGATCGAGCGCATTCAGAGCGCAGCGTCCGGGCTTGATGAGCGCATCAGCGAAATTGATGTGCGCAAAAACGAGCTTGATTTACTCGATAGCCGGCTCAAAGAGCTGACAGAGCACTTGTCTGGCAGCCCTGCCATCGAGTGGACTGCTGCCGCAGATGCCTGAGATGCTGATAGACAAGACACAGCGTTTGACATCACCACTGCCCGAAAACCAGCGCACGTGACGCAAGACTTCGCAGCCCGCTTGGTGGCATGGCAAAAAAAGCACGGCCGCAACCGCCTGCCCTGGCAAAACACCCGCGACCCTTACCACGTCTGGTTGTCTGAAATCATGCTTCAGCAGACGCAGGTCACCACGGTGCTGGACTACTATGCACGGTTTTTGAATCGCTTTGCGTCGGTGGCTGATCTTGCGGCAGCAAAGCCAGACGATGTGTTGGCGCTTTGGAGCGGCTTGGGCTACTACAGCCGCGCGCGCAACCTGCACCGTTGCGCACAAGATGTGGTGGCGCTGCATGGCGGGCAATTTCCAGCATCAGCCGAGATGCTGCAAACCCTGCCCGGTATTGGGCCGTCAACAGCGGCTGCAATTGCTTCTTTTTGCTTTGCAGAGCGGGTGGCGATTCTGGACGGCAACGTCAAGCGCGTGCTCACGCGGGTGCTGGCTTTTTCTGATGATGTGGCTTTGGGCAAAAACGAAAAGCAGTTGTGGGCCATTGCCAATCGCCTGCTGCCCGAAAAAAACCTGGCGCAAACCATGCCGCGCTACACCCAGGCGGTGATGGACCTGGGTGCCACGATTTGCACCAGCCGCAAGCCGAAATGCATGATTTGTCCGGTGCAAGACATGTGCCTGTCCTTTACTGAAGGGGCGCCTGAAAAATATCCTGTCAAAACCAAAAAACTCAAGCGCAGCGCAGAGCAACTGAGCCTGCTGTGGGCGCAGCGGTCCGATGGTGCGGTGTGGCTTGAGCGCCGGCCTGAATCAGGTATTTGGGGCGGGCTTTACTGCTTGCCTGTGTTTGACAATGAAGTAGCACTGCTTGCATTTTTGTCAGCTCGCAGTCGTTCGCGCATTCAGTGGTTACCGGCTTTCAAACACGTGCTGACGCACAAGGACATGTATTTGAGTCCGGTGCGTGTCGGGTTTACTGCCCATCAGAAAATGCCATCAACTAACGGCGTGGTGGGAAGCTGGTTTTTGCCGACTCAATGGCCTTTGCTGGGCTTGCCAGCACCCATACGCAAGCTGCTTGAAGCAGCTCCAATCGTCGCAGCTTAGCGCGCATCAAGCTCGCGGTGGCGCTTGAGGGTTTGCCAGCTTTGCCCAAAACTGATGGCCAGTGCCTCCACCAGGTACACCGACCTGTGCTGGCCCCCGGTACAACCCACCGCCACGGTGACATAGCTTCGGTGGTCCCGTATCAAAGCGTGTAGCCAGCGGGTGATAAATGTCTGGATGTCATTGAACATCTCGTCGACTTCGGCATGCGAGCGCAGGTAGCTGGCAACGGCTTCGTCTTTGCCTGTCAATTCACGCAAGCCTGACTCGTAATGCGGATTGGGCAGCATGCGGACATCGAACACATAGTCAGCATCCAGTGGTATGCCGCGTTTGAAAGCGAAAGACTGAAACACCAGCGTGAGTTGTGTGGTCGGTGCAGAAATCAGGGATTTGACATAACCCTGCAATTGGGACGAGCGAATCAGGCTGGTGTCCAGCACATGGGCCTGTTCACGCATCTCGCCCAGCAGTTCGCGCTCCAGCTCAATCGCGTCGACCAGCGCGCGGTGCTGGTCCGATGAATCAATGCGTGACAGTGGATGCAGCCGTCGTGTTTCTGAAAAGCGCCTGACGAGTGTGTCCGTGCTGGCATCCAGAAACAATGACTGCATGGTCACGCCCTGCGCACGAAGTTGCTCCAGCTGTTTGGGCACCAGCGGCAACGAAGTGGCGCTGCGGACATCCATGGCAATGGCCACTTTGCTCTCACCGTGCTGGCGCTCGAGCGCGACAAATGATGTCAGGAGCTCGGGTGGCAGGTTGTCCACGCAGTAGTAGCCTGCGTCTTCTAGCGCATGCAGGGCCACCGACTTGCCCGAGCCCGACATGCCGGTGATCAACACCATCTCAAGTGCTTTTTTCATTGCCCCAGCATTTCCTTGGCATGGGCCAGTGTTGTGCTCGACAGCTTTTCGCCCCCCAGCATGCGGCCAATTTCGGCAACACGCGCCTGGCCAGTCACGGGCTCAACGGTGCTGAATGTTTTGCCTTTTTCAGTCAGCTTGGCCACCACCAGATGCTGGTCTGAACATGCCGCCACTTGTGGCAAATGGGTGACTGCCATGACCTGACGGTCCTTGCCCAGTTGCTTCATCAGTCTGCCGACAGTTTCTGCCACCGCGCCGCCAACACCTGAATCAACCTCATCAAATATCAGGGTTTGCGCTTCACCCAACTGGCTGGTCGTGACGGCAATCGCCAGCGCAATACGCGACAGCTCGCCACCCGAAGCGACTTTGCCTACCGGGCGTGGCGTGGTGCCGCTGTGGCCAGCAACCAAGAACTCGGCTTGCTCCAGTCCGTATTGCGCTGGCTGCTCCAGCGGCGTTAAAGCCACATCAAATTTGCCGCCTTGCATACCCAGGCCCTGCATCGCTTGCGTGATGGCCTTGGCCAAAGCGGGAGCGGCTTTGGCCCTGAGTTTTGTAATGGTTTTGGCTTCTTCGAGATACGCACTGTGCGCCAGCTTTTCGAGGTTTTCAAGTTGGGCAAGGTCAGCTGCTTCGTCAAGCTTTTGCAGCTCCGTGCGCCATGTGGCCACCAGCTCTGGCAGGTCGGCTGGCTGGCGCTTGTAGCGACGCGCCAAGCTGATCCATAGGCTCAAGCGCTCATCGAGTTCATTCAGGCGCTGCGGTTCCAGCTCGGCATGGCGGGCGTAGCTGTTCAGGGAATGCACCGCGTCTTCGGTTTGCGCCAGCGCGCTGGCCAGCACCTCGGTCAAGGCGATGAACTGAGGCTCAATGTGTGACTGGCTTTGCAGGGCGTTGAGTGCACGGCCAAGCAGGCTGGTGGCGTTGTCTTCAGACTCAGCCAAGGCATCTAGCGCGGCCTGTACGGCGTTCCGCAAGGTTTGCACGTTGGACAGGCGACCGTGCAGGGCATTGAGCTGGCCCCATTCATCGGCAAGCGGGGCCAACTTGTCCAACTCGCCAATCTGCCAGGCCAGCCGTTCGCGTTCACGTTGCAGGCTGTCTTGGGCGCTGCGTGCATCCAGCAGGGCTTTTTGGGCCTGACGCCAATGATGCCAATGCGCCGCCAGTTTTTCAGTTGTCACACCGCCATACGAATCCAGCAGGCCACGCACCGAATCAGGTCGGGTCAGGCTTTGCCAGGCATGCTGGCCATGAATGTCGACGAGTTTGTCTGCAATTTCTTTGAGTTGTGATGCCGTGGCTGAGCTGCCGTTGATCCATGCACGGCTTTTGCCTTGGGCATCTACCGTGCGGCGCAGCAGCAGGCTGTCGCTGCCAGTAAAGCCAGCGTCGTCCAGCCAGCCAGCCAGCGCTGCGGGGGTGTCAAATTCCGCGCTGATCTCGCAGCGCTGCGCACCTTCGCGCACCACACCCGCATCAGCGCGTGTCCCCAGCGCCAGTTGCAGCGCGTCAATCAATATCGACTTGCCAGCGCCTGTTTCACCCGTCAGCACGGTAAAACCGCCGGCCAGGTCGAGGTCCAGTGCGTGCACGATCACAAAGTCGCGCAGTGAGATGCTTTTCAGACCCATCAATCAGCGGCTTCTTAAAACGTTCATGCCACGCCTTCGTTCCAGTGCAGCTTTTTGCGCAGCGTGTCAAAGTAGCTCCAGCCCCTGGGGTGCAAAAACCGCATTTGATAGTCAGACCGTTTGACGGTAATACGGTCGCCATGCATCAAACTGGCCAAAGACTGCATGTCAAAGTTGGCACTGGCATCCCGGCCCGCAACAATCTCTACCGTGATTTCGCCCGTGTCTGACAGCACAATCGGCCTGTTGGACAGCGTGTGTGGCGCTATGGGCACCAACACCCAGCCGGCAATTGACGGGTGCAGTAACGGCCCACCGGCAGACAGCGCGTAGGCAGTAGAGCCGGTAGGCGTGGCAATGATCAGGCCGTCAGCGCGCTGGTTGGACAAAAAACGCCCATCCACCTCAACCCGCAGCTCAACCATGCCCGAGGTTGCGCCACGGTTGACCACCACATCGTTCATGGCTGTCGCGTTGAACACACAATGTCCGTCGCGCATCACCTGCGCTTGCATCATCCAGCGGCGATCTTCTTCAAAATCACCGCGCAGCATGGGGCCTAAAACCGTTTGGTAGTCTTCAAAAGCAATGTCGGTGATAAAGCCTAACCGCCCCTGATTGATGCCGATCAGGGGCACGCCAAATTTGGCCAGCTGGCGGCCAATGCCCAGCATGGTGCCGTCACCCCCCACCACCAGCGCCAAGTCACATTGCGCACCAATGGCTGAGACATCCAGAATCGGGTACTGCACCAGCCCCGTGCTGCTGGCGGTGTCCTTTTCAATCGCCACATCGCAGCCCTGCCCATTCAAAAACTGTGCAATCACCTCCAGGGCAGAGCGCGTGCCATGAGCATGGTATTTGCCGACGAGCGCGACATGACGAAATTGCAACTTCATTTTCAAATTACATCACAAGATGCATGGCATCCTCCTTAGAATGGGCGAATGCTGGATGATCGTGCAAGACTGTTGTTAAAAGCGCTTGTTGAGCGCTATATCGCTGATGGGCAGCCGGTGGGTTCACGCACCCTGTCAAAGGCGGCAGGTCTGGAGCTGTCGCCCGCCACCATTCGCAATGTGATGAGTGATCTGGAGGAGCTGGGCCTGATTGTCAGCCCGCACACTTCTGCCGGGCGCATACCCACGGCTCTTGGGTATCGGTTGTTTGTCGACACCATGCTCACCACGCAAACTGAACCCTATATCAATGCGTCCGGTCTGGGACCACAGCGCCTGGCGCCAGACCAGCCGCAAAAGGTACTCAGCAGTGCCGCACACATGCTGTCCAGCCTGTCGCAGTTTGTCGGTGTGGTGATGGCGCCCCGGCGCAGTTCGGTGTTCAGGCACATCGAGTTTTTGCGACTGTCAGAGCGGCGCCTTCTGGTCATCATCGTCTCCCCAGACGGCGATGTGCAAAACCGCGTCATTTTTACCGAGGCCGACTACACCCAGCCCCAACTGATCGAAGCGGCCAACTTTTTGAACTCGCACTACGCTGGCATGGCGATGGAAGAAGTGCGCGAGCGCCTTAAAAACGAAGTGGAAGCGCTGCGCGGCGAGATTGCAATCTTGATGCAAACGGCAGTGCAGGTCAGCTCCGAGGCCATCGAGTCACGCGATGAAGTCGTCATATCGGGCGAGCGCAACCTGCTGACTGTCAGCGACTTTTCAAGTGACATGGGTAATTTGCGCAAGCTGTTTGATTTGTTCGAGCAAAAAGCCCAACTCATGAAATTGCTCGATGTGTCCAGCCGTGCCGAAGGCGTGCGTATCTACATCGGCGGCGAAAGCCAGGTGATCCCCTACCAGGAGTTGTCAGTCGTAACCGCCCCGTATGAAGTGGACGGAAAGGTTGTCGGCACACTGGGCGTGATAGGCCCCATGCGCATGCCGTATGAAAAAATGATCCAGATCGTTGACATCACTTCCAAGCTGGTCAGTACAGCCCTGAGCCACAGCAAGTAGGCACTTACAATACCGACTGGTTCGGGCCGTTAGCTCAGTTGGTTAGAGCAGAGGACTCATAATCCTTTGGTCCACAGTTCAAGTCTGTGACGGCCCACCAATTTACATATTGAATACGCTATAATTTGAGGCTCAGCGGCTGTAGCTCAGTTGGATAGAGTACTTGGCTACGAACCAAGGGGTCGTGGGTTCAATTCCTGCCAGCCGCACCATATGAATCAAGGACTTAGCGTCGAAAGACACTAAGTCCTTTCTTCTTTCTGGCTCTCCCCATCGCTCTGGTTGCCGTTCGGTTGCCGTTTCTCCAAACCTTCCTTGAATATCAGACCTGCGGGATTGATGGCTGAACTGACTCCGAATGGCGGCACGCCATGGATGATGGCGGTATTTCTCGCGTTCGATGCCTTAACGGCTTGCTATCAAGTTGATAGCTGCTTGCGCAATGAGTACGAGGGCTAGAGGCTGATTTTGTATATAGACAGTGCTGCGCAAGGGTTTGATCAGCTACCGCGAGGGCGGCAGACAGTGACGATCCTTCGGCGTGCGATGCGTGTCTGTGACCTCCACCAGCGCGGTCATGCCGGGCGCGCTGCCTGCTGAATGGCGCTGCGCGCTGCTGGCAGCGCACCCAACATCACCGCTTTGCTATTGCGTGAGTCTGTAGCTTTGGTCAGTGGCCAATGCGGAGTACCGCAATGGCCAGGCAGCACGAAGCTGTCGCGTGGCGTTGGCGAGCAGCGCGGTCATGCTGGGCGGCCTGTTTTTTGATTGAGCTGCGCTGCGCGCTGTGGGCCAGTCCACCCAGCATCACCGCTTTCGGTTTGCCTGCGCTGTAGTGTCAGTCAGTGCGCGCGGCGCTGCTGCGCCCCGCACAGGTGCAGGGGAGGTACATCGCCAGTGCTTCGCAAGTGTTGGTCAGTGCGCTGTAGCGCAGATATGGCCTCGGCTCGCTTGCGCATCGTGCTGGATCAGCCGTCGCCTGCGGCTCGGCCTGGAAGCCGTGGTGTCGTGGCAGTTGTGGCGCCCGCCCGCTACGGCCACCCGCTTCGCTTTTACATAACGCCGCATTGCCCTCAGTGCCCGCCAGTCGCTGCGCTAAAGCTCCGCTTGGTGCCGGTCACCGCTTCGCGCCCTATCGGGTGAAGGCAACAGGCGTTATGCAAAGTGGCCTTCGCTGGAGTCGGTCGCACAGCCGTCGGCGCTTCCCGGTCGTTGGCACGCCCTACGCGCCGCCGTCTGCGCGCCCTTGTGGTTGTCGTGGCACCGTGGCATCAGTCAGGCGCTGCGCGCTGTGTTGCTGGTCAGTGGCCTGCGGCCAGTCATGTGGTGTGTGCCCCCGCCCACCCTTGTGCTTCGCCGCTGCGCGGCTCAGCCCTGCGCGCTGGTCTGCCCGTCCGCCCCCCAAGGGGGCTCCCTCAGCCCGCGCGCCTGCTTGGTTGGTATTTGCTACATGTTTCGTAGCGCGCAACGCACGGAATACGGGGGATACAGGCCTAACGGCCTGTAAGCCAGCGTGGCCGCTGGCTTACTTTTCAGGTGCAAAGGTCATATTTATCATTAGAGTTTCGACGGCTACCTGGCCATACTGCATGTTTAGCGGCTACTTGAAAGCGCCGGGCGGTTCACTCTGCATTTCGTTGAATTCACGACCAGAACTGGTTCTTTGGGTAGATGTGCCGGTCGGCTACATTCGTTGCATAGCACCTTCGAAATGAATACTTTTAGCAGCGCCCAAGAAAGAGAAATGTCAACATGGATCAGCTCGTTGTACTTCTAAAGTCCGTAACAGCCGACGAGTTCAACAAAGTCGTGCTGGGCAGTGTTGCGCTCGTCAGTCTTGTAGTGAGCCCGATCATTCAATGGCGCATAGCGAGAAAGCAAGCGTTGTTGCAAGAGCAGATCGCCAAACGCCAGGCAGAACTTCAGACCCAGATTGCGATGCGGCAGGCTGCCGACAACATATCTGCGAAGCGTCAGGTATGGATCGATGAGTTGCGCAAGGAAGCTGCGGAATTTCTTACGCTTTTTGCGCGATTGGAAGAGCTTCGGCGGCCCGCGTTGGACCTTTCGCCAGAAGACCAAAAGTTGAACTTCGATGAGCGCGCGGAGGCGAATAAACGGTCAACAGAGCTTGGGATTCGCATAAAACTTCGTCTAAATCCAAAGGAGGACGAACATAACGAATTCGTGCGCCTCCTTGGTGTTTTGTCTGACCTATGCGGACCCCCCATGCCCAACGAGACTGAAGCGCAAAGAGCTGACGCTATCAAGCAATTTGGAGTGGCACGCAATAACGTCATTGCGCATCTGCAGACAATCTTGAAGCACGAGTGGGAGCGTGTGAAAAAAGGCGACATGTGATCGTTGCCCATTTTGCGAAACAGATTTACCCCTCCAGCAACTTGTGCAGGAAACCCAGCTTACGGCCCATGTCGTGCAAGCTGACTTGCACCAACGCATCGTGGCGGATTTTGAGCCGCTGGTAGGTCTTCCAGTGCATGCCTTTGGGTTTGCAACCGTCGCCATTCAAGATTCCAGCTTGCCACCCCATGCGTTTGCGCAGCTTGTCGGCCTTGGTGGATGCCCGGTCACCTGCACCTTCTTTCTGCGTGGCGTAGCCCAGCCCGCCACACTGGCGGCAGGCGAAGTACCGGCCCGGCGCGTAGAGCACCGCCACACGTTTGCTGCACCGTGGGCAGGTAAACCAGTGGCGCTGCCCGCCCAGGTGGCAAGGCGAGGTTTGCGTTTGCACCCGTTGATCGACTACTTCGCCGGTGCTTTTAATGCGGTAGGACAGCACCATGCCTTGCCAATCCACCCGAATGCTGATGCCCGCCACCTGACGGTCGTTCACCAGCCACTGCCAACTAAAGCTGCTGCCCGGCACTAGCAAGCCTTTGCGGGTGATCTTGCGGATGTCCAGCGGCATGGAATCGTTGGTTTCCGCTTTGCCGCAGTAGCTGCTGCGTCGCCCACTTCCGCGTCCGCCCATTTTTATTCTCCGGTTTTTGCCGAAATCAATTGGCAAGTTGAACGGGTGCTATAACCAAAAAACCCATGAATCGCGCTGCAACCCGCATGGATGCTGGGTTCATGACGTTCTGCGTGTTGTTGGAAAGTACGCATGTTTTTACGCCGCGCGGCTGCTTCTGAGGTCTTTCAGCTTGATCAGCATGGCCAAAGTGCGCTCAAACTTGCGGTCGAGGTGGGTTTCGTAGCGGGAAAGTTTCTCCAGCCTGTAGGCTTGCAGCCCCTCGCCAATGGTTTGGTTCACGATGGCGTCGTGGTGGCGGGATTCTTTTTCTTGCTGGTGGCACAGGGGTGAAAGGTGCTCTGTGATGAAGCTGGCCAAGCCCTCGGCATTGGCGGTGTATTCCTCTTCCTCCACGTAGCTGTCCCACCACTCCCGCGAGTCGGGCAACAGGGCGCGCAGGGCTTTGTCATAAGCGCGGTCGCCACCTTTGCGCAGGATGGCGCTGGCCTTGTTGGTGGCGTCCAGGTCGTGGCGGGCAGCGCGCTGGCTTTCGGTCACGTCTTCGGGTTTCAAATCCATCAGGTCGCGAATGTCGGTGCCTTCGCCCGACAACCCCATTTCAAACGGTGCTGCTGCCGGTATCACGGTCTTGGCACTGCGAGCCGATTCCTTCAAGCCCTTGTTGATGGTGGCCCCCTCGGCTTGCAGCACCCGACGCTTGCGCCAGATCACGCTAGCCAGTTCTTCAATCAAATGCTGCTCAGTCGCGCCAGCGGGCAGGTGCTCGTCCATCAGCGAGTTGACCAGGCTTTCATAGTCGGCATGGCTCTCGTGGCTAAGCACGGTGTAGCGGCTCAGGATGCCGTGCTTGAGGGCGTTGAAGCGCACCACTTCGTAGGGCTGGGGTTTGGTGTCGGCTATTTCGGCAGTTTTGTCAGTGGTGGTCGTGTTCATCGTCGGTTCCTTGCGGTGTGGATGTGGAGTGCGCAGCGAATCCGTCACAGCGCTGGAGTTGCACCACCAGGTCGGCAGGCAATTGCGCATCACGCGAGCGGATAGCGACACCAGCGGCCTGCCAGTTGCCACAGCGCCATGACCCAGCCCCATGCCCGGTGAAGTGCTTGCACTCCAGGCAAACGCGCCGGTCGTCTTGCTCACGGTCACGAAGGACCAGCTTGTCGGCCAACGCTTCGCCATCCTTGCCAGCCAAGCCCTTTTCGGTGAACTTGTGCAGGCGCGTCTCGAAGGTGCCAATCTCCACGCCATTCATGGCCGATGAACGCGGCCAACACCAGCGGTCGGGGTCTTCGGTCACCACAACGGAAGAATCGTGTTTTTCCAATATGGTGGGGGAGGTCACTGCCAAAACTGACGAAAGTGGCTTTGGCATTGCAGAAGCGGCCACGATAGGAACTGCCGAAACTGCCAAAAGTCTCGATATGGCGGTTTCGTCAGTTTTGGCAGTACCACCCTGTCCCATTTGTGAAATTGCCGCCTTGGCGCGCTCCGCCCATGTGATCATTTCGCCACCTTCTTAATTTGCGGGTTGACGTAATAGCGGACAGTCGGGCGGCCCAGGTTGATGCCGTCCTGACTTTGCACATGGCCGTTTTCCTCCAGTATGGCCAGCGTGGTTTCGGCCTGCATGGCGGTGGTGACCCCTGACCACTGCTTGCGCACCATGTCGCGCACCGTGAAGCCGTCGTCTAACTTGCCCTCGGCCAGTCGGCGGCTGACCATGCGGGCGGTGGTCACTTTGGCGGCCTCCACCAGCCCATAGATGCGCCGTGCATGGCCGGTCAGGTACTCGCACCAGGCGGCGGCGCGCAGTGCGCTGTTGGCTGTTACCGGGCCAATAGAGCCCTCTGCCAAGTGCAGGATCAGCGCGATGGAGCAGAACAGTTTTTCAAACTTGCCAAAGTGCTGCTGCATCAATGGGTTTTGTTCATTGGCGATGTGCACGGTGTGCAACTCGGTACACCACTCGACAAAGATGTCTTGCGCCGCGTCGTCAAAGCAGAAGTGGGGCAGCTTCACAAAGTCGTCATTCGGCGCTGCGCCGTCCTGCACGGGGTCAAACACGGCCAGCCGGTCAAACAGATCACGCACGGCCTCACGCGCGCCCTTGACGGGGTAGCGGTCGCGCCATTCCCAAGGGACGGGGTTGGGGTAAACCATCACCTGAAACCGCTGAATGCGACCATCGTTGTCCAGCGAAGTGGCAATTCCAGCGAGGTAGCGTTCCAGCAATTCCGGCTGTATGCCGCCGAACACCGAGATGCACAGATTTTTGATGTGCAGACTGCCACGCCCGATGCGGTCAATGTTGAAGCTGGCGGTGCCGTTCCAGCCTTCCAGATAGAAAGCCTTGTCGCCTTCTTTGCCTTCTTTCTCCCAGGAGGCCAGCAGGCCGATCAACTCGTCCCGATAGACCAGCATGCCCTGCGGGTTGTGCACCAGGAGGTCGCCCAGCTTTTCCACCGTCGAGTCGTTGGATTTGAAACGCCGTTCTTTGGGTTCTTCCGGGGGTTGCAGGTCTTGCAGGTCTGCAATGGCGGCGTTCATTTTGAGGTGGTCGCCTTTGCCGCCTGCGGCCTTCTTCATGCTGGCCTTGACGGCGGACTGGTGGGCCTCAAAGGCTGCGGTTTCGGCCGCAAAAATCTTCTTGGCATCCTCCAGCTTTTCGGCTTCTTTGGCCTCAAGCCGATCCAGAAAGCGCGTCACCGTACCCAGGGCGGGCGACTTCTTGGATGACGGGTCACCCACAATGCCGCCAAACAGATTCGGGGTCACGATCCAGTCGTCCCGGCGCTTAGGCTTGATGCCGCAGCGCGCTCCAATGACCGAGCCAAGGCAGACGATCAGCGCCGCCGCGATGTAGTCCGGGGAACAGGGCATGCGGTCGGCCTCGTCCAGAACAAAGTCGGCCAGTGTTGAGGGCAGTAGTGTCTTCGCGTCGAAGTCTGGAGCAAGGGGAAGATCAGTTTTTATCTCCGTCGGCGCTGGCCATATGCCTAATTGGCCTGTAGCCCTCGTGGAATGTGCGGGAGCAGCTACTGAATTGATAGCGGTATCAATGCACTCCTTTACTGCGTTTGGCCCCGCCAACAAGTGCAAGTCGTTGAAGTCGGTCATGTTGTTCATGCTGCTGCCGCCTTAAATATGGGTACGGCCAAGGTGGCACCTGTTGCTTGCACCGCCGCCGTGGCTTTGGTCATGCCAGGGTTGCCGGGGGTCTGGTGGTCGTCGTCTGCGGCGATGATGATTTTGAGAGCGGGGTACTTGTTGCGCAGTGCCACGGCGACCGCCTCAAGATTGCCCGCATTGAAGGCGACAGCGACCGCATGGCCCGTGCATTCGTGGATGCTTGCGCCGGTGGCAAAGCCCTCGCACACGATCAGCGCGCCCTTGGGTTTGCCGATACCGAAATAGCAACCTTTGACCCTGCCACCCGACATAAACATCTTGGTGCCGTCCGGTGCGATGGTCTGCAAGCTGTGCACCGTGCCCGCCGTGTCACGCATCGGGATCAACAGCTTGTCGCCTTCAATCTTTGCGCCATGGGGCTGAATGCATTTGCGGGTCAGGTAGTCGTGCTGGGCGCAAGGTGTTGCTGCCGTCAAGCGCTTGAGTGCGTCGGCTGCTGCCAATTGCTGGCGCTGGGCCAGGTCATCTTCACGCTGGCGTTGCATGGCCTTGACGCGCTCACGGTGTGCAAACCGTTCCGCGTCGGTCATGGAGGTGTCCGCCTTGCTGCACCAGTTTTGCGTGAAGCCCTCGCGCCAGTCGCCAAACGCCCCAGCAGCGATGCCGTCGGTGTGCAGCATGTACCAGCCGTTTTTGTGGGTGGGTTTGCCACGGGTGCTAAAACGGTGGATTGCGCCGTCGTCAATGATTTCACTCGGTGGCGTCAGCCCCGCCGCCGCAATGGCCAGACGGAATTGGTCGGTCAGGTCGTTCATACGCAGCCTTTCAACACAATGCCCAATAGGATCGCAATCGCATACGGCGCGGACTGAACCAGCCAATAGACGAGGGTATGAAGGGCGGTTTTCATGGCTACAACCCCCAAGCTGCCATCAGGTCTTTGCGCTTGGTGTGCAGCGTCTCGACCAATTCGCGGATTTGGGTATCGGTCTTGCCGGAAATACGCGCGGCATTTAGCGCCTCGATTTCATTGGACGGCCAGCCGACGGCGCGCGGCCCCAGGCTGACGGGTTTAGTCCACAAGCCTTGCGCAATGCGCAGGTAGATGGTGGAGCGGGAGTAACCCGATTGGGTTTTGGCGGCAGGGATACGCAGGATGGTGGTCGTCATGTTGGGTCCTCTTTGACGGGTATGGAACAAACTCAGACGCAGTGTGTTTGGGCGTTTTGGGCGATAAAAGGCCCATGCGGCGGCGTGCCGTGAGTGGTGTTTCAGAGGGGAGGCGGGTTGTTCGGCCTGGAACAAAACAACGCGAAACGGCGCGTTGTCAGGCGAGAAAGTTGGGCGAAAACTTTCCGCCCAACTATTTTCAGGAAAGCATGTGTTTCTTGATGGTGCTGGCGTTGCGACCGTGCGCAATGGCGGTCTTGGCGATCTTCTGTGAGTGCCACACGTCGGATTTATCAGGGTGCGTTTTTTGCAAAGCCTTGTATGCCTTCTGCCAATCGGCATACATGGCTTGCGTGTCGATCTTGCGTGCTTCGCGCTTGGCCGTGCTGGGCGTGTGGCGTGGGTCGGCGGTGGTGGCTGAGTCCACCAATTGGCGAATCACCGTATGGTCCAGCGTGAAACCACCATTCTCAAAGCCGACGGAATCCACCAGCGGCATTGCATCCGCACCCACTACCAACGTCAAATGCCCATGTAGGCGCAGGCACAGCATCTGGGTGCGCTTGTTGCCACGCGCTATGCCAATGGGCAGCAAACCGGCTTCAGTCGCTTGGATGGTGGTTTGTTGCAGGCCAAGACTTGCAGCGATGAACCCGCACACTGCATTGGCATCGCAGCGCCATTGGGTCAGCCGTGAGGCGGGGATGGCCACGCGGTTGATGTCGCTGCGCTTGTCACAAACCACGAAGGATGTGGCGGGCGCGTTGGCGCGTGGTGGCGTGTGCACGGGCATGCTGCATTCTTGTTCGCAGCCAGGGCAAACAACGCTTTGGGCGGGGCGTGCTTTCAACAGCAGGTTCTGTGTCTTCATGGCGGCCACTGCCGCTGCGGGCCACTGGTTCAATTCTTCCGTGCTGACCAAGGTTGCCGTGCCATTGCGCGCGCCTACGCGGCCCAGCAACTCGATTAAGGCGGCTTGCGGCGTCATTCCACCAGTGCAGGT
>JBKCGU010000083.1:0-2538 GCA_046303055.1 Polaromonas sp.
GGCGAGGAGGGGTGTTGCGAGAAGCGAGGGGGAATTGATGCGCTAACCCTGAGCCAGTGCCAAGCCAAGCTAAAAGTGCTTAAAATTTAAGCGCTAAGCGAGTTTGGGTGTTTGCTGATTTTTAATTCTGCAAGTCCCTCAATTGTTATTAAAAAAGCGAGACTGAGCTTTAACCCGGAATTTGTATTCAACGATAGGGAGATTCGATTGACCACCCACCATGCCTCTGTCAACACCCAGGCCCTACATTCCGCCATGCGGGCACAGGTTGATCAGAACTTTCTGCCCTGCGTCTCCACCACGCTTCTGCGCGGCAAAGAAGTGGTCGACACCTTTGTCCACGGCTATGCCGACCGAGAGGCGGGTGTTGCGCTGCGTGAAGATCACATTTTTCGGGCCTTTTCCAATACGAAACTTGTGACATCTTGCGCTGTTTTGTTGCTGTGGGAAGAAGGTCGCCTTCACTTTGACGACCCGGTAGAAAAATACCTCCCCGAATTGGCTAACCGCCAGGTGCTGCGCCCTGGGGCAACCCGAATTGACGACACCGAACCCGCTCGCTCCTCCATCACTATCCGCCAGCTCATGGCCCATTTCTCCGGGCTTTCCTACGGCATTTTTGATCCAACCACCCCGCTGGCAAAGGCATATAAACATGCCAAGCTGCGGCATCCAGACCGGCCGTTGAAGTCGTTTATCGATGACTTGGCTCCCCTGCCGCTGGCCTTTCATCCCGGAACCCGCTGGGAGTATTCGATCGCAACGGATGTGCTGGGCCGCCTGGTCGAAGTGGTCACCGGCGAAAGCTTCGGTGCCTTTATTGCGAGGCGCATATTCCTGCCGCTGGGAATGGTCGATACCGACTTTTTTGTCCCGCCCGATAAACAGCAACGCCTCACTACTCTATACGTCGGGACGGACATCGCCGACCCCATGCAACCAGGGCTGATGCGTGCCGATGCTGCGCCCTATCCCGGCGCGTATCTAACGCCTCCCACTTTTGAATCTGGCGGCGGGGGCCTCGTCACCACGCTGGGTGACATGACGCGCTTGATACAAAGCCTGATGTCCGGTGGCACTACATTGCTAAAGGCAGACACCCTGGCATTGATGGCAACCAATCAACTGCCAGCCGGAATGTGGGTGGAGTTCCCTAACATGCCCCCAATGGTCGGCCGCGCCTTCGGTCTGGGCTCATCAGTGGCGGTTAGTGCGGGCGGCTTTGACCCAGCAGAGGTTTCTGGCGAAATGAGCTGGGGCGGCTTGGCGGGCACCATCTGGTGGCTTAACCCGCGCCTCAATATCGCCGGCATCTTGATGACTCAACGCTATTTTGGACAGGGCGGTCCGCACAATGTGCTTTTCAAACTTGAGGCCTACAAGGCATTGGGATATTGACGTGCTCGGACCGACCGTAGCTAAAAACGGGATCACCGCCGAAAGCATCCGCTGCTTCGAAGCTGTCATTCGCGAATGCCCTATTCTGGGCCGCCCATGAATTTGTCCCGATAGCAGTCTACGACCGGAATCGCGGCAATCCGGACCGCCGCCCGTTTGGCAGCGCAGCTTGATCGGATGACTGCTTTGTGGCGATGAGTTCGAGAGGCTGCAAGTCCGTTTCGTCGTCGCAAGCTGCACTCCCAGTGCTAGGTTAAAGCGCCAGCTCGTAATCCACCGTCATCGGCGCATGGTCTGAAAAGCGCTGGTCTTTGTAGATGTGCTCGGTGCGTGCCAGCGCGGCCACAGCTGGCGTGGCCAGATGGTAGTCCAGCCGCCAGCCCACGTTGTTGGCATAAGCCTGGCCCCGGTTGCTCCACCAGGTGTAGGCCGCGTCGGTGGTGGTGGGTTGCAGTTGGCGGTACACGTCAACTTTTCCGGCCTCCGACAAGAGACGGGTCATCCAGGCGCGCTCTTCCGGCAAAAAGCCGCTGTTCTTCTTGTTGCCCTTGTAGTTCTTCAAATCGATTTCCTGATGCGCAATGTTGATGTCACCGCACAGCACGTAGTCGCGCTGTTGCTTCAAAGCCAACAGATGTGGGTAAAACTCGGCTAAAAACCGAAATTTGGCCTCTTGCCGCTCCGGCCCGGACGAGCCGCTGGGAAAATACGAGCTGATGATCGACAACTTGGGCAAGTTTTTGCGGCCCGGCCTGTCAAACCGCAGCTCAACATAGCGGCCTTCAGCGTCAAATTCTTTCGAGCCGTAGCCGATGATCACATCGCTGGGCTCGTGGCGCGTGTAAACGCCGACGCCTGAGTAACCCTTCTTCTCGGCAAACTGAAAGTAACCTTTCAGCCCGGCGATCTCTTCAAACTTACCCAGCATGTCGACGGATAGGAAATCCAACCGCATGAGGACAATTATGACCCATGTTTTGGGCATCACAGGCCTTCAGACTGGGTCTGCCTGAGCGCTTGTTCAAGGCCAGTCGCCCGAGATTTTTCGGTTTGCGCATTTTTGGGCAGCACCAGGCGCAGCCCTACCCCGCAGCGTTGGCAAAACCGCTGCCGCCATTGCTCACCAACTGACGCGCTGAT
>JBKCGU010000084.1:0-3153 GCA_046303055.1 Polaromonas sp.
TTCAGCGCCTGCATACTCAATGGCACATATGCGCGATTTACACTCTGGGCTGCCACGTCCACCACCAAGGCCATCATGGCGCCAACGGCGTACACGCCAGCCGTAGCTGAACCCACCTGCGCATTGAGAATGAGCCTGTCGGTAGTGGCTGTCACCTGCCAAGCTGCGAGATATGGAACCTGAGGTAGACCGTAGGCAAAGGCTGGGCGCAGGTGATGCCATCGCAGACAGAGCGTGATGTCCTTGCGAAGCAACAACAACGAAATAACGAAAAACACGGCCGCACCAACCAATGTGGCCTCCAGCGCACCCGCCACACCGTGTTGTAGCACCACCACCAGCACGATGGTCAGTACAGTGGTAAGCGCAAAATGCGAAAGGGAAACTAGCGCGTAGCGCCCCGCCTGGTTTCTTGTCTGCAAAACCGTCAAAAAGGTCGTGAAAAAGGGCTGAAAAAACGTCGCCATGACGCCCAGGGCCACATATGGCCAAAACGGTACATCTCCGATCAATGGGCGTAATAGCGTTTCGCCGAAAACGAGCAAAGCGCCACCCACCACGGCAGAAATGAGCAACACGCAAACCAGAATAGAGCCCCAGAATTCAGCCAACTTCGCTGGCTGATCCTTAAATTCAAAGTAAAAGCGAGTGACAGCTCCCGTCAGCCCCAGCGTGAAAAAGATGCTCAGGAGCCCGTTCACCGCAGTGACGATGGCGAGCACGCCATAGGCCTGCGGGTCGAGATACAGCGTGTACAGCGGCAGCAACAGGAAGGCCGAACCCTTCTGCAGCAAGCTGGTCCCGGCGTAGATGGCCGAGTTGGTGCCGAGCAGACGCAGCTTGCTCACGGCTTCACCAGGCAGTCCACCCGCCGTCCACCGCCAGCACCTGGCCCGTGACGTAGCTCGATGCATCGGAAGCGAGGTACAGCAGGGCCGGTACCATCTCGTCGGCGCGGGCCATGCGGCCCATGGGCACGCGTTTCGAGTAGCGGTCCGAGAAAGTGCTGTTCTGCCCGCTGGATACACCGCCCGGCACCAGGCAGTTCACGCGGATGCCCTGCTGCGCCCAGTGCGTGGCCAGCCAGCGGGTGAGTCCGACCACCGCCGCCTTCGAGGCCGCATACACCGCCGGCGTGTTGATAGCGCCGCCGAGGTAGTCGGAGCCCTCGTAGATGCGGGCGTCGGGGCCCACCAGGCCGTAAATGGAGGCGGTCTGGACTACGGTGCCCCCGCCGCCGCGGGCCAGCATGTGACGTCCGACGGCCTGCGCCATCAAAAACATGCCGTCTATGTTGACCGACATCACCTCGCGCCAGGTGTCGAGCGGATAGTCCTCGAAGGGCGTGAAGAAGGCGCGCACGTCGCGCGACTTGCTGGCCGCGTTGTTGTGCAGCACGTCGATACGGCCGAAGCGGGCCAGAACGGCCTGCACGCAGGCCTGCACCGAGGCGGGCTGGCTGACATCGCAGCCGAAGCCGGCTGCACCGGCGCCCAAGCGCTCGGCCACGGCCTCGGCCGCTGCCGCATCGACATCCACCACCGCCACCTTCGCCCCGGCGTTTAGCAGGCCTTCGCAAAAGTGCTGGCCCAGGATGCCGGCGCCGCCGGTGATCAGCGCAACCTTGCCGCCGAGATCAAACTTGGAAGGTAGGGTCATTGGTTAATTGTGCGAACGGAAGACGGGGCGGATTGCCGGGCCCTGCAGGAAGTCGCCGACCTGGCCGTCAAGCGCGCGCGCATACACGGCCAGCGCCTGGTCGACCGCGTCCAGCGTCAGTGCCAGCTCGTCCGGGCCGTGCGCCTGCGACACCGCCAGCCACGGCATCATCACACCGGCCTTGAGCATTACCTGGGCGAACAGCGTGCGCAGCGGCATCGACAGCGCACCGCTGCGGTCGCGCGTGAGGTAATTCATGGAAATGGCTGGGCCATCCATCTGGAAGTGCGCCTGCAGACCGTGCTTGGCCGCCAGCGCCGTCATGCCGTCACGCAGCTGCTTGCCGTAGCTCCACAGATGACCGGTCACGTCCTCGGCGCGGTAGATGCGTACCGTTTCGATGAAGGCGCCCAGGCCCGTCATTTCGGCGCCGTGGGTGGTCGAGAGCAGGAACGTGCGTTCGACGCCCTCGGTATTGATCGCGCCCACTTCCATCACCTCGCGCCGGCCGCCGATCGCGGCGACCGAATAGCCGTTGGCCATGCCCTTGCCGAAGGTGGTCAGGTCGGGCGTGACGCCGAAGAAGGTCTGCGCGCCCTGCAAGTGCCAGCGGAATCCGGTGATCATTTCATCGAGGATGAACAGGGTGCTGTTGCTGCGGCACAGGTACTGCACCTGCTGCAGGAAATTCTCGCCGTTGCAGGCGCAGCCGGCGCAGTCGGGCGCGGGCCAGGTGTCCTGGCCGCCGCAGCCGGTGCCGCACGGCACCATTGAGGTGGCCGGCTCGAGCATCACGGCCGCAATTTGGCCCGGGTGGGCGGCGAACAGCGCTTCGAGCGAACCGATATCGTTGTAGTCGAAAAGCAGCGTGGAGGCGGTCTGTTCTTCCGGAATGCCGCGCTTGATGACGGTGGTGCCGATAAACCAGTCGTCGAACGAGAAGAACGGCTGCTGGCGTGGCACGCACACGTAGCGCTTGCCGGTATAGGCGCGCGCGATCTTGACCGCGGCGGTGGTCACGTTCGAGCCGTTCTTGGCGAACTTGACCATCTCGACCGAGGGAATCAGGTCGATCAGCGCTTCGGCGGCCAGCAGTTCGGTCATGGTGGCCCGCGTGAGGTTCACACCTTTGTCCATTTCGGCGGCGGCCGCCGCATTGACGCGCTCGTCGGCGTATCCGAGGGTGACCGCGCGCAGCGCCATGCCATAGTCCAGCAGGCGTTGGCCGCGGGTATCCCACACGTAGGCGCCCTTGCCGCGCACCAGCACCGGAGGTGCGATCGACGGGAACTGGTCGTCGCCGCGCGAATAGGTATGGGCGCCGCCCGGAATGGCGCGGTGCAAACGCGCGCGCAATTGATCGAAGTCATTGTTGTCGCTCATGTAATTTATGCTTTCCAGATGGTTGGGACTAATTGGCGGTGATGAATGATGTGGTCACGCGGATTACCGATGTACAGACTGTGGTCGGGTAAATCCCGGTCCAGCACCAGC
>JBKCGU010000085.1:0-20655 GCA_046303055.1 Polaromonas sp.
GGCCACATAGGGCGTCAAACCGTTGTCGATGCACCACTCGTAAAGCGCCCGTATCAGATACGGACGGGTAGAAGTGGACTCAAGCGTGAGGGACATTTATTTGCGCATCACTTTTTCTGAAGGCGTCAACGCTTCAATATAGGCAGGACGCGAGAAAATACGCTCTGCATATTTCAGCAGCGGCGCAGCATTCTTCGACAGGTCAATACCGTAGTAGTCCAGACGCCAAAGCAGCGGCGCGATGGCGACGTCGAGCATCGAGAAGTTGTCACCCAGCATGAACTTGTTTTTCAGGAAAATTGGTGCGAGCTGCGTCAAGCGATCCTTGATATGCGCGCGGGCTTTTTCAAGTGCCTTGTCGTTGCCTTTGGAGGCGCGCGATTCAAGCGTGCTGACATGCACGAAGAGCTCTTTTTCAAAGTTCAGCAAAAAAAGGCGAACACGGGCGCGGTCTACCGGGTCGCCGGGCATGAGCTGCGGGTGCGGAAAACGCTCGTCACTGTACTCGTTGATGATGTTGGACTCATACAAGATCAGATCGCGTTCGACCAGAATTGGCACCTGACCGTAAGGGTTCATCACATTGATGTCTTCAGGCTTGTTGTACAGATCTACATCGCGGATTTCGAAGTCCATACCTTTTTCAAACAGCACAAAGCGGCAACGGTGTGAGTAGGGGCAGGTTGTGCCTGAATAAAGAACCATCATGGCGGGGAACTCCTAAATGCAAAGGAGTGGACACGCATTGAGCGTCCACTCCAGAAGATGCCGGAAACGAGCCCCGGCGAAAAATTTACTTAACGTCTTTCCAGAACGCAGCATTCAAACGCCACGCGAAGAAGGTCAACAGCAACAGAAACAACAACACCCACACGCCAATCTGAACACGGTTGTTTTGCGCAGGCTCGCCCATCCATTGCAGGTATGCGACCAAGTCGGCCATGGCGGCATCAAACTGCAGCGGCGTCATGGTGCCGGGTTTGACTTGCTCCCAACCTTTGAAGACTTGCACTTGATGGCCATGCTGCTCGACTTCCGCGTAAACGGGTTTGCGCTCGCCTTGCAGTTCCCACAATACGTGTGGCATGCTGACATTTGGGAAGGCCAAGTTATTCCAGCCAGTGGCTTTGGTATCGTCGCGGTAATAAGTGCGCAGGTAAGTGTAAAGATAGTCTGCGCCAGAACCTTTGCCGAAGGCAGCTCGCGAACGGGCCACCAATGTCAAGTCTGGCGGCACGCCGCCAAACCAGTCCTTGGCGTTCTTGGGGTCCATCGCAACCTTCATCGTATCGCCGACCTTGTCGGTCGTGAACAGCAGATTGTCTTTGATCTGCTGCTCCGTCAGCCCAATGTCTTTGAGGCGATTGAACCGCATGTATGCGGCTGAGTGGCAGTTCAGACAGTTGTTCACAAAAATCTTGGCACCATTTTGCAGGGCGGCCATGTCATTTGTTTTATTGGGGGCCTTATCCCAAGCCATGCCGCCTCCGCTGGCCTGCACACCCGCGACCAAACCCAATGCCGCCACCAAACCGATGATTAATTTTTTCATATCAAAATCTCAATATCAATGGGCTGCAAAAACGACCCGGTCTGGCACTTTGCCAAACGTTCCTAACTTGCTCCACCAAGGCATCAGCAGGAAGAAGCCAAAGTAAAACAAAGTGCCAACTTGGGAGACGCGCTCGCCGATCGCCGAAGGAGGCTGCACACCCAGATAACCGAGGATGAAAAAGTTCACGACAAAAGCGCCGTAAAGGTACTTGTTCCAGCTTGGGCGATAGCGAATCGATTTCACTTCGCTGTGGTCGAGCCACGGCAAACCGAACAAAATCACGACAGCACCACCCATGACCACAACGCCCCAGAACTTGGCATCGAAGGCCCACATGGCAGCGACTGCCGCCACAGCGCCCGCTGCAATCACAGCTTTGAATACGGCCGGCATTTTTACTTTGGCCACCATGACCGCAGCGCCTGCGACGACGCAGGCCATCAGCACATACATGAACTCGCCAGTGATCGCGCGCAGCATGGAATAGTAGGGCGTGAAGTACCAGACGGGCGCAATGTGCGCGGGTGTTTTCAGTGGGTCGGCCGGAATGAAGTTGTTGTATTCCAGAAAGTAACCACCAAACTCCGGCGCCAAAAATATGACAGCCGTGAACACCATCAGGAACATGCTGACGGCAAAAATGTCGTGCACCGTGTAATAAGGGTGAAATGGAATGCCGTCGAGTGGATGGCCTTCGGCGTCTTTGGGTGCGTTCGGCCCTTTGATTTCAACACCGTCAGGGTTGTTAGAGCCCACCTCGTGCAGCGCGATGATGTGCGCGGCGACAAGACCTAGCAGCACCAGAGGCACAGCAATCACGTGGAAGGCAAAAAATCGGTTCAATGTGGCATCGCCCACAACGTAGTCGCCGCGAATGAGCAACGCCAAGTCCGGCCCGATAAAAGGAATAGCGGCAAACAAGTTCACGATCACCTGAGCACCCCAGTAGCTCATCTGCCCCCAAGGCAACAAATACCCCATGAAAGCTTCTGCCATCAGGCACAAGAAAATCGCACAGCCGAAAACCCAGATCAATTCACGGGGCTTTCTGTAACTGCCGTAAATCAAGCCGCGAAACATGTGCAGGTAAACCACCACAAAAAACGCCGATGCACCGGTGGAGTGCATATAGCGAATCAGCCAACCCCACGGCACATCGCGCATGATGTACTCAACCGAACCAAACGCCAACGCTGCGTCAGGTTTGTAGTGCATGGTCAAAAAGATGCCAGTGGTGATTTGGATCACGAGAACCAGCAGTGCCAATGAGCCAAAAATATAGAAAAAATTGAAGTTTTTCGGTGCGTAGTACTGACCCAGGTGCTCGTTGTAGAGCTTGCTGGCAGGAAAGCGGTTGTCCAGCCAGTTCAGGGCTTTTTCGCCTATCGGGGCGTTGGGAGAGACTTCTTTGAATTCGGCAGCCATAAGTTGTCCTGTACGGATAAGGGTTTTAGCGATTGCTTAAATCAGGTCCATTAGTCAGGTCTGAGGAATTGAACAACGGGTTGGGCGTTGGTAAAAATCAGCAAGGACTTCAAGCGCGGTCGGCAGGGTCTTTTGAAAACGCTGGTCTATTTTTTCTACAAGCCGTCGTTTTCAGGCCTTTTTATCTTCACCAATCAGCAGCCGGTTGTCTGAAAGGTACATATGCGGTGGCACTTCTAGATTGTCGGGTGCAGGCTTGTTTTTGTAAACGCGTCCGGCAACGTCAAACGTGGAGCCGTGGCAAGCGCACAAAAATCCACCAGCCCAATCGTCGGGTAACGAAGGCTGAGGCCCCGCCGTCAATTTGTCTGACGGCGAGCAACCCAGATGGGAGCAAATCCCCACAACCACCAGCGTTTCTGGCTTGATGGAACGGTTTTCGTTTCTGGCGTAAACCGGCGTGAGTTCGTTCGGTTTGCGCAACGACTTGGGGTCGGCCAACTGCGCGTCGTGCTTGGGCAGCGCCGCGACTTGCTCAGGCGTGCGTTTCAGAATCCAAACGGGTTTGCCGCGCCATTCGACGGTGATCTTTTCTCCGGGTTTGATGGTGGAGATATCGACCTCTACCGAAGCGCCGGCTGCTTTGGCGCGCTCTGACGGGCTGAACGTACTGACAAATGGCACGGCCACGCAAGCCACACCTGCGCCGCCAACAGCGGCGGTACCGATGATCCAGTTTCTTTTGTCTTTGTCCATAGGCGCGCCGGATGGCGCTGCATTCGCACTTGCTTGAGTCATGGGAATCCTTCAAGAACTTGCTTGAAATAGGCTTTAAAAAGTATTTGCCGGGGCAAACCAGAATTGTAGCGGAGCGAGACTGCCCAGTTCAGCGGCACCTGCTGATTCCCGACTAGCGCTGTAAATTGAATTCCAGCCCAGCCAAATTCGGGACAGCCCGAAGAAATCATGTTTAGGCGACCAGCTGCCGCGCCACACGGATCGCGGCGAGCAAGCTGGCCGGGTCTGCTTTGCCGGCTCCAGCAATGTCAAACGCCGTGCCATGGTCGGGGCTGGTGCGCACCAGAGGCAAACCAAGTGTGACGTTCACGCCCTGCTCGACCCCCAGGTATTTGACCGGGATCAGCCCTTGGTCGTGGTACATCGCCACCACCACGTCAAACTCGCCGGGCTGGCCATTTTTGTCTCTGGCCCGCATGAACACGGTATCTGGCGCGAAGGGACCGCTCACATTGAGCCCCTCGCGCTGGGCCGCCGCAATCGCCGGCGCAATGATGGTTTGCTCCTCGTGCCCGAACAAACCGCCCTCACCGGCATGCGGGTTCAGACCCGCCACACCGATGTGGGGAGCGTGCCCCAAGCTTTTGGTCAAGGCTGTGTGGGTGATGCGCAGGGTTTGTAAAACGTTGTCAAAGGTCACCGCCT
Source organism: Polaromonas sp. (assembly GCA_046303055.1). GTDB lineage: Bacteria > Pseudomonadota > Gammaproteobacteria > Burkholderiales > Burkholderiaceae_C > Polaromonas. The sequence continues at coordinate 4,424 of JBKCGU010000085.1, forward strand.
CAATGGCGTGCTTCAATGACATGTGAATGCTGACCAGCACGGTTTTCAGCTCATCATTGGCCAGCATCATGCGGACCGGCACGTCGGCTACTTCTTTGCCCAAAAACTTCGCCGCTTCAAACTGCAGCATTTCGGTATGGCCAGGAAAGTGCGCCGCCCAGCCGCCAGCGGCGGCCAGGGCTTCTTTGTGAATCGGCGCTGTCACCATGGCCGCCGCTTGACCGTTTAAGACCGACTGCGCCGCCCAAACAATGCACTGAGCCGCCGCCTGACCCGCCAAAGCGCTCACCGAGCCAATCGATATATGCGCTAGCAGCTCGCATTTTTGTAGCACAGCAATGCAATGAGGCGGCGCCAGATCATTCAAGGAATCAAGCTGCGCCACTGGCAAAGCCACAGGTGCCGCCACCAGGGCAGCGGCTCGGCGCATCGTCGCCACGTCACCCACCACCACGCAACCGAGCAGATCGGCTGCATGGTGCTGATACGCCTTGGCGATGATTTCAGGCCCAATACCTGCCGCATCGCCCATGGTGATGAGGATGGGGAGTTGTCCTGACGTCGTCATGCCGGGTTGTCGATGTCAATAAACTCATGCACCAATCCATGCTGCGCAGCCACATGGGCTGCCACAGCAGGCGCGCCGTAACGCTCGGACGCATGATGACCACAGGCAATGAAACTCACGTTCATCTCGCGAGCGTAGTGGGCCTGAGGTTCAGATATCTCTCCGGTGATGAAGGCATCGGCCCCGGCAGCCATCGCCTCCTCAAAATAGCCCTGCGCACCGCCGCTGCACCACGCTATTTTTTTAGGAGCTGATCGACCACATAAAACATGGACTACAGGCCGATTCAATACCTTTTCGACGTGTTCCGAGAGCGCTAAAGCGTCCTTAAAGCTGCTGCCATCGGATGGGACGCCCAAAAAGCCCAGGTTTTGGTCACCAAAGCGCGAAGTCGCCGTTAACCCGAGTTGCAAGCCCAGCTGCGCGTTGTTGCCCAGCTCGGGGTGCGCGTCCAGCGGCAGGTGGTAAGCGTACAGATTGATGTCGTGCTTCAAGAGCAGCGCCAGACGCTGCTTCATCCAGCCCGTCACGGTGCCCGATTGGCCGCGCCAGAAGAGGCCGTGATGGACGAAGATTGCGTCGGCATCGGCTGCGACAGCCGCCTCAATCAACGCCAGACTGGCCGTCACACCCGAGATGATTTTTCGCACCTGGGCCTTGCCTTCGACCTGCAAGCCATTGGGGCCGTAATCTTTGAATCGCTCGGGCTGCAGCAGCGTGTCAAAAGCCGCAAGAAGCTTTGCCCTGTTCAAGGAAGGAACCCCTCGACAGACAAGTAACGCTCCCCGGTGTCGTAATTGAAGCCCAACACCGTGCTGCCAGCGGGAATCTCAGGCAGCTTCTGCGCAATCGCCGCCAGCGTGGCACCTGACGAGATACCCACCAGCAAGCCTTCCTGAGTCGCGCTGCGGCGGGCAAAGTCTTTGGCGGCATCGCCCTCGACCTGAATCACGCCGTCGAGCAAATCAACATGTAAATTGGCCGGAATGAACCCCGCGCCAATGCCCTGAATCGGGTGCGGCGACGGCTTGCCGCCGCTGATGACGGGCGAGGCCGCAGGCTCGACCGCAAAGACTTTGGTGTTGGGAAATCTGGCTTTCAACACCTGCGCCACGCCGGTCAAGTGGCCGCCGGTGCCCACGCCGGTGATGTAGTAGTCCACCCCGTTCGGGAAGTCGGCCAAAATCTCCAGCGCCGTGGTGCGCGCATGAATGTCGATGTTGGCCGGATTGTCAAATTGCGAGGGCATCCACGCGCCGGGCGTCTGCGCCACCAGCTCTTTGGCCCGGGCAATCGCGCCAGTCATGCCTTTTTCACGAGGCGTCAAGTCAAAACTGGCACCATAAGCCAGCATCAGGCGGCGACGCTCAAGGCTCATGCTCTGTGGCATCACCAACACCAGTTTGTAGCCCTTCACAGCCGCCACCACCGCCAGGCCCACACCCGTATTGCCAGAGGTCGGCTCAATGATGGTGGCGCCTGGCTTGAGGACGCCCGATTGTTCAGCCGCCTCCACCATGGCCAGGGCAATGCGGTCTTTGATCGAACCGCCGGGGTTGCTGCGCTCGGACTTGATGTAGATGTGGTGCGTTTGGCAGGCCGGGCCAAACAGGCGATTGACGCGAATGTGCGGGGTGTTGCCAATGCTGGCCAGGACGCTTTGGGCTTTCATTCGGATCTCCTTGGGACGTGACGGACAGAGAGCTTTTGATTATCGCTTTTTGGGGTTTTGCGCGTCATGAGACAAAATGAGGCGCTATTGGATTGAGCAGCTTGCGCCCCCATATCGACATTTGATTCATTTCACACCCGGCACACCATGCGCAAATTCTGGCTTTTGTTTTCTCAAACCGTTACCGTTTTGGTGGCGGTGTTTTTTGTGGTCGCCACGCTCAAGCCGCAATGGGTTGAGCGCCGCCCCTTTTCCGGTTCAGTCGGCTCGGTGGCCGTGCTGGAAGCGCCCGCGGTGCAGCGCGGCACCGGCCCGGTTGGCAGCTTCAGCGCGGCAGCCAAAATCGCCTCGGCAGCGGTGGTCAGCATCAACACCAGCAAAGCCGCGGCCAAAAACCCGCACGCGGGTGACCCTTGGTTCAAGTTCTTCTACGGCGACCAAGGCCGGGACGAGCCACAAGGCGGCCTGGGCAGCGGCGTCATCATCAGCGCCAGCGGCTATATCCTGACCAACAACCATGTGGTCGAAGGCGCGGACGAGATTGAGGTGGTGCTGCTTGACAACCGCAAGGCCAAAGCCAAAGTGATTGGTACCGACCCCGACACCGACTTGGCGATTTTGAAAATCGAGCTCGACAAGCTGCCCGTGATTGTGCTGGGCAACTCGGATGCCTTGCTGGTTGGCGACCCGGTGCTGGCCATTGGCAACCCGTTTGGCGTGGGCCAGACGGTCACCGGCGGCATTGTCAGCGCACTTGGCCGCAACCGGCTGGGCATCAACACCTTTGAAAACTTCATCCAGACCGACGCAGCGATCAACCCCGGCAACTCGGGCGGCGCACTGGTCGACACCACCGGCGCGCTGATGGGCATCAACACCGCGATTTACTCCCGTTCCGGCGGATCGATGGGCATTGGTTTTGCTATTCCAGTGTCTACCGCCAAGCAGGTGCTGGACAGCATTGTGAAGGAGGGTCAGGTCACGCGTGGCTGGATAGGTGTGGAGCCGCAAGAGCTGAACGCTGAGCTGATGGAAACCTTCAACGTCAAAACCAAAGATGGCGTCATCATCACCGGCGTGCTGCAAAACGGCCCTGCCGGGCAGGCCGGCATCAAACCCGGCGATGTGATCACGGCCGTCAACGGCCAAACGGTTGGCAACGTGTCAGAACTACTGGGCGCAGTGGCTGCACTCAAGCCAGGCGTGGCCGTCCCCCTGAGCGTTCAGCGGGCGGGTAAAACGACGGACATGTCAGTCACCCCTGCCAAACGCCAGCGGCCCAAGGTGCAAAACTAGTTTTGCCGATACAAATGAGCTGTTTCGTTTATCAAAACAGTCTTTAAGTCAATTAATACTAGGGCTAACAGCTCCTTTTTGTATAGCGCTGCAAAAGTAACGGGAGATGACATTGCGTCATGCCTGCGTCAAGCAGTGAAACGATCTGACAAGTCGCCGAACGAGTTGGGGGCAACATTGAGCCAGCCTTGTAGCCACCGCGATCCCGGATAATCAGCCCTATGAACCGCCGGAGCCTTGATTGACCTACCGCGTGTCCGTCAGGGCTCTGTGCGAGTTCACCGCCAAGCATGGCGACCTGGACTTGCGTTTTACCCCTGCCCCATCTGCGCAAGACGGCATGGCAGGTCATGCGCTGGTGGCGTCGCGCCGTGACGCCAGCTACCAGAGCGAAGTCACGCTCGAAGGCGACTACAAAAGCCTGACGGTTCGCGGCCGTGCCGATGGCTATGACCCCGACAGCAACCAGCTGGAAGAAGTCAAAACCTACCGCGGCGACCTGCACAACATGGCCGACAACAAACGGGGGCTGCATTGGGCACAGGTCAAAATTTATGGCTGGCTGCTGTGCCAGGCCAAGGGCCTAGAAAGCATCAACCTGGCGCTGGTGTACTTTGACATTGCCAGTACCCAAGAAACGCCGCTGGTTGAACATTTCACAGCCAGCGCGCTGAAAGACTACTTTGAAAACCAATGCGAGCTGTTTTTAGCATGGGCCGAGCGCGAACTGGCACACCGCATTGGGCGGGACAGTGCGTTGACCAGCCTGGCCTTTGCGCATGCCAGCTTCAGGCCCGGCCAGCGCGAACTGGCTGAGGCGGTTTATAAAACCGCCAGCAACGGCAAGTGCCTGATGGCCCAGGCCACCACCGGCATTGGCAAAACCATCGGCACGGTGTACCCGCTGCTCAAAGCCATGCCTGCCCAGCGGCTGGACAAACTGTTCTTTCTGGCCGCCAAAACGCCGGGCCGCAAACTGGCCCTTGACGCCCTGGAGCTGATTGAAAAAAGTACCACAGGCCTGCCGCTGCGGGTGCTTGAACTCGTCGCCAGAGACAAATCATGCGAACACCCCGACAAAGCCTGCCACGGCGATTCATGCCCACTGGCCAAGGGTTTTTATGATCGGCTGCCCGAGGCGCGTAACGCTGCCGTACAAGCCAGCGAAGCCGGCGCGCTGGACAGGGCAGCCACCCGGCGTGTGGCGCTAGCCCACCGCGTTTGCCCCTACTACCTGGCCCAAGAAATGGCCACCTGGGCCGATGTGGTGGTGGGCGACTACAACTACTACTTCGACACCAGCGCACTGCTGCACGCCTTGACCGTCAACCACCAGTGGCGTGTGAGTGTGCTGGTCGATGAAGCCCACAACATGATCGAGCGGGCGCGCAGCATGTACTCTGCCGGCCTCGACCAGCGCCAGTTGCAGGCGCTGCACAGCGCAGCACCCAAAGCGGTTCGCAACGTGCTCGACAAGCTCAACCGCGCCTTTAACGACGTGCATAAAACCCAGATCGACCCTTACCTGGTGGTGCAGGAGATGCCGGTTGATTTTTTGAAAGCCCTGCAGCAGGCCATCACCACCATCACCGACTTTTTGGTGGCCAACCCAACGCGGGTCGATGCTGAACTGCAGGCGTTTTATTTTGAGGCACTGCACTTTTCGCGCATGGCCGACAGCTTTGCGGCGCATTCGATGTTTGACATCACGCTTACTGACGATGCAGAGCCAGGCCAGGGGCTGCTGCAGGGCGGCCAGGGCTGCGCCAGCCTGAACATCCGCAACATCGTGCCGGCGCCCTTTTTGAATCCGCGATTGACTGCCGCCCATTCGGTGGCGCTGTTTTCAGCCACGCTCAGTCCGCCACAGTTTTACAAGGACACACTGGGCCTGCCTTTAACGACCGTCTGGATCGACGTGGCCTCGCCGTTTTTGCCCGAGCAGCTGACCGTCAAAGCGGTGCGCAATGTGTCGACCCGCTACAAGCACCGCGACCAGTCCCTGAGCCTGATCGCAGAGATGATGGCGCAGCAGTACGAACGCGCACCTGGCAACTATCTGGCCTTTACCAGCAGCTACGACTACCTTCAAAAGCTGGCGCACTGCTTCACCCAGCGCCACCCGCACATCAGCACCTGGTCGCAAACCCGGCAGATGAACGAGTCCGGGCGCGATCAGTTTTTAAGCCGTTTCACACCCACATCGCAAGGCATTGGCTTTGCCGTGTTGGGCGGTGCGTTTGCTGAAGGCATTGACCTGCCGGGCAGCCGGCTGATTGGTGCCTTCATTGCCACGCTGGGCTTGCCGCAGGTCAATGCCGTGAACGAAGAAATCAAAACCCGGATGGCGACCTACTTTGAGCAGGACGATGCCAGCGGCGACAAAGCCTACAACTACACCTACCTCTACCCCGGCCTGCAAAAAGTGGTGCAGGCCGCTGGCCGGGTGATACGCACCCAGCAGGACACCGGCGTGATTTACCTGATGGACGACCGCTTTACCCGGCCCGACGTGCAAAGCCTGCTGCCGGCATGGTGGCGGGTCGAGCATGTCACCCAGGTTTTGGCCGAAAAAGCCTGACAATGCACAAGAGCCTTTTAGGCATCAAATCGGCCTCCGGGCCAATTTATATGCGCACTAGTAGCTCCTATTTTTATAGCAATCAAATTCAACATTTGGCCATGACATCTTGAATGTTACGGACCCTTAAAACGCAAGCCCCCACCCTAACGATTAACATTTCTGTGTTTCAAAGCCCTCTTCACACCCCCATTCACACCCCCATTCACATTCACATTCACTTCCACTCAATTAAAGGTTTTCCAATGCGTTCAACATTCATTGCCAGTGTTTTGTCATTACTGCTCGCCACCGCTGCGATTGCACAAACCGATGCCACCTTGACCGCCGCCAGCAAAGAGCCAGGCGCCCAGGTCACCAAAAGCGGCCTGGTTTACCGCTCCCTGAAAGACGGTACCGGCAGCAGCCCGGCTGCCAGCGACCGGGTCAAGGTGCATTACAAAGGCAGCTTCCCGGACGGCAAAGAGTTTGACAGCTCTTACAAGCGCGGCGAGCCCACCGAGTTTGCGCTGAACGGCGTGATCCCCTGCTGGACCGAAGGCGTGCAACTGATGAAAACCGGCGGCAAGGCCAAGCTGACCTGCCCATCGGCCATCGCCTACGGCCAGCGCGGTGCAGGCGGCGTGATTCCGCCAAATGCCACGCTGGTGTTTGAGGTGGAACTGCTGGCCATTAACGGAAAATCAAACGGAAAATAAAACGCGAGGTCAACCGGAAAGCTGAGGATTGGGCAATGCGCCCCATACGACGTATTGCCCATCTCGACATGGATGCTTTTTTTGCATCCATCGAGTTGCTGCGCTACCCGCAGCTCAAGGGCCTGCCGGTGGTGATTGGCGGCGGTCGGCGCAAGCTCGACGATGCCTTGCTGGCCGCGCAGCCAGCGCGTGACCCGCGCTTTATTCCGGTCGCAGACTTCCCCTTGCTCAAGGACTATGTCGGGCGCGGTGTGATCACCACCGCCACGTATGCAGCGCGGCAGTTTGGCGTCGGCTCGGCCATGGGCATGATGAAGGCGGCCAGGCTGTGCCCGCAGGCCATCGTGCTGCCGGTTGACTTTGACGAGGTACGCAAATACGCCAAGCTGTTCAAAAGCACGATTCTTGACATAGCGCCACTGATGGAAGACCGGGGTGTGGACGAGGTCTACATTGATTTCACCGAGGTGCCGGGCGGCCAACGCCAAGGCGGGCGGGTGCTGGCCAGGCTGATTCAAAAGGCGATCACCGAGGCGACCGGCTTGACCTGCTCGGTCGGCGTGGCGCCCAACAAGCTGCTGGCCAAAATGGCGAGCGAGTTCAACAAGCCGAATGGCATTTCGATCGTTTATGAAGAAGACCTGCAAGACAAAATCTGGCCATTGAAGTGCCGCATGATCAACGGCATTGGCCCCAAGGCCGATGAAAAACTGGCCGCGCTCGGTATTCAGACGATTGGCGAGCTGGCGGCACAAGACGCGTCTTTTTTGATCGCCAAATTTGGCAAGGCCACGGGCGCGTGGATGCACGCGGTGGCCTGGGGCCGCGACGACCGGCCAGTGGTCACCAGCAGCGAGCCGGTCAGCATGAGCCGGGAAACCACCTTCGAGCGTGACCTGCATGCGGTGCGCGACAAGGCCGCGCTGGGCGCGATCTTTACCGAACTGTGCAACCAGCTGGCACTGGACTTGGACCGCAAGGGTTACGCCGCCAAAACGATTGGCATCAAGCTGCGCTATGACGACTTCAAAATTGCCACCCGCGACCAGACGCTTGAGGGCTACACGATGGACGCCACAACGATCCGGCAAGTCGCCGGCCAGTGCTTAAAGCGCATCCCGCTGGACAAAAAATTGCGGCTGCTGGGCGTGCGGGCCGGAACGCTTGAAAATTTTGAGTACTTGTCAAAAACAGCGAAAAACAGCGCTTTTCAGGTATCAAATCGGGCTCCAGACCAATCAATACTTGCGCAAGCAGCTCCCGAAAATATAGCAGACGAATCGCCCAGCGATCAGCTGTTTTGAGGGGGTGGCGCAGGTGCAGTGACAGCGAACCGACCTGCTGATGCATGTAGCGTCGCAAGCTGTCACAGCGGCTGCAGGCCAGGCCACAAGCACTTGTCAGTTGACCGTGGTGCCGCGCAGACGCAGGGTTTGACGTTCTGCTCCCATCACGGATACTCTCGTGGTGCTTTCGCCCACCTCACCACAATGGAGCTAACCATGAAGAGTTTTTTTGCCCACGCACTTGTTGCCCTGCCTTTGCTCACCCTGGGCTTGCCCGCCTTGAGCCTGGCTGCCGACACGTCACCCACGCCGACAGAAAGCGCCAAAGCCGACGACTTCGCCATTGGCAAAAAAGCTCTGGTAGCCAAAAACTGGGCACTGGCCGCCGACAGCTTTAAAAAAGTGGTGGCCGACAACCCCAAAAACGCCGATGGCTACAACCTGCTGGGCTACGCCAGCCGCTGGCTGGGCAAGTACGACGAGGCCTTTGCTGCCTACGACAAAGCGCTGGCGCTCGACCCGAAGCACAAAGGCGCGCTTGAGTACTCAGGTGTGGCGTATTTGAAAGTGAACCAAAAGGAAAAAGCCGAAGCGCAACTGGCACGGCTCAAGGCGATTTGCACCAGCTGCGAAGAAACCACCGACTTGGCCAAGGCCATCGCAGCTTACAAGCCTGCAGCCAAATAATTACTGTCGCGCGGTCCGCACGTTCAGCGGCAAATGCTGCGGGTAGCTGGTGCGAAACGGGTTGATGTCCAGCCCGCCACGCCTGGTATAGCGCGCGTACACCGACAGCTTGATCGGTTTGCAGCGCGTCCACACGTCCATAAAGATCCGCTCCACGCACTGCTCATGAAACTCGTTGTGGTTGCGGTAGCTCACCAGGTATTGCAGCAGGCCTTCCTGGTTGATGGCGGGGCCTGAGTAGGCAATTTGCACACTGCCCCAGTCGGGCTGACCAGTGACGAGGCAATTGCTTTTGAGCAGATTACTGGTCAGCGTTTGCGTCACGGCAGGCTCGTCAAACTCAGCAAACAGCAGCTCGGGCGTGGGCGTGTAGTGAATGCACTCCACGTCCAGCCGGTCCAGGTTCAGGCCGTCCATTTCATGAATCGGCTCGCGGTCAAACAGCTCGGGGCCGATGGTTTTGATGCCAATGCCGCTGCCGGTTGCGGCGCTGATGTCGGCCCGTATCCGTTCGCGCACATCGCGGGCATCGGCAAAACGGGTGTTGGTAAAACTGTTCAGGTACAGCTTGAAAGATTTGCTTTCGACAATGTTGGGCGACTCGCACGGCACGGTGATGTGCGCCAGCGCCACTTGCGGCTTGCCGCGCAGGTTCAGCCAGCCGAGCTCGTAGGCCGTCCATATGTCGGCACCAAAAAATGGTGCGGCATCGACCACGCCGATGTCCTGGCGCTTGGTTGCGCGTGGCATCGGGAACAGCAGTGAGGCATCGTACTGGTCTGCGTAGCTGGCCGCTTTGCCCAACCGGGATTGTTCAGGGGTGTTCATGAATGTCAGGTCGATTTAAGTGTGTGTGTTGCTTGCATGTGTGCCGTCAGCAAAGGCAGCAGACGCTCGACCACCCCCGCGCGCAGGTGACTTGCCCCAGGCGCGCTGTCTTCAACTTCAATCTGAATGCTGTTGGCGGTGATTTTCATGGGTTCATTCTGGCAGCTTGCGCCTGAAGACCAGGCGGTCTGGGCCAGACAAGGCCGCTTCAAACCGCCAGCCCTCGGTAGTGAAAGCCTCGAGTGCTTTAACGCTGCCCACTTTTTTGTCAATCGCGTAGCGCGCCATCAATCCCCGCGCGCGCTTGGCATGAAAGCTGATGATTTTGTAGTGGCCATTTTTGTAGTCTTCAAACACACAGCTCACCACGCGGGCTTTCAGGTCAGTCCTGTCCACCGCCTTGAAATACTCCTGACTCGCCAGATTGACAACAACAGGCGCTTTGTCGGCCGCCGCTCTTTCGTTCAGGTAACTTGACAGTTGCGCGTCCCAGAACTGGTAGAGGTTTGTACCTTTGGGTGTGGCCAGGGCGGTGCCCATTTCCAGCCGATACGGTTGCATCAGGTCAAGCGGCCGAAGCACACCGTACAAACCGCTGAGGATGCAAACGTGGTCTTGCGCCCAGTCCAGTTGCGCCGCGCTCAGGGTTTTGGCATTCAAGCCCTCATACGCATCGCCGTTGAAGGCCAGCACGGCCTGCTTTGAATTTTGGGGGCTGAATTTTTCAGACCATGCCTGGTAACGCCCCACGTTCAGGCCCGACAAGGCGTCCGACAGCTTCATCAGGCTGCTGATGTCTTGCGGGGTTTTGGTTTTGAGCACCTCGATCAGTGCCGCCGACTGGCGGGTAAAAAGCGGCTGTGTGTGCTTGCTCACTTGTGGGGGCGTGTCGTAGTCAAGTGACTTGGCCGGAGACAGTAAAAACAACATGGTTTGAGGTGTGGATAAAAGTGTCCTGACTTTACTTCAGCCCGCTGTCTGCTGCCGGTTGGTACGGCTTTGCAGCCCGACAAGATTACGATACAGTAAACTCGTTACGAATAGGTAAACACTAAAAAGGCTCAAAAAAAATGCCCCCCTTTGACAAGCTGCCCCCGCCTGCCCCCATCCAGCAGTTGCACCATTACGCCTACCGCGCCAAAGATGCCGAGCAAACGCGGCATTTTTATGAGGACATTCTGGGCCTGCCGCTGTTTCACATCATCCAGAGCGACATCGTGCCGAGTACGGGGGAATACTGCCCCTACACCCACTTTTTCTTCCGGCTGCAAGACGGTTCTTTCATTGCGTTTTTTGACCTGGGTGACGATGAGGCCGCGCTGCCGTCGCCCAATACGCCGCTGTGGGTCAATCACATTTCGTTTCGCGTCAACACCGTGCCCGAGCTGGAGGCCATGAAAACCCGGCTTCAGGCCGAGGGCATTGAGGTGCTGGGCGTGACCGACCACCACATTTTCAAAAGCATTTACTTTTTTGACCCGAACGGCGTGCGGCTGGAACTGACCGCCCAACTGGCCGACGAGGTGCAGATGCAAAAAGAAAGCATTACTGTGCATGCCCGACTGGCCGAATGGACGACACGCAAGCAGCAGTGGCGGGCTGAGCGGGCTGAGGCAGTGTGAAGCCCCTTACTATCAAATCAGGAGCTGACTGCATTTGTATTGATTGGCCTGGAAGGCTAAAACATCGTTAAAACCGTCACATCCCGGTCATTTCATGCAGCCTAACACCCACCCCTACGCGCCAGCCCTCATGGCCAATGGTTATGAGTTTTCCGGTGGCACTGGCTACGCCTTGCCCCAATACCCTTTTAGCCCGCCGCCTGAACTGGCACAGCGGCAAATCAGGCGGCATGAGATCGTGATCGTCGGCGGCGGGCTTGCTGGCCTGACGCTGGCCTGTGCGCTCAACCAGTACGGCGTGCACGCGGTGCTGCTGGACGAAGACAACACCGTTGGCGTGAAAGGCGCATCGTCGCGCGGTATTTGCTATGCGCAAAAAACGCTGGAGATTTTCAAGCGACTGGGTATTTACGACCGCATCGCCGCCAAGGGTGTGCAGTGGAGCGTGGGCCGCACCTTTGCAGGCAGCGACGAGGTGTATTCGTTTGACCTGGCCTCTGCCAGCGCCCACAACATCAGCCGGCAGCCACCGTTTATCAATATTCAGCAGTTTTATGTGGAAGGCTTTTTGGTAGAGCAGCTTTACCAGGCCGCACATCGCACGGTTGAGCTGCGCTGGAACAACCGCATCACAGGATTTGAGCAAAACGCCGAATTTGCAGCACTGAACGTCACCACACCGGCGGGTGATTACCGGATAGAAGCCACACACGTCATCGACTGCACAGGCGCCCGCAGCCCGTTTCGCGCTTGGGTAGCCGCCAGCGTGACCGCCAAAACCGGAGATGACCGCTGGTGCATCGCCGATGTGCGCTTTAAACACCCACCACCGGTGGAGCGCCACACCTGGATAGAAGCGCCGTTCAACGAAGGCCGTGCGGTGTGGCAGCACCTGATGGCCGACGGCGTGTGGCGTATTGACTACCAGATGCGGCCTGACGCAGACCCGGAAGAAGTCAGCCGTGAAGAGGTGGTGCGCACACGCATCAATGGCCAGCTGGGCCGGGATGTGCCGCATGACGAGTACGACATCGTCTGGATTGGCCCCTACGCCTACCGCAGCGAGTGCCTGAACCAGTTGCACCACGGCCGGGTGTTTTTTGTGGGTGATGCTGCGCATGTGGTCAGCCCGTTTGGCGCGCGCGGCGGCAACTCCGGTGTGCAGGACGCCGACAACCTGGCCTGGAAGCTGGCCGCTGTTGTGCAGGGCCGGGCCGGGCCTGCGCTGCTGGCCAGCTACCACCACGAGCGGCATGAAGCGGCCACGCACAACGTCCTGGTGACCAACCGCACCACACGTTTTTTGCGCCCCGCTGACGGGGCCGAGCGCGTCTTTCGCCAGGCTGCCATCAGCCTGGCCAAACGCCATGCGTTTGCGCGGCAACTGGTCAACACCGGCCGCATGTCGTCGCCCAATGTGTACAGCCGTTCAGGCGTATGCCACAGCTCGGGCGGGCGGGCGCTGCAAAACGTGGCACTCCTTTGGGCCGACGGCAGCACCGGTGACGTGGCTGACTTGCTCTCCTGGGCTCAAGGGCGTTTGCTGCTGCTGGTATTTGGGCGTCTCAGTCAGAAGGAGGCCCGACAGGTCAGGCAACTGGCGCGCCAGACCGACGCGCGCTGTGTGCAGGTGGTGCGCAAGGCCGCCCTGGCCACAGCCGAAGAACATGTGGTTGACAGCCGTGGCCACCTGGCTGGCTGCGCTGGCAACCCACGCTGGGCCATCGTGCGGCCCGACAGCTATCTGGCAGCCAGTGGCAAGCAGCTGGTTGACGCTTTCTTGACGCAAGCCGTTCACGCGGCAACTGGGGCTGGCGCATGACAAGCGAGCTGAATTTTGAAGATGCAGACGCTTTTTATGAAAGCCTGCTGGACGCCCACCAGGGCTTGAGCCGTGAGCAGTCGGAACACCTCAATGCGCGGCTGGTGCTGGTGCTGGCGAACCAGGTGGGCCGCACGCAAGCCCTGCTGGCGTGCCTGAAAGTGGCGCAGGAAACGGGTGACGAGTTCCTTTAAAGAATCCGGTTAAACCAGGCAAGCGACAAACCTGCGGACAGCAGCGCAAAGGCCGCAGCAACCAGCGCCAGCAGTGCGGATATTTCAGTTTCTTTTTTCACCACCGTCAGGCGCGAGCTGAGTGACTCGTAAACCTTCTTCAAGTCGCCTGCCGTGCCAGCATAAAAATATTCAGCCTGCGTGTTGCGTGCAATGCCTTTGAGGGTTTCCTCGTCGAGCTTGACGCGCATGGACCAGCCTTCAAAACCAATCGTTTCGCCGTTGACCGTGCCCACGCCAACGGTGTAAATGCGCACGCCGCGGTCAGCCGCGACTTTGGCGGCATCCATGGAATCAACGCCTGTCGTGCGCTGGCCGTCGGTCAACAAAATAATAGCTGCAGAGGCATACGAACCGGGCGCTACAGGCACAAAAGGTTTTTTTTCTTTGCCGTCTTTGCCGACCACGGGCTGCTGGTCAATCGCGACGCCGCGCTGGCGGTCCCGGCCTGATTGCATGGACGCAATGTCGATGCCCGCATCGGGGAACAGCTCCGCCAGCGACACCACAATGCCATTGCCAATCGCCGTGCCGCGCTGCAGCTGGAATTTGTCAATGGCGGCCACCAGGTCTTCACGGCTCAGTGTGGGCGGCTGCACCACCGAGGCCGTGCCAGCAAACGCCACAATACCCACCCGTACGTTGCGCGGCAGTTCGGTCAAAAACGCTTTGGCGGCGTCTTGTGATGCCACCAGCCGGTTGGGTTTGACATCGGTTGCCCGCATACTGCCTGACACGTCCATCGCCAGCATGATGGTTTGCTGATCTGACGGCAAGGTGATGACGGCAAATGGCCGGCTGGACGCCAGCAGCATGGCCGCCAAAGACAATAAAAACAGCAGCGGCGGTATATGCCTCTTCAAGCTCTGGCCCTTGCCCACGGCCTCGCGCACGATGGACAGGCTGGCGTAGCGCAGCGCCATTTTTTTCTTGCGGCGCAGCAGCCAGCCGTACAGCAGCACCAGCAGCGGCAAGAGCAACAACAGCCAGAGGAGTTGGGGCCACAGGAAGGTCATGGGAGCGGTCATCGCTTGTCCTTGATAGGTATTGATGCAGCGCGCGCCAGATGGGCTGGCAATTGGCCGCCGGCAGAGGCTCTGGCGCGGCGCTTTCGCAAGTCGGTAAAGCGTGTCAAGCAGTCCACCAGATCACCATCGGTGGCCAACTCCAGCGTGTCCACGCCGGCTTTGGCAAGCGATTGGCGCAAGTCGGCTTCACGCTGCGCCGCTATGCGGGCAAAGCGTTGGCGAAAGCCCTTGTCGCTTGTATCGACCAGCAGTTGTTCGCCGGTCTCCGCGTCAAGGATTGGGATCAGGCCCAGGTCAGGCAGTTGCAGCTCCATCGGGTCGAGCAGCCGTACAGCAACGACCTCGTGCCGCTGCGCGAGTCTGCCCAGCGGTTTTTCCCAGCCCGACTCGCTGATGAAGTCAGACACCACAAAAATCGATGCGCGCCTGCGTATCGTCTGCGCTGCTGAGTCCAGCAACTCATGCAGCTTTGTCGGGCCCGCCTGCGCGGCGTCAGGACGTCTTTGCAGGGTGTGCAGCAGTTGCAAAATGTGCTGCCTGCCGCCCCGTGCGGGTATAACAGTGTCCACGCCAGAGCCATACAGCATGGCCCCCACACGGTTGCCGTGACGCGTCAACATGCGCGCCAGCACCGCCACAAACTCAGCAGACAAACCCCGCTTGCGCTGGTCGCCCGAGCCAAAGTCCATCGATGGGCTCAGGTCGAGCAAAAACCAGGCGCTCATTTCACGGTCTTGCGTGAACACCCGCACATGCGGTTGCTGCAAGCGGGCTGTCACGTTCCAGTCCATGTGCCGCACATCGTCGTGGTGCTGGTACTCGCGCAGGTCGGCCAGGTCCATGCCGGTGCCGCGCAGCAGTGTGCGGTAGTCGCCCTGCAGCAGGCCGTCCAGGCGGCGCAGCACCGTCCACTCAAGGCGGCGCAACAGTTGCTCGGCGCCTTCTTTTTGTTTAGGCGGCGAGTTGCTCATGGGCTTCATGCGCCAGTGGCTTTGCGGGTTGCGCAATCTTGGCCATGATCTTGCCCACGACGGCATCGGCAGTCAAACCTTCAGACAGTGCCTCATACGACAACACCAATCGATGCCGCAGCACATCGGGCACCAGATCGGTCATGTCCTCCGGCAGCGCATAACTGCGTCCCCGCAGCATGGCCAAGGCCCGTGCGCTTTCTGTCAGGTTGATGGTGGCGCGCGGGCTGGCCCCGAAGGTGATGAAGCGGGCGAGTTCTTTCATGCCGTGCCTGTCGGGGTGGCGGGTGGCAGAGACCAATTTCACGGCGTATTGCACCAGGGATGGGTCGACATACACCTTGCGGCATTCGGCTTGCAACGCTGCCAGTTGCTCTGTGGTGGCGACGGCTGATACGGCAACGGCTGGGCCTGTTACGCGCTGCACGATGACGAATTCTTCTTCGTCGGTGGGGTAGTCCACCAGCACCTTCATCATGAAGCGGTCTACCTGCGCCTCAGGCAGCGGGTAGGTGCCTTCGGTTTCAATCGGGTTCTGTGTGGCCATGACCAGAAAGGGCGAGGGCACTTTGTGCGTCACACCGGCAATCGTGACTTGCCGCTCCTGCATCACTTCCAGCAGCGCGCTTTGCACCTTGGCCGGTGCACGGTTGATCTCATCTGCCAGCAGCAGATTGGTGAACACCGGGCCCAGTGAGGTGCTGAACTCGCCGGTTTTCTGGTTGTAAATGCGCGTGCCAATCAGGTCGGCAGGCACCAAATCGGGCGTGAACTGGATGCGCTTGAAGTCCCCCGTGACCGTGTTGGCCAGCGTTTTGACGGTGAGTGTTTTGGCCAGCCCCGGCACGCCTTCCACCAAGAGGTGGCCCTGCGCGAGGATGGCCACCATCACGCGCTCCAAAAACTTGTCTTGCCCGACGACGATGCGTTTGACTTCGTA
>JBKCGU010000086.1:0-12498 GCA_046303055.1 Polaromonas sp.
ATCTCTAAAAGACCCTTGAGACATTGTTTCAAGTAAACAACTCATTTCCTGCCGCTGGCGGCGCCACCCCCAAATGCCGATACGCTGCCAGCGTCGCAATGCGCCCACGCGGGGTGCGCTGCAAATAGCCCTGCTGAATCAGAAACGGTTCAATCACGTCTTCAATCGTGTCGCGCTCTTCGCCAATGCTGGCGGCAATGTTGTCCAGCCCGACTGGGCCGCCATCAAAGCGGTGAATCACGCATTCCAGCAACTTGCGGTCCATCACGTCAAAGCCTTGCGGGTCCACGTCGAGCATGGCAAGTGCCTTGTTCGCGATGTCCAAAGTGATTTCGCCTTTGCCTTTGACATCTGCAAAATCACGCACGCGGCGAAGCAAGCGGTTGGCGATACGCGGTGTACCGCGTGAGCGGCGGGCAATCTCAAAACCGCCCTCTTCGTCAGTCGGTACGTTCAGCAAGCCCGCGCTGCGTTTGACGATGCGCGCCAGCTCATCAGCGGTGTAAAACTCCAGCCGCGCCACGATACCGAATCGGTCACGCAACGGGTTGGTCAGCATGCCCGCGCGGGTAGTGGCGCCGACCAGCGTGAAAGGCTGCAAATCAAGCTTGATACTGCGCGCCGCCGGACCTTCGCCAATCATGATGTCGATCTGGTAGTCCTCAAGTGCAGGGTACAAAATCTCTTCAACCACCGGGCTGAGGCGGTGAATTTCGTCGATGAAAAGCACATCGTTTTTTTCAAGATTCGTCAGCAGCGCGGCCAGGTCTTTGGGCTTTTCAAGCACCGGGCCGCTGGTTTGCCGCATGTTCACACCCAGCTCATGCGCAATGATGTGGCTCAGCGTGGTCTTGCCCAGACCGGGCGGGCCGAACAGCAGCACGTGGTCAAGCGCTTCACTGCGTTTTTTGGCCGCACCAATAAAAATCTCAAGCTGCTCCTTGACCTTGGCCTGCCCGACATAGCTCTCAAACAGCTTGGGGCGCAGGGCCCGCTCAATGGCTTCTTCTTTGGGGGAGTCAGGCGCGGCGGACATGACGCGCCGCGAGGGCGGCAAGTCGGCCAGGTTGAAGTCGTCGGTTTGGATAGTCATGGGGCACGGCCTTTTACCAATCGATCTACGCCTTCAATGAATTTGCGCAGACTTGGCGACCTAGGTTGATCCAGATTCAGATGCGGTGATATTTTCTCAGCCCAGCCTAGCTTCACACCGGGCCCTGCAGAACCCTCGTCGAACTTCAAAGCTTTGGCAAGCTTTTCCCAAGCTCCAACGATTGCGTCTGGTTCCAATCCTTTTAGTACCGACTTATCAAGCCTTTTGGGATACGCACTGCGCAGAGCATTGATGTCGGAAATAAACCAGCTTTCAATTTCCTCAATAGCCAATCGGAAAAGCACTTGAGGCTTTTCAGCTAGTGCGGCGAGCATTGCATTCAGATCTCGCAACAACTCAACGCATGGCGTGTCGTCAGTATCAACAACCACTAACACGACAACAGTTTGCGGAGCTCTCTTTGCGTAAACACGCAACTTAGAGGGTAATTGATCAAGCAGGCCTAAATGCTTCGGATCGGAAATAGCGTGCGGATCAATAGGCAAATTTCCTCTTCCACAATGCCAATGGATTGCAAAATCTTCTCCGTCAATCAAGTCAAATTTTCTTTCAAGAATTTTTTTTATTGTCGGAACGTCCGAGATTCCTTCGACTAGAACTTCCAGCCAAATCATGGATTACCTATTCCGAAATGATTGCTATACCAAAGACTCCCCATCGGTATGCCTTCGTTATAAAAATTAACAATATCGGGAATTTCTGCAGCCCGCATCAAGGTTGAGTAGCCATCCGTTCCTTTATCGAGAATCCAAACCTCTGAAGGGGTTAACGCATCTACGAAATGCGGTGAATGCGTTGTTACCAAAACTTGTGGCCCCTTTTCTTCTGCAGCAAACTGCTTCAACTCAATTGCTAGATGAATCAGAAGTTGATGATGCAATCCATTTTCAGGCTCCTCAATACCGATTAAAGGCGCGGGATTTGGGTCTTCCATAAGCAGCATATAGGCCAGCATTTTTAAAGTGCCGTCCGACATGTCCTCTTTAAAAAAAGGTTCTGAATAACCGACCGATGTGAATTCAAGAACGAGTTGACGATTTTTATACTCGTCATGCTTGATGTCGGTAATTCCCGGAATCTTTTTTGCTATTCTGGACAGCATTCCCTTGAAAGCTTCAGGCTTACTTCTTTCAATGAATTGCAAATACTTGGCAAGATTTTTTCCTTCTCGATCTAAGTGTGGTTCGGCCCCTGCCATTGAGGGCTCCCTAGCAAGATGCGGAACAAAATACGAGAGATACCAATTGGCAAGAAAATTTCTAAACGCAGCAATCCTCGGGTGATCGGTAAGTGTGCCGTATGTAGAAATAGCCAATACTTGACGGTCTTTCATGTTGACGGCTATTTGTGCATTACCCTCACCGTCATCGGTTGATTCCCCAGCCCATGCAAAACCAATGCCATCTGTAATATCTACAAAAGGATAAGGTTGCCCATGCTTCTGACCCTTTCGCCGCTGCCGCAGTCGCTCATGCACCACTATCGGACGACCGGCCGCATCGCCACCAATATGAAGCGTGTAGTTTATTGGGCGAGCAGAAGCCTCTTCTCGAAATCTAATCTCAAATTGAATTGCATCAGCAACCCCTTGTGTGCGCAAACGCTCAAAACCACCACGATGTTGCTTGTCACAAGCTGACTCGACACCTTCTCTTAGGCAATCACCAAGAAAACTCAACGCATCTAACAAACTTGACTTACCTGTCCCATTAGCTCCAATTACAGCTAAAAGTCTGGGTAATGGATCACTGGTTGATTCATAAATCGTTTTTCCTAGAGTGACCTCTTTCAAGGCTCTAAAGTTCTTTATCTGAATACCTTCAAGAATTGCCATATTGATACCTCTAGTTCCACTTACTTCGCCAACGCCTTCAATGCCAGCTTGATGCCATCAGACACCCCAATATCCTTGGGCAGCGCCTTCAATGCCAGCGCCGCATCCCGGTCGCTGTAGCCCAGGGCCACCAGCGCCTGCAAGATGTCAGACTGGCTGTCATTGCTGATGCTGACGTTCACGCCGATGTCTGCACCGAGCTTGCCTTTGAGCTCCAGCAGCAAGCGCTCGGCGGTTTTTTTGCCGATACCGGGCACCTTGATGATGCGGCCAGGCTCCTGCAAGGTAACGGCTTGGCTGAGTTCTTCAACGCTCATGCCGCTGAGCACGCTGAGGGCAGTACGTGGGCCGACGCCGGATATCTTGACCAGTTGCCTGAAAGCTGCGCGCTCTGTCGATGTGGCAAAGCCGTAGAGGATTTGCGCGTCTTCACGCACCACAAAGTGGGTGAGCAGGCTGACTTTTTCACCCAACGCTGGCAGGTTATAAAAGGTGCTCATGGGCACCAGCAGCTCGTAGCCCACGCCATTGCAGTCCACCAGAATTTCTGGGGGGTTCTTTTCGGCTAAAAAGCCTTGAATTCTTCCAATCATGGCTTGATGTTATCAGTCACCCCGCGATGGGAATATCAGCGGACAATCAACACTTCATCTTCTTCAGGACAACCCCGCCTTGATTCTCCGCCACACCTTCACGCCGCCGAACAACACCCGCATGGGCCACCTGTGCGGTCCCATGGATGCACACATTCGCACCATTGAAGTGGGCTTGGACGTGAAGATTGCGCACCGGTTTGAGCAGTTCAAGATTGACGGCACCAAGGCGCGCGCGACCCAGGCGCTGGAGGTATTGCAGGCGCTGTATGAAATGGCGCAGCGGCCCATCGCTGAGGAAACCGTGCAGCTGATGATGTCGGGCGACACGTCCTTAAAGCATGCGCCCGACGGCAGCACCACGCTGACCACCCGGCGCGCCGACCTGCGTGCCCGCACCGTCAACCAGGGCGCTTATCTTGAGAACATTGCCACCCATGACATCACCTTTGGCATTGGCCCTGCCGGCACGGGCAAAACCTATCTGGCGGTAGCTTGCGCTGTGGATGCGCTGGAACGCAGTGCCGTGCAGCGCATTGTGCTGACCCGCCCTGCGGTGGAAGCTGGCGAGCGGCTGGGCTTTTTACCCGGTGATTTAAGCCAGAAAGTGGACCCGTACCTGCGCCCTCTGTGGGACGCGCTGCATGAGCTGATGGGGTTTGAACGGGTGCAAAAAGCCTTTGAGCGCCAGCAAATTGAAATTGCGCCGCTGGCCTTCATGCGGGGCCGCACGCTTAACCATGCCTTTGTGATTCTGGACGAGGCGCAAAACACCACGCCCGAGCAGATGAAGATGTTTTTGACCCGCATTGGCTTTGGCAGCAAGGCGGTGGTCACAGGTGATGTGAGCCAGGTTGATTTGCCGCGCACGCAGCTCAGTGGGCTGGTCGATGCCGAACGGGTTTTAAAGCGCGTCAACGGGATTGCCATCACCCGGCTGACCAGCGCGGACGTGGTGCGGCACCCGCTGGTGGCGCGGATTGTGGACGCGTATGACCGTGCGCCTGGCGATGTGAACAAGACACCCAGGGGCGCGAACAAAACCCCCGGCGCTGTTGATGATTTAACCAGTGCTACTCATAAAATAGCTGCCAGCCCAATTAAAACAAGGGCCAGGAGCCGAAATGGCTCTTAAAAACCTGCAGCTGTCGCTGCAATTTGGCGACATCCAGAACGCCGCCCGCCACCGCGCAGCCTTGCCCCGTCACAGCGTAGTCCGCTGGATTCGCCATGCGCTTGAAAGCGATGCCGAGATCACGGTACGGATTGTGGGTAGCGATGAGGCCCAAGCGCTGAACCGCGAGTACCGCAAAAAGGACTACCCGACCAATGTGCTGACGTTTGACTACACGCGGGCGCCGTTGGTCACCGCTGACCTGGTGCTGTGCGCGCCGGTGATTGCCAAAGAAGCCAAAGACAACAAAAAAACGCTGCGTGCCCATTACGCGCATCTGCTGGTTCACGGCACGCTGCATGCGCAGGGCCATGACCATGAAACCTCAGCCGCAGATGCGGACGCGATGGAAGCGCGTGAAATCAAGATTCTGACGGGTTTGGGCGTCAAAAACCCTTATTTGTGAGTTCGCACCCGACATGAGAGATTTTCGGGCGTTTTCAGGCCATTTCAGGCGTCAAATAGGTCGTTAAGCCATTCAGCGCTTGGTCTTGAAGCTCCCGAAACCATAGCATTCAGCTTGCACTAATCGGTGATGCCGGCGGCGACAAACAGCGGCTTGCCGACCGGCCCGACCAGAAAAGCAACAAACTGCTGCGACAGCGCCTGCTGCTGGCTTGATGCCAGAGGTACCGCCGTGTAAGCCGTGTAATTTTGAATGTCGGCAGGCAATGGCCCTACCAGTTGGAGCCCCTTGCCGGTGTGAAGCAAAATTTCAGTCATGTCGGGTGCAGGCGCATCATCACGCATCATCACGCACCGTCACGCCCATGCCAACCCGACCCACATTGGCGCGCGGCGAAGGGCGGTACAAACAGGCATGGGAAAGCTCCTGAAAAGATCAAAACGGGCGGCAAGATTCAGCTCAGGGTCAGTCGCACAAACTTGCGCTTGCCCACCTGCACCACGTAGGTCCCCGCATTGAGCTTCAAGGCTTTGTCACTGACCACGCCCGAATCAACCCGCACGCCGCCGCCGTCAATCAGCCGCGTGGCGTCGCCTCCTGATGCTGCCAGGCCAACCGCCTTGAGCACTGCGCCTATCCCCATCGGCGCGCCAGTTAGCGTGCGCGCCTCAATCTCGTCCGGCACGCCGCCCTTGCTGCGGTTGATGAAATCTTGCTCTGCGCTATCAGCCGCTGCGGCCGAATGAAAGCGTGCGGTGATTTCTTTGGCCAGCGCAACCTTGGCATCTTTTGGGTTACGCCCAGCGGACACTTCGGCTTTGAGCGCCGCAACATCGGCCTCGCTGCTGAAGGACAGCAGCGTGTACCACTTCCACATCAGCACGTCAGAAATGCTCAGCACCTTGGCATACATGGTGTTGGCGTCTTCTGATATGCCGATGTAGTTGTTTTTGCTTTTCGACATTTTTTCGACGCCGTCGATGCCTTCGAGCAGCGGCATGGTCAAAATGCATTGCGGCTCCTGGCCGTACTCAGCTTGCAGGTGTCTGCCGACCAGCAGGTTGAACTTCTGGTCGGTTCCGCCCAGTTCCAGGTCGCTTTTGAGCGCCACTGAGTCGTAACCCTGCATCAGCGGGTACAAAAACTCATGCACGCTGATCGGCGTGCCAGCCTTGAAGCGGTCATGAAAATCATTGCGCTCCATCATCCGGGCCACGTTGTATTTGGCCGCCAGCTGAATCATGCCGCGCGCACCCAACGGGTCTGACCATTCGCTGTTGTAGCGGATCTCGGTTTTGGCCGGGTCCAGCACCAGGCTGGCCTGTTTGTAATAGGTTTCGGCATTTGCCTTGATCTGTTCAGGCGTGAGCGGCGGTCGGGTGGTGTTGCGGCCAGACGGGTCGCCAATCAGGGTGGTAAAGTCGCCAATCAAAAAGATGACGGTATGACCGAGGTCCTGCAACTGGCGCATTTTGTTGAGCACGACGGTGTGGCCAATATGAATGTCCGGTGCCGTCGGGTCCAGCCCCAATTTGATTCGCAGCGGCACGCCCGTGGCCTCTGACCTGGCGAGCTTTTTGACCCACTCGTCTTGCGGAATCAGCTCTTCGCAGCCCCGAAGCGATACAGCCAGGGCGTTTTTGACGCGATCGGTAACCGGGTAATGTGTAACAAGAGCTTGATTCATAAGGGTTTTTAGCAAGTCGCGGGGTCGTCCGACAGATATACTGGCACTTCTCTTGCGAGGTGACTATTTTAGATGCGCGGCTCACGGCCGTTTTGGCGTCCCGGCAAGAACCTCATTTTTGACATCATGCACCTTCGTTGGGACTCAAAGTTTTGCAATTTTCAGATTCGGTACGGTTTTTAAATTCCATCGCCGCCAGCCTGCACCGCCATCCGAAACGGGTCGCTGGCAGTTTGGCTACCTTGTTGCTGGGCACCGGTGTGACGGCTTTTGGCGTTGTGCCGCTGGCACCTGACGCGGCCAATTTGCCTGTACGCCAGGTGCTCGAATCCGTGCAGACGCTGCCGCTGCAAGCGCAGCTGGACGCGCTGGCTGACCACCGCTTCAAACTGTTTCGCACCGACATCACCCGTGGCAACGACACCGCGGACACGTTGCTCAAACGCCTCAACATCACTGACCCTGCGGCGGCAGACTTTCTGCGCAAAGACTCAAATGCCCGGCTGGCACTGGCGGGTCGCCCCGGCAAGACTATCACAGCCGAAGCCAGCGACAAGCAGGAATTGACCAAGCTCAGCACACGCTGGCCGAGCGATGATGAAACCCTGTTCAAGCGGCTGGTCGTTGAGCGCGCCGGGCAGTCGTTTGTCTCCCGGATAGAAACCGCGCCCTATGTAGCCAACGCCCGGCTGGCCAGCGGCAGTATTCAAAGCTCTCTTTTTGCCGCCACCGACGAGGCGCGCATACCGGATGCGGTAGCCGTTCAAATCGCTGAGATGTTCTCCAGTGACATTGACTTTCGCCGGGCGCTGCGCAAGGGCGACCGCTTCAACGTGGTCTTCGAGGCGCTCGAGGCCGATGGCGAACCGCTGCGCACTGGCCGGGTTCTGTCAGCTGAGTTTGTCAACGCCGGCAAGGTGCACCAGGCGATGTGGTTTCAGCCCCCAGGTCAGGATGCAAACGGTGCGGCCTATAAAGGCGGCTATTACTCGCTGGATGGCAAAAGCTTGCGCCGCGCATACCTGGGCTCGCCGCTGGAGTTCACGCGTATCAGCAGCGGCTTTTCCATGCGCTTTCACCCGATTTTGCAAAAATGGCGTGCGCATTTGGGTACTGACTTCGCAGCCCCTACTGGTACGCCGGCGCGCACGGTGGGCGACGGCGTGGTGTCGTTTGCAGGCAGTCAAAACGGCTATGGCAATGTGGTGTTTGTCAAACACCGCAATGGCCATGAAACGGTCTACGCACACCTGAGCAAAGTCAATGTGCGGGCCGGTCAAAGTGTGGCGCAAGGCGACACCATTGGCTTGGTCGGCGCCACGGGCTGGGCCACAGGACCCCATTTGCATTTTGAGTTCCGTGTCAATGGCGTTCACCAAGACCCCATGACCATTGCCCGCCAGAGCGAGACCGTTCCTGTGCCGATGGCCGCATTGCCCATGTTCAAACACTTAGCCGCAGTCGTCAGCACACAGTTGCAAGCTGCTGCCACGATAGCTCAAACCCGGGCCGAGTAAACAAGCCCCCACGTTCGCTCGTTTCACGTAGCACTCTTCCCCTACAAGGGGGCTCATTTTTCCTTGGTAGCGGCCGCACGAAAAATTCTTACCATGTCCTTCAGGATTATTGAGTCATGAGCGATTTGTACATCGGCCTGATGTCCGGTACATCGCTCGATGGCGCAGACGGCGTGCTGGTTGATTTTTCGGGCGACAAACTCCGTGTGTTGGCAAATGGTACGCAAGCGTTTTCAAACGAATTCCGCGCAGAACTGCTGGCACTCAATACCCCCTCACATAACGAGCTACATCGCGCAGCGCTGGCGGCCAACCAGCTCGTTGGGGTGTATGCATCAGTCGTCAAGTCGCTGCTTGATCAGACCCGACTCACCGCCCGAGACATTGCAGCCATAGGCGCACACGGCCAGACTGTGCGGCATCAACCCACATCAGGCTACACCACACAACTGAACAACCCAGCCCTGCTGGCCGAGCGCACAAGCATTGACGTGGTGGCAGACTTTCGCAGCCGCGATGTGGCAGCCGGTGGCCAGGGCGCACCGCTGGTACCGGCCTTCCACCAAAGTGTTTTCGGTCAGGTCGGGCAAACCACCCTGGTGCTGAACATTGGCGGTATTTCCAATCTCAGCGTTCTACCTGCAAGCGGTCATGTGCTGGGCTTTGACTGCGGCCCCGGTAACGCCCTGATGGATGCCTGGTGTTTTCAGCACACTGGCCAGCACTTCGACCAGGACGGCCATTGGGCTGCCAGCGGTCAACTGATTCCCGGATTGCTCACCCGTCTGCTGGACGAATCCTATTTTTCAATGCCACCCCCAAAGAGCACGGGGCGAGATTTGTTCAGCATGGGCTGGCTGGCGCGAAAGCTGCAAGCCTTTGCCAACGATTCCCCCGAAGACGTGCAAAATACACTGACAGAATTCACTGCAAGGGCATGTATTACGAGTGCTAGCAGCTATCTTAAAAGTAGCAAAGAGCTGATTGTTTGCGGTGGCGGTGCTTTTAACGGCTACCTGATGCAGCGGCTGCAAGCCGGTCTGATGTCTTGGAAAGTTGTTTCGTCCGAAACGCGTGGGTTGCCGCCTTTACAGGTTGAAGCAGCAGCCTTTGCCTGGCTGGCCCGACAAACCACCTTGCGCATGCCCGGCAACCTGCCCAGCGTGACGGGGGCTGCCGGGCTTCGGGTGCTGGGCGCCACCTATCCGGCTTGACAAACAACGGACAACAAAAACCGCCTCAAGGGCGGTTTTTTGTTGGGGGCGAGAACCTCAAGCCGAGAAGCTGGAACCACATCCGCAGGTACTGGTCGCGTTCGGGTTTTTGATCACAAACTGCGCACCTTCCAGGTCGTCTTTGTAGTCGATCTCGGCGCCCACCAAGTACTGGTAGCTCATCGCGTCGATCAGCAGCGACACGCCATTTTTGGTCATGGTGGTGTCGTCGTCATTGGTCACTTCGTCAAACGTGAAACCATAAGAAAACCCTGAGCATCCACCGCCCTGGACAAACACGCGCAGTTTGAGGTCCGGGTTGCCTTCTTCGGCAATCAACTCTGCGACCTTGCCGGCAGCGCTGTCGGTAAAGACGAACGGGTCGGGCATTTGGGTAGGAACAATCTCAGCAACTGCGCTCATAAGGAACTCCTAACTTCAAAACAATACAATATGGTAACGCAACAAGTCCGACCACAATGCGGGTAGGTACTCTGCCGCCTCAGGCTGCTAGCCGTTGTTGGTGGCCAGCTTCAGAACCGGTTTGTCACCGGCCGCTTGGCTGGTAGGCCTTAACTGCCCAGAGATGACTGCCCCTTGGTGCATTTCAAGCGCCTTGTAGTACACATCGCCCTCAATATAGGCTTTTGGCTGCAATTCCAGCAGTTCTGTAGCGTGCACCGGTCCCATGACACGGCCGTTGATGATGACATGGTCCGCACAAATGTGCCCGATCACCGTGGCTGATTCACTGATCACCAGAATACTGGCACCGCCTTCGGCAGCCCGAACGTCACCCGTTACCTCCCCGTCAATACGCACCCCGTCGGTGAATTTGAGATTGCCTTCAATGCAACTGCCTTGGGCAATCAGGCTTTTGATGGCGGGCTGCTTTTTTTTACCAAACATGAGAATCCTAACGACGGTTTCATAGCTTGAAGGTCTGAACGGAGCGGGTAGCAACGCCCTCCACAACTTTTGCGGTCACTGTTTTTACCACGGCTTGGGCGGGCAAATCCAGTAGCCCTTCAATCCGCCGGTATTGCTTGAATTGCAAGTTCTGTGCCCCGCCAGGCAGGGTAGCGGTCCATGGCTTGCCCGCCAGCGTGCCGTTGAGGGTGATTTCCATCTTGCCATTGAAGTCCGGCGCGTTTTTAACCGGCTGAATCACCAAAAGCTGCCATTTCAGCTGCGAAGCCGACAGCAACTCGGCCTGTAGGCCACGAATGGCCACACCCTCTGAGCCGCCCGCAGGCAGCAGTTTTTCAAAAAATCCCAGGTCGTCACGCAACAGACGGTTGTCAGACTCCAGCTGCTTGAGCTGCACCGCCATTTTTTCCTGGGCGGCCTTTTCAGCCGTCAGCAGACTACCCGACGTGTTGGCAATGGTTTGTGCTTTGTCACGGTCTTGTCTGAGTTGCACCACTTCTTGGCGCAGCAACTTCAATTCGTCCTTGTCGCCGGTATCCACGCCGGCAATGCCTTTGCCGAATTCAAACGCCCATAAACCAATGGCTGCTGAAAACCCCAGCATGACAGCGCCCACCATCCACCGAACCGGCCATGGCATTGCGCTACGCACCGACATGCGGGGCGAACTGATGGTCAAGCGACGACGAAACAGGCGAAATTTCAAAACGAATGGCTGCGCTGTGATGAATCAGGCATTGTGCACCGTTTGCGTGCAACAAAAAAGAAAAAGCCGCCAGGCGCAAACCGGACGGCTTTCTGAAGCAGCGGCAAACATGCCGCTTGCGCGATTAGCGCTTGCTGAACTGCTTGCGACGGCGTGCTGAACGGAAGCCGACTTTTTTACGTTCTACTTCACGTGCGTCACGGGTCACAAAGCCGGCTTGGCTCAACGCTGGCTTCAAGGCTGCGTCATAGTCAATCAGAGCCCGGGTAATGCCGTGGCGCACAGCGCCCGCCTGGCCAGACTCACCGCCGCCGTGCACGTTGACCATGATGTCAAACGTTTCGACGTGGTTGGTCAAAAACAGGGGCTGGCGGCAGATCATGATAGACGTCTCGCGGCCAAAAAACACCTGGATGTCTTTGTCGTTGACAGTGATCTTGCCGGTGCCTTTTTTCAGAAACACGCGAGCGACGCTGGATTTGCGGCGGCCGGTGCCATTGTTCCATTCACCGATCATTTGGCGGCCTCTTTCTGAGCGTTGATAGAGATGCCTGGAATGTCCAGAACCTTTGGCTGCTGAGCCGTATGTGGGTGCTCTGCACCGCCATACACCTTCAGCTTTTTGATCATGGCGTAGCCCAATGGGCCTTTTGGCAACATGCCCTTGACGGCTTTTTCAAGCGCGCGACCAGGATGTTTGGCCTGCATGTCACGGAAATTGGTCGCCGTGATGCCGCCGGGGTAGCCCGAATGGCGGTAGTAAATTTTGTCAAGCGGCTTGGCGCCGGTGACGCGCAGCTGGGCTGCATTGATGATGACGATGAAGTCACCGGTGTCGACGTGAGGCGTGTAAATGGCCTTGTGTTTGCCGCGTAAACGGAGAGCAACTTCGCTGGCTACTCGTCCGAGGACCTTGTCGGTCGCGTCAATCACAAACCACTCGTGCACCACGTCAGCGGGTTTTGCGCTGAAGGTTTTCATGAGTTTTCTCTTTAAAAGAAGGGTTTGGCGGGCTCTTTTCTGCGGTCGGCGTTCCTCTGATGGGAACCTCTTAGGCAGGATTGACTCGGCTTACGGTCAAAAGACGATACTGAGACTTAGCTTCGACGCGGAGCCACAAATGCGCTGCGAAGCCCCCGATTATATGAAATACCAAGGGCTTGCGTCAAGATAGGATGCCTGTACTGTCAGCAGTAAATGATTTGTCCGGTTTTTAGCAAGTAATCTGTCCGGTTTATGGAGAAGGGATGCAAGACACCCCCATAAGCCGGGCCCGCTACATGCAGGAGAACCGCAAGATGAGATTTTTAGAAGCTTATGAGG
>JBKCGU010000087.1:0-58085 GCA_046303055.1 Polaromonas sp.
GATCAGCCGATAAATCCGCGCGATGGCTGCAAAGCCGCTTCGGGCTACGCCCTACGCAGCTTTGCAGTCATCGCAAACAAAATAGAAAAAGCGGACAATCTATTTGCTCTAAAACCGGACAGTTCTATTTACTGCTGACACAGCCGCGCAGTCAACAGGGAATGCGGCATTTGCGCCGCAAATTGCCTGAACGCAGGAGTCACGCATGTATTTTTTATGGGCTGGCATCTTGACCTTGTTGATGAAATACCTTCAAGTCGACCCCGTGGCCGCCTGGCCCTGGTGGGGCGTCCTGTCGCCGTTTGGTATGGCCGTGGTCTGCGGGGCCCGGGCTGACAAATCGGGCTACACCCAGCGCAAGGAAATGGACAAGCTGGCAAAGCGCAAGCAATGCCGCTTGAACAGACAGCGTGAAGCGATAGGCACGCCGTCATCCAAGCGCAAGAAGTGAATCAATAGTCGTCGAGCACAGCGCCCTTGCTGGCGCTTGATGCGTTGAATGCAAACTTGGCCTGTACGCCACGTGTGTAGCGCGGCTTCGGTGTGACCCAGCCGACTTTGCGTTTGGCCAGTTCTTCATCGCTGATGTTCAATTGCAGCAACAATTGCTTGGCATCAATCGTGACCGAGTCACCTTCCTGAATAAATGCGATGTTGCCGCCTGCGGCTGCTTCGGGTGCCACATGGCCAACCACCATGCCCCAGGTGCCGCCAGAAAAGCGGCCATCGGTGATCAGACCAACGGACTCGCCCAAGCCCGCGCCAATCAGTGCGCCGGTCGGTGCCAGCATTTCCGGCATACCTGGGCCGCCTTTGGGGCCCAGGTAACGCAGCACCATCACGTCGCCCGCTTTGATCTTGCCCGCCAGAATCGCAGCCAGGCCCGATTGCTCGTCGTCAAACACCCGCGCCGGACCGGTCATCACCGGGTTTTTCAGGCCAGTGATCTTGGCCACGGCGCCTTCGGGTGACAAATTGCCTTTGAGAATCGCCAGGTGGCCTTGCTTGTACATCGGCCTGTCAATCGGGCGAATCACGTCCTGGTCGGCACGTGGGGTATCGGGGATGTCTTTGAGAACTTCAGCAATCGTCTGTCCGCTGATCGTCAAACAGTCGCCGTGCAGCAAGCCAGCGGCCAGCAGCGTTTTCATGACTTGCGGAATCCCGCCTGCCTTGTGCAGGTCAACCGCCAGGTATTGGCCTGATGGCTTGAGGTCACACAATACCGGCGTTTTAACGCGGATGCGCTCAAAGTCATCAATCGTCCAGTCCACGCCTGCCGTGTGGGCAATCGCCAAAAAGTGCAGAACCGCGTTGGTTGAACCGCCCGTGGCCATGATGACAGCCACGGCGTTTTCAATCGCTTTTTTCGTCACGATGTCGCGCGGCTTGATGTCTTTTTTCACGGCTGCAATCAGCACACGGGCTGACTCAGCGGCCGAGTTCATTTTTTCGTCATGCGGGTTGGCCATGGTGCTGGAGTAGGGCAGCGAGATGCCCAGAGCCTCAAAAGCGCTGGACATGGTGTTGGCCGTGTACATGCCGCCGCAGCTGCCGGTGCCAGGCACTGCGCGACGCTCAATTTGCTCCAGGTCTTCATCACTCATGCGGCCGGCTGAGTTTTCACCCACCGCTTCAAACACGCTGACGATGTTCAGGTCTTTGCCTTTGTAGTGGCCGGGCAAGATCGTGCCGCCGTAAACGTAGATGGCGGGCACGTTGGCACGCAACATGCCCATCAAACCGCCAGGCATGTTTTTGTCGCAGCCACCGACCACCAGCACACCGTCCATCCACTGGCCTTGCACGCAGGTTTCAATGCAGTCGCTGATGACTTCGCGGCTGACCAGCGAATACTTCATGCCCTCGGTGCCCATGGCCATGCCGTCAGAAATCGTGGGTGTGCCAAATACCTGCGCATTGCCGCCTGCCGCCTCAATTGCTGCAATGGCAGCGTCGGCCAGTTTTTGCAAACCGCTGTTGCACGGCGTGATGGTGCTGTGCCCGTTGGCCACGCCGATCATGGGTTTTTTAAAGTCAGCGGTCTCGTACCCCATGGCGTAGTACATCGATCGGTTCGGTGCGCGGGATTTGCCTTCGGTGATGTTTTTGCTGCGGGTGTTCAGGGTGATGGTTTTGATGTCCATGGGTATCTCGTGGTGGATTGGCAAAAAATGAGCTTGACACGAAGTATGCGTGGATAAACTGATACTTTCAAATCTATTTTTTGATGTGCATTAATATGCATGACATATGACTGAGTTAAGTGCAACATCACGACAAACGTACCTGATCGAGTTGCGGCTATGGCGCCAGTTTGTGGTGCTGGCTGAAGAACTGCACTTTAGCAATGCGGCTGTGCGTTTGAACATGACGCAGCCGCCGTTGACCCAGGCTATTGCACATCTTGAAGCGGTGCTGGGTGTCAAACTGTTTGACCGCACCAAACGCAGCGTACAAATGACCGCAGCCGGGCTGGCGTTGCTGCCCGAAGCGCGAGACCTGCTGGCCAGAGCCCAAGCATTGCCTGTGCGTGCACGTGCGGCAGCAGGCGGTGAAGTAGGGCGTTTACGGCTTGGCTTTGTATCAACTGTGGGTTTTTTATTGCTACCTCAATGGGTACGTGCCTTTCGTGAACGCTATCCGCAAATAGCGCTGGACCTGATTGAAGCAACGGGCGATGTTCAGTTGCAATTACTCGACCGGGGGGAGATTGACGCCGGGTTCATGCTGCACTCGCCCGGTTTTGCTCCGCCCAACCTGGCTTGCGAACTTGTCACAACCGAACCCCTGGTGTTGGCTTTGCCAGAGCAACACCCGTTGGCCGCTGTAGCAAAACCGTTACTGGCCAAAGTGCTGGTTGAGCCTTTGGTGATCTTTCCGCGCCGCATTGTTCCGTCTTTGCACGACGCGATCTTTGGCATGTACCATGCCGCCGGGCGATTGCCCCAAATAGTGCAGGAGGCCATTCAGATGCAAACCATTGTCAATCTGGTCTCTGCGGGTTTAGGCGTAGCGTGGGTGTCGCAAAGTGTGCAGCAATTTCGGCGGTCGGGCGTTGTTTACAGAAATGTGGTGCTGCCCAAGTCGGCCGCAAAAGTACCTGTTTGCGATACCAGTCTGGTCTGGGCACATACCAGCAGCAACCCTGCGCTGGCGCGTTTTGTTGATTTTGTCCTTCAGACGCCCGAGAACACTTAACCCAAAAACAGCACCTCACAACGCGGTGTCATCTGTTGTGTGCAAAATACCGTCATGCTCATTCACCCTGAAATCCATCCCGTCGCCCTGCAATTGGGCCCTTTGGCCATTCACTGGTACGGCTTGACCTATCTGGCGGCTTTTGGCCTGTTTTTCTTTTTGGCCACGTTGCGCTTGAAGCATCAGCCTTACGCGTCCATCACCGGGGCGGGCGCGTGGAGCAAGCGGGACATTGAGGACATTTTGTTTCTCGGCGTGATGGGCGTGGTGATTGGCGGGCGCGTTGGCTACTGCCTGTTTTACAAACCCGCTTACTACGCCAGCCACCCGCTAGAGATTTTTTATGTCTGGCAGGGCGGCATGAGCTTTCATGGCGGCTTGATTGGCGTTTTGGTGTCTCAGTGGTGGTTTGCGCGTACCCGTCAGCGGCCCTGGCTGCAGGTGATGGACTTTATTGCGCCGTGTGTACCGACCGGGCTGGCGGCTGGCCGGGCAGGCAACTTCATCAATGGTGAACTGTGGGGCAGGGTGGCTGACCCATCGTTGCCCTGGGGCATGATTTTCGGGGGCGCGGGCGACTTGCCGCGCCACCCGTCACAAATTTATCAGTTCTTGCTGGAAGGTCTGCTGCTTTTTGTGCTGCTGTGGCTGTACGCCAGAAAGCCGCGAAAAATGGGCCAGGTCTCTGGCGTATTCCTGTTCGGCTACGGCGTGTTCAGGTTCATTGCCGAATTCTTCCGCGAGCCGGATGCGCATCTCGGCATTTTGCAGTTGGGCATGAGCATGGGTCAGTGGCTATGCGTACCGATGATTGTTGGCGGCATCGCGATGTGGGTGTGGGCTTCAAAACGGGCCTGACGCTGCTTGAAAAGCCTGTTTGAAGGCTTTTACAGGTGCTATACAGGCCCGTCTTTCAATAAATACGGGTGCAAGCAGCTGCTAAAAAGATAGCATTGTGTTTTCGAGTGTTTTGGGCTTGAAGCTGCAATAGCTGCTCACCGCACATTCCCAGCAGCGAGGTGTGCGCGCTACACACACATAGCGGCCATGCAGGATCAGCCAGTGATGCGCATCCACCAGGTATTCAGGTGGTACGCGTTTGAGCAGTTTGAGCTCGACTTCGAGCGGGGTTTTGCCCGGTGCCAACCCAGTGCGATTGCCCATGCGAAAGATGTGCGTATCGACTGCCATGGTGGCCTCGCCAAAGGCCGAGTTCAGCACCACATTGGCGGTTTTGCGGCCCACGCCCGGCAGCGCCTGCAGCGCCTCACGCGAGCGCGGCACCACGCCGCCATGCAGCTCAACCAGCATTTGGCAAGTTTGCAGCAGGTGTTTGGCTTTGCTGTGAAAAAGGCCAATCGTCTTGATGTGCGCTTCAAGTTGCGCCAGCCCCAAGTCAAGAATAGCTTGCGGTGTGTTGGCTACCGCAAACAGCCTGCGCGTGGCCTTGTTAACGCTGACATCTGTGGCTTGCGCCGACAACAGGACAGCGGTCAATAGCTCAAACACGCTGGTATATTCAAGTTCAGTGACCGGCTGTGGATTGGCTGCTTTCAAGGTGGCAAAAAACGGCGCAACATTTTCTTTTTTCATTAAGCTATTTTTACATGTCTCTTCAATTCGCCACGCGTCTGAACAACGTCGAAACCTCCGCCATCCGCGAGCTGTTCAAGCTGCTGGGCAAGCCCGGCATCATCAGCTTTGCAGGCGGCTTTCCTGACCCCGCCATGTTTGATGTGGAGGGCATCCAGGAGGCATCGGGCAAAGCTCTGGCTGAAGATCCGGGTGCGGCGCTGCAGTATGGCGCCACCGAAGGCTTTGGGCCGCTGCGCGACCAGCTGGCGAGCTTCATGGGCACCAAAGACGTGACAGTGACTGCCAACGAACTGATCGTTACCACCGGCAGCCAGCAGGCACTTGACTTGTTGGGCAAAACCATGATTTCGCCGGGTGACAAAGTCATTGTGGAAGGCCCGACGTTTTTAGCCACCATTCAGTGCTTTCGCCTGTACGGGGCTGAACTCATCAGCGCGCCGTGCGACGGCCACGGCGTCAAAACCGACGAGCTTGAAAAACTGATCGCTGAGCACAAACCCAAATTTGTGTACCTGATCCCCACCTTCGGCAACCCCAGCGGCGCTCTGCTGAGTCTGGAGCGCCGCAAAAAGGTGCTGGAAATGGCCGTCAAATACAACACGCTGATCGTTGAGGACGACCCCTATGGCGACTTGTATTTCAATGAGCCACCGCCGCCGTCATTGCTCGCCCTCAGCAGCGGCGTGCCCGGTAGCCGCGACTTGATTGCCTACTGCGGCTCACTGTCAAAAGTGCTGTCCCCCGGCTTGCGAGTCGGCTGGATGGCGGCCCAGCCCGAGCTGTTGGCCAAAGCCACCATGTGCAAGCAGTTCAGCGACGCGCACACCAGCACCTTCGCCCAGGCCACAGCCGCGCAATACCTCAAAGCAGGCCGCATGCCCGCAACCCTGGCCAATGTGCGCACAACTTACGCCGAACGCGCCAAAGCCATGGGCGATGCCCTGACCCGTGAGCTGGGTGATGCGGTCGAGTTCACCCAGCCGCAAGGCGGCTTGTTCTTTTGGGCGCGCCTGACTGGCAAGGGTGGCAAGGTGAAAGACGCAGGCGAGTTTGCCAAACGTGCGATTGAACAAGGCGTCGCCTTTGTGCCCGGCGCACCGTTTTATGCGGCCCACCCAGATGCAGCCACTTTCAGGCTCAGTTTTGCGACGGCGGGTGTTGACAAGATTCTGGAAGGGGTGGGGCGATTGGGGAAGGCGCTTTAGCGACGGCTTTGCCTGTCTCTGAGATGGCAGGCTGGCCGCGCGAGATGCGCATAAACTCGGCTCATTCATCACTTGCGGATCCTCTTTCATGATCACACTGCACGGCTTTCCGGTTTCAAATTACTACAACAAGGTCAAACTGGCCCTGCTCGAAAAAAACCTGTCGTTCGCCGAAGCGTACGTGCATCCCAAAAGTGTGGATGCTTCAGGCATGGCGGCTTCACCGCTGGGCAAAATTCCTTTCATCACCACACCGCAGGGCACGCTATGTGAGAGCCAGGCGATTGTTGACTACCTCGAAGCCGCCCACCCCACGCCGGCGCTGCTGCCTGCAGACCCGTTTGCCGCCGCCAAGGTGCGTGAGCTGACCACCTATATTGACCTGCACGTGGAACTGGTTGCACGCCAGCTCTACCCCCAGGCGTTTTTTGGCGGTACGGTGAGCGAGAGCACGCAGGAGCGCGTGCGAAAGCAGCTTGAAAAAAACATTGCTGCGCTCAAGTCACTCATCAAGTTTGCGCCTTATGCGGCGGGCGACAGCTTCACCCAGGCCGATTGCGCCGCCTTTGCCAGCCTGCCGCTGGTGGGCATGGCGTGCAAGGCGGTTTATGGCGAAGACTTGCTGCTGGCAGGCGGCGTTGACTACAAGGCCTACATCAAGATGATTGGCGAACGGCCAAGCGCGCAAAAGGTGCTGGCTGACCGCAAGGCTTCCACTGCAAAGCCTTAAGGATGCTCAGCGTATGACGATTGCGGTGTTGATCGATTGGGTCACTTTTACCGCATACCGCATCAGCTCGCATGCGCTGCTCAATGGGGTGGACGACCCGGCCTTGCTAGCGATTGTCTTTTGCTGACATCAGAATGCTATTTAAAAAATAGCTGCTAGCGCATATATCTATTGGGCTGGAGCCATAGAACATACCTAAAAACGGTCAAAACAGGCCCGAACAGCTAAAAACCCCAAAAATCAAAGCCCCAACGCCGCGTAAACCCGCATGGCGGCATACGCATCATTGGCGGCGTAGATGATTTGCGCTTCTGTCAGGTGGGGGTTGGCCCAGTTGGACGTGCTGGCTTTTTTGGACTTGATGAAGCGTTTGTTGAACAGCACCGCCACCGCGCCGCGCACGCCCATGTCTTTGCGGTAGCCCTTTTCCCTGAAGACGACGTTCAGGTCCAGCACGCCTTGCAGGTCAACGCCCAGTTTGTAGGTGATGCGTTTTTTGTCGTCGCCCAGGCCAAAGCCGGCTTTGATGATGTGGGGCGCCTCCAGCAGTTCGCCCACAGCTCGGCGGCAGGCTTCGTCTTCAAGCTGAAAAATCCAAGCCTTGTGCAGGGTAGACAGTTGCACGATGTGCGGGCCGGTCGAGGCTTCGTTTTTGGCAAAGGTCGGTTTTGATTCGGTGTCAAAACCCAGTACCTTTTCGCCCTGCAAGGCTTGCAGCGCAGCTTTGGCCTGCTCGGCGGTGGTCACCATCTGTATCTGGTGCAAATCCAGGCGGTCAAAGGCGTCGAGCAGGTTGATTTGTTCTTTGTCGGGGGTGGGCAGGTGTTCAGTCATGTGCGCTGATTTTGCTTGAGTCAGAATACAGACGTCGACGACCTGATGAAATCCGATGAAAAATAACCAAACAAACAAGGGTCTGGCTGGCTTGGCAAACCTCGGCGGGCTCGTCTATTCAACCGACGCGGGCCGCATGTGCCCTGACTGTCGCCAGCCCATCGCCAATTGCACTTGCAAAGCGCAGCCAATACCAAAAACAGACGGCGTGGTGCGGGTCAGCCTGCAGACCAAAGGCCGGGGCGGCAAAAGCGTGACGATTGTGAAGGGCTTGCCGCTGGATGCTGGCGGGCTGGCCGCGCTGGCCAAGCAGTTGCGCAATGCTTGCGGCTCGGGCGGTACGGTCAAAGATGGCGTGGTTGAGGTGCAAGGCGACCATGTGGCAACTGTCATGGCGGCCCTGCAAAAACAAAGCTATGTGGTCAAACGTGCAGGTGGCTAGGCATCCCATCAAGCCCGCAGATTTTTATTGAAAAACTCCAGCGTGCGGCCCCAAGCCAGCTCGGCGGCTGCGGCATCAAACCGGGTTGTGGTGTCGTTGTTAAAGCCGTGCTGGGTAGCCGCGTACAGGTGGGCTGTGTAGTTGCCGTTGGCGGCTTTCAGGCCCATTTGATGGAAGAAAAAATGGCAGCATTAACCGACTTGAATCCACGGGTCAGTGCTCTGGTATGCGCAAGCTGGCGTATGACCCTAAAAAAAGCAGTTGACCGCTGGTAAACAACTCACAGACCGCATGAACACTCAGGTTTTGCGCTTCGCTGGCTTTGGCCTCTTGGGTGACGGCGCTATGCGCCAGATTGCACCACTCCCAACGCGCCCAGCTGCGTTGCTCCGCCTGGCGGGCAGTAGCCCGCTTCGTTGTCTCGCCTTGCCGGACACGCCGGGCGCGGCACACTCGGGCGCATCCAACTGCTTTTTCTAGGATAAAACCGCCAGGCGCAGCAAGTCCAGCCTGTCGTTGCCAAAGTACATGTCGTCGCCTACAAAAAAAGTGGGAACCCCAAAAGCGCCGCGCGCGATGGCTTCATCGGTGTTGGTTTTCAGGGCATCTTTGATGTCTGGCTGCGTGATGCCTGCTGCGAATGCTTTTGAATCGATTCCCGTTTGTTTGCAAACGCTGGTCAGCACATCGTCTTGCGAGATGTCTTCCTGACGGGTGAAGTAGGCGGCGAAGGTGGCCTCAATGAAGGGCAGCAAACAGTCTTTGAAGGCATCGCTACCGGCAAGCCAGATGCAGCCGCGCATGGCCTTGACGCTGTTGACCGGAAACACCTTGGGCGGAAAAACAATCGTGATGCCCGTCTGCCGTGCGCAGTCTTGCAGGTCTTTGAGCACATAACGGTTGCGTGGTGACTGGCTGTCTTCGCGCGAGGCATACATGCGCTGGTTAACCGTGTTGAAAATGCCGCCCACCAGCACCGGCCGCCATTGGATAGCCACGTTCAGTTCTTTGGCCAGG
Source organism: Polaromonas sp. (assembly GCA_046303055.1). Classification (GTDB taxonomy): domain Bacteria; phylum Pseudomonadota; class Gammaproteobacteria; order Burkholderiales; family Burkholderiaceae_C; genus Polaromonas. The sequence goes on from JBKCGU010000087.1 coordinate 9,026, forward strand.
GGCTGAATGTTGCGAAACGCAAGATACGTCCACGGGCTGGACACATCAAAGTAAAAATCAATCATTTTTGATGCTCTCCGGCTTGAACGCTGGCGGACGTCTGGCCAAACAGGGCCTTGCGTGCATCGTCGGTCATGGCAGGGGGGCGCAGCGCTTTGCCCAGGTCAAGCCCGCGTTTGACGGCGGGCCTTTCAAACAGGGCGTTGTACCAGCGCTCGACATGCGCAAACTTGCGCAGGTCCACCTGCTGCGCCTTGTGGGTGCGAACCCACGGGAAGATCGCCATGTCTGCGATGGAATAGTCAGCGCCCGACACATAGGCGTGACTTGCGCCCAGCTGGGTGTTGAGCACACCGTACAGGCGGTCTACTTCCTTGCCATAGCGATCAATCGCGTAAGCGATTTTTTCAGGTGCGTACAACAGAAAGTGTCCGTTCTGCCCGGCCATCGGCCCCAGGCCGCCCATTTGCCACATCAGCCATTGCAGCACCTGGTAGCGGCCCCGCAAGTCGGTGGGCATGAAGCGCCCTGTTTTTTCAGCCAGGTACTGCAAAATCGCGCCGCTTTCAAACACCGCGACAGGCGCACCGCCACCCGCCGGGGCGTGGTCCACAATTGCTGGCATGCGGTTGTTGGGGCTGATGGCTAAAAAATCAGGCGCAAACTGTTCGCCCTTGCCAATATTGACGGGGATAAAGGTGTACGGCAGGCCGCATTCTTCCAGCATGATGGAAATCTTCCACCCGTTGGGTGTGGGCCAGTAATAAAGGTCAATCATGGGTCGGCTTTGGCTGTGTCGTAGCACAGTGTTGAATCGGGTCAACACCATGTTAACGAAAGCCCGATGCGCAATCGACAGCTATTCGAGGTCTTCCATCGCCAGCAGGTGGTAGCGGTTGCCATAAGAAAACGCCGCTTGTCTGGCCGCCTGCATGACCCACTCGGTATCCTCGTCAGAATCAACCTTGACCATCAAGGCGCAATGCCCCTTGCGCGCCCAGTCGACATATTTGCGAACGGTGGCCCCTTCGGTGCCAACCGAGGGCAGAACGATGTCAGAGTCGCCTTCCACCTTGCCGAGTTCGCGCAACACGGTTGCAGCATTCAGAAACATGACGCTCTCGCCAAGCATTGTTTTGGCGATTTCAAGCCCAGCCCGCTCAGCCATCATGGCGTTCGGAAACATGATGAAGGCGTAACCTGTAGGGTAGAAGGTGCCACTCAAGGTCACCATCGCTGGCGTCATAGCAAATTTATTCATGCGCTGTTTTTCTTCGATTGGAGTCGCTTATTGACGCATGACTGGCCGCCAGGTGCCATCAGCCGAAGCTGTCAGTGTCTGTCAGACGATGGCCCTTGGCGACCGAATCCCGACATTCCCGTATCTGGGAAAATACCCTGATGTCATCGATATCTTCACCGTCTGCCCCCAATTCCTGGCGCGTGTCCGTCGCACCCATGATGGATTGGACCGACAAACATTGCCGCTACTTTCACCGCCTGCTCAGCCGCCATGCCCTGCTGTACACCGAGATGGTGACCACTGGCGCGCTGGTCCATGGTGATGTGCCGCGCCACTTGCGTTTCAACGACGAGGAGCACCCGGTTGCCCTGCAGCTAGGCGGCAGCGAGCCAGCAGACTTGGCCCACTGCGCCAAAGTAGGTGAGCAGTGGGGCTATGACGAAATCAACCTGAACTGCGGCTGCCCCAGCGAGCGGGTGCAGCGCGGCGCTTTTGGTGCCTGCCTGATGGCCGAACCACAACTGGTGGCCGACTGTGTCAAGGCGATGGTTGATGTGGTCAGCGTGCCCGTGACAGTCAAGCACCGGATTGGCATCGACAAGTTTGAGCGCTACGAGTTTGTGCGCGACTTTGTAGGTGCCGTGAGCCAGGCTGGCTGCAACACATTCATCGTGCATGCACGCAGCGCCTGGCTCAAGGGCTTGAGCCCGAAAGAAAACCGCGAAGTACCGCCGCTGCGTTATGAACTGGTACACAAATTGAAGCAGGATTTCCCGCAGTTGACCATTGCCATCAACGGCGGCATCACCACCAACGCGCAAATTTCTGAGCAATTGCAGCCCATCCATGGCGTGATGTTGGACGGCGTGATGCTGGGCCGTGAGGCGTATCACAACCCTTGGTTGCTCGCATCCTGGGACGCTGAGTTTTTCGGCGCAGCGCCGTCAAACTTGACGCGTGAAGACGTCGAAGCGCACATGTGCGACTACATGGCGCGCGAGCAGGCAGAACACGGCACCGCATGGAGCGCCATAGCCCGCCACATGCTGGGCCTGCGCCACGGCCTGCCCGGCAGTCGCCGCTGGCGCCAGGTGTGGAGCGACCACAAGCTGAAAGGGTTGCGGCCGCATGAGGTGATGGCGCTGGCGCATCAGCCGGTTATTGAAGCTGATCAGGCGGCCGCTTGACGCTTTTGAAAGCCTGAAAACATAGGTAAAAATAGGCCATATTCAGGAGAAAGTGGCCGTGAGCCAATGAAATCAAGCGCAAGATGCTATTTTATAAATAGCACTCGAAAGTCAACCGCCAGCCGTCAAGCGCTTCGGCGTGATCTCCACTGAATCTGCCGTCGTGCTCATCCACACCGTGCCGTCTTGCACCGTCACTTGCAGCTGCATGCTGCGCTCGGCCAGCTTGGCCAGGGCCTGGCTTTGAGCGGCTTCTATTTGCCATACCACCAGGTTGCTGGCACGGGTGAGTTTGGTTTCTATGCCTTTCCACCACATAGCGGTGCTGCTTGAAAAGCTGTAAGCCGTGACCCGCTCGGCCCGGCCTGCGGCTTTCATCAGGCGTTTGTCGTCTGGCTGGCCGACATCGATCCAATGCAGGATCTGGTCGGTGTAGTCTTTGTGCCAAAGAGCGGCTTCATCGACATCCCACAGGTCTTTGGCAAAGTCGAGCTTGCCGTTTTTGTCATCTGCGGGCACGTTCAAGGCAAAGGCCAGCAGGCGAATCATCATGCGCTCGTCGGCTTCTGACGGATGGCGGGCAATGATGACGTTGTGGTCGGCGTAGACGCCCCGGTCCATGTCGGCAATGGCGAGTTGGGCTTTGTAAATGGTGGCTTTGAGTGCCATGCGGGTCTTCTTTTTGTAAAACTAAGACCTGTATTGGAACAGAGCGCGTGCCGGGCGCACATGATCTGCAGTGGCTATAGTCCAGTCATGTCCATCAAGTTATCTGTTCTCGACCAATCTGCCGCTGTCAGCGGCCGAACTGAAGACACCGCCATCAGGCAAACCCTGGCCTTGGCGCAACAGGCCGAAACGCTGGGTTTTCACCGTTTTTGGGTCAGTGAGCACCACAGCCACCCCAGTATCGTCGGCTCTGCGCCTGAGGTGTTGATGGCTGCGATTGCCGCCACCACCAGCCGCATCCGCATTGGCAGCGCGGGTGTGATGTTGCCGCACTATGCACCCTTGAAGGTCGCCGAGCAGTTTCGGGTACTGGAGGCGCTGGCGCCTGGCCGGATCGACCTGGGCGTGGGCCGAGCGCCAGGCTCTGACATGCGCACGGCGCGGCTGTTGCGGCAAAGCGCGCAGCAGTCCAGTGATGACTTTCCGATTCAGGTGCGTGAATTGCAAGCTTGGGTATCCGGCATTGATTTGCCTGAAGGCCACCCCGGCCACGGGGTCACCGCCAACCCCACCGGCCCGACCAGCCCCGCGTTGTGGATGTTGGGCAGCTCTGACTACGGCGCGCAATTGGCGGCGCATTTCGGCTTGCCGTATGCGTTTGCGTATTTCATCACTGACGGGCAGGGCGCTCATCAGGCACTGGATCTGTACCGCCAGCTGTATCGCCCCAGTGCTCTGCACCCAACGCCGCAAGCCGTGCTGTGCGTGTGGGCGCTGGCCGCTGATACCGAGGCCGAGGCATGGCATCACTTTTCAAGCCGGGAGCGCTGGAAGATTGACCGAAACCGTGGCGCGATTGGCTCGCTGCCCTCGCCAGAACAAGCGGCCGCGCGACCCTACAGCGCTGCCGAGCAAGCACAGGCCCATCAATTGCGGGCCAACGCGCTGGTGGGCAGCGGCCCGCAAGTTGCGGCCAAACTGCGTGTGCTGGCTGAATCGCTCGGCGTTGATGAGCTGGTGGTGATTACCTGGGCGCATGACCCGACAGCGCAGCGGCGTTCGTATGAACTGCTGGCCCATGAATTTTTGTAATTGATTTTTTAACACAACGAGACAAACGCAGATGACAAGCAAACTCTTCACTACCGCCATTGCAGGCAGCCTGCCCAAACCAGCCTGGCTGTCAGAAACCAACAAACTCTGGCCGCAGTGGAAGGCTGAAGGGGCAGAGCTCCAACAAGCCAAGGCAGACGCAACACTGCTGTGGATCAAGGCGCAAGAAGATGCTGGCCTGGACGTGATTGGTGATGGTGAGCAGTCGCGCCAACATTTTGTGCACGGCTTTTTAGAGCAGGTTGAAGGCATTGATTTTGATCACAAAGTCAAAATGGGCATTCGCAACAATCGCTACGACGCGATGGTGCCCCAGGTGGTATCAACCCTCACATTAAAAGGCCGCGTGCATGCGGCTGAAGCACAACTGCTGCGCGCCCACACCGGCAAAAAAATCAAGTTCACGCTGCCCGGGCCGATGACGATTGTCGACACCGTGTCTGACCAGTTTTACGGCGACAAAATCAAAATGGCGATGGCTTTTGCCGAGCTGCTCAACCAGGAGGCCCTGGCCTTGCAGGCCGATGGGGTGGACATCATTCAGTTTGACGAGCCGGCTTTTAATGTCTACATGAAAGAAGCCGCCGACTGGGGCGTCAAAGCGCTTGAAGTGGCGGCGCGCGGCCTGACCTGTACAACGGCTGTTCACATCTGCTACGGCTACGGCATCAAGGCCAATGACGACTGGAAGAAAACACTGGGCGACCAGTGGCGGCAATACGAAGAGGTGTTGCCCGCCCTGGCCAAAAGCAGCATCCAGCAGGTCAGCCTGGAGTGCTACCACTCGCATGTGCCGCCACATTTGATGGCGCTGCTCGAAGGCAAAGACGTGATGGTCGGCGTGATTGACGTGGCCAGCGACGAGATTGAGACGCCCGAGCAGATTGCAGACACGATTGGCAAGGCGCTTGAATATGTCCCTAAAGCCCGGTTGATACCCTGTACCAATTGCGGCCTGGCCCCCATGAGCCGCGATATCGCCATCCAAAAGCTGCATGCGCTGGGCCTCGGTGCGGCGCTGGCGCGCCAACGCTACAAATGAAGCCCCCACGCTTTGCTCTTCGCCTTCGGCTCCGTGTCATGTGCTGCCCCCCGAGGGGGCCGCGGCGCCTGCGGCCCGGCAAAGCCGGTTCCGCGGCCCCTGCTTGCTGAAGAGCTCGCGCCGATTTTTTACACAAGGAACTCAACATGAGCTCAAACCACAGCCATGATCACAGTCGCGAACCTGCCTGGAAGCACGACGGCGTTCGCGTCGTCAAGGGTGACCAGCTTGACGGCAACACGGCTCAAACACCGGGCATGGACCGCAAGGCGGCGGTGAACTTTGCCCGCATGGGCGCGCAAAAGCTGTGGGCCGGCACGGTCACCATTCATGCTGACGCCAAAACCGGTGCACACCATCACGGCCACCTCGAAAGCGTGATCTACGTCGTCAAGGGTCGCGCCCGCATGCGATGGGGTGAGCATCTGGAGTTCACGGCCGAAGCTGGGCCAGGCGACTTCATTTACGTGCCGCCCTATGTGCCGCATCAGGAAATCAACGCCAGCGCCACCGAACTGCTGGAATGTGTGCTGTGCCGCAGTGATGGTGAGGCTGTCGCTGTCAATCTGGACATTGCACCGGTTGAAAAGCCCGACACCGTGCTGTGGATAGACCCGACCCATCCGCAGGGCGGTATGCCGGGCAATTAGCCTGGTTTAAAAGGCTCACCACAGCAGCGTGTGATAGGGTCTTTAACGCCTTCAGTGATGACCCGCACCTTGCGCCCGCAAAAGGTGAATCGCCGTCAGGTATCCCCAGTTTGCGGGTAGCATGACCATTGACACGACCCGCAACTCAGGAAACTCCCCCATGAAAGCTATTTGGAACGGCGCCGTCATTGCGCAAAGCGACACCACCGTGGTGGTCGAAGGTAATCACTACTTCCCCGAAAGTTCGCTCAACCGCGACTATGTGACCTTCAGCAACCACCACACCATGTGCGCCTGGAAAGGCCAGGCCAGCTATTACTCATTGCTGGTCAATGGCGAGATGAACACCGATGCGGTGTGGTACTACCCCAGCCCCAAGCCCGAGGCTGAAGAGATCAAAGGGCATGTGGCCTTCTGGAAGGGTGTCAAGATCGAGCCTTGACACATCAACAATGGGGCCGTCGATTGAAGTGGCTGCGTACCACGCCATTGATGCACAGGTCAATGCCAAGCTGTAAATTCAGGCGGCTGCTCTGGACCCGATCAACTTTCTGACCGAAGAAGAAGCCGCGCTGGCTGCCGCCACAACACAAGCCCGAGTGGTGTATGCCCGGAACCTGTGGCGCGGCATGGCGCAGGCCGCGTCATAAGGTTTGGCGTGTTGTCTGACAGCGCCAGACAGTAAACCGATGCAAGCTTTAGTCGTGTACAAAAACGACTAAAGGACTGATATGGATTTGTTGAACCACGACCTCGCGCACGAGTTTCCTGAACACCTGGAAAAAATGCGCACCCTCAAAGCCACGGACACCCACTTTGCCAAGCTGTTTGACGCGTATGACGACAACAACCGCGCTATTAAAAAATACGAGTTGGGTGCCGCTGTTATCAGTGATGATGCGCTGGAACTGATGAAAAAGCAGCGCTTGAGTACCAAAGACGACATTTATCAGCGCCTGTTATCGGACTGACGCCAACCCGTTTCAGTCACGCACATCAGCTACTGCATTGGCTCCAAAATCGGACCGGGCTAAAAACGACAAGATGCGGCTGGCCGCGTCTTCTGGCGACGTCAGCGAGCCGCTGGTTTTCAGATTCACAAAACCCGATCGGTCAGGAAAAGCGTCGCTGTCCGCACCGCGCAACTGCTCTTGCATGCCTGTGTCAATCACGCCGGGCGCCAGCGAACACACTTTCGCGCCGTTTGGTTTGAGTGCTTCTTCAAGCGCCACGCAGCGGGTGAAGTGGTCCAGGCCCGCTTTGGCGGCGCAGTAGCCCGCTTGCGATGCCATCGCCCGGCGGCCCAAACCTGACGAGATGTTCAGCACCTTTCGTGGGCCAGGCCAGCCTTGCGTGGCGCGCAAAAATGCGCTGGTCAGTTGCATCGGTGCTTCTAGTCCCACGCGCAGTGCGTGACTCAGGTCGTCGGCATCGGCGTCACTGAGAGGTCCAATGCGCGGAATCACCCCGGCGTTGTTAATGAGCGTGGCGCTGGAAAACAGAGGGCCTGATGTGCCGCCGTGTTGCTCGCGCAGCCACTGCTCCAGCCGGGCGCTGGTACGCGCACCCATGGCCAGGTCTTCCGTCCATTGCAGCAGAGGGGTTCCTGCCAGCTTGGCCTGCATGGTCAAGGTTTCATTGGTTTTACGCGAGATGCACAGCAAGGTGGTGCCGGGTTGCAGTAACTGGCGCGCCATGGCCAGTCCCATGCCGCGCGACGCACCGGTGAGAATGAAAAGGTGTTGTGTCATGGTGCTCGAAGTATGACCGAAAATCAAAATGGAGGAAGGCTGCAAAAAGCCACATTTTTACCTTGTGCCGGGTGTGTGAATTGCAGCCCACTGGCGTGCAGCAGCAAACGTGGTGCCATCACTGCGACACGTTCTGGCGCGTACAGGGCGTCTCCCAAAATGGGGTGACCGAGCGTCTTCAAATGCACCCGCAACTGGTGTGAGCGGCCTGTGAGGGGTTCGAGTTCCACCCGGGTGGTGTTTGTACTTGCGTCATAGTGAAGTGTGCGCCATCGGGTCTGGCTGGGTTTGCCATCGGCATGAATGACGCGAAGCGGTCTGTGGGGCCAGTCCAGGGCAATTGGCAGGTCTGTCAGTTGCCAATCGGGGCCTGAATTCATCTGGCCATCAACGACTGCGACATAGCGTTTGTGAATCGCTCGGGTTTCAAAAAGTCTGGAAAGTGCCGCCTGCATGACAGGCCCGCGGGCCATCAACATCAAACCGGATGTCGCCATGTCCAGCCTGTGAACGACCCTGGCCTCGGGGTATGTTTTTTGCACCCGCAAACCGAGGCAGTCCTGTTTGTACGGGCCCTTGCCGGGCACCGACAGCAGGCCAGACGGCTTGTTCAGGACCAGCAGATACGCATCGACGTCAACCGCTTCAAAGCCTGAGTCTGCATCAGGCACGGGTGGCCGGATTCCGTGGTGGTGGAAAGTTGTGCACCGTCGGGCTGGCGCGTTTGATCTCTCGCAGCATGAAGAGGTACAGACTTTCAACCTTGTCGCGCGCCCAAGGTGTTTTACGCAAAAACTTCAGGCTGGAGCCCACGCTGGGCTCGCTCTGAAAGCAGCGAATGGGGATGCGCTGGCCCAGCTCATCCCAGCCGTAATGCGTTGACAACGCAGTGACGATGGCTTCCAGCGTCACGCCTTCAAGCGGGTCAGCCATCAAATCACTTGTTTTTCAGCTTGCCCCGCAGCGGCACCTGGGTAACGATGGTGGGACGCACTGCATCTGGCGAGACGGATTTGGGTGGCGAGGTGTCCTTTTTTGGTTTTTTGACCATCTTGCCGCTGTTTTGTTGACCTTTTGCCATGGCGTTCTCCTGTGAGTTGATTCGGGGTTGACAGACGAATTTGTGGACTCAATTATCAATGCAACTTGATGCGCGGGCGGTGTGTGCGGTCAATCATTTCAGACAGCGTGATGAGCGCAGTTTTTTTGATGCCACCCAGCGCCAGCTGGTGCTGTTTGTGCAGTGCCCAGTACATCAACTTGGCAACCTGGCCCTCAACAAAAAAGCTGCCCTGGCTCAGGCTGCCCATCAGTGAGCCAACCGACGAGTAGTCGGCCAGCGACACCAGCGATCCCTGGTCGGTGTAAACGAAAGGTTTGACTGGCTTGCCCGCCATCAATGCAGGCAGCTCACGCGCCAGGTACATGGCCTGCTGGTAGGCCGACTGCGCGCGTGGTGGTACCCAGTTGCCGTCGGCTTGCTGGCAGGCGGCGCAGTCGCCAAAGGCATAAATGCTGCTGTCCCGGCTGGTTTGCAAATTGCTATTGACCATCAGCTGGTTGAGTTTATTGACTTCCAGCGGCTCACTGCCACCCATTGTTTTCAAAAAATCAGCGGCTTTGACGCCTGCTGCCCATACTGTCAGTGTGGATTGAATCACCTTGCCGCTGGCCATCTTCAGGCTGCTATCGGTCACTTCAATAACTTTTTCATTGGTGTACACGTCCACTGCCAGCTTGCGCAGTTCCTTTTCAGCGGCTTGGCCCAGGCGTTCGGGCAATTGGGCCAGCAGGCGCGGCCCGGCCTCGACCAGCACAATCTGCAGGTCTTTTTCCGGGTTGATGTTTTCAAAACCATAGTTGCCCAGCACCCGCGCTGCGGCGTGCAGTTCGGCGGCCAGTTCAACCCCGGTGGCCCCGCCACCCACAATGGTCACGGTCAGCAAGCCACTGCCTTCGGCGCGGGGCACGGTTTGCGCGCGTATGCAGGCGTTGATCAGCCGCTCGTTGAAGTGCTTGGCTGCCTGCGGGCTGTCAAGCTTGATGGTGTGCTGTGCCGCGCCCGGTGTGCCAAAGTCATTGGTCTGGCTGCCCACCGCGATCACCAGCGTGTCGTAGTTCAATGACTGTGCGGGTGTGATCTCGCGGCCCATGTTGTCGTGGCTGGCGGCCAGTTGCACTGTCTTGTTGCTGCGGTCAATGCCCGTCAGACTGCCCAGGCGAAACTTGAAGTGGTTCCAGCGGGCTTGCGCCAGGTATTCAATTTCTTCGGCGTGGGTGTCAAAGCTGCCCGCCGCCAGCTGGTGCAGCAGGGGCTTCCAGACGTGGGTGCGCGCAGCATCGACCAGGGTGATGTCAGCCAGTTTCTTTTTACCCAGACGCTTGCCCAACTGGGTAGCCAGCGCCAATCCTCCGGCCCCTCCACCGACGATGACGATACGCTGCATAAAACTCCTCTTGGTTGTTGACTTGTTACTAGTTGTTGGCGCGATGTTAACTGGCGCTTGGATTTTTGGCGCTGTTAAGCTGTGCGCTCCAAATTTGCACGTCATGCCAAACGCTACCTTTAATGCTGGCCTCGGCGCTCTGGTTCACATGGTTTGCGTCACTGTCGCAGCGTGACCGGATGGTTGAAAACGGTTAATACAACACCGGTTTATCTTGTGCCGTTGTCCCGAATTCGGCCCACATCAACGGCTGACACGCTTCCCGCCTGATGGCCCCAGCTGCTGCGGATATGCGTCAATACGGCTGCGATATCGCTGTCATTGAGCACCAGCACGAAGGGCGGCATGCCAAAAGGACGTGGGTTGCCCGCTGTGGCAGGCGCGTAGCCGCCGTGGAGCATCATTTGCACCAGGTTGGCCGTTTGCGGCATCACGACAGCCCGGTTACCTGCAAGCGCGGGATAGGCGTTTGGTACGCCCTTGCCGTCATCGCCATGGCATGCGGCGCAGTGCTGTTCATACAGCTTGCTGCCGTGTTCTGTTGTTTGGCCGGGCAGGACAGGTGGCCGCGCGGCTGTTGATGCCGGCAAAGCCTTCAAATACACCGCCATCGCCGTCAAATCAGCATCACGCCAGTGCTGCGTGCTGCCCAACACCACCTCGGCCATCGGGCCATTGACCGAGGCCTGCGCTGTCATACCTGTCTTGAACAAAGCTTTGATGTCTTCAATGCGCCAGGCCTGCAAGCCTGCTTCGTGCGGCGCAACCAGAGACGGCGCGTACCAGTTTTGCACGGGAATCAACCCACCTGCCAGATTCAGCCCCTCGGTAGCGCCCAGTGCATTGCGCGCTGCATGGCAGGCGCTGCAATGGCCCAGCCCTTCCGTCAGATAGGCGCCCCGGTTCCAGTCGCTGCTTTGGGCCGCGTTTGCCTGATAGCTGCCGGACCTGAAAAAAAGCGCACGCCAAATGGCAAGCGCCGCCTGCGAGTCATACGGAAAGCGCAGCGTGGGTGCGGTGTTGGCTTGCGTCACGGGGGGCAGGCTTTTCAGGTACATGAACAGGGCGTCTGAATCATCCCGCGTGATCAGCGTGTAGCTGGTGTAAGGGAAAGCTGGGTAAAGCAAGCGCCCATCTCTGGACCGGCCATGGTGCATGGCACGCCAGAACTCGGCGCGCGTCCAGCGGCCTATACCTGTGGCCGTGTCTGGGGTCAGGTTGGACGTATAGATGCTGCCAAAGGGAGTGCCAATCGCCAACCCGCCGGCATAGGCTTTTGCACCGCGCGCGGTGTGGCATCCTGCACAATTGCCCACCTGGGCCAGATATGCGCCACGCTCTACAGTGCTGGTGGCTGCTAGGGGTGCTTCAAGCAGCGAATCGCCGCGTATGTTCAACAGCCACACCGCTATCACTAAAACCGCCAGCAAACCGCACAAGCCAGCCAGTGCCTTGGTCAGTTGACTCATGGCTTGGCCGCGCTGCCGCAAGTAACGGCTGCTTGCCCTGCTGCCAACGGCGGGGCGCTGCTGGCGGGCTTTGTATTGGCAGGAAGTGGCTGCGCCGCCAGATAACTGCTGGCAGCGTTGATGTCGTCGTCTGACAGCAATGCCACGACAGCCTTCATGCAGTCTGGCGCATGGGCGCGGCGCTTGCCAGTTTTCCAGGCGCCCAGCTGGGCGTTCAGGTAGTCACGTGGCAGGCCCAGCAGGCCGGGTACGCTAGGTGCTACGCCAGTCATGGCGCTGCCGTGGCATTGCACGCAGGCCGGTATGCCGCGCGCCGGCTCGCCCTGCAAAATCAGTTGCTGACCGCGCGCCAGCGCGGTGAGGCTGGCATTGGGTTTTTCAGGCGCGGGGTAGACAAGCTCAAGGTTTGAGAAGTGCTGCGCCATCTCCATCAGGTAGGCATCAGTCAGCGGGGCAATCAACTGCGTCATCAGTGCGTAGTGGCGCTTGCCGTCCCTGAAGTTGATGAGTTGGTTGTACAAATACCCGGCAGGTTTGCCCGCCAGGCGCGGGTAGTAGCCATCAGGTGCGGCGCGGCCTTGCGGGCCGTGGCAGGCTGTGCATGCCAGCGTGCGCTGGGCCATGTCGTCTTTAAAGCTGGGTGACGCGCTGGCAGTCGCTGACAGGAAAGCCAAGAAAGTCAGGCTGAAGGCTGCGAGCCAAGGGGTAAACGAGGTCTGCATCAAGGTCATGGGTGGGTACTGCGCATCGGTCACGGCCAAAAAAGTTCAACCGACGTACCAATCAGCGTGAGCAATTTTCGCCTCAATGGGCCATAGAGACAGGTTCGGGCTATAAAAACCCTTTCGGAACATGTTCTGGGCCTCCAGGTCAACAGATAAGGAGCCTGCAGCTACTTGTTTAATCCTAGAAACAGCCGTTTGATGTCGTGGGGTGTCTGGTTTGGCTCGCGGTCGTTTTTTGCAGTGGCAGTCAAAACTGTGATGACCCGTGTTTTCAATTTGTGTGCGGACAGACTGAGTTGCAGAAAAAAGTTGCTGCGATGCAATTGCGGTTAATGAAAAATCACGTCTACGAAGAAAGAACTCAAACACCCACGCGCACCACTGCCCCCAAAAAGCTCAAAATCTGCCGCGTGACAGCGTGCGCGTCTTCAAAAGTATCGTGCGTGCCGTTGCATTCAATCAGCGTGGCTTTTGCTGTGCTGCGGTTTTGCCAGATGCGGCGCGCGTCCATCACCGGGACGGTGGTGTCTTGCAGGCCGTGTATCAGCAAGATGGGGCAACTGGTTTTGGCCAGGGTGTTGACGGGGGCGATGTCATCAAAGCGGGCGCCGATGATTCGCTCCAGGTAGCGGTTCACCAGCCATCCCAGCGGCCAGTACGGTACGCGCCGCTGGGCCAGCCAGCGCTGCATGAGCTGCTCGGGATGGGCAAAGCTGGACACGCTGACGACTGCGGCCAGGTCGCTACGGCGTGACGCAGACAACAGCGCCGCCGCCGCGCCGACTGAATGGCCCAGCGCAACGAGGGCACCTGCGTCTACACCGGGCTGCGCGGCTAGCCAGTCGATAGCGCTGTCCAGGTCTTGTGCAAAGCGGGGCAGTGACGAGTGCCCCTCATGGTCGCTGCGGCCGTGGTTGCGCGCCTCGACCAGCAGCACCGCGTACCCGGCATCGTGCAGAGTTTTAGCGGCTGGCAGCAAGTTGCTTGCGTTGCCTCCCCAGCCGTGCAGCAGCACCGCCGCCGCGCGTGGGCCTGACAGGCTTGACGCTGCATACCAGCCAAACAGCTGTAAGCCATCGGCTGCGGGTATGCGCGAGGCGCTGGCCTGCAAGCCGTAATCAAAAGGTTGAGGTCCCGCTGGCATGGGGGTGGGGGAAAGCACGGCATCAAGCCAATGCCAGATGGCAGAAAAACGCGTTGAAATGAAGGAAGGCTTGGGCGCTTGAACAGTTTTCTGCATGTCTTCAATTACATGCAGTACGGTCAAGGCTTTGTAGCAGTTGAGCCGCCTTTGTTTTGTAGGAATAAGACGCGGCAGAGCCTGTTCTTTCTTTTGTTTTTTAGAAATCGTTTTATGTCAATAAATGCGTTATTGAGCAGCTATAAATTAAATAGCATATTGAGATCAAGCTTGAGTCAGGCAAGCAGTGGGCAATCAATCGCTCCGGGGCTATTCATCCTGAACTCTTGATGAGATCCTCAACACGCCTTTTAGGCGTGGAAGTGGGGCGCCCACAAGTAGCAGGCATCAAAGGGCGCATTTATCTTGCTGGACATGTTCTCAAAGGTGCCCAGCAGCATGGCGACAGGCCCGGTGCGCGGAATGTTTTCGGACTGGAAAAACATGGCACTGGGTTGCACAAGTTCGTACGGCGGTGGTTCAACGTCGTCGAGAAAAATGACGGGCTTGAGCATTTGGCCCCAATCACCAGGGCTCATGAGCCGTGTGACGGGACCATGCCTGGGGCCGCTGGTGCGAGCAATGATCCGCCGCGCTTGTTGGGTCACAGCAAAGATACCCAGGGTCGCTCAAGCGAGGCTGGGGATTCGCTGTAGATGGCGTGCGCCTGTTTGATCGCGGCGCCCGGTCAATTCAATTGATGCGAGAAGGTGAGGAACTTTTCTAAAGCACCAGCGGGCCGCTTTGTGAAATCGCCGAGGCTGTAGACATGCGGCCCAAAACACCTCCTGGCGGATCGCTGGAACGCCCGGCCGTGAGATCGACACCAAGCTGGGCCTGTGCTGGCCCTCTGGCGGGGCGGGTGTGGCTGGTTTTGACGTGACGCCAAAAAGCGTGGCGAGGGACTAAAACGGCGCGTCGGGTGCGCCAGCCTGCGCTGCCTTGATGCGGCGAGGCTTGGCCGTGAGGGTGGGCTTGGCCAGGACCGATTCAGCAAAAGCGGCTTCAACGCTTGCGTCCTCAAGCGCATCCACCACAGTCCTGCCGACCGACGTTTTCTTCGGCTTGGGTGCGGCTTCAAACTTGCTGTACTTGGCCAAGGTGGTCACCATCTGGCCGTAGACGCGTGGGTTGGCGGCAACGCATTCTTTCTCGTGCAAAAACTCGGACTCGCCGGTGTAGTTGCCGACCAGGCCGCCTGCCTCAGTGACCAGCAGCGAGCCAGCCGCCACGTCCCAGGGCTGCAGGCCGCTTTCAAAAAAGCCGTCGCTAAAGCCAGCAGCCACATAGGCCAGGTCAAGCGCAGCAGCACCGGGGCGGCGTACGCCAGCCGTCTGGCTGATGATCTCGCCGAGCATGCTCAGGTGTTGCTTGAGCTTGTCGCCGGGGCGGTACGGGAAGCCGGTGGCTATCAGGCAGTCTTGCAGGCGGGTGCGTTTGGACACGCGGATTCGGCGGTCGTTCATGTATGCGCCACGGCCTTTGGTGGCACAAAAAACATCGTTGCGGGTCGGGTCATACACCACCGCTTGCTCGACCTTGCCATTGACGGCCAGCGCAATCGACACGCAGTACACCGGAAAGCCGTGAATGAAGTTGGTGGTGCCGTCCAGCGGGTCGATGATCCACACAAAGTCAGAGCCTGCAGCGCCGTGTTCGCTGCCCGATTCTTCGGCCAGAATGCCGTGCGTAGGGTAGGCGCTCAAGAGGGTTTCAATGATCACCGCTTCGGCTTTTTGGTCGATGTCGGTGACAAAGTCGTTGACTTGCTTGGTCGAGACACGAACCGATTCAACGTCAAGCGCAGCGCGGTTGATGATGGCGCCAGCGGCGCGCGCAGCCTTGATGGCCACATTGAGCATGGGGTGCAGATTTGCTGACATAGAGGTGGAAAAGAACGAGACAGGCTGTAAACCGACAATCGGGGGCAGCGACAATGGCATTTTACCTTGTGGTCTTGCAGCTAACTTTTCGGTGATTGCCTTGAAAACCCGTTTTATCCTGATCAATACCAGCCACGCCGGCAATGTGGGCGCTGCGGCGCGCGCGATGAAAGTCATGGGCTTTGACGACCTGGTGCTGGTGGCCCCGCGCTGGGCCAACGTGCTGCGGCGTGAAGAAACCATTCAGCGGGCCAGCGGCGCACTCGATGTGTTGACCAATGCGCGGATTGTGGACTCGCTTGACGATGCCCTGGACGGCATGACCCACCTGTGCGCCACCGCCATGACGCCGCGCGACTTTGGGCCGCCCACGCGTGCGCCACGTGAACATTTCAAATTGCTATTGAATCAGGAGCTGCTAGCCCAAGCAAATATTGGGCTGGAGGCCGATTTGACCGGTGAAAAGGGATCAAAAACGTCGTTGATCGCTGAAAAACCTGACGGTGTGGCGTTTTTGTTTGGCTCCGAGCGTTTTGGCATGCAAAACGAGGATGTGTACCGCTGCAACGTGGCGTTGAGTATTCCGACGGCGCCGAACTTTGGCTCGCTCAATCTGGGTGCGGCAGTGCAGCTGATTGCGTACGACTGGCGTGAGGCACTGGGCGGGTTCAGAGTTCAGCAGGCCACCGCCAAACCCAGGTTGGCCGATGCCAAAGAAGTTGCAGGCATGCTGAAACATCTGCAAGAAGCGCTGCTGGCCATCGAGTTTTTGGACCCCGCTGCCCCCAAAAAACTGATGCCTCGGCTGAACCAGCTGGTCAACCGCGCCCAGCTGAGCCCGGAGGAGGTCCACATTCTGCGCGGTATTGCAAAGACGATGATGTTGCTGAACAAGTCTGCCTCTGCAAGCCCTTCGCCATGACATTAGACTAGCCTCATGTTTTCTCGCCTACGCTCAGACATCGCTTGCATCATGGGCCGCGACCCGGCCGCCCGCACCACCTGGGAGGTGCTGACCTGCTACCCCGGCCTGCACGCGCTGGTGCTGCACCGCAGCGCGCACTGGTGCTGGAACAACGGCTTCAAATGGCTGGGGCGCTTCATCTCGCACATCTCGCGCTGGCTGACCGGCATTGAGATTCACCCCGGCGCAAAAATCGGCAACGGTGTGTTTTTTGACCACGCGATGGGTGTAGTGGTCGGCGAGACCGCCGAGATTGGTGACGGCTGCACGATTTACCAAGGCGTGACGCTGGGCGGGACCTCGCTTTACAAGGGTGTCAAACGACACCCGACGCTGGGCAAAAATGTGGTGGTCAGTGCCGGGGCCAAGGTGCTGGGCGGCTTTTTGGTGGGTGACGGGGCCAAGATTGGCAGCAACGCGGTGGTCATCAAGCCGGTGCCGGCCGGGGCGACGGCCGTCGGTATTCCGGCGCGCATCATCCCGGCAAAAAGCGACGCTGACAAAGGTGTCTCCGCCGACGTGGCCACGACCACGTTTTCAGCCTACGGCATCACACTGGAGGATGACCCGGTCTCGCTGGCGATGAAGGGGCTGATCGATAGCGCGTCCACTCAGGAGCAGCAAATTGCGCTGCTCTGGCAGGCGATTGAAAAACTGTCGACAAACGGCAGCGGCAAAGACTGTGTGCCGATTGAGGCCGCGCTTGAATGCACGTTTGAAGCCGACAAGCTGACCCAGTTGATGGGCAAGTAAGTCGGCAATCAATTTGTCAACTAAGACCTGATAAGGCCTGAGTTTTCAGGCATGCGCTTTCAGTGCACGCTCCACCACATCAGC
This sequence comes from Polaromonas sp., assembly GCA_046303055.1. Classification (GTDB taxonomy): domain Bacteria; phylum Pseudomonadota; class Gammaproteobacteria; order Burkholderiales; family Burkholderiaceae_C; genus Polaromonas. Next base: position 26,186 of record JBKCGU010000087.1, read on the forward strand.
TGCCGCCAGGCATGTCTTGTCAGCACGCGGTGCGCCAATAATTTGCAGACCCATTGGGTTGCCCGTCACGCCCACCGCACCGGTGACATTCACGCACGGCAGGCCCAGCAGTGTCCAGGCCCGGTTGAAGGTGGATGTGCCCGTGCTGGCGTAGCCCAGCGGTGCTTCGTCGGGTGCGCTGGGGGTCATCAGCACGTCGAATTGGCTGAACCAGTCTGCGCAGGCTGTGCGGCCTGCATGAGCCGTTTGCTGCGCTGCTTCGTAAGCCGGTGCGCTGATGCTGCGGGCCGCCATCAGGTAGTCGCGCAGCACCTTTGACAAGGCCTGCGGATGCGCGTCAATGTCGCGCGCCATGCTGCGCCAGACTTCAAAGCCCTGAATCACGTCTTGCGCTTCAAACACGTCTTTCATCCAGACGGGCAGGGTGATGGATGTCACGTCTGCACCCTGGCGGCGCAGGGCCGCCACACCCGTGTCGATGGCCAGCTGCGCGCTCGGTGATACCGGCCCCCAGGGGTAGGCAGTAGGCACGCCAACACGCCACGATTTTTCAGGGGCGTCGTCCAGCTGCAGCGCAAAACCGCTGATGGCATCGGCAAACCAGGCGACCTCACGCACGCTCGCGGCAAACAGGCCCACGGTGTCCAGCGACCATGAAAAGCATTTGATGCCCGGCGTGGGCAACAGGCCAAAGCTGGGCTTGAAGCCCGTCACGCCGCAATACGATGCAGGCCGAACCACCGAGCCACCGGTTTGGGTGCCGACAGCAAACGGCACCAGGCCAGCGGCCACAGCCGCCGCAGAACCCGCCGACGAGCCGCCCGGCGTGCGGCCTGGTGCGTTCGGGTTCAGCGTTTGGGTGGGGTTTAAAAATGCAAATTCGGTGCTGCTGGTTTTGCCAATCAACAGCCCGCCCGCCCGGCGAATTGCGCCGACGACGGCGGCATCGACTCGGGGCGTTTGCTCAGCCCGGCTGCCGCCTGAGTAAAGCGCAGACCCATAGCGGGTCGGCAAGTCAGCGGTGTCAAAAATATCTTTCAGGCCAACCGGCAGACCTTGCAGTGGGCCCATGCCGCTGGCCTGCAATTGCGTGAGCTGATGACGTGCAGCAGGCAAATCCAGCAGCGCAGTAAATGCGCCCAACGCGGTATCTTCGGCCTCAATGCGCGCCAGCCTGGCGGCCAACAAGTCTGCGGCGACCAGCGAACCATTGGCCAATTGGGCAGCTTGGTCGATGGCGGACATCATGCGACCGCCTGTGATGCCTTGTCCAACTCAGCTTGCGCCCAGTGGCCAGGAAGCTCAAAAATCGCACCGGAATATGCTATCAAAAACGTAGCTTCTCGCGCATATATTATGTGGCTTGACGGATCTTTTAACAATTTTTTTGGCATCTTTACACTCGTTTTCAGCGGGTCAGCCGGCCAGTGCCGCTTTGACAGCGCTGGAGACTTGCCCCATGTCTGCCTTGCCGGCCAATTTGGCCTTGGCCGCACCCATGACTTTACCCATATCGCCGGGGCCGCTGGCGTTCAGTTCGGCCACGATGGCTTTGACTGCTGCCAGCACGTCGTCAGCGCTCATGCGCGCAGGCAGGTAGCCGGTCAGCACGGTGATCTCCTGCGCTTCCTTGTCGGCCATGTCCTTGCGATCTGCTTTGGTGAAGGCTTCAATGCTGTCTTTGCGCTGCTTGATCATTTTGTCGATGATGGCAATCACTTGGGTATCGTCGAGCACCACGCGCTCATCGACTTCTCTTTGCTTGCACGCCGACAGCAGCAGGCGAATGGTGCCCAGCCGCTCACTGTCTTTGGCGCGCATGGCGTTTTTCATGTCTTCGGTGATCTGGTCTTTGAGCGTCATCTTTTTACCCTGAAGGTTGTCCTGAATGAAAAAGGCCCGCAGATTTGAATCTTGCGGGCCTTGACGTTGCTGTTGCTGTGCGGTTTAGTACAGCTTCTTGGGCAACTGCATGGCGCGGATGCGTTTGTAGTTGCGCTTGACGGCGGCCGCTTTTTTGCGCTTGCGCTCAGCCGTTGGCTTTTCATAAAACTCGCGTGCACGCAAGTCGGTCAGCAGGGCGAGTTTTTCAATCGTCCGCTTGAAGCGGCGCAGCGCTACATCGAAGGGCTCGTTATCTTTTACGCGAATAGTCGTCATTGTTCAAAAGGTCCAAAGGTGTGCATCTCAAAACTAATCGTTTTTAGCCGTTGACTTGATCAGAGTCAGGCCAGATGCGGGTTTGCTAGCAAAGCCTGTGAGTATAGCAGTCCAAATGGATAAAAGGTGATGTTTTGTGACCTGCCCCCAATTCCCGTACCAATCTAGATTCCAGAAGTCCACGGTTTGCAAGATGAACTGATTCCTTTGTCAATCTTGCTGTGTTGCCTTGAATCGCCAGTGAACTGGCGATTCAAGGCGGCGAACGTCGCGGGCGGTATCCGTCCACAGCTACTGTGCGGTCTGGTCTCGTTGTAATCGAGTCTCCACTTGGCAATGGCCTGGCAGGCTTGCTCCAACGATTCAAACCAGTTCTCATCCAGGCACTCGTCGCGGAAGGTGCCATTGAAACTTTCGATGTAGGCGTTCTGGGTCGGGCTACCTGGCTCGATCAGGATGTGTTTAAAACCGTGCTTCTGGGGCCATGTCATAAATGCCCGGCATGTGAATTCCGGTCCGTTATCGCACCCGTTTGTGGTTAATGTCGGGGTACTGCGGGCGCAGAACGTCATGGATCATGCGGTAACCTCAACGCCTGCGGGTGTGGGCGGTCTGGATGATTTGGTCGCGCAACTGCACATTGAGCGCACTGGTCTGGCTCTCGTGGCGGTAGGTATCTCGGCTTAGCCCCACAAGGGCGCAGGTGTGGCGTTCAGACAGCTTGTGGTGGTTGACCATGCTGCTGACCGCTTCGCGCTTGACTTGTGGGGCTAGCGCTTTGTGCCAAAGACGCTCTTCAAAGCATGAATATCCAGGTGCGCCTCGGCCAGCAGGCGCTTGAGCTGGCCGTTCTCCAGCTCCAGCTCACGCAGCCGTTTTGTCTCGCTGGCGTCCATGCCGCCGTATTTGGATCGCCATTTGTAAAAGCTGGCGTCACTGAAGCCGTGCTTGCGACCAATCTCTTTGATCGGCATACCGGCTTCGGCCTGCCTCAGAAAGCCAATGATCTGCTCTTCGCTGTATTTGCTTGTTCTCATGTCCATCATTTTCCATAGTGACGGACTTCTTGGAAAAATAGCTGGTACGGTTTATGGGGGGGCAGGTCAAACCTGCTTACCTTCATGACATGCTCTCTTTCCCATGAGGTGGAAATCATGCGGGATTTTCTACTCTCGATTGGCCCAGATTTTCGGGGTGGGGTCAGGGTCATGCGCAATAGCGCGTAAACTTTCATCGGTTCCATCGCAATTGGTTTTTTATGGAGACAACAATGCATAGAAGAATTCTTGCCAAATTGACGTTCATTGCTGCAGCGACCATGGTGTCCACTTATCTTGGTGCGGCGTCGGTGGCGCCAGTGGCTGCCGAGAATGGTATGGTGGTCAGCGCCCAGCACTTGGCGTCCAAAATCGGCGTCGAGGTTCTGCGCCAGGGAGGCAACGCAGTGGACGCTGCAGTGGCGGTCGGCTACGCGCTGGCGGTTGTCTATCCTGCCGCTGGCAACCTGGGGGGCGGTGGCTTCATGACGATCCAGCTTGCCAATGGCAAAAAGACTTTCCTCGATTTCCGGGAAAAAGCCCCGCTTGGGGCCACTGCCAACATGTATCTCGATGCCAATGGCAACGTGATCAAAGGCTTAAGTACCCACGGCCACTTGGCGGTGGGTGTTCCAGGCACTGTCTCTGGCATGGAGATGGCGCTCAAGAAGTACGGAACCATGAAGCGCCAGGACCTGATTGCCCCTTCCATCGAACTGGCAGAAAAAGGCTTTGCGCTGCTGCAGGGTGATGTGGACATGTTGCGCACAGCCACGGCAGACTTTCAGAAGGATCCCGCATCGCGGGCTATCTTCTTGAACCAGGGCGAGCCCTACGCTGTGGGTCAAATGCTGGTTCAAAAAGATCTGGCAAACACCTTGCGCGCCATTAGCGACCGTGGCTCTGACGGGTTTTACAAAGGAGCCGTGGCTAAAGCTATCGTTACCGCGAGCGAGGCAGGCAAAGGCTTGATTCGCCAAGCGGACCTGGACCAATACAGCACTCGGGAAATGGCGCCCATCGAATGCGACTACCGTGGCTACCGAGTGGTGTCTGCGCCGCCCCCAAGCTCGGGCGGTGTCGTGATCTGCGAAGTACTGAATGTCCTCGAAGCCTATCCGTTGAAGGAACTCGGCTTTCGCTCAGCGCAGGCCGTGCACTATCAAATCGAAGCGATGCGCCATGCTTACGTAGACCGCAATAGCTATCTGGGGGATCCGGACTTCGTGAAGAACCCGATCCCGCGCCTGTTGGACAAGAACTACGCGGCGAAGATCCGCGCAGCGATCAATCCATCCAAGGCGGGTGTTTCAAAAGACATCAAGCCGGGTGTGGAACCCCATGAAGGCAGCAATACCACCCATTACTCGATCGTGGATAAAGCGGGGAATGCTGTGTCTGTCACCTACACGCTCAACGACTGGTTTGGCGCCAAGGTCACCGTGCCGGGTATCGGGGTTCTGCTCAATAACGAAATGGATGACTTCACTGTCAAAATTGGTGTGCCTAACCTTTACGGTCTTGTGCAGGGTGAGGCCAACGCCATCGCTCCCGGCAAACGCCCTTTGAGTTCCATGAGCCCAACGATTGTGTCCAACGCTGAAGGAAAGCCGGTCATGGTGGTAGGAACTCCCGGGGGCAGTCGCATCATCACGGCCGTGTTGCACACCATCATCAACGTGATTGACTATGGGATGAACGTGCAAGAAGCGGTGGATGCACCGCGTTTTCACCAGCAATGGTTGCCCGACGTAACCAATGTGGAGAACTTTGCGCTGAGCCCCGACACGACCAAAATACTGACCGATATGGGGCACAAGCTGGGCGCGCCGCAGCCAGCAAACCATTTGGCCGCGATCTTGGTGGGGGCACCCACGCTGGGCGGTAAACCGGTGGGCGCCAACCGGTTTTACGGTGCTAACGACCCTCGCCGCAATACTGGATTGGCACTCGGCTACTGATCTGATTCGGTGTCCCGAGCCCTGGTCGCTGTCGATTGTTTTGACCGCTCGGCGACAACTATCTTGGCCGGTGGAAGCGGGGAATGATTTGAACGTGTGAAAGATGCAATTGCTACGGCCAGCAAATGCCTGCTACGGCCATACCACGGCACACGTGTCGATTTTGCAGCAGGCCAGTAGCTGCTGTTTAATCTGCTTTTTGCGATCAATAGCAGTTTCAGGATGGATGGCTTGCATAAAACCAGCCATGGCCCTACCGCCGTCTTGCAAGCCATCCTGTGCGTCATAGCGCACGTCGGGCACCGCTACTGGCAGGACTTTCTTGTTGCTCCAGCTACCTTGCTGGCTTGGGTGGTCGTACCACTGACTTGCCATAGGCCGCAGGTCTGTAACCCGCTCCTTGATGGCCAGGCATGCATGCGACGTTCTGTGTCGCAGCCTGTAAACGATCAAGTTGTTACCAACCCCGCGCCGTTCAGCTCACTTTGATGCTGTCAATGCATTCCCACAAGCAAACCCGCTAGCCCAGGCCCACTGAAAGTTGTACCCGCCCAGCCAGCCGGTCACGTCCACCACTTCGCCAATGAAGTAAAGCCCCGGTTGCTTTGACTCCATGGTTTGGGACGACAAAACCCGCGTGTCGACGCCGCCCGCAGTGACTTCGGCCTTTTTGTAGCCTTCGCTGCCGTTGGGCACGATTTGCCAGTCGGCCAGGCGTTCTGCCAATCCGGTCAGCGCTTTGTCAGTGGCGTCGCAGATGGGACGCTGCAGCGCTGTATCTGTGCTGGCCCAGGCGTCTGCCAGGCGGCTGGGCACCACGCTGGCCAGTTCGTTGGCGATGAGCTTTTTCGAACTGGCCTTGGCTCTCAACAGGGTTTTAGCCAAGTCCTCACCGGGGGCCAAATTCACCCGCAGGCTTTGGCCTTCGCGCCAAAAGCTGGATATTTGCAGCACGGCCGGGCCGCTCAGGCCTTTGTGGGTAAAAAGCAGGTCTTCTGCAAAGACCGTCGCTTTTTTGCGTTGTTTTGGGGTGGCATCCGCTGGGCCCGTTTCAATCTGCACCGGCAAGGCTAAACCGGCCAGTTGCGCAAAAGGCTGCCACCCCTCGCCGTCAAAGGTCAAAGGCACCAAGGCGGCTCTGGGCTCGACCAGCGCCAGCCCAAACTGCTGGGCGATGCGGTAGCCAAAGTCGGTTGCGCCAATCTTGGGGATCGACAAACCGCCGGTGGCCATGACCAGTTGCGGCGTTTCTATCAGCCCCCGGTCAGTATCAATTTGATAGCTACCAGCCCTTGAATTGATGGGGCTAGAGGCATTATCAATATCTGAAAAACTTACTTTTTTAATGCTGCAAGGCTGCCAGCGCTCCACATGTCCCGCTGCGCACTCTGCCAACAGGAGGTTGATGATGTCTTCGGCCGAATGGTCACAAAACAGCTGACCTTTGTGCTTTTCATGAAACGGTACGCCGTGTTTTTGCAGCAGGGCGATGAAGTCTTGCGGCGTGTAACCCGCCAGGGCGGAGCGGCAAAAGTGCGGGTTCTCGCTTAAAAAGTTGGCAGGCGACACGTCGCGGTTGGTAAAGTTGCAGCGCCCACCGCCTGAAATGCGGATTTTCTCGGCCACTTTCTCGCTGTGGTCAATCATCAGCACCTTGAGCCCGCGCTGGCCAGCCATGGCGGCGCAAAACAGGCCCGCGGCACCTGCACCCACGATGACCGCATCAAATTTATGTGTCAAATAAGCCTCAAAGCTAATGAATATAATGACTAATTGCTATTAAATAAATAGCAATCACGTCGCCGCTTGAAACCTATTTTAGATCTGCCCAGCTGCGCTGTTGTAAGCTCAAACCATGACCACTGACCTGAGTCCTGCCGACATCTCCCGCATCATCGAAATGGCGTGGGAAGACCGCACCACCTTTGAAGCGATTGAGTTGCAGTTTGGGCTGAATGAATCGGCTGTGGTTACGCTGATGCGCCGCCAGATGAAGGCGTCGTCATTTCGGATGTGGCGCAAGCGCATGGCGGGGCGGGTGACCAAGCACGCGGCGCTGCGGCCTGCCGAGATGAACGATGGCGGGCCGCATATTGCCCGCCACCGAATTCCGCAAAGGTAGGCTTTTCAGGCCTGCTTTTGCTGGTGCGCTGCGCCGCTGGCCAGGGCAGCCAGGCCCTGCAGCACATTGCCGACCACAATCACGCTGGGGCTTTGCAGGCCTTCACGCTCAATGGTGGCGCGCAGGTTTGCCAGGCTGGCCACGGCGTGGCGCTGGGTGGGCAAGCTGGCGTTTTGAATGATGGCAACTGGCGTGCTGGCTGCCAAACCGAGTAACAGCTCGTTTTGAATCTGCTGCGAGCCCGCAACACCCATGTAAATGACCAGCGTCAGCTTGGCCTGCGCCGCTGTGGCGGCCAGCAGCGCCCAGTCGGTGCCAGCGTCCCCCGGTTTGGCATGGCCGGTGACAAACACCACGCCGTGGGCATGGTCACGGTGGGTCAGCGGCACATTGAGCGATGTCAGCGCCGCCAGGCCAGACGTGATGCCGTTGATGACGGTGACTTCAATACCGGCGGCGCGCAGGGCATCCATTTCTTCTCCGCCCCGGCCAAAAATAAACGGGTCACCGCCTTTGAGCCGCACCACGTTGTCGCCTTCTTTGACGGCCATCACCATCATCTTTTCAATGAAAGCCTGCGGCGTGGACTTGCAGCCGCCGCGCTTGCCCACGTACACAATGCGCGCGCTCGGCTGGGCAAAAGCCACGATGTCGGGGTTGACCAGGTCGTCAACAAACAGAACGCTTGCTGCCTGAATGGCTTTAAGCGCTTTGAGCGTGAGCAGTTCTGGGTCGCCTGGACCGGCACCGACCAGGGTGCAGCGTCCGTTTGCAGCCCATGTGCACTGAGTGGAAAGATCGTTTTTCATAGTTGTTTCACGAGATGCAAGATGTGTTCCACCTGCATGGCAATCGAGGCAGGCACGGCTTGCTGGCCGACAAGAACCGATTGAATGTAGGCCGCCGTGCTGACGGCATCGGTGGTTTGGGGCAGGTCGGGCAGGGTGCTGAGCGTGCCAGCTTGCGCCTCTTGCAGCAGTTGCCGCTGGCCCTTGATGAAGGCGTCCATTTGCGGCACGCGCCGCGCGTCGGCCACCACCTCGCCCTCGGTGCCGCGCAGCAGCATGGCGCTGGTCTGGGTCAGCTCCAGCGTTTGCGCCATCGACACGGCGTATTCAGGGTGCGTGTAGCTGCTGACGATCAGCGCTTTGCCCCTACAGGGGTTCATCAGTTTGACCAGGCTGTGCGCCGGGGTGCGCAGGCCGACGACCCGGCGCACGTCCAGCAGGCGCTTCAGGGCTGGGCACAGAACCTCTGTGGGGATGAAAGCCAGCTCGCCAGGCGCTATGGATTTGGGAGCTGATTGAGCATGAATTTCAAGGGCTAGAAGCAATTCTGATACAAAAACGCGGCTGTTTTCAGTCGGCGTGCCGTGAATCAGCACCGCCAGGCCCTCGCGCGCCAGCAACAGAGCCAGCAAGGGCGTGAGCAGCGGCAGTTTGCGTGCCCCGTTGTAGCTGGGCAGCACCACGACAGGTGCAGCGCCGTCGGGAATCAGCGTCATGCGGCTGCGTACCGCCTCTAGAAAACCAGCCATCTCGTCAGGCGTCTCGCCTTTGATGCGCATCGCCAGGCAAAACGCGCCGACTTCCAGGTCTGTGACCGTGCCGTCCAGCACTTGGCCCAACAGGTCGGTGGCTTGCTCGCGCGTCAGGGGCCGCGCACCGTCTTTGCCGCGACCAATTTCCTTGATGTAATGACTGATTCCCATGGCTGTATTGTCCGCCAACGCGGACGCCGGCATCACGACTCAGATCACGCCTCGGCCATGCGCGTGATGGGAATCACCGTGCGCATGGCGCGCCAGGTGAGAAAAATCAACCGATTCTGGCTGGAGCGACCGGACTGGCGGCAAGCACGGCAGCCGCCGGCGTTGCACCATGCAGCTTCAGGCGACCCACCAGCACCACGCTGAGCACACTGGCCAACACGCCCAAAAGTGCGTTCACCCAGAAGTGCTGTACCAGCCCTTGCGCATCGCGGCTGATGATAAGACCGCCGACAAAAGCAGCCGCGCCCATGGCGACTGATTGCACTGAGGAATTCAGCGCCATGAAAGTGCCGCGCAGCTTTGGGTTGGCGGCGCTGGTCACCAGCGCCATGCCCGGAATATTGCGGCCATTCATGCCAACGAACATGCAGGTCGTCACCACCAGCACCGCGTACAAACCAAAATGAGCACTTTGCGGAAGCAGCATCAGGGGCACGATGGTCAGCATGGCCATGATGCTGAACATTTTTGCCTTGCCCATCGAATCGCTCAGCCGGCCAATCCGGCGCGCGGTGACCAGCGTGACGGCACCGCCGCACAGATAGACAAATGGCACTTGCTGAACGGTAAAACCGGCGTTGGCTGTCAGAAAAATCGTGATGTATGGGAAAAGGGTAAAGCCTGCGCCTATCAGCAGTGCGGTAAAGACAAACGCCTTTTGGTGGTTGCGGTCTTGCAGCACGGTGATGATGTTGGCCAGCGGCGACTGGGGCTCGCTTTGCAAATGCCCGGCCAGTGGCGGCAGTGTTGCCCACGCGCCCAACGCTAGCGCCGCGCAGACACCAGCAATGGCAAAAAACGGCGCATGCCAGCCAAAGTGCGCTGCCAGAAACAGACTTCCCGGTACACCCGCCACGGTAGCGACTGAAAAAGATGACATCACAATGCCCATGGCTCGGCCGCGCCGTTCAAACGCAATCACGTCGGCAATGATGGTTTGCGACAGCGCCATCAGCACGCCACCAAAAGCGCCTGCTGCCACACGAGCCAGCATCAGGCTGTCGTAGCTTGATGCCAGACCGCAGGCCAGCGTGGCCAGACCAAACAGGACATACAGGCTGAGGAGCAGTCTTTTACGCCCAAACCTGTCGACGTACAGCGATGCCAGCAAACCCGACGCGCCTGCTGCAAAGGTGTAGGCAGACACCAACAAACCAAATTGCGCGTCGGTGATGTTAAAGAGCTTGGTGAACTGCGGGCCCATCGGCATCATGATCATGAAGTCCACGATGTGGCTGAACTGTATGCCCGCCAGCGTGATGAGCAGCCACAGCTCGCGTTTGGGGGACAGGGCCGTGCTGGTCATGGGGGTGTATTTCAGATCAAAAACGGTTGACTGTATAGCAGCGGATGGTTTGGCGCTTTGACATGGATAAAAGGCCTTTAAGCCAATAAAAATAAGCGCTATCAGCTATTTATTCAATAGCGGTAGCGAAGTTTCAAGCGCTGAAAAAGTTTTTCAGCTTGTCGGTCCAGCCTTCTTCGCTCGGTGAATGTTTGGCACCGCCTTTTTTCAGCGACTCGTCAAACTCCTTGAGCAGCTTGCGCTGATGCTCGGTCAGCTTCACAGGCGTTTCAACCGTGATGTGGCAATACAAGTCGCCCGGGTAGCTGCTGCGCACGCCCTTGATGCCTTTGCCGCGCAGCCTGAACTGCTTGGCCGCTTGCGTGCCTTCAGGAATGTCGATGGCGGCCTTGCCTGCCAGCGTGGGCACTTCAATCTCTCCGCCCAGTGCTGCCGTGGTAAAGCTGATGGGTACAGCGCAGTGCAGATCGTCACCGTCGCGCTCAAAGATCTCGTGCTTTTTGACGCGGATTTCAATGTACAAATCGCCGGGTGGCCCGCCGTTGGTTCCCGGCTCGCCGTTGCCGGTCGAGCGAATACGCATGCCGTCGTCGATGCCGGACGGGATTTTGACTTGCAGTGTTTTGTTGTTTTTTGTTTTGCCCACACCGTGGCAGGCCACGCAGGGCTCTGGTATCAGCTTGCCGGTGCCTTTGCACTGCGGGCAGGTCTGCTGTACGCTGAAAAAGCCCTGGCGCATTTGCACCTGGCCGTGCCCGTGGCAGGTGGTGCAGGTGGCTACCTTGGTGCCAGGTTTTGCGCCACTGCCTTTACAGATGGTGCAGTCGTCCCAACTCGGCACCCGGATTTGCGCTTCTTTGCCGTGGGCGGCTTCTTCCAGCGTTACTTCCATCGCGTAGCTTAAATCGCCACCCCTGAAGACCTGCCGCCCGCCTTGCGCACGGCCACGTTGCTGTTCGCCAAAAACACCACCAAAAATATCGCCGAACGCTTCAGCAAATCCGCCAAAGCCTTCAGCCCCCGCGCCGCCGCGCATGTTCGGGTCGACACCCGAATGGCCGTACTGGTCATAAGCGGCGCGTTTTTGGTCGTCTGACAGCATCTCGTAGGCCTCTTTGGCCTCTTTGAACTTCTCTTCGGCGACCCTTGCATTGTCGCCTTGGTTGCGGTCCGGGTGATGCTTCATTGCCAGCTTGCGATAAGCCTTTTTGATGTCTTCATCGCTGGCGTTCTTGGGCACGCCCAGGGTATCGTAATAGTCTTTTTTGGCCATGTTGGAAGGTCAGAAGATCGTTGTCAAAAAGATCGCAATAAAAGCCCAAAGGGCAGAACGCACAAAAGCCAAAGCGGAAAGCCAGGATTGCTCCTGGTTTCCGCCTTGTCTGATCGCAATTATCAGGCCTTATCAGTCTTCTTGACTTCCTTGACCTCGGCGTCCACCACGTTGTCGTCAGCTGGTTTGGCCGGTTCTGCACCTGCTGGGCCGCCAGTAGAAGCACCGGCTGCCGCTGCTGCTTTGGAGGCTTCCATGTCGGCGTACATCTTTTCGCCGAGCTTCTGGCTGGCTTCCACCAGCGCCGTGTTTTTCGCATCGATGGCGGCTTTGTCGTCGCCTTTGAGGGCTTCTTCCATGTCCTTGATGGCGGTTTCGATCTTTTCTTTCTCGCCCGCATCAAGCTTGTCGCCGTATTCGGTGAGCGACTTTTTCACGCTATGCACCATGGCCTCGGCGTTGTTTTTCGCGGTGACAAACTCGACTTTTTTCTTGTCGTCTTCGGCGTTCAGTTCGGCGTCTTTCACCATCTGCTGAATTTCGGCTTCGCTCAAGCCCGAATTGGCCTTGATGGTGATCTTGTTCTCTTTACCGGTGCCTTTGTCTTTGGCACCCACGTGGAGAATGCCGTTGGCGTCGATGTCAAATGACACTTCAATTTGCGGGGTGCCGCGTGTTGCGGGTGGAATGCCTTCAAGGTTGAACTCGCCCAGGCCCTTGTTGCCCGCGGCAATTTCGCGTTCGCCCTGAAATACCTTGATCGTCACAGCAGGCTGGTTGTCTTCAGCCGTCGAGAAGGTCTGCGCAAACTTGGTGGGGATGGTCGTGTTTTTCTTGATCATCTTGGTCATCACGCCGCCCATGGTCTCGATGCCCAAAGACAGTGGCGTCACGTCCAGCAGCAGCACGTCGGTGCGGTCACCCGACAGGACCTGGCCCTGAATGGCAGCGCCCACGGCCACGGCTTCGTCCGGGTTCACGTCCTTGCGTGGCTCTTTGCCGAAGAAGGCTTTCACAGCCTCCTGCACCTTGGGCATACGGGTCTGGCCACCGACCAAAATCACGTCATGGATGTCGCCGATGCTCAGGCCAGCGTCTTTCATGGCGGTGCGGCAGGGGGCGATGGTGCGCTCGATCAGCTCATCGACCAGGCTTTCGAGCTTGGCACGCGTCAGCTTGACCAACAAGTGCTTCGGGCCGCTGGCCGGGTCATGTGCAATGTAAGGAATGTTGACTTCCGTGGCTGCGCTGTTGGACAGTTCAATCTTGGCTTTTTCAGCTGAATCTTTCAGCCGCTGCAAGGCCACCACATCTTTGCTCAGGTCAATACCGCTGTCCTTTTTGAACTCGGCCACGATGTAGTCGATGACGCGTTGGTCAAAGTCTTCGCCGCCCAGAAAGGTGTCGCCGTTGGTAGACAGCACTTCAAACTGCTTTTCACCGTCAACGTCAGCAATCTCGATGATGGACACGTCAAACGTGCCGCCACCCAGGTCATAGACAGCAATTTTGCGGTCGCCTTTTTCTTGTTTGTCCAAGCCAAAAGCCAGTGCGGCGGCGGTGGGCTCGTTGATGATGCGTTTGACATCCAGGCCCGCAATGCGGCCGGCGTCTTTAGTGGCCTGGCGCTGTGCGTCGTTGAAGTACGCGGGCACGGTAATGACGGCTTCGGTCACGGGCTCGCCCAGGTAGTCCTCAGCGGTTTTTTTCATTTTGCGCAGGATGTCAGCAGACACTTGCTGGGCCGACATCTTTTTGCCGCGCACCTCAACCCACGCGTCGCCGTTGTCGGCAGCCACGATGGCATAAGGCATCAGGCTGATGTCTTTTTGAACTTCTTTTTCAGTGAACTTGCGGCCAATCAAACGCTTGACGGCATACAGCGTGTTCTTGGGGTTGGTCACGGCCTGGCGCTTGGCAGACGTGCCGACCAGCACTTCGCCGTCTTCTTGGTAAGCCACGATGGACGGCGTGGTGCGCGCACCTTCCGAGTTTTCAATCACTTTGGGCACATTGCCTTCCATGATGGATACGCAGCTGTTGGTGGTGCCCAAGTCAATGCCAATAATTCTTCCCATGATGTTCTCCGTTTACGGCTACTGCGAAGCTGCCATGTGTCGTTGGGCGGTGCTAAAAATCCTCATGCACATGATGTGCATTGCGGTTTTTGCGCTCCGTCCGCCTGACCTGACAGCATCTCGCTACGCCGTGGTTTCTATAAAGTTAAGTGATGAGTAAATTGAGATGAGACTAAAAAAATCAAGCCCGTTTATTTGGGTGCGCTGACTGTTACCAGTGCCGGGCGCAACACGCGCTCGGCAATCAGGTAACCTTTTTGCAATACCGTGACCACGGTGTTGCCTTCCTGCTCAGACGGCACCACGCTGATGGCCTGATGTTGATGCGGGTCAAACTTGGTTCCGGCTGGCGGGTCAATCTGCATCACGCGGTTGCGTTCCAGCGCGGCTTTGAGCTGCTTGAGCGTCGCTGCTGCGCCTTCCTTGATCTGCTCGGGCGTGGCACTGGGCAAGTTCAATCCTGCCTCCAGGCTGTCGGCCACCGGCAGCAGGCTTTCGGCAAAGCTTTCCAGGGCGAACTTTCGCGCCTTGCTGACTTCTTCGTCGGCGCGGCGGCGGGAGTTCTCACTCTCAGCCTTGGCGCGCAGGTAGCTGTCAGCCAGCTCGGTGTTTTTGGCGGTCAGCGTGGCGATTTCAGCTTGTGCGATGACCAGTTCGCTGACGGCTTGCGTCGCCTCGAACGCGTTGGCCGCAGCGGCCGCTTCCAGCTCCTCTGGTTTCGGCGCACCGCTGAGTGCGTCGTTCCGGCCGCTAGAGTGTTGATTTTGTTCAGGTTGTGTGTGTTCAGACATGCTTGAAAACGGGTTTTTGTGATCTCAAGTAGCTAGCTGGGGTTGCCAAAACCCTTTTCAAGGGCAGGCGATTGGCCCGCTGCATAAAAGTTCCAAAAGTCTTGGTGAGTGGTTCAATCGCTATCTATTCAAGCGCTGGTCGCGCATTTACCCACATAAAAAAACAGGCCCGAGCCTGTTTTTTTATGCATCCATCAAGGCCTTACTTCAAGGCCTTGTCTTGACCATTTATTTTTTCTTGGGGGTACTGGCTTTGGCCAGGCTGCTGACCCATTTACCAGCGAAGGCCGGCAGCTCGCCCATGCGTTTGAGCAGGTCTGCACCTGATGTTGTGAGGGTGTAGCCGCTGGTACCGTGCGTCATCAGGCCTGCTGCGCGTAGCTCTTTGACGCGGGTGTTCAGTGTGTTGGGGGTGATGCTGCCGACGCTGTCTTGCAGCAGCCGAAAGGTTTGTGGATGACCGTCTTTCAGGGCCCACAAAACGCGCATAGCGTAACGTGATTCAAGCAGTTCCAGCAGTTGGCCTACGGCAGCGGTTTCTTTGGCACTCATTGATTTTCCTCGGGTCTGATTTTTCGTTGCAGTTTAGTCACATCCGGGCACTCGGCATGATACGTGTGGGTAAATATACCGCAAAAAAAACTTATCTGCTACCAGTTTCATAGCTGCTTACACCCGAATCTATTGGACTGTCGGCTTTAAACGACCTGGTGGCTACTGATAAACCCTAGGTAAAGCGTTTTTGCGACTGATTTGCTTGCTTTTTGCAATGAATGCGTGGCGCTCTTTTGGGGCACATTTGCAAGTCGATTCCACAGGAGCAAGACAACGCACAACTCATCTTCAATGCTTTTGAGGCTGTATGGTGTATGAATTTTTACCTTCGCGCGGGCGCTCGCCGGCACGGTAGCTGGCCCTTGGTCCGGGTTTCATTCCCGTCGTGCCACCGAAAGAAAACCGGATTCAAGCGTGGAGATATGACCACGCCTGACAAGACCCGCATGCACGTCCTTTTTGATGTGCAGTACAAAGTCGGCCGTGCCCAGATAGAGGTTCGGCTGGCCCAGCGCCAAAGCAGACTCTTGACCATGAAGGCCTTGCTTGACGACCACGGCACCGCACTGGCGCAGGCGGTGCAGAAAGACTTTGGCGTGCAGTCTTTGCAGTTGACTGAAATTGCTGACCTGTTTGTGCGGCGTACCGTGCTGTCGCACACGCTCATGTCATTGCCCAAATGGATACAGCCGCAAAAAGTCAGCACCTTGCTGTCCCTGCAGCGAGCCAGCGCGTACCTGCAGCACCAGCGTCTGGGTATGGCGGGCGTTGTGTCGCCATGGCACTACCCGGTACAGCTTGCCCTGGGCCCGGTCGTCACGGTGCTTGCTGCGGGCAACCGCGTGATGCTCAAGCCGAGCGAATGGACGCCGCACACATCTGCCCTGATGGCTGAATTGATGGATAGAGCGTTTGCACCTGACGAGCTCTGTGTGGTGCTGGGCGATGCCGAGCTTGCCGCTGAATTCTCAAGTCTTCCGTTTGACCACCTGTTCTTTGCCGGCTCTACCGCAGTGGGCCGTATCGTTGCCAAAGCAGCCACCAAGCTGACCCTCACTAGCTTGGAGCTTGGCGGCAAATCGCCATGCATCATTGATGCCAGCTGCGACCTGGACGCTGCCGCCATCAAAATGTCGCATGGCAAACTGCTCAATGCCGGACAGACCTGCATTGCCCCCGACGATGTGCTGCTGCCCAAAGGCAAACAGGCGGCTTTCGGCCATGCCTTTGCCCAAGCTGTTCCCTGCCATCGCAGGCAACCCCGACTACGCCGCCATCATCAGCCAACGCCATCAGCCAACGCCATCACGAACGCCTGCAGGCGATGCTGGCCGCAGCTTTCACAACCAGGCCGGGTTTTTAAGGTTGACGATGCAAAAGCCAGTGCTGGTGCAATCGAAGTGGGCACGCGGGAACCTGTTTTATCCGCCCTACGTTAAACGCTTTGACCAGGTCATGGGTCTGCTCAAGTGCTGGCGATAGTCCTTACATGGATGGTTGCTATGCTGTTAATAGCACAAAGGCAATGTATATATTGGTCTACAGCTAATTTCAGCTATTTTTTCGGGCTATAAAACGCATCAAAAAGCGGTTGAAGGCTTGGAAAGTCAGCCTTAAACCGAGCTGGGTTCACAAAATATGCTTCGGACGTCACCGCAAAAAACTCTGCGGGTGAGGCAGCCGCATACGCATCCAGCCAAGGGGGTGGCCCGCCAAACCGCTCGGCGATCACGACTTGTTCCCTGAATGCGTCATAAGCCGTTTGCATGGTCGCTTGCCAAAGCGTTTTGGCGTCTCTTGAGGCAAGGGGCGGGCAGCCGTTGGCCGCGCCATCCCGCATGTCGATCTTGTGCACGAACTCGTGAATTACCACGTTGTAGCCGCGGGCCTGATGTTCCCTTGATGCAGCCGCGTCCTGCCAGCTCAGGGTGACAGGCCCGCCTTCCATCGCTTCGCCAACCAGCTCTTCCTTGTAAAAGTGATGCACGCCTGCTGCATCAATCACGCTGCGCCGCGCCAGCATGGCACCCGGGTGCACCACAATGCCTTTGAAGTCGTCATACAACTTCAGGCCAAGGTGCAACACCGGCAGGCAGGCCTGGGCTGCAATGGCAACGGCCATCTCGTCAGTCACCACCAAGCCGTGCGCACCGCTGAATTGCTTTTGCGCCAGAAACTGCCCGGTCAATGCTCGCAATGTTGATGGGTCAGCCTCAGTCGTGCTGGCCAAAAAAGCATATTGAGCAACCGCTTGCTGCCATAGGGCGTCTGGAATGCGCGTAGGTCGTGTGTCTCGAAATCGCAGCAGCGAACGAAGCCAATTCGTCATGACATGGGCTCTGTTGGAAAACGTCCGAACTCATTGCGCTGATAAATTGCGTCCGCAAGGAGTTCAACCGACATACCTGCTGACCTTGGCATGGCAACTTGCGCGATTCAGCCTAGAAAAAGCAGCTTGATGCGCTGCAAGCCACCATCGGTCAGACGCAGCACTTCAGTCCGTGGCGGAGTGACTGCCGCATCCCAGTCGCTGAGCACCACGCGCTGCAAGCCGTTGCCCAAGTCGTGGGTGGCTGGTTTGTGGGTGTGACCGTGAATCAGCGTGCTGGCGTTGGCATCAAGGAGGAGTTGCCGGGCAGCTTGGACGCAAACATCCGCGTACTCTTCGCCTGATTTTTTGCGAGCCTCGCTCTGCTCGCGCAAACCGCGTGCGATGGCCTGACGCTCAGCAAGCGGTTTGGCTAAAAAGGTCTGCTGCCATTCAGTGCTGCGCACCTGCTGGCGAAAAGTCATATAGGCCGTATCGCCCAAACACAGCGCGTCACCGTGCGACAACACCCAGCGTTGATGGCTAAAGTTTAAAACGGCAGGGTCATTGAGCAGCGTGGCGTTGCAGGCCGTCATCATGCCGCTGCCAACCAGAAAGTCGCGGTTACCTGGCATAAAAAACATCGGCACGCGAGCTGCTGTTTGCTGAATAACTTGGCTGCATCGGTGCTCAAAACCATCTTCTTTCAGCACGTCATCGCCGACCCATACCTCAAACAGATCGCCCAGGATAAACAGGGCATCTGCCGGCGTGGTTTGCATGTAGCTTTGCCATGCCTGGAAGGTTGCAGGCTCGCTGGCCTGCAGGTGCAGGTCAGAAATGAAGTCGATCGCACGCCACGATAAGCCGGCCATCAACTCCTGTGCAGCCACGACTACAGCGCCACTGCCTTTTCGATCACCACATCTGTGACGGGCACATCGCCGTGGCCCATTTTGTTACCTGTCTTGACGCCTTCAATCTGGTCAACCACGTCCATGCCGCTCACGACTTTACCGAACACGGCATAGCCCCAGCCCGAACCGTTGGGTGCAGTGTGGTTTAAAAAACCGTTGTTGGAGGCGTTGATGAAAAACTGTGAACTGGCCGAGTGCGGCTCGTTGGTGCGCGCCATGGCGACGGTGTATTTGTCGTTTTTCAAACCGTTTGTCGCTTCATTCTCAATGTTGGCGTCGGTGTCTTTTTGTTTCATGCCAACAGCAAAGCCGCCGCCCTGAATCATGAAGCCGGGAATCACGCGGTGAAACACGGTGCCTGTGTAGTGGCCCTTGGCCACGTAGCTCAAAAAATTGGCGACGGTCTTGGGTGCTTTGGTCGCGTCAAGCTCCAGCGTGATGACGCCGTGACCAGCGATGTGGAGTTCTACTTGGGGGTTGCTCATGATGCGTCTTTCTAAAAGGCTATAAAAAATTCAGTTGAGAAGGGTTGCAGACTTGATCAACACTGGTTTTTTGGGGACATCGGTAGGGAAGGGTCCGCCAGCGCCGGTGGGTAGTGCTTTGATTTTGTTGACCACATCCATGCCGGAGGTGACCTTGCCAAACACGGTGTAGCCAAACAATTGCGATGCACCCAGCAACTGGGCGCGTGGCGTGTTTTCATAAACCCGGCCACCGTACTCGAAGCGCGGTACAGGGTCACCCGGCGGAATGATGGTGGGGTCCAAGGAAGCATTGTCCTTGACGTTGATGAAGAACTGCGACGAGGCTGAGTTGGGGGCGTTGGTTCGCGCCATGGCAAGCGTGCCCTCAATGTTGCGCGGTCCGCCTTTGGCCAGTGCATCCTGGCCTTCATGCACGACAGGTGGGCGGGTTGCCTTTTGCTTGTAGTCCGCATCAAAGCCGCCGCCTTGCACCATGAAGTTGCTGATCACGCGGTGAAAAATCGTGCCGTCGTAATGCTTGTCCTTGACATACTGCAAAAAGTTGGCGACCGTTTTGGGCGCTTTGTCGGGATAGAGCTCGACCACGAATTCACCTTCACTGGTAACAAAGCGTACCTTGGGCGCAACCTGTGCAAAGGTGGCAGTGGTGTACAAGACAGCCGCAAGAAAAGTAGCCAAGACAGCCGTACGGCGCGATGTCAAAAAAGCATTTCTCACCGAATACTTCCTTCAAAAAAATTTTCCACTGGCCCGCCTGACGCGTCCAGTACTGGCGTTTGGCCTTGCCTGAGCGTGCTCCCTGGGTCAACTCGCCGAAGGTGACCACCATGGTATCGGCGCTATCCGTCCAGCGCATGTAGGACACGTCTTTGAGTTGCAGGTTTCGCCCGCCAAGCTGCTTTAGCTCGGCCTGAATGTCCAGAGTGTAGTCTGCTAGTTTTTTACCGTAGCTGCTGAAGTCACTTGAATACCAGGTCAGCAGCTTGGCCATGTCGCCGCTTGATTTGGCGCTGCTCCAGCCGTTCAGTGCTTCTTCAAAACTCTTGCCGTCAGCTCTGGCGGTCAAGGGGTCTACCCCTTTCAGGCTTTGGGCAATCACGACGGGCGTCGTGCGAATCTCCACGGTTTTGACAATCCGCTCCAGGTCGGGATTAGCCAGTACTACGCAACCATCGGTGGCCAGCGGTGCGCGCGAAAACTGCTCCGAAGGCGTGCCATGCAGCCAGATGCCGCCACCTGTTTTGCCGCGCTTGACGTCTAGCTGATTGGGGTAATTGATGGGCAGGGCACCTGAGCCATAAAAATCCTTCAGCGATTTAAGATTCAGATTGCTGGTGATGAAGTACACGCCTAGCGGCGTGCGCATATCACCTTCGATGGCTTTTTCCACGCCCAATTTCCCAACAGATATGTAGTAGTCAGCCACCAATTTCAGACCTGCGGGTGAATTTTTAAACAGGTACAGCCGTGAGTTGGAAGCATCTACCGCAATGGCATGTTTGTTTTGTGATGACAGCGCGATGAATTGCGAAGGAATCAATCCGTCAGCTGGACGCGAGCGCAACGCTTGCAGACGCAATTGCGACTCCCTTCGCAGATCTTGCAGTCGTGGGGCCGAAGCCTTGGCTGCGGTCTCGGGCACATCGCCGAGTTCGCGCACAGGCCGCTGCCGGGCAGTCAACAGGTCGCCGTACACCAGTTGCGCAAGTTGAAAATTCGGGTGGTCACGCACCAAACTTTCTGCAAGCGGCAAGGCGTCTCGAATTTTGGCCTGGCCAATTAGCTTGTAGATGTCAATCAACCGTGCCTCGGCCTGACCGTCCCGGTTTCCAGCGTTGGCAAGCGTATGGGCTGCTGCGGTGCGTGCCTTGCGCGTTGAGTTTTTGGGCCGGTCTACAGTTGACCCCGTCACCGCATCCGACTTTTCATACGTTTGTTTTTCCGCGCGCGCAGGTGCGGTAGCCATGGTCAGTAACATCGCCACGAAAGTGACCGGCACAATAAAAAAGATGGGTGCCCGCTTCATGCGTGCTTGCTCAGGAGTAAAAAACGTTGTGAGGGTATGCCATCCCTGCAAGACCTGAAAGCCCAGGCGGTGCATAGCCAGCGATCAACCCGTCGATTCCCTGACGATCACCCAGCGGTCACCGGCCTTAACCAGGTCCAGTGTCTTGCGGCTGGAGACGTTCAGTGAGTCTGCACTGTACGCCTGTTTGAATTTGGCACTGGCTTTGCTCCCGTTAACAGTTACCGTCAGGTCGCTCAGCGTGACGCTGATGCGCGACTTGCCCGTGATGCGGCTGCGGCGGTCTTCTTCCCAGGTTTTTCGGTCAACGCTTCCCGGTGGGTCAAACTCCTTGCCATAGTTGCTCAAATAGCTGGCCATGTCTTTGGCTGACCAGGCCGCGGCCCAGTTGCGAATGACGCTTTCAATTTCTTTTTCTGCCCCGCTTCGGGCGGAAGGCGATGCTGCTGGTGCGGGTGTTGGTGCAGCAGCTGGTGCTGGTGTTGATGCAGCAGCTCGTGCGGCAGCCGGTGGGGCAGCAACAATAGCGGGCGGCGTTACAGCACCCACTGGTGGGACTTTGGCCGCTGTCGGTGCAGCAGCAAGCCCAGACAGCTGCACGCTTGCGCTTGGCCGCTGACCTTTTGCATCTGGCGCAAACAGTGTACGAATCAAAGCCAGCTTGGGCTGTACACCCGCGTTCCCGCCGTCCAGCTGTAGCGCCTTGCTGTAGGCCTGACTGGCCAGCTTGGCATACACATCGCCCAGATTTTCGTGCGCTGTGGCGTAGCTGGGGTTGGTGCGAATGGCCATTTCAAGCGCGGCGCGCGCCTTGTCAAACTGGCTTTGACTGGCGTAGAGAACCGCCAGGTTGTTGTACGGCTCGGGAAGCTCGGGGTAGTCTTGCGTAATTTGCGTGAAGGTCGCAATGGCGTCTGCCGGTTTACCGGCTTCGGTTTGAATCACCCCCTTGATGAAGCGCATTTGCGGGCCGCGTGGCTTGCCTGCCAAATACTGGTCGGCTTTGACCAAAGCGTCTGCCAGCTTGCCAGAGCGCACCAGGGCATTGACGTCGTCGTATTCGTCTGCGTGCGCTGATGTGATGGCGAGCAAAGCAGCCACGCAAACGGTCTGAAAAGCGGTAGCGATACGTACGCGGCTGGAGTTGTTCGAGCTGGATGCTGGTATGACCATGAGACCTCTTGAAGGGATGAAGCTTTCAAGCCCCACTGTAGGGCTGTCTTGGCCAGACAGTTGGGCTGGCTATACTGCTGGATTGTAGTCGGGGGAAGAACGCTTTTGCACCCAGCCCACCTCGTTCAGCTTAGTCATCAGCGCCCAACCAACCATCCCATGAGCCTTCGCATTTACAGCACGCTGAGCCGCCGCGTGGAAGAATTTACGCCTTTGATACCTGGTCACGTCCGGATGTATGTGTGCGGCATGACGATTTACGACTTGTGTCACATTGGCCACGCACGCATGATGATGGCGTTTGACATCGCCCAGCGCTGGTTTAAAACCAGTGGTTTGAAAGTCACTTATGTTCGCAACATCACCGATATTGACGACAAGATTATCAAGCGTGCGGTAGAGCGCGGCATCAGTATTCGGGCGCTGACCGACGAAATGGTGCTGGCCATGCATGAGGACATTGGCAAGCTTGGCATTGAGCCGCCCACGCTGGAGCCACGAGCCACCGACTACGTGCCGCAAATGCTTGGCATGATCGCCACGCTTGAGTCCAAGGGCATGGCCTATGTGGCCAGCAATGGCGACGTGAACTACGCAGTGCGCAAGTTTGCCGGCTACGGCAAGCTGTCGGGAAAATCACTGGATGATCTGCGCGCCGGCGAGCGGGTAGCGGTGGATGATGGCAAAAATGACCCGCTTGATTTTGTGCTCTGGAAGTCAGCCAAAGTCAGCGAGCCAGACGATGCCAAATGGGACAGTCGCTACGGCAAGGGCCGACCGGGCTGGCATATTGAATGCTCGGCCATGAGCTGCGCTCTGTTGGGGGAGACCTTTGACATTCATGGTGGCGGGGCTGATTTGGAGTTTCCGCACCACGAAAATGAAATCGCCCAAAGCGAAGCCGCCAATGGAAAGCCGTTAGCGATGCTTTGGATGCATAACGCTTTTGTTCGAGTAGACAACGAAAAAATGTCCAAAAGCCTGGGCAATTTTTTCACCATTCGTGATGTTCTGGCGCAATATGACGCCGAGACGGTGCGATTTTTCATCGTTCGGGCGCATTACCGCAGCGCCTTGAACTACAGCGATGTGCATCTGAACGATGCACGAGGCGCTTTGAAGCGTTTGTATACCGCGCTTGATCTGGTTAAACCCGCGGTGGTTGAGGTCGATTGGGCGAATCCTTTTGCAGCTCGTTTTAAAGCTGCGATGGATGAAGACTTTGGCACCCCAGAAGCGGTTGCCGTGTTGTTTGATGTAGCCAGTGAAGTCAATAAAACTCGCTCTGCAGCAGACGCTGCCTTGCTCAAAAGTCTGGGCGCTTGTCTCGGGCTGCTTCAGGGTGATCCAACGGCCTACTTGCAGGCCGGCTCGGTGTTGGATGAAGCAAGTATTGAGCAGCTGATTGCCCAACGATCTGCTTCCAAAACCGCCAAAAATTTTGCAGAGGCCGATAGCATCCGGCAGCACCTGCTGACCCAGGGCATTGAGCTCAAAGATTCACCCACCGGTACGATCTGGGTCGTTAAAACATGATTTTTACCTGCCTTTTTAGCCTTGAAGTTTATAGATTTATGAGTGAAGTCTATGAAAAAAATAGCAAATGAGGACGCTTTGGAGGTGGTCAGCACCACCCCTGATTACTGGCTGGAAGCCTGCAAACATCTGGTCAAAAAAGACCGGGTGATGAAGCGGCTGATTCCGCAGTACCCTGACACCACGCTGCAATCGCGCGGTGACGCCTTCAGCACGCTGGCGCGCAGCATTGTGGGCCAGCAAATCTCTGTGAAGGCGGCACAAACTGTGTGGTACCGGTTTGAAGCGCTGGCGAAAAACACGAAGGCCGATGGGCCTTCCCCAGGGCGAAGAGCCCCCGCGGGGGGCAGAGCATTAGGCGAAGCGAAAAGCGTGGTGGCTAGCATTTCACCCGCCAAAGTGCTCAAGCTCAAAGTCGACGACATGCGGGCCGCAGGCTTGAGCGCCCGAAAAATTGAATATCTGGTTGATTTGTCGATTCACTTTGATGCCGGTACCGTGCACGTGAAGAACTGGCAGGCCATGGATGACGAAGCCATCATTGCCGAACTGGTGGCCATTCGCGGTATTGGCCGCTGGACCGCCGAGATGTTCCTGATGTTCTATCTGCGCCGGCCCAATGTGTTGCCACTGGACGATTTGGGTCTGATCAACGGCATCGCCAAGAATTATTTTTCAGGTGAATCCGTCAGCCGTAGCGATGCACGCGAGGTGGCTGCGGCCTGGGCACCATACTGCAGCGTTGCGACTTGGTATATTTGGCGCTCGCTTGACACTATTCCAGTTCTTAAGGAATGATTCATGACAAAAAAGACTTTCCTTGACTTTGAGCGGCCGATTGCCGATCTTGAAGAAAAAATTGAAGAGCTGCGCTACGTGCAAACCGAGTCAGCGGTCGATATTTCAGAGGAAATTGACCAGCTTGCCAAAAAAAGCCAGCAGCTCACCAAAGACATTTACAGTGAGTTAACGCCCTGGCAGATCACCAAAATCGCCCGCCACGCCGAGCGGCCTTACACCCTTGATTACCTGCGTGAAATCTTCACTGATTTTGTTGAATTGCACGGCGACAGGCATTTTTCAGACGACCTGTCCATCGTCGGCGGCTTGGCACGGTTCAATGGCACGGCCTGCATGGTGCTGGGCCACCAAAAGGGCCGTGACACCAAAGAGCGGGGTTTGCGCAACTTCGGCATGAGCAAGCCCGAGGGCTACCGCAAAGCGCTGCGCCTGATGAAAACGGCTGAAAAGTTCAATCTGCCCGTCTTCACCTTTGTCGACACACCAGGCGCGTACCCCGGCATTGACGCTGAAGAACGGGGTCAGTCCGAAGCTATCGGCCGCAATATTTTTGAAATGGCACAGCTCGAAGTGCCGATCATCACCACCATCATCGGTGAAGGCGGCTCGGGCGGGGCGCTGGCCATTTCGGTGGCTGACCAGGTGGTGATGCTGCAATATTCGATCTACTCCGTCATCAGCCCTGAAGGCTGCGCATCCATTTTGTGGAAAACCTCTGACAAAGCCGAAGTCGCCGCTGAAGCGCTGGGCATCACCGCGCACCGGCTCAAAGCGCTTGGCGTGATCGACAAGATTGTCAACGAACCGGTCGGTGGCGCACACCGCGACCACAAGCAGATGGCGGCGTTTTTAAAGCGCGCCTTGAGCGATGCGTTCAGGCAGGTCAGCGACTTGAAGGTCAAGGAACTGCTGGACAGGCGCTACGAGCGGCTTCAAAGCTATGGCCGATTTACCGACACCAAAGCCGACAATAAATAGTTTGTTGCGGCTGCATATCGCCAGCCAGACACCCGTAGCTGTTGCCTATAGCGGCGGCGCAGACTCTACTGCTTTGCTGTTGATGCTGGCCCGCCAGTACCCCGGCCAGGTGCAGGCGGTTCACATTCACCACGGACTACAAGCAGCGGCTGATGACTTCGCGGCGCATTGCTCGGCGTTTTGCGCGGCTCTCGGTGTGCCGCTGCATGTGGTGCATGTGAACGCCACACCAGCCAGCGGTCAAAGCCCGGAAGATGCGGCGCGCAATGCGCGCTATGCGGCACTTTCAGGCAAGATTAGGCAGCTTAATGAGGCCCCAGGCCAACAAAATCATGGGCCAGCAGCTATTAAAAAAGTAGCCATTACAAAAGTAGCCATTGCCCAACATGCCGACGACCAGATCGAAACGCTGTTATTGGCGCTTAGCCGGGGTGCAGGGCTGCCAGGCTTGTCTGCAATGCCGGCAAGCTGGCAGCGCGAGGGGATTGAATTTACACGGCCGATGTTGGGCATGTCATCGCGCGACATCCGCGCCTGGCTGGCCGAGCAAGGGTTGACCGCGCGGCACCCGGGCGGCCCCAACCTCGGTCAGGGCTGGGTCGAAGACCCGACCAATGTGGACACCCAATTTACCCGCAACCGGATTCGTCACGAGCTGATTCCCGCACTCGACAAGGCCTTTCCGCAGTTCAGGCAAACCTTTGCCCGCTCTGCGGCGCATGCGGCTCAGGCGCAATCGATTTTGGTGCAAGTTGCCATCGAAGACATGGCCCATACAGGCAACCCGCCGCGCATCGCAGCTTTGCAAGGTTTGAGCCCGGCACGTCAGGGCAACGTGCTGCGCCATTGGCTCAAGGGCAGTCACCAGGCCAGCCCCAGCACCGCCCAGCTGGCCGAACTACAAAGCCAGATTGCCAACTGCACCGACAGGGGCAAGCAACTGCACATCAAAGTAGCCAGCGGCCATGTAGAACGGCACGGCGATGTCCTTGCGTATTTACCCTAATGGGTTCCCTGCTGCTGGCTATAATTGAGGGCTTTGCCAACCGTTGGCAAGGTCTTTTGATTTAACAAAAAATGGCTTTAATCGTTCATAAATACGGCGGCACGTCGATGGGTTCAACCGAACGCATCAGCAACGTCGCCAAGCGCGTGGCCAAGTGGGCACGCGCAGGTCACCAGATGGTGGTGGTGCCAAGTGCCATGTCGGGCGAGACCAACCGCTTGCTGGGGCTGGCCAAGGAACTGGCGCCCGCCAAACCTGGCGACGCCTACGGCCGCGAACTCGATGCCTTAGCTGCCACGGGTGAGCAGGCATCAAGCGCCTTGCTGGCGATTGCGTTGCAGGCCGAAGGCATGGACGCAGTCAGCTACGCAGGCTGGCAAGTCGCCATCAAGACCAACTCAGCCTACACCAAGGCGCGCATTGAGTCGATTGACGACAAAAAAGTGCGCGCTGATTTGAACGCTGGCAAGGTCGTCATCATCACTGGCTTTCAGGGCGTGGACGATGGCGGCAATGTGACCACGCTGGGGCGTGGTGGCTCTGACACGTCAGCCGTGGCCGTCGCCGCAGCCCTCAAAGCGCATGAGTGCCTGATCTACACCGACGTGGACGGCGTGTACACCACCGACCCGCGCGTGGTGCCGGAAGCGCGCCGCCTGGCCACCGTGAGCTTTGAAGAGATGCTCGAAATGGCATCGATGGGTTCAAAGGTTTTGCAAATCCGTTCGGTTGAATTTGCTGGCAAATACAAGGTGCCCTTGCGGGTCCTGTCCAGTTTTACCGACTGGGATATCGACATCCATGAAGAGGCCAAGTCTGGCACGCTGATCAGTTTTGAGGAAGACGAAAAAATGGAACAAGCCATCGTATCGGGCATCGCATTTAACCGCGACGAAGCCAAAATCTCCGTGCTCGGCGTACCCGACACACCGGGCATCGCCTACCAAATCCTCGGCACCATCGCCGACGCCAATATTGAAGTCGATGTGATCATTCAAAACATCAGCAAGGAAGGCAAAACCGACTTCAGCTTCACCGTGCACCGCAACGACTACGCCAAGGCGATGGACTTGCTCAAGGCCAAGGTGTTGCCCGCGCTCAATGCCACAGAGGTGGTTGGCGATGCCAAAATCTGCAAGGTCAGCATCGTCGGTATCGGCATGCGCAGCCACGTGGGTATTGCCAGCAAGATGTTCCGCTGCCTGTCAGAAGAGGGCATCAACATCCAGATGATCTCTACCAGCGAGATCAAAACCTCCGTCGTGATTGACGAAAAGTACATGGAGCTGGCCGTGCGCGCGCTGCACAAGGCGTTTGATCTCGACCAGGCCGGCTCTTGATGCTTTGCTTCGAGATGTTGTGAGATAATTGAGTCAGCTGGAAACGTGACCGAGTGGCCGAAGGTGCTCCCCTGCTAAGGGAGTATGGGGTGTAGAGCCTCATCGAGGGTTCGAATCCCTCCGTTTCCGCCAGTACAAAGACCTCAAACCTGCTCAGCAGGCCTTGAGGCAGCCTCAGGCCCCGCACCACGCGGGGCTTTTTGCTTTGGGCTCCTGACTGACCATGGCCATCCCCGCCCGACAACCGTCTCAAACCCCGTTTCGTCTCAGTGACCCTGACCCCGATCAGAGCCGCTCACAAGTTAGATTTCCCGGCCACCACGCAAGCCTGACAAGCCAAAACCATCGACAGGAGACTCCCAGGATGTAGAAAACCATCAAACAGCCAGACCGCAGGCTGATTGATGGTTTTAACTATGTTTGGGCTACAGCCCAATTAAATAATGGGCAGCTAGCTCCTGAATAAATAGCAAGCCGATATCAGCGCGGTGCCAGCCGAATCGCGCCATCCAGCCGAATCACCTCGCCATTGAGCATGTCGTTTTCAAAAATGTGTTTGGCCAGTTTGGCGTAGTCCTCAGGCGTGCCCAGGCGGCTGGGGAAAGGCACGGCGGCTGCCAGCGAGTCCTGAACTTCTTTGGGCATGCCAAACATCATCGGCGTGCCAAAAATGCCCGGTGCAATCGTCATGTTGCGTATGCCGTTTCGCGCCAAATCTCTGGCAATCGGTAGCGTCATGCCAACCACGCCACCTTTGGATGCGCTGTAAGCGGCCTGGCCCATCTGGCCGTCATAGGCTGCCACCGATGCGGTTGAAATCAGCACCCCGCGCTCACCGGTGGGTTCGGGCTCGTTCTTGCTCATCGCATCAGATGCCAGGCGAATCATGTTGAAACTGCCCACCAGGTTGACGGTGATGGTTTTGCTGAACACGGCCAGGCTGTGGGCGCCGTTTTTACCGATGGTTTTTTCTGCTGGGGCAATGCCGGCGCAGTTCACCAGGCCCATCAGCTTGCCCATGCTGATCGCTTTGGCCACGACGGCCTGGCCATCGGCCTCGCTGCTCACATCGCATTTGACGAATGCGCCGGCTATGTCTTTGGCGATGGCTTGGCCTTTTTCAACCTGCATGTCGGCAATCACCACCGTGCCGCCGTTGGCTGCCAGCATGCGCGCCGTGCCTTCACCCAGGCCCGATGCGCCACCGGTCACGATAAAAACTTTGCCAGCGATGTCCATGATGTGGTTCCTGTAAAAACGATGAAATTTGGATTGACGTTAACGTTAACGTCAACCCAAATTATCGCGTAATCAGCGTCCAGAAATTCAGGTTTTCGGGATGAAGTGCAAGGCACCCGGAGCGCAGGACACCGGAATGCACTTGCGTGCATGAGGTCGGTGTACCGCCGAATGCCACGCGTTCGCTACGCTCTGTGAAGCAATTCGCCTGAAAAATGAATTTATGGATGCTGATTACTTGTAGCCAACCCGGTCCAGCATTTGCTGCACCTTGATCTGGTTGCCGCCCACGGCTGCCAGTGGAATGGTTTCGCTCTTGAACGGCCCGCCGCTCATGGCTGCCAAAGCCGGGTTGTTTGACTTCACGCCAGCGACCACCGGGTACTCGTTGTTGCCATTGGCAAAGTAGTCTTGCGCCGCTGGGCTGGCCAGGTATTCCATGAACCGAACAGCGTTGGCGCTGTTTTTGGCGTTCTTGGCCACGGCTGCCCCGGCAATGTTGACGTGCGTGCCCCAAGTGGCCTGGTTCGGAAACACGATGTCGAGCTTGTCCATCACGGCTTTGTCCGCTGGCGCGGTCGAGCGCATCATGCGGGCAATGTAGTAAGTGTTGCTCAGGGCGATGCCGCATTCGCCGCTGGCCACCGCTTTTAACTGGTCGCTGTCGCCGCCCTGTGGGGTGCGCGCCATATTGGCCACCAGGCCTTTGAGCCAGGCTTCAGCACCCGCTTCACCCAAGTGCTCTGTGACGGCACCAAACAGCGACAGGTTGTACGGGTGCGATCCTGAACGCGTGCACAGCAAACCCTTGTTCTTCGGGTCGGCCAGCTTTTCATAGGTGTCCACATCCGCCTTTTTCACGCGGGTTTTGTCGTAGGCCACCACACGGGCTCGGGTGGAAAAGCCGAACCAGGTGGTTCCCTCAACACTGGCTTTGGCGCGCAGCGGGGCCGGGATGGCGGCCTCAAGCAGTGGCGACTTGATGGGCAAGAACAGCCCCTCGGCGTCGCCCTTGACCAGACGCGCTGCATCAACCAGCAAAATCACATCGGCAGGCGAGGCCGTGCCCTCGGCCTTCAAGCGGGCCAAAATACCAGCATCGTCCGCATCAACGCGGTTGACCTTGATGCCGGTGGCTTTGCTGAAGTTGCTGTACAGCGCCTCGTCGGTTTGGTAGTGGCGGGCAGAATACAGGTTGACCACCTGGTCTTGAGCCGTGGCAACGCCCACCGTGCCCATGCTTGCAACAGCGGCAAGAGCGATAGCGGCCCATACAGGCGCTTTTTTAGGAGCTTTTTTGAACATGCGAATTGACACCTTAAAAATGAATGAGGCCCCTATCTTAATACAAACGCGAATAGTTCTCATTTGTTTTGGGTTGATAAGCTTGATATTTTTTAGCGGCTGCGCCACCACGCCATCACCACCGGCCTCAGCCGCATTGCCCGCCGTGCAAAAGCCCTTGAAACTGGGGTTGGCGCTGGGCGGCGGCGCGGCGCGCGGCTTTGCCCACGTGGGCGTGATCGCGGTGCTCGAAGAAGCCGGTATCAGGCCGCAGCTGGTGGTTGGCACGTCGGCAGGCAGCCTGGTGGCGGCCCTGTACGCCAGCGGCAAAACCAGCGCCCAATTGCAGCAAACCGCCCTGAACATGGAAGAGGCGGCGATCACCGACTGGATGCTGCCCATCTTTGGGCGCGGCATGTTCAGAGGTGACGCGCTGGCCAAATACGTCAATGAACTGGTGGCAGGGCGCCTGATGGAAAACATGGCCATCCCGCTGGGCATAGTCGCCACTGACTTGGGCAACGGCAACGCAGTTCTGTTTCAAAAAGGCGATACCGGCACCGCAGTGCGCGCGTCCAGCGCCGTGCCTGCCGTGTTTGTACCCGTCAAGATCAATGGCCGCGAGTATGTCGATGGCGGGTTGGTGTCCCCCGTGCCGGTGCGCTTTGCCCGGCAAATGGGTGCCGACCTGGTGCTCGCCGTCGACATCTCCAACCCGCTAGAGGCCAACGCCGCAGACGGCAGCCTGCAGATTCTGCTGCAAACCTTTGCCATCATGGGCAAAAGCATCAATGACTTTGAACTCAAGGGCGCAGACCTGGTGGTGCGGCCATCGCAAGCAGGCTTGAAAAGCGCCGACTTCACGTCCCGCCAGCGCGCCATAGACGCGGGCAGGGCGGCGATGCTGGCGGCATTGCCCGCGCTGAAGGCACGGCTGGCGGGAGACGCGGCGCTGAGGCGATGAAGGGGTGCTCTTAAATCAGGAGCGAATGGCCGATGTTTTTATTGGGGCGGAGGCCTAAAACATAGGTGAATCGCCCTGGGTTTCGTGGAGGCCAGTTGGGTTAAGTCAGGCCGACATGACGGCCTGACTGGCTAATTGCCGATAGTAATTTTCTTCAGCTTCGGCAGGGGGAATGTAACCGATGGGCTCAAGCAGTCGGAATTAATTGGAATCTGACCCCGATTTCCACCTAGGTGAAAACGGGCCGAAAACGGCATTGCAGGGCTTTTTCGGGGCCTGAACCTGCCCAAAGTCGGTCTTTTGACGTCAAAAAGTGGCTATTTAGACCAAAAAAATTAGCCAAAAGCCAATAAATACGGGCGCGAAAAGCTATTAATTAAATAGCAATTTGGAGTTGATTGGCGGCTGACCTCAATTTTCTCGCATTCAAGCGGCCTCAAGCTCCAGATGTACCCGCCGACCAATGGCTGTGGCAACGTTGACCAGCGCGTCCAGCGAGAACCGTGACACCCGCCCGCGCAGCAAGTCATTCATACGGGGCTGCGTGATGCCGCACTGGGCCGCGGCTTCAACCTGCGTCCATTTGCTTTCCTTCACGATGGCTGCAATTTGCTGCATCAACTCAGCTCGCGTGCGCAGGTTGGCAGCTTGCTCGGGTGTGTCGGCCAACGCGTCCCACACGCTGGCGTAGTTGTCTGGTTTGCTCATTTCTGGCCTTTCATGAATTCGGTAAAACGTTCTTTTGCAAGATCAATATCTCGCTTTGAAGTGGCCTGCGTCTTTTTC
>JBKCGU010000088.1:0-10861 GCA_046303055.1 Polaromonas sp.
TAGGGCCGAAGCATGCTCGGGCGGGTTGATGAAGGTCACGACCCCGCTGCTGCTGTTGATGCTGAACAACGCTGCGTCATCACCACTGCGCAGGGTGTAAGTCATGCCGGTATCGCCCTCAGTCGTATGCGCGTCATAGGCGGTGATGGCGACGCCTTCCACAAAGTTGTCGGTAAGCGAGCTGGTAAAGCTTGGTGCTGCGGTGTCCAGGGTGAAGCTGGCGGTTGCAGGCGCTACGGTTTGTGCATTGCCCGCTGCATCGATCTGGCTGGCGCTGACGTTGATGGCGCCATCGCCCAGGGTGGTCAGGTCGGTGCCGATGAGGGTCACGGCCACCGGGGTGCTGCTGTTGCCAATGACCGTCTTGATCACCTCGTTTGAGCCCCTTTTGAAGGTGACCGTGATGCTGGCACCCGTTTCACCTGTGACGGTGACCACGCCGCCTGCGGCAATGGCTTCGGCGCTGGTGGCACCATCGGCTACGCCTGTGCCGAGAGCCAGAACGGGTGCGCCGGGCGCTATGGTGTCCAGGGTGAAGCTGATGGTTGCAGGGTCTGCGGTTTGTGCATTGCCCGCTAGGTCGGTCTGGCTGGCGGTGACGTTGATGGTGTCAGTGATGTTGATGACGCCATTGCCCAGGGTGTTCAGTTCGTTGTTGGTGAGGGTCACGGGCACCGGGGTGCTGCCGTTGCCAATGACCGTCTTGGTCACCTCGTTTGAGCCCCTTTTGAAGGTGACCGTGATGCTGGCACCCACGTCACCCGTGACGGTGACCGCGCCTGTGTTCGTGGCTTCGGCGAGTGAGGCGCCATTAAACACGCCAGTGCCCGGCGCCAGACCGGGAGCGGCAGGCACTGTGGTGTCGAGCACGTAGGTTTTTTCACTGCTGTTGACGCTGACATTGCCGGCAGCGTCTCGCACCTGAAACACCAGGCTTTTGGTGCCAGAGGCGCCAGGGGCGGTTTGATTGACCAGGGCGGCAACGTTCCAGTTGAAAGTGGTTGCGCCGGTGACGCTGCTGGTGCTGCGGTTGGTGATTTCGCTCCAGGTGCCGCCGCCATCGACCGAGCCAAAGATGCGCTCTGTGGCGAACACCGCGCTGGTGATGGTGCCGCTAACGGTTTGCCCCGCTGAGTTGGTGATGAGGTCGGTGCCGCTGGTGCCGCTGTCAACGCTAAAACCCAGGCCGGTCACCACCGGCGTGGTGGGGGCCGTGGTATCGAGGGTGTAGTCCAGGTTGACGCCGGTATTGACTTGCGCGGCTTCGCTCAGGCTGGTGGCTGTGCTGGTGTACCTGAATTGCAGCGTCTTGCTGCCGCTGGACAGGCTCGCGCCGGTCAAGACCAGGGTGTCGGTGCCGTTGCCTGCAACGGGTGCGCTCCAGACACCAGAGTCGGTGGTTTTCCAGGACAGGGTTCTGGTGTTGCCCAGGGCTTTGGAGAATTTGACGGTGATGTTCTGGGTGCCATTGCTGGTGATCAGGTCGGTGCCAGAGACGCCGGTGTCGGCACTGAAAGTCACGCCGGCAATGGTGGGCGGCGTTTGCAGCACGGCCGTCTGGAACTGCGCCACATTCGTGACAGTGGGGTCTTTAAATCCGGATTCGCCGTTGACGACGTCTTTGAGCTGGCCTGCCACGGTTGCGATGGCGGCTGTCGGGCTGGTGAAGTTGTTTAACTTTTCCAACTGGGAGATGGTGTCGAGCAGTTTGCCGGCATCGTTGGCGCTGGCATTGGTGCTGCCGTCCAGATTGATGGTGGGGATGACGGCAATGTCTGACAGCAGTTGGTCCGTGGTGCTGAGTTCCAGGGTTTTGGCCAGGGCCTTGCTGATGGTCAGGAGCTCTGCAGAGGACTTGGAGGTGACCACCGAGCCCTCGGCCAGGCCGGACTTGACTGCCGCCAGTTCGGTCAGGGGGTTGATGTTGACTATTTTGGGGATGATGCCTTCGGTCACAACGATGGCACGCAGGTCTGGCAGTGCCCCTGTTTTACCAAGGCTCAAGCCTGTCTTGGTGGCTTCGTCCATGTAGTCGGCGGCGTTGGGGTTGCCGTCGAGTACCTTGAAAATGACAACGCCGCTGTAGCCGTTGGTGATTTTGATTTCAAAAGCGCCGGTGGTGCCCTCCACCGCTTCGTCGCTGCCCAGTACTTTGCCGTCGCGGTCATAAGCCACCACGCGCAGCTGGTTGGTGGCCAGTATCGGGCCGAGGGTGACAGTACCCGTGATAGACAGCGAGACCAGGTTGACCGGGCCTGAGGAGGCCGCAGAGACCACCGCCGCAGCCGCTGCGCCGCCGCCGCCCGCGCCGCCCGCGGCGCCCAAGGCGCCCAAAGCGCCCCAGGCCGGGCTAATGTTGGCCAGAAAGCCGCTTTTGGCGGCCGCCGGGGCCAGGCTTGCGTCCTCTGGCGGGGTGATCTTGGCAAGTTTGGTGTCGATGCTGCTGCTGAAGGTCTCTAGCTGGCGGGACAACAGTTCAATTTGGGTTTGTTGTTTGGTCAGTAAGTCGGTGATGTTTTTATTGAGTTCTGTATTGCTGCTCAGCACATCAAGCGGTTTGCCGGGCGCGTTGGTGTCTGGCGTTTTGCTGGCATCGGCGGTGGCGGCGTCTTTGCTGGCCACCGAGAGGTCGGACAAGGCGTCAGCCTGGACGCTGCCCACCTGTTTGAGCAAGTCTGCCGCGCGTATTTCGCCGTCGGCAAAGGCAATGCGCAGGTTGGTGTCGATCATGGCGCGCATCGCGCCGTCGCGGATGGTCACGCGCTGGCCAGATTTGAGAATGACGATCAGGTCAGTGTCGAGCACCCGCACCGAGGCGATTTCTGCCGCACGCATGGGCAAGCGGATGACCTGGGTTGCAGCGATGACTTTGGGATCGGCCATGGAGGACTTTCCTATCTAAAAAGCCTATCTAAAAAGCAATATTGAAACCAATACTAATATTGAAAACCAAGAATAATACCAAATCAAAGGTTTTAAGCTGCAAATAAAACGGATTGGTGTTGTTTTATCAGCCTTTATCGGCCTTTATGAGCCTTTATGAGCCTTTATGAGCCTTTTGCTACCGGGGTACCAGGGCCGTGCCGGGGCTGGCTTGGGCTTGGGCCGGTGCGGCGTGCGCCTGCAGGCCAAGCTGTATGCGCAACTTGGCACCAATTTCTTCGAATGTGTCTTTGCAGGCCAGCAGGCTGTCGCGCAGGGCTTGCTGTTCTGTTTGTTGCAGGCGGTGGCTTTGCAGCAGGTTGTTGCCCAGCAGGGTGTGGCTGGCCTCTGAACGCACCAGAGCCTCGGCCATGAGTTTGAGGTGCAGGTTGGTCTCAGACTGCAGGGCGCGGTGTTGCTGGTGTTGCGTCTGGTCCTGGCTGTGAATTTGCCGCAATTGGGCGCCCATTTGGTCCCAGGCGTCCATCCAGTGGGGGCCAGCGGCCATGACGTTTTGCACCATGGCGTCAATGCGGTTGCGCTCTTGCAGGGTCTGGTTGATGTTGACGGTGGCGGCGACCATGCTCTGAATGTCTTCACGGGTTTGCTTGGCCGACTCCAGCAGGCTTTGGTAATGGTGGGCGGCTTTGGCCACCATGTTGGTGCCGTCAGAAATGACGCGCGCAATCACGCCGTCCAGCTCGTTGCGCTCGCGCATGGCGCTGTTGAGGTCTTCAGCGGAGCGCAGCACGCCGCGGGTTTCATCCTGCATTTGCAGCACCAGCGACACGAGGGTCTCATTGCGCTCGCGCATTTCCTGAAACATGGCGTTCCAGCGCTCGGATTCGGCCCAGGCCAGTTCGGTGTCGGCTTGCAGGGCAAGCACGCCTTCGCTGCCCGCGCCGTAGTCGTAGTCGCGCACGCTTTCACGAATGGCCTTGACGACCTGGCCGCCGGTTTTGCGCACTGACATGACCACCATGCCCAGCAGCAAGGAGCCCATCAGGCCGTACAAGGACGCCACAAAGGCGGTGCCCATGCCGCGCATGGGGGCTTGCAGCTTTTGCAGCATGTCCTTGAACATGTCGGCTTGGCTGGCACCTGCCGAGCTGTTGCCCATGAGGGCAGAAAACAGGTTGCCGAGTTCGTCGAGCGTGCCGAGCAAGCCAATAAAGGTGCCGACCAGGCCCAGACCAATGAGCGCACCACCCAGAAAGCCCGGCAGGGTGAGCTGGTTGCCAATGCTTTTTTCAAACTCCAGCATTTCGTTTTCTACTGCGGCCTGGCGCATGCGCAGGGGTAGCACGGCTTTGCCCGAGAGCAGGTTGTACAGCGGGGAGAGTTGGGGTACCCACTTGGTGCGCTCGAGCAGGCTGGCACGGTCGTCTTTGCCTATTTTTTGCCAGCGCCGCAAGTAGGACTCTTCGCGAATAAAACGCACAAGGCTGACCCAGGACAGGATAAGACCCAAAAAGAAGCCGGCAAAAATAAGGTAGACCACCTCGGGGTGCGGCGTGGAGAGGATGGAGGCCACCACCGCTTTCCAGAAAAGTGTGACCGCAGCCAGGATGACGATCAAGGTGGGCACGATGGCGCGCACACAATAACCGAGGACACGGAAAAAATACTGCGTTTTCGACAACTTGGCGATAGACATCGGTGGCTTTCAGTCGGTAAAGGTTTGGGCTGGTAAAAATGGGGCTTTCAGGGGGGGCTCAACCGGGGGCGGGGGCGCTGCTTTGCTGGCTGCGCGCAAGCCACACGGTTTGTTTGCCTGCGTCTTGCTGGCCTTGCCCGCTGTCAAGCAGGCGAACTTCAATGGCCTGCGGGGTTTGGCCGGCATCGATCAGGGCGGTGCGTATTGCCATGGCGCGCAGGTAGGCATGGCGCGCGTCGGCGGCGTTGCGGGTGTTCACGCTGACCCAAATAAGCCACTGCGGGGCGGCTTGGGCGGTGGAGATTTTGCGCAGGGTTTCGCGCACGGCGCTGGCGTCGGTGGCGCTGACCCGGGAGTTGCCGGGGTCAAAG
Organism: Polaromonas sp.; assembly: GCA_046303055.1. Taxonomy (GTDB): domain Bacteria; phylum Pseudomonadota; class Gammaproteobacteria; order Burkholderiales; family Burkholderiaceae_C; genus Polaromonas. The sequence continues at coordinate 4,951 of JBKCGU010000088.1, forward strand.
TCAAAGCGCATCAAGCCTTCGCCTGCGGTCTCCTGGCGTATGACGGCCCAGCGCAGACCAGTGGGCTTGTCGCCACCCTGGGGCGTGCTGTCTTTCACAAACAAAGGTTGGGGCTGCGCCTCTTGGGGCTGTGGCGCCTGTAGCAATGCTTGCACTGGTTTGACCTGGCTTTTGGCGTCTTGATTGAGCCGTTCTTTGGGCGCGTCTTTGACCACGGTGTTCAGGGCCATGTCTTGATTGAGCCGTTCTTTGGGCGCGTCTTTGACCACGGTGTTCAGGGCCATGGCAAACACCGCGACCACAAACAGGATGTTGAGCATGACGTTGGTGATGGCATCAACATAGGCTGGCCAGAAGCTGCTTTCTTCGTGGTGGTTTGCCGCGCTCATGGCTGGCCCTTTCTTGACGCGTTGGACGGTTCTTGCGGCCTGCCGGGCTTGACATAGACCATGCTTTCGGTGGCCGGGGCCTTGACATTGGCATTTTTGCCGGGAGTGAGCGCCGGGTCGGTGTCGAGCAGTTGTAGTTCGATGTTCTTGGCTGCTACGCCGGACTCAATGAGCAGGTCGCGCGTGGCAAGCACCCGGATGTATGCCAGCCGCTGCGCCGTTGAGCTGCCTGGCTCGCTGTAAGCAAACACTTGCCAGCCGCCTTCAGGGTTGGCTTTGATCAGCTGGGCTGCAAATTGGGCGCGTTGCGCTGGCCCAATGTCGACCGTCTGGCCGGGAAAGTTGAGCACCCAGCGCGCACCTTTGGCTGGACTTGGAGGCGTGGGTGTGGGTGTGGGTGTGGGGGATGATTGCACTTGCTGCTCGGGCGCTGCTTGTTCTACAGCACTCGCCAGTACCAGTGAGATGGCGAGGATGGCCATGATCAGCAGCAGGGCCAGCAGCAGGCAGGAAATGGCCGAGACGTAGCCCTGCCACATGGCGTCTTCAGTCTCTTGCGCGCTAGCGGTTTCCATGTCAGTGCTCCCCCATTGAAGTTTGCAGGGTTTTGGTGATGGGCTTGGTCAGGTAGCTGAGCACGGTGCGCTCTTGCGACTTGATGCTGACCGAGGCGGTCATGCCGGCGAGCGCCTTGACGAGTTTTTGCTTGTCGGGCGAGCCCAGGGCATTGGGCTGGAGTTTAACCAGCACGCGGTAGTAGGTAGCACGCCCGCTGCTGGTGGCCTCACCCGTCAGGGTGTCGGGACTGATGTAGGAGACTTCTCCGGGGATGTAGCCAAAGATGGCGGGGTCGTAGGCGTCCAGGCTGACAAATGCGGTTTGCCCGACTTTGACAAAGGCGATGTCGCCGGGGCTGACCTTGGCCTCTGCAATGAGTTCGCTTTGGGTCGGCACGATCTCGGCGAAGGTGTCTCCCGCACGCATGACGCCGCCCACGGTGTTGACCAGTATGTTTTTGATGACGCCGGCTGCGGGCGCTTCAAGCCGGGTGTTGGCCAGTACCTGCTGGCGGTCTTGCAGGGCTTCTTGTTGGCTGCGCAGGTCTTCTTCGGCTTTGGTGAGCTCGGCCTGGGCCTCTTGAAAGTAGCGGTTGCGGCGCGATGATATCTGCCCTTGCAGCTCAGAGACCTGGCGGCGCAGTTTCAAGATGTCGGTCTGGCTGATGTCGCCGCTGACCAACAGTGGCTCGTTCATGCGCAACTCTTGTTTGACCAGGTCAAGGCTGACTTGCAGGTTGCGGACTTCTTCATTGACCAACTGCTTGCGGCGCTCATAGAGCGCTTGCTGGTTGTTGATGTATTCGGCGTATTGGTTAAGGTTGGCATCGAACCGCAAGGGCTTGTCGCTGATTTCTGCCCGCAAGCGGGTCAGGGTGATTTTGAGGGCGGCTACTTTGGCTTGGGTGTCCTGCGTCAGGGCGCTGGCCCGGTTCTTCTGCAGTTCGGCCAGCAGTTGCCCCGGCACCACGGTGTCGCCTTCTTGAACCAGCAGGGTTTTGATGGTGCCGCCGTCAGCGCTTTGCACCAGCTGGGTTCTTTGCGCCGCAATAATTTGCGCCGGGGCGCGGGTGACTTGGTCAATCTCGCTCTGCCAGGCCCAGACCAGCAAGGCGGCAAAACCCACAATTCCGATGCGCAGCGTCCAGCGCGGGCCGCGCGCAGGCGGCCCAATCATGAGTGTTTGCGGGGTGTAGCGGTCCAGGTTCATGCAAGAACCTCTGGCTCGGGCGACGGGTTGCCGGTTGGCGGCTGGCTGGCCGGTGCGGCCGGGGCTTTGGTTAGGGTGCTGTTTGGCTGGCTGCCGGTTTGCAGGCGCTGCAGCACGTCGTCACGCGGGCCGTCCAGAATAATGCGGTTGCCCACCACGACAATGAGGCGGTTGACCAGCGCCAACATGCTGGTTTTGTGTGTCACGCAGACCAGGGTGCGCTGTGGATCGGCGAGCTCTTGCGCGAGCAAACTCAGGCAATGGCGCTCAAGTTCATGGTCCATGGAGGCGGTGGGCTCGTCAAGCAACCAGATCCGGGGGTGGGTAATGAGCAGGCGGGTCAGCGCCACAAGCTGGCGCTGACCACCCGAGAGTCCTCGCCCGCCTTCAAAAATGGGCATGTCAAGACCACGCGGGTGGCTGGCCACCATGTGGATGAGCATGGAGCGCTTGAGGGCTTCAAAAATAGCCTGATCGCCGGTGTCAGGCGCGCCAATGAGCAGGTTTTCCCGCAAGCTGCCCTGGAACAGCCGGGTGTCTTGTTGCAGGTAGCCGACCTGGTCGGTGATGACTTGCCGGTTGATGTGGCTCAGGTCCAGCCCGTCGAGCAGCACCCGGCCGCTTTGCGGACGGTACATGCCGGTGAGCAGGCGCAGCAGGGTTGATTTGCCAGAGCCGACCGGCCCCATGACACCCACGCGTTCTCCAGCACCGATGTAGAGCTGCGGCACGGCAAGGGCCAGTGGCGCGTCTTTTTGCCCGCCGTAACTGAATCGCACGTCTGTCAGGGTGTATCTGCCGTCCAGGGTTTCGGGCAGCAGCATGCGGTCTACCCCGCTGGTGTCGGTCTCCAATTTGCAAATGCGCTCGATGCCTGTGATGGCAGCCTTGGCCTGGGCATGTTGTACCAGCAGGCCAGGCAGGGCACCCAACGGGGCAATGACCCGCCCCCCCAGGATGGAGCAGGCGACCAGCGCACCGGTGCTGAGCTGGCCCTGAATGGCCAAATAAGCACCAGCCGAGACGACGCCAACGTAGCTGATCTGGGTGAGCACGGCGGTGATGTAGTTCAGGCCTTCGTTGTTGTGCCGCATCTCCAGGTCGGAGCGGATGGCGCTGGCAGAAATACGCTGCCAGCGTTGCAGAAACTTCCAGTGCCCGGCGCCGGCCTTGATGGTCTCTGCACCTTCGACCGTCTCTACCAACAGGCCTGTCTTCATGTTGGACATGGCCACGCCTTCCATGGACAGGTTGAAGAACTTGCGCCGGTAGAGCAGGCCGACAAGCACAAGCAATACCGTGATGCAAAGGGGTATGGCCGGCAGCAGCGGCCCGGCTATCAAAAACATGAGGCCAATAAACACCAGCCCCATGGGGAGATCGACAAACACAAACAGGGTGGAAGATGTGTAGAAAGAACGCACTTGCTCGTAAGAGCGCAACTGCGAGGCGAGCGAACCGACCGATGCGGGCATTTGGTCGATGCGGATGGACAACAGGCGCTGGAAGATGAAGCGGCTGAGGTTGGAGTCCACATCGACGACGACGGCGTCCATCAGGCGCGCACGCGCGAGCTTCATGGCGTATTCAAAGGCCAGTGCGATGCCAACACCGACTGCCAGCACGGTAAGGGTGCTGATGCCGTGCGTGGGGATGACGCGGTCATACACCTGCATGCTGTAGAGCGACAGCGCCAGCGCAATGAGGCTCAGGACCAGCGAACCCATGATGACTTCGAGGAACACCGAGCGATGGCGCTTGAGGTGTTGCCTGATTTCTGCCCTGAACCCGGGCAAGGCATTGGCCGGGGTGGCGCCATGTTGTGGGCCCTGGGCATCAAACTGGATTTCGGCGACGTTGTCTTTGATCGATTCGGGCTCGACCGTGCTGGTGCCGCCTGAATGCAGGACTTTCCAGCGGTCGCTACTGGCCGCTTGCATCACGATGCACCAGCCTACGCCTTCGGCCCAGGCCATTTGCGGCAATTGCAGTGCGTCGGGCTCGCGGTACAGCACCGGGGCCGGCATTTGCAGGCGCTGCAGTACGCGCCCCATGTCGGCCCAGCTGTCACAGGCTCCCCCCGCGTGGCGGGCAGCGTCGGCGAGCTGTTCGCGGTCAAGGAAATGACCGCGCTGCTGTGCATTTTTGTGCAACGCCCAGATCAGTTGCTCGCGCGCGCTGACGGGGGAGGCGTCTTGCGTCATGGTGCTGCAGCTCGTTGCTGCCAGGGCCATTGACCCAGCCGCACGCGGATCAGGTAGGCCGAGGCAATGACCTGGGCGCGCAAGGGTGCCAGGCTGCGCTCGTTGCTGGCGGTCTCGCGCTGGGTGCTGAGAATTTCGAAAACGCTGCGCCGCCCGACGTCAAACAGGCGCAGGTTGGCCTCCAGAAGGCTGTTGGCCTGGGCGGTGGCTTGCTCTCCCAATTGCAGGCGTTTGAGGGCGTCAGCATAGTCCTGGCTTTCTGCCAGTAAGGCCTCTGCGGCTTCAAGGCGGGCACTGTCGGCGCTGTTTTGCAGCGTCTGTAGCCGGGACTGGGCGCTCTTGATTTGTGCAAAGGTGGCCAGCCCGCTGCCGCTTTGATAGTTCAGCCCGACAAAGTAGCCATCCGTGGCAGGCAATCCTGCGCTGGAGGCCTGGTATTGGTAGCGGGCAACGAGCTCGGGGAAGCGCCGCGCCTCGGCGACAGCTATTTCACGGCCGGCAATTTGGCTTTCGGTGAGGGCGCGCAGGTAGGCGGGTTGTTGCTCGGCCGCTGTGTCGAGGGTTTGCGGCTGCAAAAGGGCGGCAGGCAAGACGGCCTTGTCGAATTGTGTTTTGATGTCCTGCATGCCGGCAGGCAAGTTCAAGGGCACGGATTTGCCGACCAGAAGGCGCAAGCGCTCAATCGCCACATTGAGCTGGGCATTTGACGAGGCCACTTCAGTGAGTACCTGCAAGCGCCGGGCCAAAACGGCCTCACGATCGACCTGGGCGGACACGCCGGCATCGGTTCGGCGCTGAATTTTGCTTTCAAAGTCGTTGAGTTGGGCCAGGGTGTTTTTGTCTACCGTCAAGGCACCGTAGGCGGCAATCAGATTGCGCCAGGCCTGCGCCGTTTTGTTGGCGACCTGGTCTTTGGCTTCTTCAATGGCCCACTGGGCGCTGATCGACTTGAGTTTGGCGACATCAATTTCTGCGCTGATGCGCCCGGCGTTCCAAATGGGCAGTTCCAACCGCGCGGTGCGGCTGATTTGGGTTCCGCTAAATGAGTAGTTGCCGCTGCCAGAAACGCGGTTTTCAGCGAGCAAGCTCAGGCTGGGGTAACGTTGCCAGCGGGCAACATCGATGGCGTTTTCTGCACCCAGGCGGGTCGACCGGGCGGCCTGTATGTTGGGGTTCACGGTAATGGCCGAGCTGACCATCTCGTCCAGGCTGAGCGTGCCGGTGGGGGAGGCCAGGTTTTGCGCAGGTACGGCCAGTTTGCTGGCCAGGCCCTCCCAGCGCAGGGGCGGCGCGGCGTCAGGGCCGCTGGCGGTTTGGGCTGGCACCGCGTGGCCGCCAAGAAGCAACACGCAAGCGGCCAGAAGTTTGACCTTGGCGCAGGACACTGGGGTGGCCTTTGAATCAGCCGCACTGGCACCATTGAATGACTTTGCCAACATGACCAGGCCCGAGAGCACCCGGTCAAGGGGGCCGTTCACAGAATGCGACTCAAGTACATTAGGGCAGACACCAGGAGGGCCATCAAATTGCCGATAAAGATGAGCCTTGACG
>JBKCGU010000089.1:0-2691 GCA_046303055.1 Polaromonas sp.
AACAGGCTGGTTTTTTCACGTAGGGTTTTGACTTCGGGGATGCGGTCGAGGCCGAGGAGTTTGCCCCATTCGCCGGGGGCTTGGTAGCGGAGTTGTTCGAGACTCAGACATCCTGACCTGCAGGGAAAGTTGATGACCTCAGTGGGATGTATTTGAGGCGTAGGTTGGTGCCGGGGTAATGGGTTTCCGTGCTGTTGAGTTCTTCGCAGAGGTGGGTGACGACGGCGTCGTGGGCGGGGTTGGCTTGGCCGTGGAGTTCGATGCGCAGTTCGCCTGCGGCCAGATCGGGGCGGAGGTTGATGGTGGTTTGCATGAGGCCGCGCACGAAGCTGCGGGCGTCGTCACTGCGGCGCAGGGTTTCGCGGGCGAGGTGGACGAGGGCGGTTTCGCTGCGGTAAGCGATGAGTTTGATCGTGTCGATGAAGTGCTTGCGCCCGGCGCGCAGTTGGTGGATGCGTTGGTCGGGCGGGAGGTCTTTGAGTTGGATGTGATGGGGGGTGGCTTTGCGTTGGGTTTTGAGGGCTTCGAGGGCGGTTTGTTGTTGCTGGAGTTGGGCGAGGGCTTCGCCTTTGCGGGTTTCGTGGCGGGCGGCGGCGGTGGGGGTGTTTTCGACGGGTTGAAGGATGTGGGCGGTGAAGGTGGCGCGTTGGCGGGTGAGTTTGCCGGCGGCGCTGCGCACTTGGCTGTCGAGGGCGCGCCAGGCGGGGTTGACGAGGCGTGTGGTATCGGGAAGCGGGCTGGTGCCTTGCTCGACTAATCGATCTAGTCCGTAGTGTTGGCGCATGTATTTGAAGAAGTTTTCCTGATGCCATCTGGCAAACATGGCGGCGGCGGCGCTGGTGATGTCGCTGCGGTAGTCGGTGCTGAGGATGGAGGTTTGGTGACCTTTTTCATCTAGGCGGCGGAGTTCGCGCAGCCAGAGGCCGTTGCCGAGGTGGGTGCCGCGTTCGGCGAGTTGGAGGGGGACGGTGTCGCCGTGTTGGAGGGTGACTTGGTGGGTGGTGAACTCGGTTTTTTCCCAGTCTTCGCCGGGGTGTTTGTGGTAGGTGAGGATGGCGATGCGTTGGGCTTTGAGGCGGGCGAAGAAGTCGGGGGAGTATCCTTCGCGGTCGAAGACGAGGGTGAAGCGGTGGAGGTGGGGATCGGCTTCTAGGGCTTCGGCGGTGGGTTGGTTGGGGATGTCTTCTAACAATCTCGGTATGATGTCCGCTTCGAGGGTTTTGATGAGGCCGGGGTCGATGGGTTGGGTGACGCAGAAGAAGGGTTGGCCGTCGAGGGCGTTGACCCAGTAGTCGGTGGTGCCGCGCAGGCAGAGGCGTTCGCGGCTGACGTAGCGGCGCGGGAGTTTTGTTAGGGATCCGTGATAAACGCGGGTGTGGCCGTCGATGAGGAGGACTCCGGCGGCTTGCACGTCGTGAGCCATCCAGTCGCGGGCGAGCTGGCTGCTCCAGCGGGCGGTGCGGGCTTGGTCGTCGCCTAACAGGCTGGTTTTTTCACGTAGGGTTTTGACTTCGGGGATGCGGTCGAGGCCGAGGAGTTTGCCCCATTCGCCGGGGGCTTGGTAGCGGAGTTGTTCGAGACTGGGGATGCGTCCGAGGGCGAGATAAGCTAACAGAAGAAAGACGGATTCCATGGGATAGTAGCCGGGCGGAAAGGTGAAGTGGCTTTCGGTATGGCGCAGCAGGCCGATGGCTAACAGCGCGGGCAGGGCGCATAGCACGCCGCCGTTGGGGATGTCATCGGCGGATTCGAAGAGGATGTCTGCTTTTTCCAACTCTCCCATGGCGGCGGCGATGCGATCCATGGGGCGGGTGGTGGCGACGCCCATAGTGGCTTGGCCGTCATGGACGCTGCGTGCGCTTTGGGTGGTGGGCGATGGGGTCGTGCGGGAGGGTGCGGGGTTTAGTTGGCCGCGATCTTTTTTTTCAAGCGATTGTAACTGATGGCTTTGTGCAGGGTGTTAGGAAGAATGCCGAGGCGCTCTGCGATGGCGGGAACTTCCAGCCCTTCATCGAGCAGGGCTTGGGCTTGGAGGAGGAGTTCGGGAGTGAGCTTGTGTCCCTGACGTGGCGGGGACGGACGGAAGAACGCGCTGGCTCCTTCGACGCGAAGTTTTTTGCAGGCCCGTTTCACGGTGACGAGCGGCACGCCAAAGGCCTTGGAAATCTGGCTTTGCGAGGCGCTGCCGTTGGCGATGAGTTGGCTGGTGAAAAACCGGAACGATGCGATGTCATCGACCGGATGGGTGAAGACGGGAAGGTGACCGTTGAAGTAATAGACCTGTCCGTCGCGCTGCTCGAAGGCCAGTTCTGAAGTGATGGCGGTGCTGCTGACCGGAAAGATGGGAAGCTGAATCTGCGGCATGGCGCTAGCATGAAGACCTTTGCAGGAATTGCCAGTTTGGGATCATTCCGTTTCCTCGCGCCTGTCTGCAAATCCGCAGTGATTAGGGGGTAGGTCAGGATGTCTGAGCCTACGGCACCGGTTACTCCTTGATGGCACTGGCCTGGTGTCGCCAAGCGCTCGCTCCCTGACTCACAGGTGCCCGAGCTTGAGGAAATGCGCAACCTGATCGGAAAACCAACCTTCCGCCTCCCACGGCACCCGGTGACCTGCGTCCGGCGCGATCGCGAGGTGGGCATTCGGCATTTGTGAAACGGCCCGTTCGGCCAGCGCCACGTATTTTGGATC
>JBKCGU010000090.1:0-19382 GCA_046303055.1 Polaromonas sp.
GGATTTGCCGGCGCACCCCACTTATTCAGAGCACCAGCTTGAAATGGCCATCATCGACAAGCTGGAACATTTTTTACTGGAATTGGGCAAGGGCTTTTTGTTTGAGGCCCGGCAAAAGCGGTTCACGTTTGACGACAACCATTTTTACGTTGACTTGGTGTTTTACAACCGCTTGCTGCGCTGCTACGTGGTGATCGATTTGAAGATTGGCGGTTTGACGCACCAAGACTTGGGCCAGATGCAGATGTATGTGAACTACTTTGACCGTCACGTCAAAACCGCTGACGAAGCGCCCACTGTGGGCATTTTGCTGTGCTATGACAAAAACGATGCTTTGGTTGAACTTACCTTGCCGGAAAACAGCAATATCTACGCAGCGCAATACCAGCTGTATTTGCCATCCAAGGAAGAGCTGATGCAGAAGATTCAAGAAGCTGAAGCGGCATGGGAGGCCGGGCAATGAAGCTCAAATTCAAAAAACAGGCGTACCAGACCAACGCAGTGGAGGCCGTGGCAGATTGCTTTGCCGGGCAACCCAAGCGCGAAGGGCTCAATTACCGGGTAGACCCAGGCCGCGCCGTGGACGCCGGTGGCCAGGCGGTGGCAGCGCTGGAAACCGTGGGTTTCAAGAACGCCTATCTGGCCTTGACCCCCGGCCAGATGCTGGAAAACATCCATGCCGTGCAGCGTAGGCAAAACCTGCCTTTGTCCGCCGCGTTGGTCAAAACCAAGGTGTGCGACATCAATCTGGACGTGGAGATGGAGACGGGCACGGGCAAGACCTATTGCTACGTCAAAAGCATGTTCGAGCTGAACGCCCGCTATGGGTGGAGCAAGTTCATTGTGGTGGTGCCCAGCATTGCCATCCGTGAAGGTGTGTTCAAGTCGCTGCAAATCACCGCCGAGCATTTTCTGGACGAGTACAAGAAGCGCGCCCGGTTCTTTATCTACAACTCTAAACAGTTGCACAACTTGGAGAGCTTTTCCAGTGACGCTGGCATCAATGTCATGGTGATCAACGTGCAGGCGTTCAATGCCACAGGCAAGGATGCACGCCGCATTTATGAAGAGCTGGACGACTTTCAGTCCCGCAGGCCCATTGACGTGATCAGCGCCAACCGGCCCATCTTGGTCCTGGACGAGCCGCAGAAAATGGAAGGCGGCAAGACGCTGGATTCACTAGCCAACTTCAAGCCGCTGGCGGTGCTGCGCTATTCAGCCACGCACAAGACGGCCCACAACAAGATTCACCGGCTGGACGCGCTGGATGCGTACAACCAGAAGCTGGTCAAGAAAATTGCGGTGCGCGGCATATCAGTCAAGGGCCTGACCGGCACCAACGCGTACCTGTATTTGGAGTCCATCGAGGTATCCACCGCCGCACCGGTGGCGCGGGTGGAACTGGAAATCAAGCAGAACAACGGCATCAAGCGCGTGCTGCGCAAGCTGTCCCGCAATGACAACCTGTTCGACCTGTCTGGCGACTTGGAGCAGTACCGGGGCTTTGTGGTGGCCGACATCAATGCGCTGACCAACACGGTGACTTTCACCAATGGGCATCAGCTGATTGCGGGTGAGGCCACTGGCGATGTGAGTGAGTCGGCTTTGCGCCGCATTCAGATCCGAGAAGCGGTCAAAGCCCACTTTGAGAAAGAGCAGGCGTTGTTTGCCCAGGGCATTAAGGTGCTGTCGCTGTTTTTCATTGACGCGGTCAGCAAATACCGCAGCTACACCAACGAGTCTGGCGATGCGGTCGAGCAGCCCGGCGAGTACGCCCAGATGTTTGAGGAGGAGTACAACCTGCAATTGGCAGAGGTGCAGACGCTGGAATTTCATGACGATGCAAGGCCCTACATCCGGTATCTCAAAGGCATTGCGACCACCCAAACGCACAACGGTTACTTCTCCATCGACAAGAAGACCAAGCGCATGGTGGACCCGGAGACGGGAAAAAAGTCCACCGAGGCGGACGACGTGGATGCGTATGACCTGATCTTGAAGGACAAGGAACGGCTACTGTCGTTTGACGAGCCGGTGCGGTTCATCTTCTCGCACTCCGCTTTGCGCGAAGGCTGGGACAACCCCAACGTGTTCGTGATCTGCACTTTGAAGCACAGCGACAACACAGTAAGCCGCCGCCAGGAAGTCGGGCGCGGCCTGCGTTTATCCGTAAATCAGCATGGCGACCGCATGGATAACGCGGCCACGGTGCACCAAATCAACGTGCTGACCGTGGTGGCCAGCGAGAGCTACAAAGACTTTGTGACCGCCTTGCAGCGTGATATCAGCGACGGATTGTCGGAGCGACCAAGGGTTGCTGATCAGGCCTACTTCAAAGGAAAGGTTCTCAAAACCACCAGCGACGACCTTGAGGTGACTGCCGAAATGGCAACCGATATCGAGTTTTACCTGATCCAAAACGGCTATGTGGACAAGAAGCGAAGCATCACGCAGAAGTACCACGATGCCAAAAAAGAAGGCACGTTAGCCGCTTTGCCAGACGAGTTGGCAGTGCATGCCGAGCAGGTTCTGGTGCTGATTGATAGCGTGTTCAGCGACACCCAGCTCCCCGAAATCGGTGACGACCGGAAGGCGAAAACCAACCCGCTAAACGACAACTTCCACAAAGCTGAGTTCAAGGCGCTGTGGAATCGCATCAACCGCAAGGCCGCTTACACGGTGGAATTTGAAACCCCGGAGCTGGTGGTCAAGTGTGTGAAGGCCTTGGAAGCAGAGCTAAAAGTCAGCCGCATGCAGTACACCGTGGTGGCCGGGGAGCAGGCAGACATTGCTACCTATGACGGAATTCGGCAGGGTGAATCGTTCAAAGTGACGGAGTCCACAACCGACTTTGGCAAAACCCCGGGTCAGCACCGGGCGTCAGCCCACTCCGCCGTCAAGTACGACCTGATTGGCCGACTGGCCGGAGAGACGCAACTGACCCGCGCGACCGTGGCCAGCGTCTTGCAGGGCATCAACAAAGCGGTGTTCAGTCAGTACCGAACTAACCCGGAAGACTTCATGCAGAAGGCCGCGCGCCTGATGAATGAGCAGAAAGCGACTGTGATTGTGGAGCACATTGCCTACGACCCTACGGGTGACACGCACACGATGGACATCTTCACCCAGGATAAGCCGAAGGAAGATTTCAGCAAAGCGGTGAAGGCCGACCACCACATTTACGACTACGTGTTTACCGACTCCAAGAACGAGCGCGACTTTGTGCGCGACCTGGATACAAGCACCGCAGTAGTGGTGTACGCCAAGCTGCCGCGTGGCTTTTTCATACCTACCCCGGTGGGTAACTACAACCCCGACTGGGCTATTGCGTTCCAGGAAGGCAAGGTCAAGCACGTCTACTTTGTGGCCGAAACCAAGGGCTCCATGTCCAGCATGAACCTCCGAGAAATCGAGAAAAGCAAGATCGAATGCGCCCGCAAGTTCTTCGCCAAAATCACATCCGACCAGGTCAAGTACGACGTGGTGGATGGGTATGGGACATTGATCGATTTAGTTAGGTAATGCGATGGCAGGCCACAGCCCACATGCGGCTGCCCCTGACAGCCGCCTACACTCAAGCCCATGACCTCTGAACGCGCCAAAGCCAAAAGCCCCAAATCATTGTCTGGACTGCTACCGTTTTTACGGCCTTACCGGGGCCGGATTGCGCTGGCGGGCTTTTTTCTGGTCATGGCGGCGGTGTCGACGCTGGTGTTTCCGCTGGCGCTGCGCAGTTTGATTGATGGTGGCCTGGTCAATGGCGACACCAGTGCTGCAGGCAAAGGCGGTCAGTTGATGGCGCTGCGCAACCATTTTTTCGAGCTGTTTGGCGTGGCAGCCGCACTTGGCTTGTTTTCTGCCGGGCGGTTTTATATGGTGAGTTGGCTGGGTGAGCGGGTGACCGCCGACTTGCGCAACGCGGTGTACGGCCATGTGCTCAAGCAAAGCCCAGAGTTTTTTGAAAGTACCCAAACGGGCGAGGTTTTGAGCCGCCTGACGGGCGACACCACGCTGGTGCAAACGGTGGTGGGCTCGTCGCTCAGCATGGGGCTGCGCAACATGGTGATGGGTATAGGCGCCATCGGCATGCTGGTCTATACCAATCCGTATTTGATGCTGCAAATCGTCGGCGCGCTGATCGTGATCGTGGCACCGACGGTTATCTTTGGCCGGCGGGTGCGCAAGCTGTCGCGCGCCAGCCAGGACCGGGTGGCTGACTCCAGCGCCATTGCCGCCGAAGTCTTGAACGCCATCCCGGTGGTGCAAAGCTATGCGGCTGAGGGGCGCGAGGCCGAGCGTTTTAACCAGTCGTCAACCAACGCGTTTAACGTGGCGATTCGGCGATCTTTGGCACGCACGGTGCTGGTGGCGTTCATCATCATTGCCACGTCGGCCGCTTTGCTGTGGGGCCTGTACCAGGGCACGCAGGCGGTGATGCGCGGTGACATCACGGCGGGGCATTTGGGCCAGACGGTGGTGTATGTGATTATTTTGGCCAGCGCGTCGGCGGTGCTGGGTGAAACCTACGGCGACCTGCTGCGAGCCGCAGGTGCCACCGAGCGTCTGATGGAACTGCTGGACTCGGCATCGCCGATTCATTCGCCTGCCCATCCAACGCCAGCCCCGGTGATTGAGGCCGGCAGCGCGGTTGAGTTTGAAGCGGTCAGTTTCAATTACCCGTCAAGGCCACTGCAATCGGCGCTTGGCAACTTCAGCATGCGGGTAGCACCTGGCGAAACCGTGGCCATTGTTGGCCCCAGCGGTGCCGGCAAAAGCACGGTGTTCCAGTTGTTGCTGCGCTTTTATGACCCGCAGTCAGGCCGCATTGCGCTGGACGGCGTTGCCACGCGTGACATGTCCTTGTCAGAGCTGCGCCAGCGGGTGGGCATCGTGCCGCAGGACGCGGTGATTTTTTCAAGCAGCGCTTTAGAAAACATTCGCTACGGCAAACCCGAGGCCACCGACGCTGAGGTCAAGGCCGCGGCCACAGCCGCGTTTGCCGATGAGTTCATCCAGCGGCTGCCCGAAGGCTACGGCACCTTTTTGGGCGAGCGGGGTGTGCGCCTGTCGGGTGGGCAGCGCCAGCGCATCGCCATTGCGCGGGCGATGCTGAAAAACTCGCCCCTGCTGCTGCTGGACGAAGCCACCAGCGCCCTTGACGCCGAAAGCGAACGCATGGTGCAGGCGGCGCTTGAATCGGCCATGAAGGGCCGTACCACGCTGGTGGTGGCGCACCGGCTGGCAACGGTGCAGCAAGCCGACCGCATTTTGGTGCTGGACCACGGCCAACTGGTGGAACAAGGCACGCACACTGAATTGGTGGCACGCGGCGGCGTGTACGCCCGGCTGGCGGCGTTGCAATTCACCAGCTGATGTTGGGGTGAGTTAGAGCGACGCCTTAACTATGCATTTTTTGCATGGTAATGGCCAAAGCTGGCCTTGGACTTTTGACAGGCAGGCTCCTAAAGTCAGGACTTCTTTGCAAGATGTCCAACCCAGGAGTTTTACATGTCACACGCAAGCGCCGCCAACCCAGCCGCCGTCAATCACGGCAACCACCCCCTGCCCTCCTATCTGGACGCCAGCAACTTGGGGCCCTGGGGCAACTACCTGCAACAGGTTGACCGTGTGATACCGCACCTGGGCAGCCTGGCGCGCTGGGCGGAAACACTCAAGCGGCCCAAGCGGGTGCTGATTGTGGATGTGCCGATTCACATGGACGACGGCACGGTGGCGCACTTTGAAGGCTACCGGGTGCAACACAACGTCTCGCGCGGGCCCGGCAAAGGCGGCGTGCGATTTCATCAGGACGTGACACTGTCTGAAGTGATGGCGCTGTCGGCCTGGATGTCTGTGAAGAACGCAGCCGTCAATGTGCCCTACGGTGGTGCCAAGGGCGGCATTCGGGTGGACCCAAAAAAGCTCTCGCATGGCGAGCTGGAACGCATGACGCGCCGCTACACCAGCGAGATCGGCATCATCATTGGCCCGAACAAGGACATCCCCGCGCCTGACGTGAACACCAACGAGCAAGTCATGGCCTGGATGATGGACACCTATTCGATGAACACGGGCTCCACCGCAACCGGCGTGGTGACGGGCAAGCCGGTTGATTTGGGCGGCTCGCTTGGCAGGCGTGAAGCCACCGGGCGCGGCGTGTACACGGTGGGCTGCGAAGCTGCGCATCACATTGGCATGGAGATCAAGGGCGCGCGCGTTGCGGTGCAGGGCTTTGGCAATGTGGGCGGTGTGGCGGGCAAACTGTTTGCCGAGGCCGGCGCACGCATTGTGGCCGTGCAAGACCACAGCGGCACGATTTACCAAGAAGCTGGCCTGGACGTGCCCGCGCTGTTGCAGCATGTGCTGGAGACCGGCGGTGTGGGCGGCTTTGCAAAAGCGGAAGCTATTGCGAACGATGCTTTCTGGGACGTGGACTGCGACATCTTGATCCCCGCTGCGCTGGAGCAACAAATCACCGCTGACAACGCAGGCCGCATCAAAGCCCGCATGATCATCGAAGGTGCCAACGGCCCGACCACGCCGGCCGCCGATGACATATTGCAGTCACGCCATGTTTTGGTGCTGCCCGACGTGATTGCCAATGCAGGCGGCGTCACCGTCAGCTACTTCGAATGGGTGCAGGACTTTTCGAGCTTTTTCTGGGACGAAGAAGAGATCAACGCACGGCTGGTCAAAATCATGAAGCATGCTTTTGCAGCCGTGTGGGATGTCTCACAAGACAAGAAGGTCAGCTTGCGCACAGCAACTTTTATTGTGGCCTGCAAGCGGATTCTGCACACCCGCGAGTTACGCGGTTTGTACCCTTGACCCTTGACCCTTAGTCGCCAGCGTTAAGGCGCTGCGCAGCTGTAGCTGCTGGCCACATTCAAGTCGCCCGCGCCCCGGTATTTGGGGTAGCCGGGGTAGTCACACAAGGGCCGGGTTCTGCCGGGCACGCCTGCGGTGTCGGCCACGGTTTGCGGCGGGGGTACAAGCCCTTTTTCGACCCAGTCTTCGAGTGTGGTCAGTGAGTCCCAGGCAGCATTGAACACACTGCTCAGGGCGTGACCGTAACCCGGGATTTCGTAGTAGCGGGCAAAGCTGTCCACCTTGGCCGGCCCCATGGCGCTACGAATGCGCTGCCAGTATTGCTGTGTGGCCCGGGTGCTGACCAGTGCGTCGTGCGATCCGTGCGCCATCAGTATCTTGCCGCCCTTGTTGGCAAAGGCTGACAAATCCGTTTTATTGGTGTCTTGCAGGGCCGTCAACTGCACAATTCGCGCCTGATAGGCGCCTGGGTTTTGCGGGTCCAGGCTCAGCGAATTGAAGCCCGCGTCACGGGTCACAAAGTACTTTACCCACTGGTCCCAAAAAGTGCTGCCATAAGGCGGGCTGCTGGCAGGCGTGGTGACGTTGTTGACGGTAGCCGCAGGCTTGACCGCAGGCATCGGGTTGGCGGGCTGGTCGGTACCCAGTGCCAGCGTGAGCACTGTTGGTTGCAGCGGGCTGGCGCTTGGGTTGCCAAAGTCGGTACCCCAGGTGTTAAAGCCGGGGTAGGTGGTCTCGCCGCTGGCCAGCGTGTAGTTCAGTACCAGCGGTGTGTTGGTCACTACGTAGCCGGCGATCTGCGCATCAGACAAACAGGTGTCGCCCGTGTCAACACCGCCCGCGCAGCGCAGGGGCTGGTTGCCCAGCGTCGCCGTCAAGGGGTTGAAGCTGGCATTGCAGGCACTGACGTTGCTGATCAGGCCGTCCATCGCACCATCGAGCCCATCGCAGGCTGCCAGCGCTGCGTCGTACATCAGCTTGCGCTTGGCACGGCTGGGGTAGGCGCCCGGTTTGGCCAGCTCACGGGTGATGCGGCCAAACTGCAAATCAAGCGAAGCCGCATTCCAGGCCGGGTACAGCACGATGGCGCCGTCAAAGTCTTGCGGCCAGTTTTGCACCGCAAACAACGCCTCGCGCCCGCCGGTAGAACCCCCCGCAAAATAGGTTTTTTGGACGCGCGCGGCATAGCGTGTCTGGATGATATTGACAGCGGCATCGCGCGTTTTTTTAATCGCATCAGAAGAGAAATTTTTCAAGGCTTCATCGTTGGCGCCAAAGGTGCCATCACGGCTGCCATTGGCATTGGCCTGGTGGCCCGAGTCGCTGCCAAAGGTTGCGTAGCCGCGCGCCAGCGGGGCCGGCTTGTCAGCAGGGCCTGCTGGCACATTGCCCAGGCCAGTGGCCAGCACGCCGTTGTAGCCACCGCCGCCGAACATCATTGCCTTGCCATTCCAGTTGGAGGGCAGATTGACCTGAAACTTGATTTTGGGAGCCGTGGCGTCGACCGGGTTGATGTCGCCCAGCACCTTGCAGTACTCCGCCACAGCCGCCACGCCTGTGCCAGCAGCAGGAACAACCACTGCACTTGTGACAACCACGCCTGTGGTGGGCATGCCAATGGCTTGTGCGGCTATGGCCATGCCATTGAGGCCAGCGCATGCAGTCGGTGTGGAGGGGGGTGCGGGAAGCTGGCTGGCGCAGCCCCCTGCTACCAGCAAGGCCGCTAAAGCGGTGAATCGACCCGCACTTTGTTGAATTGAAATTTTCACGTTGTCTCCAGTTTATAGGCGATAGATAAGTCCGAGTTACGACCTATCAGTATCGCCCCTTTCAAGCAGGGGCCGCGGAGCTGGCTCTGCCAGGCCGCAGGCGCAGCGGCCCCCTCGGGGCTGGAGCCTGCGGCTGCGAACCTGCTTGAGCAGGTTCGGACAGGCGACAAAAGCCAAGCCTCTGGCGAGCGGCGGCCTGCAAGGTGCAGGGAGTTACACGCAGTGAATGACCGTGGGGGTCATGTCACTCCAGATTGAGTTCCTGAATCTTGCGCGTGATGGTGTTGCGGCCAATGCCCAGCTTTTGCGCGGCTTCAATGCGGCGGCCGCGGGTGTTGAGCAATGCGGTTTGAATCAGTCTGGATTCAAACCTGCGGCTGAGCAAGTCCCACACATCGCTGCAGCCTGTGGCCAGCAGGGCTTGCGCCTCCAGTTCCAGGTCGGCCTCCCAGCCGTGGCTGGCCAATCCGTTGGCCTTGTCGCTCAACACGATCGGTTTGGGCGCTAGCGACGTATCAAACGGCTCTGGCGTTGAGGCGACGAAAGACTCATTGACTTCAGTCACAGGCGCAGTCACAGTCACAAGAGCAGCGGCCACTGCCGAATGCGCCAGTGCCACTGGGGGCCTGGGAGCCTCTGCGGCAGCGGTGCTGAGCACTTCAGGCGGCAAGTCCTTGGACTCAATCACCTGTGCCGGCGCCATCACGGTGAGCCAGTGGCAAATGTTTTCGAGTTGGCGCACATTGCCCGGAAAGCCAAACTTGCTCAGTTGCTGCAAGGCCGAATCTGAAATGCGCTTGGGCTCGACGCCCAGCTGCTTGGCGCTTTGCTGCAGAAAGTGGCGGGTCAGTGCGAACACGTCTTCACGCCGCTCGCGCAGCGCAGGCAGGCGCAAACGGATCACGTTCAGGCGGTGGTACAAGTCCTCGCGGAACACCCCATCTTTGACGCGCTGCTCGAGGTCTTGGTGGGTAGCGGCAATGACGCGCGGGTTGGCCTTGATGGCGTTGTGCCCACCCACACGGTAAAAATGTCCGTCGCTCAGCACACGCAGCAAACGGGTTTGCAGGTCAAACGGCATGTCACCAATTTCATCGAGAAACAGCGTGCCGCCCTCGGCTTGTTCAAAGCGGCCACGGCGCATGGTTTGCGCGCCGGTAAAGGCACCGCGTTCATGGCCAAACAACTCGCTTTCCAGCAGTTCCTTTGGAATGGCTGCAGTATTGATGGCAATAAACGGGCCGTTAGCACGGCTTGAATGCTTGTGCAGCGCCTTGGCCACCAGCTCTTTGCCCGAACCCGATTCACCCGTGATCATCACCGTCACATTGCTCTGGCTGAGGCGGCCGATGGCGCGAAACACGTCCTGCATGGCCGGCGCCTGGCCCAGCATTTCAGGAGCGTCGGCCATCCGCTCTTCAGAGACTTCTTCGCGCTGGCTTTCTTCAACCGCACGCCGAATCAGCTCGACTGCTTTGGGCAGGTCAAACGGTTTGGGCAGGTATTCAAAAGCACCGCCCTGGAAGGCTGACACAGCGCTGTCCAGATCAGAAAACGCCGTCATGATGATGACCGGCAGACCTGGCAGTTTTTGTTTGACCTTCTCGAGCAGCTCCAGGCCCGAGCCACCGGGCATGCGAATGTCGCTCACCAGAACTTGCGGGCCGTCGTCTTCGCCCGCCTCGGCCAGCGCAGCCAACACCTCGCGTGGGTTGGTAAAGCTGCGTGTGGGCAGGTCTTCGCGCAACAAGGCTTTTTCCAGTACGAACCGAATCGACTGGTCATCATCAACAATCCAGATGGGCTTCATGCTGCTTTGTCCCTTTGGAGTTCATCCAATACATGTGTCTGTCAAAAATCAGGCGCCAGACATCAAGCAAGCTGTCCCATCAAGCCTCAGGGCAGAGGTATCAGCAACTTGAAGTCTGTACGCCCCGGAACACTGTCGCACTCGATCAGGCCGTGGTGTTGCTGCACAAAGGTTTGTGCAAGCGTCAATCCCAGCCCCGAACCGCCTTCCCGACCCGATATCAGCGGGTAAAAAATACGGTCCTTCAAAGAGTC
The DNA here is from genome assembly GCA_046303055.1 of Polaromonas sp. Classification (GTDB taxonomy): domain Bacteria; phylum Pseudomonadota; class Gammaproteobacteria; order Burkholderiales; family Burkholderiaceae_C; genus Polaromonas. The sequence goes on from JBKCGU010000090.1 coordinate 10,662, forward strand.
CGGCACGCCCGGTCCATTGTCAATGACATGCAATTCCAGTGCCAAGCGGTAGCGCTGTTTGCCAAATGTCACCTGCCGGGCGATTCGCGTCCTGAAAGTGATCTGTGCGTCGCCTGCCGAAATGCGCTCGCTCAAGGCCTGCGCCGCATTGTGGGCGATGTTGATGAGCGCCTGAATCAGCTGCTCACGGTCGCCTCGAAACTCAGGAATCGACACGTCGTAGTCGCGGCTGAAGCTCAGCCCTTTGGGGAACTCGGCCAGTATCAGCGACCGAACCCGCTCGCACACCTCATGAATGCTCACATCGCCCACCAGGTGGGGCCTGCGATGCGGGGCCAGCAGGCGGTCGACCAGCGACTGCAGGCGGTCTGCTTCGTGGATGATGACCTGGGTGTACTCGGTCAGCGACTTGTCAATGTCCATTTGCAGCAACTGCGCAGCACCGCGAATGCCACCCAGCGGGTTTTTGATTTCATGCGCCAGATTGCGAATCAGCTCTTTGTTGGCCTGAGCCTGGTCCATCAGGCGCTCTTCACGGTCTTGTTTGGCTTGTTGCTCCAGCGGCAGCAACTCAATAATGGCTTCGCCAGGCATGTCTGTTTGCGCCACCACCACGTGTACCGGCAGGGGCTCATGACTCATGCGTTTGAGCCAGGCGTCGTAGCGCAAGGCGGCAAACTCGTTACTGCCCGCACCTTCCAGCGCGTTTTGCAAAATATGCGGCTCGGTAAAGCAGTCGGGCAACTGCGAGCCTTCAATGGTGCGGCGCGACATGCCCAGTGCGTCTTCGAGCGCCGCGTTGGCAAACACCACCACGCCGTCAGTGCGCACCACCGCCACCAGCGTGGCCAGCAGGTCAAAGGCGTGAAAGCGGTGCGCCGCTGATAGCGCCGATTTGCTGGAGAGAAATGAAGGCTTTTTCAAGCCTGCCATTTTGGCGCAGAATGTCGGCCCAAGTGGGCAGACCGTTAATTGTTGTTGGGCAGGCGGGAAATCTCCCGCTTCAGGCCGGCAATGTCGCTGATCTGGCGGGCAATGCTGTCTTTGAGCTCCGCCACACGGTCGAGGTAGCGCTGGTGGTTGCGCCCTTCAATGCCCTGCTTTTCAGGCTCGCCGTTGTTGAACTCTTTTTGCTGCTCAGCCAGTCTGGCCTCGGCTTTTCTGAGTTCAGATTCAAGGATGCTGCGCGAGTCACTGTCACGTGCTTTTTGCTCTGCGCCGCCGGACGATGGCGCAGACGACGGTGATGAAGAAGCCAGGCGCACTGCCGCTTTTTGCACGGGCGCGGACTGCACCACCGTGACATTGCCACCTTCCATGATTTTGCAACCGCGTTGCTGCGCTTCTTTGGCATTGTTGATGTACTCGGTGCTTTTGCCGGCGACTGCCTGGCAGCGGTAAACCTGCGCTGACGCCGGGCCACAAGCCAGGGACAGCAGCCAGGCTGCGACCGGAATCATCGGCGATATCAAGAATGTGTGTTTCATGCAGAACCCCAGTTGCCATGGATGGCCAAGATGGTCTGGCAGTATGCGGCAAATGCGTAAAAAAGCAAAATCAACGCGCAACAACCATCGCGCAACAACCACCGAGCCAGACGAAAAAAGGGACGGCAAAAGCCGTCCCTTTAAAGCGCCAGGCGCGGTGGGCGCTGCCAGACTACAGCGAGTAGTACATGTCGAACTCGGCAGGATGGGTGGCCATGCGCATGCGCGTGACTTCCTGCATTTTCAGGTCAATGTAAGCGTCGATATAAGCGTCTGTGAACACGCCGCCCTTGGTCAGGAAGGCGCGGTCGGCATCAAGGCAGTCCAACGCCTGGTCCAGGCTGTGGCAGACGGTTGGGATCAACGCATCTTCTTCTGGCGGCAGATGGTACAAGTCCTTGCTGGCAGCTTCGCCCGGATGGATCTTGTTTTCAACGCCATCCAGACCCGCCATCAGCAGAGCCGAGAAGCCGAGATATGGGTTCATCAGAGGATCCGGGAAACGCGCCTCAACACGGCGACCTTTCGGGTTAGCCACGTAAGGAATACGAATCGAGGCAGAACGGTTTTTAGCCGAGTAAGCCAGCTTGACCGGCGCCTCAAAACCAGGAACCAGACGCTTGTAGCTGTTGGTGCCAGGGTTGGTGATGGCGTTCAGGGCCCGTGCATGCTTGATGATGCCGCCGATGTAGTACAGCGCGAAGTCGGACAGACCTGCATAGCCGTCGCCGGCGAACAGGTTTTTACCGTCTTTCCAGACCGACTGGTGAACGTGCATGCCGGAGCCGTTGTCACCAACGATGGGTTTTGGCATGAAGGTGGCCGTTTTGCCGTAACGGTGGGCCACGTTGTGAACCACGTACTTTTGCAGCTGAACCCAGTCAGCGCGCTGGATCAGCGTGCTGAACTTGGTACCCAGTTCCATTTGGCCGGCGTTGGCCACTTCGTGGTGATGCACTTCAACAGGAATGCCGAGGGATTCAAGCACCAGGCACATCTCGGAGCGCATGTCCTGAAAGCTGTCGACCGGTGGTACGGGGAAATAACCGCCCTTGACGGCTGGACGGTGACCACTGTTGCCGTGCTCGTACTCCTTGCCCGTGTTCCAGGCAGCTTCTTCAGAGCCGATCTTCACGAAGCAACCTGACATGTCGTTTTTCCAGCGCACGTTGTCAAATACAAAAAACTCCGGCTCAGGGCCGAAATAAGCGGTATCTCCCAGGCCAGAAGCTTTCATGTAGGCTTCAGCGCGCTTGGCCAGCGAGCGTGGGTCACGCTCATAGGCTTTGCCGTCGGCAGGGTCGATGACGTCACACGTCAAAATCATCGTCGTATCTTCAAAAAACGGGTCAATGTTGGCGGTGTTGGGGTCAGGCATCAGTTGCATGTCAGACGCTTCAATACCCTTCCAGCCAGCGATGGACGAGCCGTCGAATGCGTGACCTGATTCAAACTTGTCTTCCCCGAAATGTGACACCGGCACGGTCACGTGCTGCTCCTTGCCACGGGTATCGGTAAAGCGGAAGTCAACAAACTTGACCTCGTTTTCCTTAACCATTTTTATGACGTCTGCGACGGTCTTTGCCATCAAATTCTCCAGTAATGAGGGTTGCGAGAGGGTTGTAAAAATACTTTCAGCAGCTTTGAATGCACTTTTTGTGCCAAAACAATGCAACTGTCGTTGAGCGAACAGGTCAGATTGTGCCGTTAATTCGGCTCGCGCCAGCCAGTTTTTGGCTTTGGCAAGCCAGAAACTTCGATTCGCGCACGTTTGAGTGCATCAGAAAAATTGCACCAATATAGTGCATTGGCTAGCGCACCAATTCAGGGCCAAGCTTGACGTTAAACGGCCCAAGACCCGCCAGCAAGGCCGGGTAAGCCAGATCAACCGCCGCGGGCGCACCCTTGACACCCAGCTCGATATGCCTGCCATAGGTGGGGTGGTCGACGCTCGGCAGACTGAAAACCTTGACGCCAGCATGCGCCGCTTCAATCGCCTCCATCAGCGGCGTGAGGGTGGCCTCCATCGAGCCCGACACGATGACGGACTTTTCTAGATAGGCTGACTTTTGGTGCAGGTGCGCATAGTGGGTATCCAGGACCCAGGCCATCATGGGCCAGGCCATCACCGGAAAACCGGGGAGGAAATGAACGGCGCCCTGCCCCGCCTTGCAGGTAAAACCAGGAATTTTGTTGTAAGGGTTCGGAATAATGTGCGAGCCCACCGGAAACACGCCCATGTTCAGGCGGTGGATGTTGTCGTGCCGGTCTGGGTCAAACGGCACGCCCTGCTCTTTGGCGGTGTCTTTCATGCGCTCGGTGATCAGCGCCCTGGCGTCGGGGTGCAGAGCCAGCTCGACGCCCAGGGCAGCGGCTGCACACTGGCGCGTGTGGTCATCTGGCGTGGCACCAATGCCGCCGCATGAAAACACCACGTCGCCGGACTCCCGGGCGGCCGCAAAAGCGCGTGCCAATGTCGCCGTGATGCGGCGCTTGTCGTCGCCTACATAGTCGGCATAGGCCAGCTGCAGGCCGCGCTCGCCCAGCAGTTCAATGGCCTTGGGCAGGTGCTTGTCGGCACGTTTGCCAGACAGGATTTCGTCGCCGATGATGATGATTGCAAAGTGGGTCATGAAAAAACAAAGGTAAAAAATTCAGGGGTGCGCACCGGGCGAAGGCAGTTCAGGCGCTGATAAAGATTTATCCGCTATTAATTCAGGAGCAACCAATACAGTATTTTGTTGGCTTGTAGCACTGTTCTTATTGCGCAGTTGCTCCAGCGCGTCCAGTGTAAAGTGCGCAAACCACAGCGACGAAAAGGCGAACACCAGCGTGTAGATCCAGATCGCAAGAGGCACCAAGAGCGGCGCTGCCACCACAAACATCGCGCCCGATGCCCACACCAGGCTGGGCGCAGCGCCCAGGTAGCCGCTGATGACGCCGATGGCCAGCAAGGAGCCCCGGTGCGCTTTGAAAATCTGCCTGCGCTCCTCAACGCTGGCATGGTCGACCAGCGCGTCATACGACATGACGCGGTAGGTCAACCAACCCCAGATCAGCGGCGGCAGCACCAGAATCAGCGGCGGAACCAACCACAGCGGCACAGACATTACCAGCGCGACGACGGCCAGCAGCGTCGAGCCCAGCGACCACAGCAGGCTGGCCAGCATCGAGCCGCCTTTTTTTCGCTCCAGCGCTGGAAAACGCCGCTCGGCCACCAGCGCCACCATGGTCGGCGTCATAAAAATCGCCACAAACAGCAGCGACACGACCACGATCACCGGGATCGACAAAAACAGCAGCACCGCGGGTGCCAGCACCGACCGCAGCCGACTTAAACCCAGCCCTTCCAGCCAGCGCACCAGCACGTTGAGCAACTCAACACTCTCCAGCAGGCGGCCTAGCGCGGCAGCGGCGTCCCAAAAAAAGAAATACCCCAGGCCCAGCGCCAGCACCGCCATGATGCCCAGCGGCAGCACCGACAGCGCAATTACCCGCGGGTGCAGGCAATACGCCGCAGCGCGCCAGAAGGAGTTGATGAGTTTGCCCATGCCGTAAGAATAACGCCTTGACCCAGCGTGTTGAATTAGGATGAAGCCATGCCATGTTTAAACATCAACGGCCAGCAGCTGGAGGTCAGGCGTATCGAAGGGTCTGCCGCGCTGGCCCCGCTTGTTTTTTTGCACGAAGGCCTGGGCAGCGTCAGCCTGTGGACGCAGCGCGGGCTGGACTGGCCGCTGGCCCTTTGCCAGGCGACCGGGCGCACCGGTGCAGTTTATTCACGGCGTGGTTATGGGCAGTCTGAAGCAGCGCCGCCAGGCCGCCACAAGCTGGGGCCCGACTACCTGCACCACCAAGCCTGGGAGGTGCTGCCCGCCTTGCTGGCCCAACTCGACATTCGGCACCCGGTGCTGCTGGGCCATTCAGACGGCGCAACGATTGCCCTGCTTTACGCCAGCCGCCACCCGGTCGCGGCCTGCATCGCGATGGCCCCGCATGTGCTGGTTGAACCTGTTGCGACGGCGGCCATCACGGCGGCCAAAGCAGCCTTTGAGACCGGCGACCTGCGCGATCGCCTGGCCAAACACCACGCCGACGTAGCCGGCGCTTTCTGGCAGTGGAACGACGTGTGGCTGTCAAAAGCCTTCGCCAGCTTTGACATTCGCCCCGACTGCCAACGCATCACCGCCCCCCTGCTGCTGGTCCAAGGCCTGAACGACGAGTACGGCACCATGCTGCAACTCGACGAGATTGCACTGGCCGCGCCGCATGCGCAGCAACTCAGGCTGGCCGACTGCGGGCATTCACCGCATCGCGATCAGCCACAGCGCTGCATCGAAGGCGTGACCGACTTTTTGAAAAAAGTTGGCTGAATGCTCTGTTTTTAGGAGCTGATTAGGCAAGCATTCGTTGGCTTAGTGACCTGCCCCCAGTCCCCGTACCAATCTAAATTCCAGAAGTCCAAGGTTTGCAAGATTAACTGATTCCTCCGTCAATCTTGCTTTGTTGCATTGAATCGCCAGTTAACTGGCGATTCAATGCGGCGAAAGTCGCGGGCGGCACACGCCCACAGCTGCTGTGCGGTCTGGTCTCGTTGTAATCGAGTCTCCAAGTGGCAATGGCCTGGCGGGCTTGCTCCAAAGACTCAAACCAGTTCTCGTCCAGACATTCATCCCTGAACGTGCCATTGAAACTCTCGATGTATGCGTTCTGAGTCGGACTGCCTGGCTCAATCAGGATGTGCTGGATGCCGTGCTTCTGGGCCCATGTCATGAATGCCCTGCAAGTGAACTCTGGCCCGTTGTCAGTTCGCACGGTCTGGGGGTAGCCCCGAAACGTAGCTGCCCGATCCAGCAGACGGGTAACGTAATGCCCACCTATGCCAAAGTCGGCGGTGATATCCACGCACTCGTGTGTGAAATCGTCTGCCACTGTTAGGCATTTAATACGCCTGGAGATAGCGCCTGGCCTGGCTATCGCATCGCTCACAAAGTCCATGCTCCAGGTCTGGTTGACGGCCAAGGCCGCCACCAGAGGCACACGCACCCCTATGCGTTTGGTCTTTTTACGCTTTCTGATTGACAGGCCTTCAGCCGTATAGATGCGGTACACCCGCTTGTGATTGATGCCAGGAAACTGGGGACGTAGAACATCGTGGATCATGCGGTAACCCCAACGTCTGCGGGTGTGGGCGGTCTGGATGATTTGGTCGCGCAACTGCACATTGAGCGCACTGGCCTGGCTCTCGTGGCGGTAGGTATCTCGGCTTAGCCCCACAAGGGCGCAGGCGTGGCGTTCAGACAGTTGGTTGTGGTTGACCATGCTGCTGACCGCTTCGCGCTTGACTTGGGAATCATTTGGGGTCAGACCCCGCCCAATTTAGTACCAAATTTGTTAGTCAAGACCAATTCAAGTTGAGCTTGCGGTGCGAGGTCGCGCAGTCCCGCAAATACAGATTAATCAGGCTTTGATAAGGAATACCAGCCTCTTGCGATATGGACTTGAAATAGCTGATCGATTCCTCATCAAGTCGAATCGTGATTTGTTTTTTGAGTTGTGCTGCGTAGGGGTTTTTTCTGGCGGCGGTGAAGTCGTATTCTTTGCGCATGTGACACCTTTACGGGTAGGACTTTGATTCTTGGGTCGTTGCTTTGCGGGCTGAGATGATTCGTATGACGTTACCGTCACCACGGTAGCAGTGGCAAACCAGAAGCAATCGCAATGCACCACTCAAACCAAGCAGAACGAAACGATCTTCATCTTCTGAGTGATCGGGGTCGGCAATCAACTTGGCTTGATCATCGACGAAAACCGATTTCGCCTCGTCGAAACTGACGCCGTGCTTCTTCGCATTTGCCGCAGCTTTGCGTTCATCCCATTCAAAGCTTAAATTGACCATGAGTCAATCATAACTACTGAATCGCCCCGGGTTTCATGGAGGCCCGTTGGGTTAAGTCAGACCGAGATGACGGCCTGACTGGTTAATTGCCGATAGTAATTTTCTTCAGCTTCGGCAGGGGGAATGTAACCGATGGACTCCAGCAGCCGGTGGTGGTTAAACCAAGACACCCATTCGAGCGTTGCCAGTTCCAGTGATTCCTTGGTCTTCCAGGGCGCGCGGCGGTGAATCAATTCGGCCTTGTACAAGCCGTTAATCGTCTCGGCCAATGCGTTGTCGTAGCTGTCGCCTTTACTGCCCACCGACGGCTCGATGCCCGCCTCGGCCAGTCGCTCGCTGTACCGGATAGACACGTATTGCGACCCCCTGTCGCTGTGGTGAATCAAGGCGTCGCAACGCTCGGGTTGCCGGTCATACAAGGCTTGCTCCAGTGCATCCAGAACAAAGTCTGTTCGCATGGAGCTGCTCTGGCGCCAGCCCACGATACGGCGGGCATAAACGTCAATCACAAAGGCCACGTATTGCCAGCCCTGCCAAGTGGAAACATACGTGAAGTCTGACACCCAAAGCTGATTGGGCCGGTCTGCCTTGAATTGCCGATTGACCCGGTCCAATGGGCGGGCAGCGGCAGCATCGCCGACGGTCGTGCGCACCACCTTGCCACGACGCACACCGCGCAAGCCCAAGCTTCGCATCAACCGCTCGACCGTGCAGCGTGCTACCGCCATGCCTTCCCGGTTCATCTGTTTCCAGACCTTATCGGCGCCGTAGACCCGCATATTGGCCTGCCAGACTCTTTGGATCTCAGGCTTGAGGGTGTCGTCCGTCTTGGCGCGTGCACAGCGCAAATCCGGGTTGCGCTGCTGGGCGGCATGGCGCCGGTAGCCCGACGGGGCAATCTGCAAGACCTTGCAGATTGGCTCGACCCCGAAGGTGTCACGGTGCTGGTCGATGAAGCCTTTCAGTACTTGAGTTTGCGGTCGAGCTCCGCCTGGGCAAAAAAAGCACTGGCCAATTTCAATATTTCGTTGGCCCGGCGCAATTCCTTGACCTCGCGCTCCAACTCCTTGATACGCTGCGCCTCTGCGGTAGTAACGCCGTCTCGCACGCCGGAATCGACCTCTACGCGCTTGACCCATTCATTGAGCGTCTGCGGCACGCAGCCAATCTTTGGGGCGATCGATTCAATGGCCGCCCACAAAGAAGGGTACTCGCCTCGGTGCTCCTGCACCATACGTACTGCGCGTTCCCGGACTTCGGGGGAAAACTTGTTTGACTTGTTCATGACTCAATCCTCTCAGAGATTTGAGCCTCCTCAAAATACGGGGCGATTCA
>JBKCGU010000091.1:0-2998 GCA_046303055.1 Polaromonas sp.
GTATGCATGGGCGCTCACCAAGTTCATGATTCAATACCCTGATCTTGCAGCCTTTTAGGCGGTGCCCGCAACTTTTTTTACCTCACGTAGCGGTTAATTCGGCTGGCTTGCGGAATTCTGCAAGTCCCTCACCAGATACAAATAGTGGCCACTGCTGAGCAAGCCCAAGCAGCACTGCAAGCCCTGCAAGGTGAAAAGGCACTGGGGTTTGACACCGAGTCAAAACCCACCTTTGCCAAAAACGAAGCCTCCAGCGGGCCGCACATCGTGCAACTGTCTACCCTGCACAAGGCCTGGATTTTTCAGCTCGAAGACGCCGAATGCCGCCGCGCAGTGGGCGTTTTGCTTGAAGCGCCGCACATCATCAAAGCAGGCTTTGGCCTGGGCGACGACAAAAAACGCATCACCTGCAAGCTGGGCGTTGACCTGCAAGGCGTGCTGGACCTGAATGCTGTGTTCCGTGAACAGGGCTACCGCAAAGACATGGGTGTGCGTGGCGCGGTGGCGGTTCTGTTTAACAAACGCTTTATCAAGTCAAAAAAAGCCAGCACCTCCAACTGGGCCAACACACACCTGACTGAAGCGCAAATCATCTACGCCGCGAATGATGCCTATGCTGCGATGCGGGTGTATTCGGCGTTGAGGCTTTAAAACGCTGTTTCGCTTGCATTTTGACGACTTTCAGGTGTCAAACTGGCCTTCAGGCCAGTAAATACGGGCGTAACCAGCTACTGATAATATAGCAACTAGGCGGGCTTGGCTACATCTGGTGTAGCCGGTGCAGTTGCTGCCTTGCGGTCTGCCAGCACCTTTTGCGCGCTGGGCCGCTCGCCAATCATCTTGATGTAGCCCTTGTAGTCCACCCCGCCTGCCAGCAACAGGTCTTCACCATAAATCGCCTTGGTCGCCATGCCCACCAGCGGCAGGCTGGCAAAGGCGGCGCAGTCGGCCTGAGTAAAGGTGTCGCCTGCGGCATAAGGCGCGAATTTGATGAGCGACTTGAGCGCTGCAATGTTCTTTTCAAGCTGGGTGCGCACCCGCGCCTGGGCGCTCTCGCTGACCGTACCGCCAAAAAAAGCCTGCCGGTACAGCTCACGCGCCACCAGTTCAACATGCAGGTCAATGTAAGTGCTCAGCTCGCGTGCCTTGGGGGCGGCAAACGGGTCAGCAGGCAGCAGCGGGGGCTGTGGGTAAGCCAGCTCAAGGTAGTCCACAATCGCCTGGCTTTCACACAACGACCCCTGCGGCGTGGTGATGTAGGGGATTTTGCCCAGCGGAGACGCGGCAAGGTCATCGGGCGTCAGCTTCGACGGGTGGGCGTTTGCCTCAGTAAACGGAACATTCTTTTCAAGCAGCGCCAGCTTGACTTTGTTGTAGTAGTTTGAAACCGGAAAGCCGTGCAAAGTAATCATGGTTGAGTTCCAGAGTTGAACCGAAAACCCAAAGTCTAGCGCTGCAAATTACCGCTTGGCTAAACCACTGTGCCAGATGCGACAGCGCGGGCGTTGCGCAATTGCCAGGCGGTAACCAGCAACAACAGCGCGGCAACCGCCCAAGTGGCAGAGGGCAACCAGGGGAGCAAAGGTACAAACAGCACGTCCTTGTTCAACTGACTGGCCACCAGCACCATGCGCGCAAGCGCCGCCAACGCCAGCAGCGAAAACATCGCTCCCGTAACCAAGCCTTCACGCCCTGTACGACCTATCACCAGGGCGCTGATAAAGGCACTCATCATCAGCACGCCCCATGCACCGCCGGCTACAAACTGCGCCACCAGCATGAGCTCAAGCGTGCCCGCAAGGGTGACAGCACCAGTGGCCAATGCGCCCACACATCCGGCCATGCCCATCAGCAGCAGACTGCCGTAGCGTGCTGTCAATCGGCTGTTGGCGAGCATGAGCAGGCTGAAACCGATCCAGAAAACAGGCAGCAAAAATTCCAGCTCTGCAGGCTTTGCAAACCGCAGGTATTGCGGTGCCGAATTGAGCGCCGAATGCATCTGAAAACCCAAACCCAGCAGTACCATGGCGACCAGAAAAGGCAGCATGGGCGGCTTGCTGGCCAGGTCAGCGCTGCTTTGAACGACCGGAGCCGCAGCGCTACTTTTCAATGCACGCTCCGCCCACAAAATACCGAACGTGGCCAGCGCCAATGCCAGGCTTGACAAAGCAAACGGCCAACGCGGATCCAGTCCCCGCAGCGTCACGGTGAGGTATGGGGCCAGTGCCCCGGCAATGCCCAAGCCGATCAACGACACACTGGCCAAGCGCGGAATAGATGCCAGCGACGCATATTGGCCCAGCAGCACGAGCGGCGGCGCACGCAATGCCGACGATGTGACAGACCACACAACAGTCAACGCCAAAAACAGCCACTGTGCCTGCGGCCCGGTCGATGCCACCCAGGGCAGCAATAAAAAAGCTGCGCACGATGCCAGTGTCAACATCACCACCCAGCGACCCAGCTTGCCAAACACCCGCGCCGACTTGTCAGCAAACACACCCATCGCAGTATCAGCCACCAAAAAAATCAGCTGGTCCATCATCAAAATCACGAGCACCATGCCTTTGGCCAAACCCACCTGCGCAGCCAGTTGCGGCAAAAAGATGACGTACACCGTCCACGTCAGGGTGAAGAAAAGCTGAATGACGGCTAGTGTGATGCCGACTTTGTTGGTACTGGTTAAGGATGTAGAAGGAGTTGAGGACATCAGGTTAGTCATGGAATGCCTTCGTGGATTAACCAAAATTCTGACAGCGAATACAACCCGATGAAAACCTACCCGACAACCTCAACTGTCAAGCCAGACACCGTCTTGATAACACCGTTCTCACGGTACTGGAAATCCCGCACATTCTGAGGGACTTGCAGAATTAAAAATCAGCAAACACCCAAACTCGCTTAGCGCTTAAATTTTAAGCACTTTTAGCTTGGCTTGGCACTGGCTCAGGGTTAGCGCATCAATTCCCCCTCGCTTCTCGCAACACCCCTCCTCGCC
>JBKCGU010000092.1:0-37403 GCA_046303055.1 Polaromonas sp.
CGGCTCGCAAACAGCGGTAAATACGCAGATTGGGAACGCAGTTCCGCCACTGCTTGCTTACCAGATCGCCAAGACATTAGGTCCGCCTGGCATCTTTGTTGACCTCTTTGCCGGGGCAGGGGGCATGGGACTGGGGTTCAAATGGGCAGGATGGAAGCCCATCATCGCCAACGACATTCAGCCGACCTACTTGGCGACCTATGCAACGAACGTTCACGACAATGTATTGGTTGGGAGCATTGCGCACCGGGAGGTCTTTGACGCCTTGGTGGCGGCTGCGCTTGACGCCAAGCAAGCAGGTGTACCGTTTTGGGTATTAGGTGGCCCCCCTTGCCAAGGTTTTTCTAACGCAGGCAACCAGCGAACAATGGAGGACCCCAGGAACCAGCTGGCTTGGGACTATGTGCGGTTCTTGAGCCAGGTGCAGCCTGATGGGTTTGTTTTTGAGAACGTGACCGGCCTGCTCAACATGGAAGGGGGCCGAGTGTTCTCTGCGATGAAGGATGCCTTTTCGACCGTCATGCCAACGGTGTTGTCTGCGGTGCTTACAGCAGACGCCTTCGGCATCCCGCAGAGACGCAAGCGAGTCATCTTGATTGGAATGCGCGGGCAACCTTGCCAGCACTATATGTGGCCTGAACCGATCACGGCGCTAAGGTCAACTCGCACTTTGCTTGTTGACCTTGCTCCCGCCATCTCCGTGCAAGATGCTATTGATGATCTTCCCCAGCTAAAGCAGGGAGAGGACGGCAGCCACCTTGCATACCGGTCGGAACCACAGACCCCATATCAGTCGCTGATGAGGGGGGCTCTGGCTGCCCCGGAGTACCTCAAGGCTCTTGTAAGTACAACTCATAGTTCAGGTGAGAAGCATGGTTCCTGTAGGGAGTAAAGCTCTATTCGATGAAGCGCTGTCCTGTCTGATGGCGCACAAAAAGGCTGTTGGCTCACGCTTTCGAGGCCGCCCTGTCCAGATTTTTCTGGGGATGAAGTTCTTCCAGAACAGCATCCCAAGCATGTACTCAGGTTCGTTCATAACGACTGAGGTGCTTCAGGCGCTTCTTGACGACTTGTTCGCAAAGGCCTCGCGGCCTGCTAACACCTGCGTGCTCTCAATTTTTGAAGGCAACTTTTTGGCGCGCACAGGCCTCATCGGGCCCGGAAATAGCTCAGCTCAGAACACATGGCGAAACAACCTGAACTTGCAAAAGGGCGTTGGTTGCTATGCCCCAGCGGCGGACCTTGCGAGCCTAACGTTCCTTGACCAGAGTAGAGCTGACTGCAAGTACCTTCTGCCAGTAACGCCAGGTAGCCTTTCCGATGCCAAGTGCTCCCTATGCACGTCGGGCGCGGCATATCGAAGTGAAAGCCAGCGGAAATGGCTGCGGATTGATCCGAGTGGCAATGGCTACGCAGCCACTGATCTGCAATTGATCGCCAACTTCTCACCATATTTGGCTCCCGGAGGCGTGCGAATTCCTATCCTACCGCTGATCGTTGCCCTCTACCATGACGCTGATCCCGGTCTTGTGATCGGCAACCGACCCACGGTATCTTTGGCCGAATTCGCGGCTGACTTCAACCTGTCGGCACAAGAGGTAAGCGCGTACTTCGACGCTTCAACTGGGAACCAGTTCAATGCGAGGCTGATCAATTCAGCGGCATGGGCCTCATCCAGCGGAGCCACCTTGGCTGGTGCGGTGGCGACAAATGCCGCGCCTCCTCCGGCATTGACAGGCAACGCAAGTGGTGTGAAGGCACAACCTACCCCCAAGCCTGTGCCAGCACCCAATTTGCATGGAACACCGACCCCACCTCCAAATGCAAACAACGGATGGGATGCAGAGCAGTACGTGGCTGCCGCTTTGACGGCAGCTGGTTGGACGACATACGCTGTTGCGAGGCAACAGTTGGGCTATGACATCTTCGCGGAGCGTGGAATTCAGAAGCGATACGTTGAAGTCAAGAGTTCTCTTGGGCCTTGCTCTCCCTCGTTGACTGCTCGCGAATGGCAGCAGGCAAAGCACCACGCAGCAACATACGTCTTGGCCATCGTTGAAAACTTCAACCCAACAGGGGAGAACGTCGTCTACTGGGTTCGAGATCCGGCCAACCAATGTTCAGCAACGCCGCAGACCACGATCTCTCACAGCATTGCGCGCTCTTCATGGACCTCTGCAGCGATACCACTCGCACAGATCTGAACGACACACATACCAGCCAGTGGGAGTCACGATTTCATCCGCTGGCGTCCGTATGCCTTACAGAGACAGTTCGTAATTGATGATCAACGGCGCGTGGTCGCTGAACCGCTGCTCTTTATAAATTTCTGCCTTCAGAGCTAACGCAGCCATTGATGGAGTGGCTATTTGATAGTCGAGCCGCCAGCCCACGTTGTTGGCGTAGGCCTGGCCCCGGTTGCTCCACCAGGTGTAAGCGGCGTCGGTGGTGCTGGGTTGCAACTGGCGATACACGTCCACCTTGCCGGCTTCGCTGAGCAGTCGTGTCATCCAGGCGCGCTCTTCAGGCAAAAAGCCGCTGTTCTTTTTGTTGCCTTTGTAGTTTTTCAAGTCAATCTCCTGGTGCGCGATGTTGATGTCGCCGCACAGCACGTAGTCACGCTTTTGCTTCAGGGCCAGCAGGTGCGGATAAAACTCTGCCAGAAAACGAAACTTGGCCTCTTGCCGCTCGGGGCCAGACGAGCCACTTGGAAAGTATGCGCTGATGATGGACAGTTTGGGCAGGTTTTTGCGGCTCGGCCGGTCAAAGCGCAGCTCAAGGTAGCGGCCTTCGGCGTCGAATTCTGTCGAGCCGTAGCCCACGATCACATCGGTGGGTTCATGCTTTGAATAAATGCCGACGCCGGAGTAACCCTTTTTCTCGGCAAAATGAAAATAGCCTTTCAGCCCGGCCAGCGCTTCAAACTTGCCCTGCACGTCTGCGGCTTGGGCTTTGACCTCCTGCACGCAAATACAATCCGGTTGATAACTTTCCAGCCAAGCTTCCAGGCCCTTGCTGGTGGCAGAGCGGATACCGTTCAGGTTCAGACTGGTTAATTTAAACAAGGGTCAACTCCTATGGCGGGGCAAGAGATTAATCGCGGCAACACACTGGCGCATGAGTTCGTTCAGTTTGCCATCGCATCGGGCGTGCTGAAGTTCGGGCAGTTCAAAACCAAGGCCGGGCGCATGAGCCCCTATTTTTTCAACGCGGGGCTGTTTGACGACGGTGCCAAACTGGGCCGGCTGGCGCAATTTTATGCGCGGCAGTTGCTGGCCGAAGAACAAAAAAACGGCTTGCAGTTCGACATGATTTTTGGCCCTGCCTACAAAGGCATTCCGCTGGCGGCGGCAGTCAGCATTGAGCTGGCCCGCCTTGGCCGCAACCTGCCGTTTGCCTACAACCGCAAAGAGGCCAAAGACCACGGCGAGGGTGGCACGCTGGTGGGCGCGCCCGTCAGGGGCCGGGTGCTGATTGTGGACGACGTGATGTCAGCAGGTACCGCCGTGCGCGAGTCGATTGCCATCATCAAGGCCGCGGGTGCTGTGCCGCATGCCGTGGCCATTGCGCTCGACCGTCAGGAAAAAGCGATTGAAAACGGCGTGGATGTGAGCTACAGCGCCGTGCAATATGTCACAAAAACCCTGGGTTTGCAGGTTAGCGCGATTGCGTCGCTGACCGATTTGCTGGACTATCTGGCATCTGAAAAAGGTGCTGCGCTGGGTGAGCATCACCAGGCCGTGTCGGCTTACCGTGAACGCTACGGCGTCGATTGAGGATTGAGGATTCAGGATGTCACACGGCCCTGCCGGAATATCTGGTTTGAAGTCCGCAGCGGCTGTCGTCCTGTGGGGCTTGATGTCTGGCAGCGTGATGGCGCGGGCCATCTATTCGTGTGTGGACGACAAGGGCCGAAAGCTCAACTCTGACCGGCCGATTGCCGAGTGCATGGACCGCGTGCAGACAGAGTTGAACCCTTCGGGCACGGTCAAGCGCGTGCTGGCCCCCCCGCCCACCGCCACAGACCGCACCCTGATGGAGCGCTACCCCGACCGCGCCAGCCACGACAAAGAACGCGCAACAGCACTGGAGCAGTCCCTTGCAGCGAGTGCAGGCGCTGTCAAAAGACTGCAAGCGCTGGGCGAGCACCGCAAGGGCATCGTCAGCGAGCTGGCGTTTTACAAAAGCACGCCCGGCAAAGCACCGCCTGCACTGATGCGGCGGCTGGACGAAACCGACGCCAACATCGCCGCGCAAAAGCGCCTGTTGGACGAGCAGGCTGCCGAGAAAAGCCGCATCAACAAACGTTTTGACGATGAGGCGGCCCGGCTCAGGCCGCAATGGGCCGCGGCTGGCACTGCCCAAGCGTCTGCGGTGCCAAAAAAGCCCTAAAGACCCTTGAAAGGCGGCTATTTCAGGTGTCAAAAATGGCTGTAAGCCAATTATTAATTGGGTTAACAGCTCCTGATTCAGGAGCGCTCTGACTCTCTGGTCAACTGGCCATCTCGCCGATTTTCTTCTTCAGCAGCTCATTGACCTGCGCCGGATTGGCCTTGCCTTTGGTCGCCTTCATGGCCTGGCCGACCAGGGCGTTCATGGCTTTGGTGTTGCCCGCTTTGATCTCTTCGACGTTTTTGGCGTTGGCTGCCAGGACGGCGTCGATGATTTTTTCGAGCTCGCCGGCGTCGCTGATTTGTTTGAGGCCTTTGGCTTCGATGATGGAGTCTACGTCTGGGCCTTCGCCGTTCCAAAGTGAATCAAAGACTTGTTTGGCTGCGTTGTTGGAAACGGTGTTGTCAGTGATGCGGTCAATCAGACTGGCGAGTTGAGCACTTGAAACTACTGATGATTCAATCGTTTTTTCATCAATGTTCAAACGTCTGGAGACCTCACCCATCACCCAGTTACTCGCCAATTTGGACTGCTTGCTGGCAGCGGCTACTGCCTCAAAATAAGCAGCCATCGCCTTGCTCTGCGTTAATTGTCCGGCGTCATATTCAGGCAAACCGTAGTCAGCAACAAACCGCGCTGCCATCACACGCGGCAGTTCACTCATCTCTGCCCGCGTCTTCTCCACCCAATCCCGCCCAATCATCAGCGGCGGCAAATCGGGGTCGGGGAAGTAACGGTAATCGGCCGCATCTTCCTTGCTGCGCATCGCCCGCGTTTCGCCCGTGTCCGGGTCAAACAGCACGGTGGCCTGCTGTATGGCGTGGCCGTCTTCAATCTGTTCAATCTGCCAGCGCACTTCATAGTCCATCGCCTGCTGCATGAACTTGAAACTGTTCAGGTTTTTGATCTCGCGCCGCGTGCCCAAGGGTTCGCCCGGTTTGCGCACGGACACGTTGGCGTCGCACCTGAAGCTGCCTTCTTGCATGTTGCCGTCGCAAATGCCAATCCAGGTCACGATCTTGTGCAGTTCTCTGGCATAGGCGACAGCCTCGGCTGTTGACCGCATGTCCGGCTCGGTCACGATCTCCAGCAGCGGCGTGCCGGCGCGGTTCAGGTCAATGCCGGTCATGCCCCCGTGCCCTAGCGCGGCTCCCAAGTTCTTGTCTTCATGCAGCGACTTGCCCGCGTCTTCCTCAAGGTGGGCGCGCACCAGCCGCACGGTTTTCTTTTCGCCATCCAGAAAGAACTCAACCGCCCCACCCTGAACCACCGGAATCTCAAACTGGCTGATTTGGTAGCCCTTGGGCAGGTCGGGGTAAAAGTAGTTTTTACGCGCAAAAACGCTGCTCTCGGCAATGTGGCCGTTGACGGCCAAACCAAACTCAATGGCCCGCTGCACCGCGCCTTTGTTCATCACCGGCAGCGCGCCGGGCAGCGCAAAGTCAACCGCCGATGCGTTGGTGTTGGGCTCGGCGCCAAAGGATGTGGAGGCGCGGCTGAACAGCTTGGACTGGGTGGTCAGCTGGGTATGGGTTTCAAAGCCGATGACGACTTCGTAGCCCTGGACTAGATTTTTCATGCGTTAACTAAAACTAAGTAATGGTAACCAGTGGTTAAAGAAAAGTGGCTTTCACATCTCGCCCAAAAACCAGACCTACGCAAGCACAAGCCGCTTCAACTCGCTTGGGCATTTCTGCTTGAGCACTCATTTGTGTGCCGACAAGCCAACCTCCGCCGACGGTAGTCACCTCAGACTCCTGGAAATCTGGTCTGCCAGGAAAAAGGTCTTCTTTGCTTTTTGAAATCCAAGCCCGTCTACCCCGTGTCTTGGCGCTTTGAAAGCGATCGCAGAATTCTGGGTAAGCGGTAACCAAGTGGCGGATGATGGCTACATAGCACTGCTTGCCAGTCGTAAACGAATGCCACTTTCCATCGGCGGTGCAGTATCCAATACGCCCGGCTGGCGATGTCAACTTCTTTATCGACAAAGCCTGTAACGGGTGCGGTGGTGTCGAAATCTCCCTAGAAGTAAGCTTTCCTATGGTCCTCGGGATGACTGAATCAGTTGATACGACTGATTGAAAAAACGTGATCACATCTTCCCGCAATGGTCTTTGGCCCCCCTGTGCCTCAACTGCCTCTATCAAGACATCACATAAAAGATCGTCCGGCTCTGCGAGCAGGCCTTGCCATACCTTCGGAATAAGTTCTTTCACCTTATTTCGTTGAAATCGGTCTTCATATTCGCGAACGGCTTCTGTACGGGCTTTGCCATTTTTGACGCGCTCAAAAGCCAGATAGCGTTCTAGTCTTTCGCATGCGTCTGAAAGTTCTCTTTCGACAATATCAAGTTTGAAAAGGCGTCGATCTTGATAGTTACCTTGTCCGGAAGGCAAATAGAAATTCCAGATTCGACCATCAGTCAGGACAGCAAATGGAACGCCCACATGGAACGCATATTCGAAAAGTTGTTGATCCGCCAGATCGTCGGCTTTACCGGGTGCCTTAATCTCCAGAAATACATCCGTAGTTGATGCGGTAGCTTTGAGCGCATAGTCCACGCGGCGATTGCCAACGGAGTACTCCGGTACAACGCTATCAACATCAAAGGTATCCCAACCTAAAGCTTGGAGGATAGAGCGAACAGGGCCTTGCGAAACCTGAGCTTCATTCATCGCACCGGATAAAAGCCTTTCCCTGACTTTTACTAAAGCAAGCTCAAGACGAGCAGTCATTGCAAAATCCAGACACCGTTCTGTTTGACTTCGTCATACATCGCATCAGGTGCCAAATCCAACTCTCCAGGCCACGTCACCGCACCATGTTCGACGTAAGCTTTCGCAAAAAAGCTTGGATTCTTGAGCGGTTCAAAAACGCCCGTGAGATGTGAGGGCAAGAATTTGACATCCCCTTGAATACCATCTTCAAACTGGACACGCAGTGTCAGCTCACCGCCGACGGTCACCGCAACGACGGGAGGGGAACAGGGCTCTATACCAAAGGCAAAATTTTCTTCGGTTGCTGTTTCAATTCGCATAGCTGCCAATCCTCCATTAATTCAACACAGTGCATTGTTGCCCATTCGCGAACCAAAGCATCCGCACGCCGAGGCAATGATCCTCTAAGCAATTGCAAGGGCTCTATCCGATACTGCGCGCGATATTCCCCGTACTCCACATGAAAGTGTGCCGGCGCGTGGTCGTCCCAATACATCTTGATAAAGATGCCATAAAACATGCTGATGGTTGGCAATTTATGCTCCTTACGGCTTGCGCATATGCCAATCCGTCACCATCTGAAACTGATGCGCAGCGCCCAGCAACTGCGCCTCTTTGAAGTAATTGCCAATCAACTGCAAGCCCACCGGCATGCCTCCTTCGCCAAATCCCGCCGGTACGCTCATGCCGGGCAAGCCTGCAAGACTGGATGACAGGGTGTAAATGTCGGCCAGGTAGTTGGCCACCGGGTCGGCTTTTTTATCGCCGATCTTCCAGGCCACGGTGGGTGACACCGGCCCGGCAATGATGTCGCAATGGGTAAAAGCGGTCTGAAAGTCTTGCGCGATCAGGCGGCGGATTTTTTGCGCTTTCAGGTAGTAGGCGTCGTAGTAGCCGTGGGACAGCACATAGGCGCCAATCATGATGCGGCGGGTGGCTTCATCGCCAAAGCCTTCAGAGCGCGACTTTTTGTACATGTCGGTCAAGTCGGTGTAGCTGGCCGCCCGGTGCCCGTAACGCACGCCGTCAAAGCGGCTCAGGTTGCTGCTGGCTTCGGCGGGGGCGATGACGTAGTAGACCGGAATCGACAGCTCGGTGAGCGGCAAATCAACCTCAACCAGCGTGGCGCCCAGCGTTTCGTACGCCGTCAGCGCGCTGCGAACGGCCAGCAGCACGTCGGGCGCGCATCCGGCACCAAAAAACTGCTTTGGCAGACCGATTTTGAGGCCTTTTAGGGGGTATTTTGAGGTTGAATCGCCCTGTTTGTTTGGGTTACCAGCTATTAAATCAGTAGCGTAGTCAGCGGCTGGCATGTCCAGCGATGTGGAGTCGCGGTCCAGGTCTGGCCCGGCCATGGCGGACAGCAGCAGGGCGCAGTCGAGTGCGCTGCGCGCCATCGGCCCGGCCTGGTCCAGGCTGCTGGCAAAAGCCACCATGCCGTAGCGCGAGCAGCGGCCATAGGTGGGCTTGATGCCGGTGATACCTGTGAGCGATGCAGGCTGGCGAATCGAGCCGCCGGTGTCGGTGCCGGTGGCCGCCGGAATCAGGCGCGCTGCCACAGCAGCTGCTGAGCCGCCCGATGAACCACCCGGTATGCGGTTGGTGTCCCACGGATTTTTGGCGGGAAAGTACGCGCTGTTTTCATTGCCCGAGCCCATGGCGAACTCGTCGCAATTGAGCTTGCCCAGCGATACCATGCCTGCCTGGGCCAGCTTGCTGACCACAGTTGCATCAAACGGGCTGCGGTAGTTGGCCAGCATGTTGGACCCGGCTGTCGTCGCAAAGTCACGCGTGACAAACACGTCTTTGTGCGCCAGCGGCACGCCCAGCAGCGGCGTGCGTTCGCCCGCAGCCAGCCGAACATCAGCGGCTTTGGCATGGGCCAATGACACATCGGCGTCTGTCGCCAAAAACGCGCCCAGCTGTTCGCTTTTGACGCGGTTCAAAAAATGCTGCGTCACTTCAACACTGCTCACTTCACGTGCGGCCAGTTTGGCAGCCAGGTCAAAGACGCTCAAATCGTGCAAATCAGGGTGTGTGCTCATGGCATTGACCTATTCAATCACTTTGGGCACAAGAAACATGCCGCGTTCTACCGCCGGGGCGCTGCGCTGGCTGATGTCGCGCTGGTTGGGCTCATTAGGTGTGTCGTCCCTCAGGCGCAGGGCCACCTCGCCCAAAATGGCCGCCGGGTGCGCCAGCGGCTCTACGCCGTCGGTGTTGACGGCTTCCATCTGCGCAACCAGTGTGAAAAAGCCATTGAGCTGGCCGAGAACGCGCTCGGTTTCGTCTGGCCGCAGTTCCAGTCGCGCCAGATGGGCGACTCTTGCGATGTCTTGGGTTGTCAGTGCCATGGGATGGGTGGGGTAAAAACAGGTAGAAAAACTGGTGAAAAATCAGGCTTCAAGTAGAGCAAATTTGCCCGTAACTGCGGGACTATCCCGGGGGGGATGCGTTATTATCCAGCCTTTGGTGTGAAATCAAGTCTGGTGACAGCCTTTAGGCGTTTTTAAGCGCTTGCAACGGGTTCAGGCATTGATGGCTTGGGTATCGCACATGCAAATTCATTAAAAGGCGCTTGCACTTGCATCAAAGTGTGCAGGCCCTAACCGGACTTTTGACCATGTTTGAAGCTTTCCGTCGGTATGTTTCCACCGACCTGGCCATTGACCTTGGCACCGCTAACACCCTGATTTATGTCCGTGACCGCGGCATTGTGCTTGACGAGCCATCGGTTGTGGCCATCCGTCACGAGGGCGGTCCTCAGGGGCGCAAAACCATTCAGGCCGTGGGCCACGAAGCCAAGGCCATGCTCGGTAAAGTGCCCGGCAATATTGAGGCGATTCGGCCGATGAAAGACGGCGTGATTGCCGACTTCACGGTGACTGAGCAAATGCTCAAACAGTTCATCAAAATGGTCCATCCGCGCAGCTTTTTTAAGCCCAGCCCACGCATCATCATTTGTGTGCCCTGCGGCTCCACCCAGGTGGAGCGCCGCGCCATTCGGGAAAGCGCGTTGGGCGCTGGCGCACGCGACGTGTACCTGATTGAAGAACCCATGGCCGCCGCCATTGGCGCAGGCCTGCCAGTCAGCGAGGCCAGCGGCTCGATGGTGGTGGACATTGGTGGCGGCACGACCGAAGTCGGCGTGATCTCGCTGGGCGGCATGGTTTACAAGGGCAGCGTGCGCGTCGGTGGCGACCGCTTTGACGAGGCCATCATCAACTACATCCGGCGCAACTACGGCATGCTGATTGGCGAGCCGACGGCTGAAGCCATCAAAAAGAAAATTGGCTCGGCTTTTCCAGGCTCTGAAGTCAAGGAGATGGAAGTCAAAGGCCGCAACCTGTCAGAAGGCGTGCCGCGTAGCTTCACCATTTCCAGCAATGAAATTCTGGAAGCGTTGACGGACCCGCTGAACAACATCGTCAGCGCCGTCAAAAACGCGCTGGAGCAAACCCCGCCAGAACTCGGCGCAGACATTGCTGACCGAGGCATGATGCTGACCGGTGGCGGTGCTTTGCTGCGCGACTTGGACAGGTTGCTGGCAGAAGAAACCGGCCTGCCTGTGCTGGTTGCCGAAGAACCACTGACCTGTGTGGTGCGCGGTTGCGGCATGGCGTTGGAGCGCATGGACCGTCTGGGGTCTATCTTCACATCGGAGTAAGTGGATTCTGAATTCTCGGAACATGGGCCCCCATGCCTTTAGGAACCCTTGACCGCTCGCCACCGCCCTTTTTCAAGCAGGGGCCGTCAGCCCTTTCAAAACTGATATTTTTCAGTGCGCTGTCGCTGTTCCTGATGGTGGCCGATGTTCGTTTTCGCATCACGCAGCCGGTACGCTCGGCCCTCAGCACCGTGCTGTACCCGGTGCAGTGGCTGGCCTTGCAACCGGTGCGCCTTGTGCGCGGCAGCAGTGCTTACTTCATTGGGCTGGACCAGGCCACCTCCAGCAGCGAACAGGCCGCGCGCAAGCTGGCCCTTCAATCACTGCGTGCCGGGCAGGTCGAGCAACTGTTGCAGGAAAACAGCCGCTTGCGCAAAATTCTGGGCTTGCGCGAGCAGTTGACCACAACGGTCATGGCCGCAGAAGTGCTGTACGACGCGGCCGACCCCTACACCCGAAAAATCATCATTGACAAGGGCCTGCTGCAAGACGTGGCGCTCGGCTCTCCGGTGCTCGACGAGTCCGGCGTGCTGGGCCAGGTCACGCGCGTACATCCACTTGTCAGCGAGGTGACGCTGGTGATTGACCGTGACCTGGCTATCCCGGTGCTGAATGTGCGCACCGGTGCGCGCAGTGTGGCCTACGGAGACACCACACAGCCGGGCGGCGGCCTGGAGCTGCGTTTTATGGGCAGCAATTCAGATGTGCAGCAAGGCGATTTGCTGACCACCAGCGGGGTCGATGGCGTGTACCCGTCGGGGCTGCCAGTTGCCACAATCAGCAAGATTGAGCGTCGCGCCGAATCGGCATTCGCCAAGATTTACTGCACGCCGCAGGCGCTGGTCACAGGTGCGCGGCATGTGATGGTGGTCAAGCCTGTCTCGGCGCAGATACCAGCCCGGCCTGAAACATCCGAGCCGGCCGTGGCGTCCAAAAAAGGAGCGCTCAAATGATGATGCCCTCAGGCCAGCAACTGCTGCTGCCCGCCAATCCGCTGTTCATTTGGGCCAGTCTGATGGCCGCGCTGGTGCTGAACATGTTGCCGCTGGGCCGACTCGCCTGGATGCCGGACTTCATGGCACTGGTGCTGGTGTTCTGGAACGTGCACCAGCCGCTGCGGGTGGGTATCGGCCTGGCCTTCATGTTTGGTTTGGGCGTAGACGTGCATCAGTCCTCGCTGCTCGGCCAGCACGCGCTGAGCTACACCGCGCTGAGCTTTTTTGCCACCATGATTCACCGCCGCCTGTTGTGGTTTTCAGTGCCCTCGCAGGCGCTGCAGGTGCTGCCCTTGTTTGCGGTGGCGCACGGGGTGGAACTCATCATTCGACTGATAAGTGGGGGCATTTTCCCTGGCTGGTGGCTGCTGATGGCACCGTTGCTAGAGTCGTTGTTGTGGCCCGTGGTGAGCATCATGCTGCTGGTGCCGCAGCGTAGAGCACCCAATCCAGACGAGAACAGACCGCTATGACCGAACTTCGCAACGTTGAAGCCGACTTGTCGCGCTTTCGTGCGCGTGTGCTGGTGGCCGGCCTGGTGGTGGTGTTCGCCTTTTTGTTGCTGGCAGTGCGGCTGGTGTACCTACAGGTTTACCGGCACTCTGAACTGAACGAACAGGCCGAAAGCAATCGAACGGCGGTGGTGCCCATCGTCCCGAATAGGGGGCTGATATTAGACCGAAACGGCGTTGTGCTGGCCACCAACTTCTCGGCTTACACACTGGAAATCACGCCGTCCAAGGTCGGCAATCTGGAGGAAACCATCGCCGCATTGGGTGCTGTCATCGACATTCAGTTACGCGACAAGCGCCGCTTCAAGCGCCTGCGCGAAGAGTCCAAAAACTTCGAATCATTGCCGATCCGCACCCGCCTGACGGACGAAGAGGTGGCGCGATTTTCTGCCCAGCGTTTTCGCTTTCCGGGTGTTGACATCAAGGCGCGGCTGTTCCGCAGCTACCCCTACGGCCCGCTGGGCAGCCATGTGGTGGGCTACATAGGCCGCATCAACCAGAGCGAGAAAGAAGCCATCGACAACAGCGATGACCAGGGCAATTACCGCGGCACCGACTACATTGGCAAGCTCGGGGTGGAGCAAAGCTTTGAGCAGCAACTGCATGGCACGACTGGCGTTGACCAGGTCGAAACATCCGCCGGTGGCCGCGCGGTGCGCAAGCTGGCCACCAACCCGGCCACACCGGGTGACACGGTGATGCTGTCAATTGACATCAAGCTACAGCACTTGGTTGAAGAAATGTTTGGCGACCGGCGCGGCGCGCTGGTGGCCATTGACCCCAAAACCGGCGACGTGCTGGCCTTTGTCAGCAAGCCCACTTTTGACCCGAACCTGTTTGTGGACGGCATCGACGCTGAGAGCTGGCAGGAGCTCAATGAATCGCTCGACAAGCCCCTGCTAAACCGGGCGCTGCGCGGCACCTACCCGCCCGGCTCCACCTACAAGCCCTTCATGGCCATGGCGGCGCTGCACACCGGCAAACGTGCGGCTACCACGCTCATCAATGACCCGGGATTTTTCATGTTTGGTGGCAGGCGGTTTGGCAGCCCTGAAAACGAAAAGGGCGGCATCATGGACATGAACCGCGCGATTGTCGAGTCGAGCAATGTGTACTTTTACTCGCTGGCCAATGAAATGGGCGTCGATGCGATTCATGACTTCATGAAGCCGCTCGGCTTTGGCCAGATCACGGGCATCGACATCAATGGCGAGGTGCGCGGCATTTTGCCCAGCCAGGCCTGGAAGAAGCAGTACTTCAAAAAGGCAGAAGCGCAAAAGTGGTTTGCCGGGGAGACTATCTCGCTGGGCATCGGCCAGGGCGACAACAGCTTCACCATGCTGCAACTGGCGCAGGCCACGGCCGCCGTGGTGAACAACGGCATCCAACACAAACCGCGTCTGGTCATCGGCACGCAAGACTCGGTCACCCGCAGCATCAAGCAGTTGCCGCTGGCGGCACCGGTTGACCTGGGTTACAAGCCCGAACATGTGGCCGTTATTCGCCAGGCCCTGCTGGGGGTCACCCAGGGTGGCACCTCAGCCAAGGTGTTTGCCGGAGCCGGTTACCTCAGCGGCGGTAAAACCGGCACGGCCCAGGCGGTTGCCCTCAGCGCCAACATCAAATACAACAGCGCAAAACTCGAAGAGCGACAGCGCGACCACTCCCTGTACATTGCCATGGCGCCGGCAGATGACCCCCAAATTGCAATTGCTGTGATTGTTGAAAACGCAGGCTGGGGCGCTGCGGCTGCTGCGCCGCTGGCCAGACGCGCTTTTGACTACATGCTGATGGGCCAGTACCCCAGCGAAGAAGACATGGCCGCCGTCAAGCTGGGCCAGGCCGGTGCGCCGATTGGCAAGCCGCGCCGCGCGGCTGACATGACTAACTTGTTGCCTGGCGACGCTGGTGGTGCCGGCGTGGCGGGCCTGGTACCAGTAGGCAAGCCAGTGGCAATGGTTGCACCCCCAGTGCCAGAGCCCAAAGGTATCAAGCTGGCCGCCAAAACCAGTCCTTGACAGTCCCGGGGCCTATTTTAAAAACGCATCAAACCCGGTTTTTAAAATCAGCGCAGACACCACCACGATAAACACCAGCCGTACAAAGCCAGAGCCATGCTTGAGCGCTAGCCGCGTGCCCAGCAGGCTGCCCACCACGTTGGCCAGCGCCATGCTCAGGGCGAAGTGCCACCACACGTGGCCCTTGTAGGCAAACAGCAGCAGGGCCGCCAGATTGGTGGCGGTGTTGAGCAACTTGGCTGAGGCCGACGCGTTCAAAAAGTCATAGCCCAGCCAGCGCACAAACAAAAACACAAAAAAGCTGCCTGTGCCCGGCCCGAAAAACCCATCGTAAAAACCCAGTACCAGGCCGATGCAGCAGGCGGCGAGGGTCTCGGCTGCGCCGCTAAAACGAGGCGCGTGCGTGCGGCCCAGGTCTTTTTTGATGAGCGTATACGCCAGCACCGCCAGCAGCACAAAAGGCAGTGCCTTGCGCAAAAAGTCGCCCGAAATGAGGGTGACCAGCCAGGCCCCGGCCAAAGAGCCTGCAAACCCTGCCGCCGCCGCTGGCAGCAGTGCTGACCAGCGCATGTGCACCCGACTGGCGTACTGCACCGTGGCCACAGCGGTTCCCCAGACAGAGGCGCCTTTGTTGACGCCAAACAGTGTGGCCGGGTGGGTGGTCGGAAAGACGGCAAACAGGGCTGGCACCAAAATCAGCCCGCCGCCGCCCACAATCGAGTCCACAAAACCGGCCAACAGCGAGGCCAGCGTGACGATCAACAATTCCATGCGGACGATTGTCGCATTTGGCAAAGTTCGTCAATTGCTATTTGTTTAAGAGCTGATAGCCCAAATATTCGTTCAGACTGAGCCGAACTTTATGCATTTTCAGGGTTTGATGTGTACAAAAAAAGGGCGCTGGGTTGGCCGGCGCCCTTGTTTGGTGTGCCCGCCCTGCCGTTTGTGTTGGCTGGGCTGACACGCTGTCCTTTTTATGGTGTCTCCTCGGCTTCTCGCAAACAACGCTGTCAAGCGCTGGTGCAATGCCTGGATGTTAGGCAATGCACTGAGACAGTGCACTGGGACTTTCCCGCAGTCGTAGCGTCCCGCCCCCCAACTTGGTGCCTTTTTGTGCAGTGGCGGGCTGGGCGTGCGGCATCTCGCCCCGAAGGGCCAAGCCGCAGCAGGACTCACATCACGTCAGCGTATCTGCCCAGATGTTGCTGGCCCAGTTCAGGGCATACACACCTTCCAGCTCATTGGGTGCGGTGCTGATGCCGCCCGAGCCCGCCACCGTCTTGAAGGTTTTCTCAAGCGCCACGTATTCATGCACGCTGGCCACGTGAATCACGTTTTTGGTATCCACAAAGCTGTAGCAGGTGTTGGTCAGCATCGGTGCAGGGTTCACGTCCCAGCCTGACAACTGGGCCACGATGGCGCTGGCCGCCACCTTGCCGTGGCTGTTGGCCATGTGCCCGCTTTTGGGCATGGCCGGTGCCACCTGGATCGAGTCGCCCAGCACGTGCACGTCTTTGGCGGCGGTGGACTCAAAGGTCAGGTAGTTCACGCCGCACCAGCGGTTGTTGGCCTGGTTGTTCAGCCCGGTCTTCACAGCAATGGCCCCGGCACGCATGGACGGCAGCACATTCAGCACAGACGCTTTCACATCGTCCTGGACATCGAATTTGACAGTGTTTGTTTTGGCATCAACCG
The DNA here is from genome assembly GCA_046303055.1 of Polaromonas sp. Taxonomy (GTDB): domain Bacteria; phylum Pseudomonadota; class Gammaproteobacteria; order Burkholderiales; family Burkholderiaceae_C; genus Polaromonas. The sequence goes on from JBKCGU010000092.1 coordinate 15,997, forward strand.
CCACGGCCTTGTGCTGACCACGGTACTCGACCATGCCCGGGTACTGCTCAGCCCAGACTTTCTTGAACAGCGCGGGCTTGGACGTGACATCCGGATTCGCATCCAGAATCAGCACCTTTGAGCGGGGCTTGTTGGCCTTGAAATAACCGGCTACCACCGATGCCCGCTCATAAGGGCCGGGCGGGCAGCGATAGGGCGCTTCCGGAATCGTGATGGCAAACACGCCGCCGTCTGGCATGGCTTGCAGTTGCTGGCGCAGCGCCACGGTTTCAGGGCCCGCTTTCCAGGCTTGCACGATCTGGCCGCTGGCATTGGCGGCCTGCAGGCCTTCGATGCCGCCAAACATCAAATCAATACCGGGCGACACCACCAGCTTGTCGTAGGCAATCACGCTTCCGCCGCGCAAGGTGACGGTTTTTTTGGCGGTATCGATGCTGTCTGCAAAGTCTTTGACAACCGTGATGCCGTGGTTTTTGGACAGGCCCGCATACGAGGTGGTCAGGTAGTCTATTTGCTTGACGCCGCTGACCACCAGATTGGACATCGGGCACGACACAAACGCGTCTTGCGGTTCAATCAGCACCACGTCAATTTTGTAATCCGACAGCAGGCGCACATACTTGGCCGCCGTCGCGCCGCCGTAGCCGCCGCCAATCACCACCACTTTGGCTTTGGATGGCACACCCGACATGCTGGCGCAAGCGGACAAGCCAGCGATGCCCAGCAGACTCAGGGCGGCAGAAGAGTGCAAAAACGCACGGCGATTTGAAAGCGTTGTTTTGGTCATGATGAACTTTCTTATTTCTTTTGTGCTGCGAAATACGTGGCGAGCACCTCAATTTGCGCGTCACTGTAGCCTTTGCTGAGCTGGTGCATCACGGTGGCGGGGCGGGAGCCGGTCTTGAAGGCTTTCATTTGTGCCACGGTGTAGGCCTTGTCCAGGCCCGCCAGCGACGTGACGCTGGAACCCGTCACGGCGACGCCGTTGGTGCCGTGGCAGTTGGCGCAGGTGGCGGCCAGGCTTTTGACGTACAGCGCCTCTTTGCCGGCATCCGTTTGTGCAAGCGCGTTGTTTGTCAGGCCAAGCATCGCGACGGAAAAGACGGCGACAACGGCGGAGACGGCCAAAGGTTTAATGGTCATGATGATTCCGTGAGTTGGTTCATGTCAGAATTTAACGCGCTAAAGCGCACTCGGACATGGGAGTATCCAGTAGTTGGGGCGCCGCAACAAGCGTGTTCTTCAATCAATTCGCCATTTGCTTATTCAAAAAACCAAGCTTTCATCACCGCCTTACCGGCCTTTATCGCTCGGACATCTGGATGGGCAGCTCGGTGCGCTCATCAGCGCTTTCGGTGGCTTGCCACATCGCAGCGGGCTCAAAGCGGAAGGTAGTGGCGATCAAAACGGCAGGGAACTGCCCTCTCGCACGGTTGTAGTCCAGCACCGCATCGTTGAAAGCCTGCCGCGCAAACGTCACTTGGTTGTCGATGCCGGTCAGCGCCTGGCTTAACTCGCGAATGGTTTGGTCGGCTTGCAATTCCGGGTAGGCTTCATTGAAGGCAAACAGGCCGCCCAGGCTGCTCGTCAAGGCTTGCTCGGCCGTCGCCAGCGTGACCACGGCCTGCGCACTGGCGGGGCGGCTGCGAGCCGCATCGCTGGCGGCTTTCGCTTGGTTGCGCGCGCTGATGACGGCTTCTATGGTGTCGCGCTCGTGGCTGAGGTATTTCTTGCAGGCTTGCACCAGCTTGGCAACCAGGTCGTAGCGGCGCCTGAGCTGTACGTCGATTTGCCCAAACGCATTGGCGATGGGGTTTGTCAACCGCACCAGTCGGTTGTACGCGCCAACAGCCCAAAAGATGAGCAAAGCCCCAAGGGCCAGAGAAATGATCTGTGTCTGGGTCATGCGCGATCCTTGCCGTGATCGGGGTCATTGATTTTTGGGAATGTAGACCCGCAAAATCTGAAACTCAGTCCCCGGCGCGCTGGTACAGCCCTTGCACCTTGGGCACATTGGCTTGTAGCTGCTCAATGCGCTCCGGCCCCGACGGGTGGGTTGACAAAAAGCTCGGGCTGCCTGCACCGCTGCCGGCCTGCCCCATTTTTTCCCACAGGCTGACGCTGGCTTGCGGGTTGTAGCCAGCGCGTGCCGCCAGTTCCAGGCCCACCAGATCGGCATCGGTTTCGTCTTCACGGCTGAATTTCAGGGTCAGCAGTTGTGTGCCAACACTCGCGGCCACCTCGCCCAACTGACCCAGGCCGAGGAGTTGCGAGCCAATCGACAGCAATGTGCCGGTGCCCTTGCTTTTGGCAATCCTGGCCCGCGCATGCTCGCGCAGGGCGTGGGCCATTTCGTGGCCCATGATCATCGCGGCTTCGTCGTCGCTCAGTTTGAGCTGGTCCAGAATGCCAGTGTAAAAAGCGATCTTGCCGCCTGGCATGCAAAAGGCGTTGATTTGTTTGCTGCCCAGTAGATTGACTTCCCACTTCCATTGTCTGGCACGGTCATTCCACTGTGCGGTTTGAGGCACCAGCTTGGCGGCAATGCGCTGCAGGCGTTGCAATTGCGGGTTACCAGCCGGGGCCAGCGCGCCTTTTGCGCGGGCTCCGGCCAGCAACTGGGCGTACTGCTGGCTGGCCGCGTCCTCAAGCTCTTCAGCCGGCACCAGCTTGCGCAGGCCAGACAACGGCCCCACGTCAACTTGTGCCAAAGCAGGCACAACAGGCGCAGCCATGGCGGCGGAGCCTGCAGCCAATAAAAATGCCCGTCGGTGAACCCAAGCGGAAGATTTTGCGTCGCATAAAAAGCACATCGCTTGATAATACTCAAAAGTGATTTGAAACATGTCAGATAAAAACCCGCCATCCACCATGCCAGCAGCGCCAGGCAGACGCACAAGTGAAAAAGGCAACAAGCCGTGGCGCGAGGTGTTCGCCGTTTATGCCGAGCCCGCCACGCTGCGCATGCTGCTGCTGGGCTTTTCGGCCGGACTGCCGCTGCTGCTGGTGTTTGGCACACTGAGCTTTTGGCTGCGTGAGGCTGCTATTGACCGCACCACGATTGGCTACCTGAGCTGGGTTGGGTTGGCCTATGCGTTCAAGTGGGTGTGGGCGCCGCTGGTCGACCGCATGCCGATACCGGTCCTCACGCGCCTGCTGGGGCGCAGGCGCAGCTGGCTGCTGGTCTCGCAAATTGTCATCATCAGCGCATTGATTGGCATTGGCCTGACCGACCCGCGCCTGGCGCTCACGCCCGTCGTTTGGTGCGCCTTGGCGATAGCCTTTGGCTCGGCCACGCAAGACATTGCACTGGATGCCTACCGCATTGAATCAGCCGACACCGACCGCCAGGCTGCCCTGGCTGCCGCCTACCAAACCGGCTACCGCATCGCGATGATTTGGGCCGGTGCTGGCGCCTTGTGGATTGCCGCGCGGGCTGAAGTGACGGGTGTGGTGGGCTACCAGCAAGGCGCGTGGCAAACCGCGTACTGGGTGATGGCCGCGTCAATGTTGCTGGGCGTGGGCACCGTGCTGTTGTCGCCCGAACCCGCCATGCGCTTGATGGCCCCGGCGCGCAACGCCGCCGAGTGGCTGAAAAGCGCCTTGATTGAACCGTTTTCCGACTTCTTGCGCCGCTACGGCAAGCAGGCCATCTTGATCCTCGCGCTGATTGCGATTTATCGCATCAGCGATGTGGTGATGGGCATCATGGCCAATCCGTTTTATGTGGACATGGGTTTCACCAAGGACGAAGTGGCGGCGGTGACCAAAATCTATGGCGTCATCATGACGCTGGTGGGTGCCTTTGTCGGCGGTGTGCTGGCCATGCGTTTTGGCGTGATGAAGGTATTGCTGCTGGGCGCGGTGCTGTCTGCTGGCAGCAACCTGCTGTTTGCCTGGCTTGGCTCGCGCGGCCACGATGTGTGGGCACTGACGTTTGTCATATCGGCCGACAACCTGTCCAGCGGCATTGCGTCGGCAGCGTTTATTGCCTACTTGTCCAGCTTGACCAACATCAACTATTCAGCCACGCAGTACGCGCTGTTCAGCTCCATGATGCTGCTGTTACCCAAATTTCTGGCGGGCTATTCTGGCAAGTATGTCGATGCGTTTGGCTACCCCCACTTTTTTACTGCCACTGCCTTGCTGGGCTTGCCTGTGCTGGTGCTGGTCTGGCTGGCATCGCGCATGCAGCCGCTACCGCCCGGCAAGTAGCCCCAGCGCGGTTTACCGCATCTTTACCCAAGCGACAAACCTGCTTGTCGCAACCCAGCAAGGATAGCTTCATGGCACAACAACACCTGCTCATGATTGAAGACGATACCCGCCTGGCCAGCATGGTGGGCGAGTATTTGCGTCAGTCCGGTTATGGGTTTACCCATGCGGCTGATGCCGCCACTGGCCTGGATGCGCTGCAAACCACGCCGCCCGAGCTGGTCATCCTGGACCTGATGCTGCCCGACATGGACGGTCTGGAACTGTGCCGCCGCATCAAGGCGGCCAGCCCGGCGATTGCCGTGCTGATGCTGACCGCCAAGGGCGACCCGATGGACCGCATTGTGGGGCTGGAAATGGGTGCTGATGACTATCTGCCCAAACCCTTTGAGCCGCGCGAGCTGCTGGCGCGTATTCGGGCGGTTTTGCGGCGCGGCAGCGAAGCGGTGGCCGGCATCAGCAGTGCGTATAAGGTCATGCGTTTTGGTGCGCTGGAAATTGACCGCGATGCGCGTGTTGTCAGCATCTCAGGCAAGCCGTGTGAGCTGACGTCCTACCAATTCGACTTGCTGGTGGCGCTGGCCGAGCGGGCCGGCCGGGTGCTGACCCGCGACCAGATCATGGAGGCCGTACGCGGGCGCGAGCTTGAGGCATTTGACCGCTCCATTGACGTGCACATGGGCCGCATTCGCAGCGCGATTGAGGTGGACGCCAAAGAACCCAAACGTATCCTCACGGTGCGTGGCGTGGGTTACGTCTTTGCCAAGCAGCAAGACTAAAACGGGATGAACAACTGATGTGGTCGCGTTTTACTTCAAGGCTTTATGTGCGCATCTGGCTGGCGGTGGTGGCCACCGTGGTGGTGCTGACATTTGCGGCAGCAGGTGTGTGGCACGCCACGCGAGAGCCACGCGAGCTGCCGATCCGCGAAATACGGGTGTACAACAAAGCCGGTGAGGTGATTGGCAGCGCGCAAACCAAGCCCGGCCGCAAGCCCGGTAGCGGGCTGGAGTTTGATGTGACCACCAACGACGGACAGACCCTCTACTTGCTGTTGCCGCGTCCGGCTCGCCCCCCTGACGCGGGTGCTATGGGTCGCCCGCCGCTGGGTTTTGGTTTTGGCTGGATGCTGGGTCTGGTCGGCCTGGCGGTGGCATTGGGTGCCTACCCCATCATCAGGCGACTTACGTTGCGTCTGGAGGCGCTGCAACGCGGTGTCGAGCGCTGGGGCCAAGGTGACTTGTCGGCCAGGGTGAATGCCGAAGGCAAAGACGAAGTGGCTTTTCTGGCCGAACGCTTTAACCACGCCGCCCAGCGCATTGAAACGCTGATGAACTCGCACAAGTCGTTGCTTGCCAATGCATCGCACGAGTTGCGCTCACCCTTAGCCCGCATCAGGATGAGTCTGGAACTGATGGGCGCAGACGCCGCATCGCCGCAGCGCCTGGAGGTGTTACGCAGCATCACCGAGCTGGACCAGCTGATCGACGAGATCTTGCTGGCCAGCCGGCTGGATGCCCGGCAGGCCGACGCCGAGCCATTTGAGCAGCTCGATCTGACCGGTCTGGCCGCTGAAGAGTGCGCCAAAGCTGGTGCCGAGCTGGGCATCGCAACCACCGGGCAAAGCCTGGTGATGTGCGGCTCACCTCGCCTGTTGCGCCGCTTGATGCGCAACCTGCTTGAAAACGCCCGGCGCTACAGCACGGGCGACATCAGCCTGGAATTGTCCAAAAACGGCACTGCAGATCAGGTGCTGGTCGTGATCAAGGTGCATGACCGCGGCCCCGGCGTACCGCCAGCCCAGCGCGAACGTATTTTTGAGCCGTTTTACCGGCTGCCCGGCGCCAGTGAGCGACACGGCGGCGTCGGCCTTGGCCTGGCGCTGGTCAAGTCGATCAGCGAACGACACGGCGGCAGCGTGCGCTGTGAAGCCCGGCCCGGCGGCGGGGCCACCTTTGTGGTGGAACTGCCTGCCGCCTGAAGGCCTAAAGGGGCATCGCGGCCAGCACTTGTGCAGCGCTGATGTCATTGAGGCAACGTGTGTGGCCCAGCGGGCATTCACGCTCAAAGCAGGGCGCGCAATCGAGCGGTGGTTGGTAGGCAGCATCGCTTTTGAGCCACAGCACCGCCGCCTTGTCGCTCAAGGGCGGCGTGTGCAGCGGGCTGCTGGAGCCAAAAATAGCCACCTGCGGCACGCCCAGCGCCGCCGCCACATGCATCAGGCCAGAGTCATTGCTCACTATAAATTTGCTAGCAGAAAGCGCATGTATTGCTTGGGTTAAAGGCGTTTTTCCTGCCAAATTCAAACAATTTTTAGCGACGCTGGCAATGGCTTCGCACAACCCCGCCTCTTTGCCAGAACCCAGCAGTACAACCGGCATCGTCAGTTGGCTGGCCAGTTCTGCGTAATGCGCTGCCGGCCAGCGCTTGGCCGGGCCGTATTCAGAGCCTGGTGCAAACACGGCATACGCACCACGCGTCAAGCCCAGGCCGGCCAGGCAATCGTCGATTTGCGCATCCGGGATATGCAGTTGCGGGCGGTCTGATTCAAACCCGGCCTCGCCACTGAGCGCCGAGTAAAACGCCACCATGGGCCGCTTGGGCGTGGGGTTCTTCAATCGGTGCGTCAGCAGCCCAATGCGCGCCTCACCCAGGTAGCCAATGCGTTTGGGAATACTCGCCAAAAACGGCAGCAGGGCGCTTTTTAGCGAGTTGGGCAGCACATAAGCCACGTCAAACTGGCCTTCAATCCGCCTGGCAATGCTGCGCCGCGCCTTGAACTGCAAACCGCCATGCGCAAACGGAAATTCAATCACTTCAGCCACTTGCGGCATGGCGCGGTATACCGGTGCCACCCAGGGCAATGCGCCTACCGTGATGCGCTCTCCGCGTGCCGCCAGCCGCCGCAGCAGCGGCTCTGTCATGACGGCATCGCCAATCCACTGCGGGGCGATGACCAATGACTCGCCCCCGATGCGACTACGGCCCGAAAAACCAGCTAAGGCCGGTCCCACGGCGGCCGCCTGGAAGGGGCGAGACACGCTAGTGGCCAGCGCCGACGTGTTCACCCGCCTTGAGCGCATACACCGTGCCGCAGTACGGGCACTTGGCCTGGCCCGTGCGGGCCACGTCCAGGTACACCTTGGGGTGGCTGCTATAGATTTGCATGTGCGCCTTGGCGCTGGGGCAGTACACCCCACCTTGTCCGTTCAGATCAGACGCCAGCAGCTCGATCAGGGAAGAGGTGGTCATCAGATTCAGACCTTTGCCAGCCACGAGGCATATTTGGGGTTGCGGCCATTGACGATGTCAAAAAACGCTGCCTGAATTTTCTCGGTGATGGGCCCCCTTGAGCCCCCGTTACCACGGTTACCGATCTCGATCCGGTCCAACTCACGAATCGGCGTGACTTCAGCCGCCGTGCCACTGAAAAACGCCTCGTCGGCAATGTAGATTTCATCGCGCGTGATCGGCTTTTCTTTCAGCTCAAGCCCCAAGTCCTGGCAGATCGAGAAGATGGTGTTGCGGGTGATGCCGTTCAGCGCGCCAGCACTTGAGTCCGGTGTGTACACCACGCCTTTGCGCACGATAAACACGTTTTCGCCAGCACCTTCAGACACAAAGCCTTGCGGGTCCAGCAGCAGCGCTTCGTCGTAGCCTTCGTCGGTGGCTTCCATGTTGGCCAAAATCGAGTTGGTGTAGTTGCTCACCGCCTTGGCGTGAATCATGGTGATGTTGACATGGTGGCGGGTAAAGCTTGACGTTTTGACGCGAATGCCGCGCTTCAAGCCCTCGTCACCCAAATAGGCACCCCACGGCCAGGCCGCGACCATCAAGTGGATTTTGTTGCCCTTGGGGGACACGCCCAATTTTTCTGAACCAATCCAGGTCAGCGGGCGAATGTAGCAGCTGGGCAGCTTGTTCTCACGCACCACAGACAGTGTGGCCTGCATGACTTCTTCTTGGCTGAACGGAATCTTCATGCGCAAAATCTTGGCGCTGTTAAACAGCCGCTCAGTGTGCTCCTCCAGCCTGAAAACACCGGTGCTGCCGTCCGCCAGTTGGTAAGCACGCACGCCTTCAAAAGCGCCGCAGCCGTAGTGCAGGGTGTGCGTAAGCACATGAATTTTGGCGTCGCGCCACTCGACCATCTGGCCATCCATCCAGATCTTGCCGTCACGGTCTTCCATCGTTTGGGGTGCTGCTGTTGCCATGTTTGTCCTGAGGTGAAAATTCTAGAAGTAACGATTTTACGTTTGATGGGTGACCTACTGGTCGGCCCCCGGCCTGACCAGACTATGGTGCGCCAGCTTGCCACCCACAAAGGTACAGGTCACCACCGATTCGCTGCCATCTTTCCATTCAAACACTTCGGGCTGTTCGCCCTTGATGCTTGTGAGCAAGCCCAGCGACCGCGTCAGGGCTACCGCGTGCAGCAGCGTGGCGCCAGGTTTGAGTTTGGCGTTCAGCATCACGGCGCTGTCAACATAGCCGATCGGCCGGTTGGCGGCGCGTTTGAGGACTTGCATCATGCGGGAAAAGTGAAGCAGGATGCCGAACATCAGCACACTGACGACCACCACCACACCCTTCCAGCCGTAGGATTGCCAGGCCAGTGCAGCGGCGCCGATGATGGCCAGGGGGATAAAGATTTTTTGAAGATTCATCCGGCTATTTTCGCAGCTTGGTGCGGCCCGTTATCAGGCAGCCATTCGACCGGTACGAAGCGCGACCGCCCAATCTGGCCGCTGCCGTGTTTCAGCCAAGCCGGCCATACTTTCAAAGTCGTACAGCACGTGGCGCAATTCAACTTGCCAGCCGCTAGGTGTTTTTTCGACCATTGCGTACCTGGCGTGGGGGCTGCCAGTTTCAATGTGGTGTTTGAAGGGGTGCACATCATCGTAAGCCGGCAAACCTACGCTGCCCGCGTTGACGATGGTCATGCTTTGCCCGCTTGTTGGGCTGACGACATTGACGACGCGGGGCACGTGCGTGTGGCCGCAAACGATCAGACTGGCTTTCGTGTGCGGGCCCGTGCCCAGGCGCTCCAGCACCTCCGCAGGCGTGGCGGGGCGCACACCGGGCGAGCCGTGCGGGGAAAAATCGTTGGTGACTGTTTCAAGCCAGTAATGCAAGTCACTGTGCGGCGTGCCGTGGCAGACGAAAACATCATCAGCCAGCCACGCTGTGGGCGGTGCGCTGGCCAGCCAGTCGCGGTGGTGTTGTGAAATGTCGTCGGCCGTAAAGGCATCGCTGCGGTTGAGCTTGTCTGGCGGCAGGGTCAACAGCTGCCGCTCGTGGTTGCCCGCAATCATGGGGATTTGCCGCCGCATGAGCAGGTCAGCTGTTAGCGCAGATTCCAGCGGGCCGCCCAGCGTGTCACCGCAGTTGATGATGTGGTCTATGCCTGCGGCATCAATTTCAGCCAACACCGCCTGTAGTGCTGGCAAATTACCGTGAATATCTGAAATGACGGCAATTTTCACGCGCGTAGAGTGACTTCAAACGGATCAAAAACCCGCGCGCCCACTGCTTCAAAGTCGCGCACATTGCGGGTCACCACCAGCAGATTGTGAACTAGTGCCGTGGCTGCAATCAGGTTGTCGATGCCTTTGTTACCTGTTTGCACGCACAGCTTGCCCCACAGTTTGGCGATGGCCGGGGTCACCGGCAGAATGGATGAGGCAAATTGCAACTCCATCAGCGCCAGCCAGGCAGCCAGTTCATCTGCAAATTCGGGAGCTGCCTTTTTTTGTTTCTCGATACCGGCTTCAATTTCGCCAATCGTCATGGCGCTGATAAAAACGGTCTCGGGTACTTGCGCTTGCAGGTAAGCGACCACGCCTGGGTTGGGTCTGGTTTTGCGCAGCTCTGACAGCACCACGGTGTCCAGCAAAATCATGAAAAATCGATCTCTCGCGGCTGTACTTCAAGACTTGGAGCAGCTGATTCGTCCGGGGCTGCGGCCTTGGGGATCGTCAGCAAATGCTCGACAAAACTGAAAGGCGCGTGTGCTCTGCCGGCTGCACTGCGTTGCAATGCCTCAAAGTCTTGTTCAGACAGCACGACCACCGCACGTTTGCCGCTGCGCGTCACATGCTGGGGCACGCCACGCATGGCGTTGTCAACCAGAGCGCTGAACTGTGCTTTGGCATCTTGCAGCCGCCAGGGTGTTGCCGCAGCAGGTTGGATTGTGTTTTGCATAATTCTGACTAGTTTTGTGAACTAGTCATTATTTTATTACAAATACGTCAAAACTTCTATTCATCGTCCTGCCGCCCAGACACCACCCGCCGGATCGCGTCAGCGCCAAAGCCGCGTGCTGCCAAAAAGCGCATTTGTTTGGCTTTGTCGGCAGGGCTCGTGCCCGCGTCGGTTTTGCTGTCAAACTTTTTGCGCCACACCTCGCGTGCGCGCTCCAGCTCGGTTGCTTTCAATCCGTCCATCGCCTCGGCCACCTTCTCGGCATCCAGGCCTTTGCGCTGTAGCTCGCCCTTGATGCGGGACGCGCCCATTTTGGCTTGGCGGCGGTTGATGACGGACTCGATGACGCGGGTCTGGCTGATGAAGTCCTTGGCCTGCAGCTCGTCCAGTACGGCGGCCAGCTGGCCGGGGACTTCTTCATGCGCTGCCAACTTGCGCTCCAGCTCGGCCCGCGAATGCTCCCGGCCCGACAGCAGCCGCAGCGCGCGGCCTTTGAGAGACAGCGCAAAGCCTGATTTGCCGGTTTTGCCTGTGCCCGGAGCGGGGCCGGAAGGTGAGAGGGCGGGGTCGTTCACGTGGTGTTTTAGTGATCGCGATGAATTCAGGATGCTACGATTTCAGGAGCTATTAGCCCATGAATTAATTGGGCTGCAGGCTCATTTGGCTCCAAAAACGTCTCAAAAGCAGTGTTCGGAGCCAAAAAGCATCACGCCGCGTTTTTAGGTGCTTTTTCGGCTTTGTCCGCCTTGGCGGGCTTGTCTGCCGCCTTGTCGATCACGTCCATCACCTCTTGCGATACCTGCACCAGCGGAATGCCGAGCGATTCGCGCACTTTGTTTTCAATCTCGATAGCCAGTTCGGGGTTTTCTTTCAAAAACTCACGCGAGTTGTCACGGCCCTGGCCGATTTTCTCGCCGTTAAAGGCATACCAGGCACCGGCTTTTTCAACAATGTGTCCCGCCACACCCAAGTCCAGCACCTCCCCCAATCGGCTGATGCCCTCGCCGTACAAAATGTCGAACTCCGCCGTCTTGAACGGTGACGCGACTTTGTTTTTGACCACCTTCACCCGGGTTTCGTTACCGATGATTTCTTCGCCCTTTTTGATGGAGCCAATACGGCGAATGTCCAGCCGTACCGAGGCGTAAAACTTCAGCGCATTGCCGCCGGTGGTCGTCTCGGGGCTGCCAAACATCACGCCAATCTTCATGCGGATCTGGTTGATAAAAATCACCATGCAGTTGGCTTTTTTGATGGTGGCCGTCAGCTTGCGCAGCGCCTGGCTCATCAGTCGGGCTTGCAGGCCGGGCAGGCTATCGCCCATTTCGCCTTCCAGCTCGGCCTTGGGCGTCAGCGCCGCCACCGAGTCAATCACGATCAGGTCGACTGCGCCAGAGCGGGTCAGCGAGTCGACAATTTCAAGCGCCTGCTCGCCGGTGTCAGGCTGGCTGATGAGGAGTTCTTGCAGGTTGACGCCGAGTTTTTGGGCGTATTGAATGTCCAGCGCGTGTTCGGCATCGACAAAGGCGCAGGTGCCGCCGAGTTTTTGCATTTCGGCAATCACTTGCAGCGTCAGCGTGGTTTTGCCTGATGATTCAGGGCCGTAGATCTCCACCACCCGGCCGCGCGGCAGGCCGCCCACGCCCAGGGCGATGTCCAAGCCCAGTGAGCCGGTGGACACGACCTGAATGTCTTCAATCACTTCGCCGTCGCCCAGCTTCATGATGGTGCCCTTGCCAAACTGCTTTTCAATCTGGGCCAGTGCGGCTTGCAGGGCCTTGGCTTTTTCAGTGTTGAGTGCAGCGACTTGGGCGGGTGTGGATGTGGCGGTTGGGCGGTTGGGCATGTCCATGAAAAGCTCCTTGGGTGGGTTGAAAGCGTTAAAACAGCTTGCAATAAACTGTCTGCATGACCAGTACTGTATGAGCACTGTTGAAATAAGTAAATGCTATTTTTAGTCAGTTTGCCTGATTAAATAAGTTAAGCTCACGGCATGGAAAATTTATTGGAGCCCGGCTGGCGGGTCACGCATTTGGGCCGCCTGATGGGCAACGCGCTGCGGCGCTTTGACGAGCGGGTGCTGTGGCTGATGTCGCGCGACGTGTTGGTGCCGCTGGCGCTGTCTAACCTGGCGGCGCGCGACCAGGTGGGCGCGGCGCACATCCATATCACGCGGCATCTGGCGATCAAGGGGTCACGCCTGACCGACCTGGCCAGCAGTGCGGGCATGAGCAAACAGGCGATGGGTGATTTGGTCACGCAGTGCGAAGCCTGGGGGCTGGTCACGCGCGCGCTTGACGCTTACGACAAGCGCGCCAAAACCGTCCGATTTACCGATGACGGGCTGCTCTGGCTGGGCGCATTTGAGCGGGCTGTGACGCAAGCTGAAGCAGAATTCAAGACCGCTGTGGGACAGGACGTGGCCACCGTGGTCGCGCTCGGGCTGGAGGCCTACGGGGGTGCCAGCTAGATGCCTTGCTCAAAAGCCTAAAATTTGCCCCACAAGCAAGCAAACCAACAAACAAGACAAACACGGAGACAAGCATGCGAATTCTCATTGCCGAAGACGACCAGGTGCTGGCCGACGGCCTGCTTCGCACGCTGCGTGCCTCCGGCGCGGCGGCGGACCACGTGGCCAGCGGGTCGGAAGCCGATGCAGCCCTGATGACCAACGCTGAGTTTGACTTGCTGATTCTGGATTTGGGCTTGCCCCGGATGCATGGGCTGGAGGTGCTCAAGCGCTTGCGCTCCCGTGGCTCAACACTGCCGGTACTGATATTGACAGCCGCTGACAGCGTGGAAGAGCGCGTCAAAGGCTTGGACTACGGGGCAGACGACTACATGGCCAAACCGTTTTCATTGCAAGAGCTCGAAGCGCGCGTGCGCGCCTTGGTCAGGCGCGGCGCCGGTGCGGCAAGCAGCACCATCAAACACGGCCCGCTGGTGTACGACCAGGGCGGCCGCGTTGCCACCATTGACGGCGCGATGGTCGATTTGTCCGCCCGCGAGCTCGGCCTGTTGGAGGTGCTGCTGCAACGCGCAGGCCGCTTGGTCAGCAAAGACCAGCTGGTGGAAAGACTGTGCGAGTGGGGCGAGGAAGTCAGCAACAACGCCATTGAGGTTTACATCCACCGTTTGCGCAAGAAGATTGAGAAGGGGCCGATCAGGATTGCGACGGTTCGCGGGCTCGGCTATTGCCTGGAAAAAATCCCTGGCTGATCTCACAACCTATGCGGAGGTAATGAATGACTTTTCTAGTAGGGGCCGCGGAACTGGCTTTGCCAGGCCGCGGGCGCAGCGGCCCCCTCGGGGGCTGGAGCCTGCGGCTCAAAACCTGCTTGAGCAGGTTTGGACAGGCGACACAAGCGAAGCCTTTGGCAAGCGGCGGCCTGCAAGGTCAGGGAGCTACACGAAGTGAGCGACCGTGGGGGCTCGTTTGGCCATAAGGATTTTTCAACGTGATCGCCGAAGCCTGTTCGGTGAAATTCTTGACTGGATGCTCACGCCGCTGCTGCTGCTGTGGCCGATCAGCCTTGGGCTGACCTGGTTGGTGGCGCAAAACATTGCTGGTAAGCCATTTGACCGCGCACTTGAGTTCAACGTGCAGGCCCTCAGCAAGTTTGTGGCGGTCAAAAACAACCAGGTGCAATTTAACCTGACCGGTCCGGCACGTGAGATTTTGCGAGCTGACGACACCGATCTGGTGTACTACCAGGTACGGGGATCGCGGGGCGAGTATTTGGCTGGCGAGCGTGATTTGCCAGCGCCTGTTGAAGACGAAAAAGCACCGGATAACGACGTGCGCTTGCGTGAAGACGTGATCAACGGCGAAGAAGTGCGTGTGGCCTATACCTGGATCAAGGTGGACGACAAAAGCGCAGGTCGGGTGCTTGTCCAGGTGGCCGAAACGCTTGAAAAACGCAAGACCCTGGCCACTGAAATCGTCAAAGGCACCATGGTGCCGCAATTCGTCACACTGCCGCTGGCCGTGCTGCTGGTGTGGCTGGCGCTCGTGCGCGGCATCAAGCCGCTGGCGCAACTTGAAAAGCGTATCCGCGCCCGAAAACCCGACGACATGAGCCCGCTGGACGAGACCGCGGTACCCGAAGAGGTGGTGCCATTGGTGTCATCCATCAACGACCTGCTGAGCCGTTTGAAAGTGTCACTGACCACTCAAAAACGCTTTTTGGCCGACGCCGCACATCAACTGAAAACACCGCTGGCCGGCTTGAGGATGCAGGCCGACTTGGCCCAACGCGAAACCAATGCCGACGAGCTGAAAAAGTCGCTCAAGCACATCGGCAAATCCAGCGTTCGCGCCACCCATACCGTTAACCAGCTCCTGGCACTGGCACGCGCAGAAGTCACAGGCCACAGCTTGCCCAAGCAACTGTTGGACTTTGTCAGCATTGCCAGTGATGTGATGGCCGAATCAGTGCCACGTGCGATTGAAAAACAGATCGACCTGGGCTATGACGGGCCCGAGCCGGGCGGGCGAGGCACACAATTTGAAGGCAACCCCACACTCCTCAAAGAGCTGGTGCGCAACCTGCTGGACAACGCCATTGCCTACACCCCTGAAAACGGCCAGGTCACACTGCGGCTGCTGACAGACTCGTTCAGCGGCGTGCTGGTGCTGCTGGTCGAAGACTCCGGCCCCGGCATTCCAGAGGCTGAACGTGAACTGGTCTTTCAGCCGTTTTATCGCGCGCTGGGTACCAACGTCGATGGCTCGGGCCTGGGCCTGGCTATCGTGCTTGAAATTGCCAACCAGCATGATGCGACGGTGAGCATTGAAGATGCGCTGCTGGCCGGGCATGCTGAGTCGTCAGGGACGCGGATAGCGGTTCGATTTGGGGCAGGTGAGCGGCAAGGCCCGGTGTGCCTGGTCTGAATAGATGCGGGAAAACTGTGCATCAAGTTCGTCCCAAATGCCCCAACGGCAGCGCGCTGCTGGCTTTGACTTCCCCCAGCGAAAAGCTGGTGTGAATGTCTTTCACATGCGGCAGGCTCATGAGTTTTTTCAGGGCGAACTGGCTAAAGTTTTCCAGGTCCTGGGCCACCACTTGTAGCTCAAAGGTGCCGGTGCCGCTGATGTAGTGGCAGGCCACGACTTCTGGCATCTTTTTGATCGCTTCTTCGAGTTGGCCTGTGGCGTCTGCGCTGTTGCGGTCGGCGTCAAGCCGCACAAAGGCCAGCACGCCCAGGCCGATTTTGTGGCGATTGATCTCGGCCCGGTAACCGGTGATGAAGCCGGCCTCTTCAAGCGCGCGCACGCGCCGCCAGCAGGGCGCGGCAGACAGGCCGACCCGCCCGGCCAGCTCGGCATTGGTTTGGCGTGCATCGGTTTGCAGTTGTACCAAGATAGCCACGTCAAACTTATCGAGTGTTTCCATAAACTGTATTTTGCAGCAAGATTCTTGCGTTGAAATGGCTAAGTTAGACCAATAACGCAATGATTTATCGGCGTAATCGGCATACACTTTGCTTGAGTAAAACAGCTTTTCCCGGAGACAAAAACGATGAACGCGCCGCTGCCTGACCACATTCGCAAAGCACTCGACACCGTCACCCTCGACGACAAGTATTCCCTGGATTACGGCCACGCTTTCATGAGTGGGGTTCAAGCCCTCGTCAAGCTGCCCATGCTCCAGCAATTGCGCGACAAGCTGCAAGGCAAAAACACAGCGGGCTTTATCTCGGGCTACCGTGGCTCGCCCCTCGGTGGTTATGACCAGGCCTTGTGGAAGGCCGCCAAATACCTGAAGGCGCGCAACATCGTGTTTCAGCCCGGTGTCAATGAAGAGCTGGCCGCCACCGCCGTATGGGGCACCCAGCAACTGGGCTTTGCGCCACCGGGCACCAACAAGTTTGATGGCGTGTTTGGCATTTGGTACGGCAAGGGGCCTGGGGTCGACCGCACGTCAGATGTCTTCAAGCATGCCAATATGGCGGGCACCACCGCTTGGGGCGGGGCTCTGGCCATTGCAGGCGACGACCATATTTCAAAAAGCTCAACCGCTGCGCATCAGAGCGACCATATTTTCAAAGCCTGCGGGTTGCCGGTGTTTTTTCCGGCCAGCGTGCAGGAGATTCTGGATCTGGGCCTGCACGCGATTGCTCTGAGCCGTTACTCGGGCGTGTGGGCGGGCATGAAGACGATTCAGGAAATCGTTGAATCGTCCGCCAGCGCGATGATTGACCCGGAGCGGGTGCACATCAACATCCCCACCGACTTTGCCATGCCGCCCGGTGGCGTGCACATTCGCTGGCCCGACGCGCCGCTGGCGCAAGAAGAGCGGCTGTTTGACACCAAGTGGTATGCCGCACTGGCCTACATCCGTGCCAACCGGCTGAACTACAACGCGATTGAAAGCAAGCAGGACCGGTTTGGCATGATCGCCAGCGGCAAGGCCTACAACGACACGCGTCAGGCGCTCATCGATCTGGGCCTTAGCGATGCCACGTGTCAGCAACTGGGAATCAGGTTGCACAAGGTGGGCGTGGTGTGGCCGCTGGAGGCGCAGCTGACGCGAGAATTTGCCACCGGTCTGCAAGAAATTTTGGTGATCGAAGAAAAGCGCCAAGTGATTGAATACCAGCTCAAAGAAGAGCTGTACAACTGGCGCGCAGATGTGCGGCCCAACATTGTGGGCAAGTTTGGTGATGCTGGCCAACACGGTGGCGGCGAGTGGAGCATGCCAAACCCATCATCCAACACACTGCTGCGTGCCAATGCTGATTTGTCCCCTGCGCTGATTGCCAAAGCGATTGCCCAACGGGTTAAAAAGCTCGGTTTGGATGCCGACATGACAGCCCGCATTGACGCCCGCCTGGCCGTGCTGGAGGCCAAAGAAAAATCGCTCACGGTGCTGACCGTCGACAGCGAACGCACGCCGTGGTTTTGCTCGGGTTGCCCGCACAACACGTCCACCAAAGTGCCGGAAGGCTCGCGCGCGATGGCGGGTATTGGCTGCCACTACATGGCGCTGTGGATGGACCGGTCAACCATGGGCTTTACCCAAATGGGCGGTGAGGGCGTGCCGTGGGTGGGCCAGCAACCCTTCACCCACGACACGCACATGTTTGCCAACCTGGGCGACGGCACTTACTTTCACAGCGGCTTGCTGGCGATTCGCCAGTCGATTGCCGCGGGCGTGAACATCACCTACAAGATTTTGTACAACGACGCGGTAGCGATGACGGGCGGCCAGCAAATTGGTGAGCGACCTGAAGGCCACTCTGTTGGACAGATCGCCCAGTCGATGCTGGCTGAAGGCGCTGTCAAAACCATTGTCGTGACCGACGAGCCTGAAAAATACGACGGCGAAGCACTGGCGCAAGGCGTGATGGTGCACCACCGTGATGAACTCGATGCGCTGCAAAAGCAGCTACGCGAGATCAAAGGCACAACCGTCATCATTTACGACCAGACCTGCGCGACTGAAAAGCGCCGCCGCAGAAAGCGCGGCACGTTGGTAGACCCGGCCAAGCGCGTCGTCATCAATGAACTGGTCTGTGAAGGCTGCGGCGACTGCGGCGTTCAGTCCAACTGCATGAGCGTGGAGCCACTGGAGACCGAATTTGGCCGCAAGCGGCAAATCAACCAGAGCACCTGCAACAAAGACATCTCCTGCGTCAAAGGCTTTTGCCCGAGCTTCCTCACCGTTGAAGGCGGGCAGCTGAAGAAAAAAAGCAAGGCTGACAACACGCTGAACCCTCACGCCCTGGGTGAGTTGCCCGCGCCTGCCATCAATCAGCTGCTCACATCGCAAGTGTGGGGGGCGGTGGTGGCTGGCGTGGGTGGCACGGGTGTCATCACCATCGGCCAACTGCTGGGCATGGCCGCGCACATTGAAGGCAAGGGCATCGTCACCCAAGACGCTGCGGGCCTGGCGCAAAAAGGTGGCAGCACCTGGAGCCACGTGCTGATTGCCAACGCGCCGGGTGATATTTGCACCACGCGGGTCGGCACAGCCGGTGCAGACCTGATCATCGGTTGCGACCCCATCGTGGCGGCCAACAAGGAAACCATGCTGCGCATGCAAGCCGGCAGAACGCATGTGGTGCTCAATGCCCACAGCGCACCGACGGCATCGTTTGTGCACCACGGCGCGTGGACCAATCCCGGCGGCGCTTGCCAGGCGGAAATCTCAAAAGCTGTGGGTGCAGACAAGCTTGGCATCTTCAATGCCGACCTGGCCGCCACCAGGCTGATGGGCGACAGCATCTATACCAACCCGATGCTGCTGGGCTATGCCTGGCAAAAAGGCTGGATACCGCTGAGCCTGGATTCACTGATCCGCGCGATTGAACTCAATGCGGTAGCGGTGGACAACAACAAAACCGCCTTTGCCTGGGGACGCCGCGCGGCGCATGACCTGCCCTCGGTCGAGAAGTTGTTTGCACCCGCCCAGGTCATTGCGATGCCTGAATCCCGGCAGGCAAGAGACAGCGTCGATGCCTTGGTGGCCAGTCGGGTTGAATTTTTAACCGCTTACCAAAACGCCGACTACGCAAAAACATACGAAGCCTATGTGCGCAAGGTCGAGCGCGCCGAGTCAGGTCTGGGCAAAACCCTGCTCGCGCAAAACGTGGCCCGCTACCTGTTCAAACTGATGGCCTACAAAGACGAATACGAAGTCGCGCGCCTGCACACTGACACGACTTTCCTAACCAAAGTCAATGCCATGTTTGAAGGCGATTTCAAAATCAACTACAACCTGGCGCCACCGATGCTCTCGAAGAAAAACGAGAAGGGCCAGTTGCAAAAGCAAAAGTTTGGCTCCTGGATGCTGACGGCTTTCAAAGTGTTGGCCAAGTTCAAAGGCTTGCGTGGCACGGCACTTGACGTGTTTGGCAAAACTCAAGAGCGCCAGATGGAGCGGGCGCTGATCGTTGAATACAGGGCCTCCATTGACACCCTGCTCGAAACCCTGAACGCCAGCAACCACGCGCTGGCTGTTGAGGTGGCACGCGTGCCGGAACTCATCAAGGGTTTTGGCCATGTGAAAGAGCGCAACGTCAAAACCGCGCGCCTGCAGTGGGCCGGGCTGATGAAAGCCTTCAGCCTTTCGACACCCGTTGAAACAAGCCACCAGGCAGCCGCATAAGCCGGCCATCAAGCTCAAGTTCAAGCAGCCTGGCTTGCAACTCGGGCGTGGGCAGCCCCGTGCGGGCCTGGACGGCGTCCAGGCTGACAATGTCAAAGCCCAAGGCCGACAGGAATGACGAATCGCCCTCGGGCGCCTCGTCGTGGTCATCGTCCGCCAAGGGCATGCCGGACGGCAAAGGAATGTTCAATTCCTCCATCACGTCCTGTGCTGTCTCCACCAACTTGGCCCCCTGCTTGATCAAATAATGGCAGCCGCGCGACTGCGGCGAGTGGATGGAGCCGGGAATAGCAAACACCTCTTTGCCTTGTTCAATAGCCAGCCGGGCGGTGATGAGCGAGCCTGATTTGAGCGCGGCTTCGACCACCAGCGTGCCCACTGACAAGCCCGAAATGACCCGGTTGCGCTTGGGAAAGTTGGCGGTCAGGGGTGGCGTGCCCACGGGGAATTCGCTGATGATCAAGCCGTTGGCCGCAATGCGATGCGCCAGCGCCAAATGCTTTTTGGGATAGACGCGGTCCAGGCCGGTGCCGACCACGGCAATGGTCGCGCAGCCTTCACGACTTGCGCTGCCCAGCAAAGCGCCGTCATGCGCCGCGCCATCGACCCCCAGCGCCATGCCAGACACGATGCACAAGCCCTGCTCGGCAAAGGCTTTGGCAAACTGCCGGGCGTTTTTTTCACCTTGCGGCGTGGGGTTACGGCTGCCAACGATGGCGAGATTGGATGCTATGTTATGAATAGCATCTGGCGCATGATTTATTTGGCTTCCCATCATGTAAAGCACCAGCGGCGGGTCTTCAATGTGGAGCAAGGCTGCCGGGTAGCGCGTGCTGCCAATCGGCGCAACGGCGCGGTTGTCTGCACCTGCCAGCCAGTCAAGCGTGGCCTGCAGCAGAGCGGCCAGCCCGGCTGGCTCGGTGCTGATGGCGCTGACCAGTTTGTTGCTGCCCAGTTGGCGCAACGCGGCTGGGCTTTGCTCAAACACGGCCTGAGCCGACCCGAAAGCGGCAAGCAGTTTGCGTGCCGTGTCGTTGCCTACGCCCGGGCTGAGCGTCAGGCGCAACCAGGCTTTGAGTTCAGCGCGCTCCAAAGGTCGGGCCTGCTTCGTGACGGGTTTAACTCTGCTTAGTTGGGGTTGGCGATGCGGTCGCCAACTTTCACGCCGTCGGTGATGTGCATCACCAGCGCGTAAGACAGGTTTTCAAAGGTGCGAAACACCATCAGCAAACCATTGCGCTCGTTGGGCAGCTTGATGGAGGTTGTGGCGCTGTCGGTGCGGTCGGTCAGGCGTTCGCCATCTTTCAAAATGGCCATCACGTGGCCGCGCTCCATGCCGTCCTTGCTGCCCCGGTTGATCACGACCACTTCGTTTGCTGACGCAAAACGCACGGCACTGCCGTAAACCGACACAATTTGACCCGTGATGGGGGCCGCAGGTGCCCTCGGTACGTAGCTTTGTGAGCTGCGCTCGGGTTCGGCCACCAGCCGGTCGCCGACGCGCATTTCTTCCTTGGCCGCCACGATGTCAATCGTCGCAGGCACGATCTCGGTGGTGGTTTTTCCGTCTTTGTTCAGCACTTGCTGCACCGCCTCGCCGCGCACCAGTTCTGCCCTGCCAACAAACTGCGCCTCATAGCCAAGGATGGCGCCAGTGGTAGGGTCTTTCAAAGGCGTGGTGTTACGAAAGACGCGGTAGCCAACGGGCTGGCCTTTGGCGTCGCTCAGCGGCTTGCCTGCCGCATTGCTGTATTCACCGCGGGCATACGCCCGGTCACCTCGGCTAAGCAGCACGCGGCCTTCTTGCGCGGCCACGATTCGCGGGGCCACGGCAAAGGCCTGCGCGTCAACGATCAGGGGCTCTGCCAAAAAGGG
>JBKCGU010000093.1:0-2704 GCA_046303055.1 Polaromonas sp.
ATACCATCTATTATCCACCTCCTACATTTCTCCCAATCATTCTCAACAAAAAATCACCGGATTCACAAAAACAGAAAATTTTTCTATTGTGATTCAAGTCTGGGACCACATCCTCCCGCTTCCCCTCTCGACGCAGAAGCCACATTCAATCCCCATATGATCATGACACCTCAGCTACTAATTCGTCACATTCATCCTCCTTTGCTTCTGAAATTCTTTCCCCACACCGCTAGTTATATCCAATAGCATTCTTGCCATGAATCAGCTACGAATCCAGTCCAACTCGTCCTTATGTTTCTGAAATTCTTCCCACGAATCGCTCGTTATATCCCAAAGCATTCTTGCTATGAATGCTTGATCACTTGACAGATCCCTGGGCAATTTATCTGGATGCAAAAAAACTCGTACCTTACGCACAGCCTTCTTTAACTTGTTCTCGTCAGGATGATTGCCCATGGCTCCACTGGCAATCAATTCCTGTTTTGTAACGGGCGTGAATTTTGTGAAGTATTCGTGCACTCCTACGCCAAAGGCGGGTGGCATGGCAGAGTGAATCGTGGTGATTAAATGATCGATTGGACGCAATGTGTTCAGGTTGGGAGGCTGTAATGCCCAATTTATGAGAATGGCTCGCTTGATTTGCAGTGTTGATGCAGAAATAACTTCATCGTCGTCACTCTTTCCTTCCATCTGCTTGGCATATTTGGAGGGGATGGATGGCATGCCTTGAGCATTGTTACCGCCCAATGGCGGTGGCTTTTGTTGTTGCTGCTGCTGCTGCTGCTGTTGCTTCTGCTGATACTGCTGTTGTTGCTGCCACTGCTGTGGTTGCGGATGTTGTTGGTAAGGTCCTCCTTGTTGGTGCATATGTTGATTGACAAAGTTTTGTTGGGGCTGCTGTTGATGGGGCTTCTGTTGCTGTCCTGGGAACGCCTGCTGCTGTTGAAATTGTGGATGCTGCTGCTGTTGCTGCTGCTGCCATTGCTGCCACTGCTGCTGATTAGAAATATTTGGTGGGTAGCCGCCAGAAGATGGAGGAGTCGGAATTGAGCTAGGACGAGGTTGTTGCTGATGTTGGTGGTGTTGCTGCTGCGGTTGTTGCTGCTGCTGCTGCTTCTGCTGCTGCAATCTTCTCTGCTCTTCGTCGTCTCTCTTTTTCCTTTCTGCAGCAGCTTGAGCTTGCTGCTGTGACTGATGCTGTTGCTGTTGCTGCTGCTGCTGCTGCTGCTGTTGCTGCTGCTGCTGCGCCTGCTGCTGTTGCAGCTCTACCATCTTGCGATGCCGCTCCTCCTCCTGCCTGCGCTTAATATCGGCGGCCTGCATTTCGAGTTCCTGCCGTTGTCGACGCAGCAGCTCCACCGCCATTTGCTCCTCCACCCGACGCTTCTCTGATTCTTCACGTTCACGTCGCATGTTTTCGATTGCGGCGTGCTCTTCACTCTCCTTCAGTCGGCGGGCATCCTCTTGTTTTTTTTGGGCCAGTTCCTTCTCGAGCATTTCGGCAACGGCTCGTTGTTCGGCTTCACGCAGAGCCGCCTCTTGTTGCATGCTATGTTGAATACTATCTGATCCTGTAGAAGCTTTGGGTGCTGCCATTGCTGCTGATGCTGAAGTTGTCGTGGGAGTAGGGTTGAATGAGCCACTGCAGACATGAGCGGCTATTCGTTCTAAATCTTGCCTTTCCATACCACGGGTATTAAAACCAGCACCATGGGCGATTGCTCGCAATTCTGAAATAGACATCCTTGCCGCTATTTGACTTGCTTGTTGTTGCTGTTGTTGCTGTTGCTGCTGTTGCTGCTGTTGTTGCTGTTGTTGCTGTTGTTGCTGTTGCTGCTGCTGTTGCTGCTGCTGCTGCTGCTGCTGCTGCTGCTGATTACCTGGTGTAAAAGAGGTAGCACGACTATCCCCCCCACGACCAGCGCTGGAAGCTTGAGGCGGATTAATCCCTCCGCCCCTACCTCCCGCTGACAACATCTCCTCCCCCTGACTCTGCTGCTTCTCCTTACTATCCCAATCCTCCAGATCATGCAGACCCATATCTTTAGCAGTTGGCCTCTTCTCTGTGGCCACACTCCCACCACTGTGTGGTCCCACCCCCACCATGCGCACGTTCCCCTCCAAACTAGAATCCCGTGCACTCCGCAACGTCAACACCCAGCTCTGCGCGCTCTGCTCGTCAAGCGTTCTGAAGAAGAATTCCTCTGCGATGTTATACACTTTCAGCGTGAATTGATAATCGCCGTACAAATCGACATAGTTAACGTCTTCCAACCACTTCATGGGTATTTGATGCAATGCCTCCAATCCTGTGACCTTTCCAGTGGCAGCATCGATTACCTGGCGTTGGATCCATAACGTAGTTTCTTCGCCTGGACGACGACCCTCGACTAACGATGCCAAAACGTCCTTCCACACCACGCGCATTTTGGAGCGTCGCTGTTGATTTATCCAACCGTTCGCAATGAGGTTGGAAGAGGGGTTGATTGGACGTTGAAAACAAGGTCTGGCAGGTTTATTGGGGTCAATCACCAAATTGGATGGCAAATCATTACTGGCGGAGGATGGTTGCTGCTGCTGCTGATGATGATGATGCTGCTGCTGCTGTGTAGAAGCGGTTGGCGGAGTCACACCCAGCTTATCCCCATCCGAGGCACCGTTATTAGTATTGCTGGAAGAATTCTTTTGATATTCATCAAACGGT
>JBKCGU010000094.1:0-13531 GCA_046303055.1 Polaromonas sp.
GTCAACGTTTTGCCGGTATCGATCATCGTTCTTGAGCTGCCGCAATGGCAGCGTGGTGCAAACGGCAAACGCGAATGGACGGTGAGCGATCGCACGTATCGGCTAAAGCTGAAAGGAGGCTGGCGCGGCAAGCTCAGCGCCTACTTGCGCACCCAGTTTTTAGCCAAGGCTGACAAGTCTGGCGGGCACGACTGACCAATAAAAACAGGGCGAAGGCCTGCGGTGCGTCAACACCTCAAGCCCCCGCCTCCACCGTGAATGCACACGGTATCGACCGAAGACCCTGCATGTTGGCCGAGTATCCGAACGCACATTCAGATACTGGACCAGTGGCCGGCCAGGCACCACGGTGACAGTTCCAGGCGACGCTGTCGACCGCATGCAGCGCGTCAATTTCGCATTAAAAAAAGCGCTTGAAAAGTAGATTTAACGCAGTACTCGCCAACCCTACCAACAAGGCCAGCCAGAGCGCTGGCTTTGCCTTTGGGGCTCTAGAATGCCCCTGACCACCTGGGCAGCTGCCACCGCCTCAACCGGGTACAAATAACCCAGCCAAGACGGTTTTAAGAGGTCGTTTTAAAGGCTTAAAGCTCCGTTTAAGTCGATTGTGAGTAAATTGTGGATAACTTATGCCTAATCCCCACAGTATCCATGCTCCAGGAACGTGGCCCGTTTGCTCCGCGAGCGTGGCCGTTTACAGATAAAACGCGGATTCCCGGGAGTCATTCCAGTTTGCAGCCTGTCGTGTTGGTAGCCAGCCCGGTTCAGGCCGATGCCTATATGCGGGCCGGCCAGGGCGGCCGGGTGGTCATGTCTGCCACGAACGATGCGGGTCAAACCTGGGCACCAGCGCGGTCGGTGAGCCTGCCCAACCCGGACTCCGCCATGGCGGGTCTTGTCGCCAGTTCGGGCGACAAATGGCTTGCGTTAAACCCGACCGCCGCCGGTCGCCAATCGCTGGCGCTGCTCAAGGCCGCCAGCTTCGGCAGTTTTGACACCACCAAGACGCTGTTTGTGGAAGGTTCCGCCGCCGCATCACAAGCGGGCAATAGCCTGACGATCGCCGATCACTCGGCCTTGCTGGGCCATGAACTCAAGGCCCAGGGTGCGAGCGATGCAGATATTCGGGCCTATGTCGGCAGCGCAGCACGGCAACTGTGCGGCCCATCGGCCTGTGTAAAAGAGTTTTCGTACCCGTTCTTGCTGCAAACGCGAGACGGCAGCATCCATCTGGTTTACACCTGGCATCGCAGCCGCATCAAACACGTCCGGATTGACCATGCCGCGCTTGACTGATGCGTTTGCCTTGCTCGGCATCAGTGTGGTGCTGTGTGCCGGACTGATCGCATTGCTTGGTGCGTGGCGCGGTGCGGATCGGCAAGCGGTGTGGGTCAAAGTGCTTGCCGTGTTTTGTTTTGTGCTGCTGTGGATACCGGCAGGTACGTCCGGCATACCCGTTGTGGCTTATGTCAGGGGCGTCACCGGCGATGCGAGCATCTCTCTATTGATGCTGGCAGTTTGGCGTATTTGTCAACTTGCGCTGAATTGGCATGCCATCCCCAACCGGGAGCAAACAGCGGTGATGTCAGTGCTTGCTGTCGCGGCCTTGTCTCTTTATCCTCTGGCATTGGGTTGGGGTGACTGGGACGCCTATCGCCCGGGTTGGGGCTCTTGGGGCATGCTGCTGGTATTGCTAGCATTGTGTGCGGTTTGCTGGGTTCAAGGCTTGCGAGTCGCCCCGGCGCTGGTGGTGATGGCACTGCTGGCCTGGAGCTTTGGTTTGTTGGAGTCGGGCAATCTGTGGGACTATTTGCTGGACCCCTGGTTGTCGATTTATGCGCTGTGTTTTGTTTTCATAAAATGCATGCAAACAGCATTCAGACGCATGCGTTAATTGGAGATTTTGTTGAAACCATTTGCTTTTGTATTTCCGGGTCAAGGCTCTCAATCGGTCGGTATGTTGGATGCCTGGGGCGAGCACCCCGCAGTCGTTCAGACATTGCAAGAGGCATCTGACGCGCTGGGGCAGGATGTCGGTCGATTGATCAAACAGGGTCCCAAAGAGGAGCTGGCGCTGACGACCAATACGCAGCCCGTCATGTTGGTGGCAGGTGTTGCGGCTTACCGGGCGTGGCTGGCTGAGACGGGAGTGGCGCCTGCTTGCGTTGCCGGGCATTCGCTTGGCGAATATGCGGCTTTGGTGGCCGGCGGCGCATTGACATTGGCACAAGCCGCGCCGCTGGTGCGCTTCAGAGCCCAGGCCATGCAAGACGCCGTTCCTGTAGGCGCAGGTGCGATGGCGGCCATTTTGGGTTTGGATGCTTCTAAAATAATAGCTGTTTGCGCTGGTATTACTGGGGCTGCCACTGATTTTGGTTTGCAAAATGGCGAAGTTGTGGAGGCTGTTAATTTCAACGATCCTCTGCAAACCGTGATTGCAGGCAGCAAAGCCGCTGTCGACAAGGCCTGCGAACTGCTCAAAGCAGAAGGCGCCAAACGTGCCTTGGTGCTTCAGGTTTCCGCGCCATTTCACTCCAGTCTGATGAAGCCCGCTGCTGAAAAGCTTCGGGAAAAACTGGCGGAAACCTCCTTTGCCGCCCTGCAGATTCCGCTGATCAACAATATTGACGTTACGGTAAAAACCGACGCGGCGGGGATTCGCGATGCCTTGTACCGCCAGGCTTTTGGTGCTGTGCGATGGGTGGAATGTGTCCAGGCCATGAAAGCACGTGGTGTCAGCCATGTTGTTGAATGTGGGCCGGGCAAGGTACTGGCGGGTCTGGTCAAGAGAATCGATGCCGACTTGACAGGTGCCCCTTTGTTTGACCCTGCCTCCATGGCCCAAGTGAAAGAATTGCTGGTATGAGCGACATCAAGTTTGAAGGTCAAATTGCGCTGGTTACTGGCGCAACGCGCGGCATTGGCGCAGCCATTGCTCTGGAGCTGGCCAAAAAAGGCCTAAGAGTGATTGGAACTGCAACCAGTGATGCGGGCGCTGTCAAGATCAACGAGGCGTTGGCTGCTTACCCCGGTTGCGCTGGCAAGACCTTGAACGTGAACGACGGTGCTGCCTGTGAGGCGCTGATCGAGACCATCACGAAAGAACAGGGTGGCCTGCAAGTGCTGGTCAACAATGCCGGCATTACCCGAGATATGCTGGCCATGCGTCTGAAAGACGACGACTGGGATGCGGTGATAGACACCAATTTGAAGGCCGTCTTCCGGATGAGCCGCGCGGTCATGCGCACCATGATGAAGCAGCGTTACGGCCGGATGATCAACATCACATCAGTGGTCGGCAGCTCGGGTAACGCCGGGCAGTCAAATTACGCCGCAGCCAAAGCAGGTGTGGCAGGCATGACGCGGGCGTTGGCCAGAGAGCTGGGGTCGCGAAACATCACAGTCAACTGTATTGCACCCGGTTTCATTGAAACCGATATGACGGCCAGCCTCAGTCAGGAGCAGCAAAAAAATCTGTTGGCTCAAATTCCTCTGGGCTATCTTGGCAAGCCGCAGGATGTAGCCCATGCCGTTGCTTTTCTAGCCAGTCCGCAGGCGTCTTATGTGACTGGACAGGAAATTCATGTGAACGGCGGCATGTACATGTAACCTGCAAGTGGTAAAACACGAATCAATTTTTTCACACTGGCGCTGGCTTTTATCCGTCTGGCTCAGTGTTCACCCCCCGGTGCAAAGAGCATCGGGTCCAACGCGCTAAAATCACGGATTAATTTACTACCCCCTGGGCGGAACTATGAGCGATATCGAAGCACGTGTTAAAAAAATCATTGCTGAACAACTTGGCGTTGAAGAAGGTCAAGTCACCAGCGAGAAGGCATTTGTAGCTGATCTGGGTGCTGACTCACTGGACACGGTAGAGTTGGTGATGGCACTCGAAGACGAATTCGGCATTGAGATCCCGGACGAGGAGGCTGAGAAGATCACCACCGTTCAAAACGCGATTGATTACGCCAACACCCACCAAAAAGCTTAAGGCTTCTGCTTGCCTTGCGTCAAAAGCCCCTTCCGGGGCTTTTTTGCAATCTTTTCAGGTGTAATTTGAGGATCTGCGAATGAATCGTCGCCGCGTTGTAGTGACAGGTCTGGGCTGTATCAGCCCGGTTGGGAACACGGTTGCCGAAAACTGGTCCAGTCTGCTGGCTGGACAGTCTGGCATCGACCTGGTTACCAAATTTGACGCCTCTGCCTCGACCTGCAAGATAGCTGGCGAGGTCAGGGGTTTTTCCATCTCGGATTACATCTCTGAAAAAGAGGCCCGTCATATGGATGCCTTCATCCATTATGGCTTGGCCGCTGCTTGCCAGGCAGTTGCTGACAGTGGGTTGAAAACAGGCGAGGCGTTGAGCGACGATGAGGCCGTGCGCATCGGCTGCGTGATCGGTTCTGGCATTGGCGGCTTGCCGCTGATTGAAAACACCCACGCAGACCTGACCAGTCGGGGACCACGCCGGATCACGCCGTTTTTTGTGCCTGGCTCTATCATCAACATGATTGCGGGGCATGTGTCGATGAAATTCGGCTTCAAAGGTCCGAACATCGCCATCGTCACGGCTTGCACCACGGGCCTGCATTGCATCGGCGATGCCGGACGCATGATTGAGTACGGTGATGCCGACGTGATGATTGCGGGCGGTGCCGAAGCAACAGTTTCGCCGCTCGGCATTGGCGGCTTTGCGGCCATGCGTGCCTTGTCAACCCGTAACGACGACCCTAAAACGGCCAGCCGCCCGTGGGACAAGGACCGCGACGGATTTGTGCTGGGCGAAGGCGCCGGCATGGTGGTGCTGGAAGAGTATGAACACGCCAAGGCGCGGGGAGCCAGGATTTATGCTGAGCTTGCAGGGTTTGGCATGAGCGCTGATGCGGGCCATATCACCGCGCCCAACATGGACGGCCCCCGACGGGCCATGCTGTCTGCCCTGCGCAATGCCGGGTTGAATACAGATTCAGTCGACTACCTCAATGCGCATGGAACATCCACGCCCCTGGGAGACATCAATGAAAGCAACGCCATCAAAGCGGCCTTCGGCGGGCATGCTAAAAAGATGGTGGTCAGCTCCACCAAGTCCATGACGGGTCATTTGCTCGGTGGTGCGGGCGGCATAGAGTCTGTGTACACCGTGCTGGCGCTGCACCATCAAAAGATTCCCCCCACCATTAATATCTTTAGTCAAGATGCTGAATGTGATCTGGACTTTTGCGCCAACACTGCGCGCGATGCGGTCATCAATGTGGCCGTCAAAAACAACTTTGGTTTTGGTGGCACCAACGGTACGCTGGTGTTCAAACGCGTCTGATCTGTAAACAGCGCTTGAAACACAACGCCCCGCCCGTCACTTATCCTCTTGGGCGCTCACCTGTGCAGGCGCTGATTTATCTGGTGTTGTGGTTTGCAGTCCTCGCTGTGGTGGTCAGCTGGATCTGGCTCAGCCGTAACAGCAACATGGCTTTGATTCTTGGCATTGGCGCTTTGGCATCGTCTGCTTTAGCCGGTATTTTTGGCATGAAATCCTCGCCTATTGGCCAGCTTGTTTGGGACGGTCAACGCTGGCATTGGGAGAGCCCGGCCTATCAGGTGGGTACGGCGGAGTACGAGGTATTTGTTGCAGCTGATTTTCAGCATATCGTCTTGCTGAACATCAAGAATCATGCGAACGCCAACCTCTGGCTTTGGGCTGAACGTGGCGCCTTTCCCGAACGTTGGTTGGACTTGCGACGCGCTGTTTATTCGCCCCACCGGAGCGCCGCTGATCTGATTGCTCCAGCATGACCGACGCTCGCGCACAGTCTCCGGCTGATGCGCCGCCCGACAGTGATGCTTTGCTGGTTGAGCGAACGGTCGCCGGAGATCAAAAAGCATTTGAGTTGCTGGTCATCAAATACCAGCGGCGCATTCAACGCCTGATTGGCCGCATGGTGCGCGATGTTGATTTGGTCGAAGACATTGCCCAGGAAACCTTTATCCGGGCTTACCGGGCGCTGGCACAGTTTCGAGGTGAGGCGCAGTTCTACACCTGGCTATACCGGATTGCCATCAATACTGCTAAAAAAGCCCTGATGGACTTGAAGCGTAACCCGACAGTTTCGGAAAATTATTTCAAATCTGATGATGAAGATGAAACTTCGCACCTTAAGAATGAACCAATCAGTTCAGAGACGCCTGACGCAGTGCTCGCAAGCAAGGAAATAGCGCAAATCATCAATATGGCGCTCGAAGCCCTGCCTGAAGATTTGCGGATGGCAGTGACCCTACGCGAAATTGAAGGTCTGAGTTACGAGGAGATAGCCGACACCATGAATTGCCCCATCGGCACCGTACGATCCCGGATTTTCCGGGCTCGAGAAGCGATTTCTCAAAAGGTCAAGCCTTTGCTCGAAAACCAGGCGGGCAAGCGCTGGTAGATTAGCTGCCGATCGACTGACGTTAAACGATAACAAACAGCTCATCATGACAACACAAGACAGATCGGGTTCCGAAATGCTTTCCGCCTTTTTTGACGGACAGGAAGGCTCTGCTGGCGCGCTTGCAATCTTGCCGGTTGCAGGCAGCGATGGTGTGCACAGTGACTGGAACTGTTACCACTTGATTGGCGAAGTGCTGCGGGGCTCGTCGTCTGCGGGAATTGTTGGGGCGGATCCGGCATTCCTGCAGCGTCTACGTACGCGCTTGAGTCATGAAGTTGTTGAGCCGCTTGCGCCACCGGCGGTCATGGCGGTCGGCTCCGTAGCCATTTCGGCAGTTCAAGCCGCCAACGACCAGCAATTCCACTGGAAACTGGTGGCCGGTTTGGCAAGCTTAGGTGCTGTTGCTGTTTTGGCTTGGACGCTGACAGGCTCGACCATTGGCACCTCTTTGCCTCAGTTGGCTCAAGACATCAGGGCCGCAACCCTGGTAACAGCTTTGCCAGAGGGGCCCATGATTCGAGACGCAAGGCTTGAGGAGCTGCTTTCAGCGCACAAGCAGATGGGCGCGACCACCTTGCAGGTGCCTTCAGGTTTTGTGCGCAATGCTGGTTTTGAAGCGCCCCTTTCATCGGGTCGTTGAAACTGCGTCAGAGCCACTTCAAAATCACTAAAAACCCATGTTTTACCGGCCATTTATTCCTCTAGCCCTTTTTTT
Organism: Polaromonas sp.; assembly: GCA_046303055.1. Taxonomy (GTDB): domain Bacteria; phylum Pseudomonadota; class Gammaproteobacteria; order Burkholderiales; family Burkholderiaceae_C; genus Polaromonas. The sequence continues at coordinate 7,142 of JBKCGU010000094.1, forward strand.
ATCTGTACTGGCAGCTCCTGAATTGGTAGCATCCCAAGTTCTCGGCTCGACCCCATCCGTTGCTGCGGTTCAGGACGCCAAAGTACTCAATGAGTGGTTGCGCCGCATGCATGAGGCTTCCAAAAACCGCGCCTACATCGGGACTTACGTGGTTTCGTCGGGCGGTCAGATGCAAAGTGCAAAAATCTGGCACGTCTGTGAGGCGGGGCAGCAAACCGAGCGAATCGAAACCCTGACGGGCGCACCGCGTTCAACTTTTCGGCACAACGAGCTGGTCGTGACTTTTCTGCCCGACCAAAAACTGGTACGCCATGAAAAGCGTGAAGCGTTGAACTCGTTTCCCGAGATTGTTCAGTCTCCCGACCACCACATTTCTGACTTTTACAAACTCAAGCTTGAAGGCACCGAGCGCGTCGCGGGTGTGGATGCCGACGTTGCTGTTCTGGTGTCCAAAGATGCCATGCGCTTCGGCTACCGTGTCTGGACCGAGCAGAAAAAAGGCCTGGTGGTGAAATTGCAGACACTCGATGTTGATGGCCGGGTTCTTGAGCAGGCTGCGTTTTCCGAGCTCCTGATGGACGCGCCTGTGAAGATGGAAAAACTGCTTCAGATGATGGGCCGGGTGGACGGCTTGCGTGTCGAACAACCCACGCTTGTCAAGACAACAGCTAGCGCACAAGGCTGGTATTTGCCTTCATCGGTTGCTGGATTCAAACCCATCAGTTGCTACAAACGGCCTGCTTCGGCGGGGGCTGCATCCCTTGCAGAAGACTCCATGCATTGGGTGTTTTCTGACGGGCTGGCATCGGTGTCGCTATTTGTGGAGTCTTACGACCGCCAGCGTCACAGTAAGGAGTCCGGCATGTCGATGGGGGCAACCCATACCCTGACGCGGCACATCGGCAGTTACTGGTTGACGGCCATGGGCGAGGTGCCGATGGCCACCCTCAAGCAGTTTGCTAAGGGCCTTGAGCGAAAAAAATAGTTGTCTGAATTTAAAACCACTTGAAGACGAGGTAGATGATGTTTGTAGCCCTGAAAAATTCATTGCGCGCCAGAGCTGCCGTGATGTTGTTGCTTTTCGCCGCCCTGCTGGCGGCAGCGCCTGCCCCGTCGGTTTGGGCGCAAAACCGGACGCTGCCAGACTTCACCGATCTGGTCGAGCAGGTAGGGCCGTCAGTGGTCAACATTCGCACCTCTGAAAAGGTCAAGTCGGCTGCGGCTGTTGGCGGCGGTGTGGATGAGCAGATGCTCGAATTCTTTCGCCGGTTTGGCATTCCTGTCCCCCCCAATATGGCGCCTAATACGCCACGTGGCCCCCGCTCAGAGCGTTCGCCAGCCCCTCAGGAGGATGCTCAGCCGCGTGGTGTAGGGTCCGGTTTTATTTTGACACCTGACGGTTTTGTGATGACCAACGCCCACGTTGTTGAAGGCGCTGACGAGGTGATCGTGACGCTCACCGATAACCGCGAATACAAGGCCAAAATCATTGGCGCAGACAAGCGTACCGACGTGGCCGTGGTGAAGATCGAAGCTGCTGGCCTTCAGGCCGTCAAAATTGGTGACTCCAATCGCCTGAAAGTCGGTGAGTGGGTCATGGCGATTGGTTCGCCGTTCGGCCTGGAGAACACTGTCACTGCCGGCATCGTCAGCGCCAAACAGCGCGACACGGGTGACTATCTTCCTTTTATCCAGACTGACGTGGCGATCAACCCAGGCAATTCTGGTGGTCCGCTGATCAACATGCGCGGCGAGGTGGTGGGCATCAACAGCCAAATCTATTCACGCTCAGGTGGTTTTCAGGGCATTTCATTTGCCATACCGATGGATGAAGCCACACGGGTGTCAGACCAATTGCGAACTTCCGGGAAGGTCACGCGTGGGCGCATCGGCGTTCAGATTGATCAGGTGAGCAAAGAAGTCGCTGAGTCGATTGGTCTTGGCAAAGCGCAGGGCGCGCTGGTCAGGGGTGTCGAGGCCGGTGCACCCGCAGACAAAGCAGGCGTTGAAGCCGGCGACATCATCACGAAATTTGACGGTAAGACGATCGAAAAATCAACTGACTTGCCGCGCTTGGTGGGCAATGTCAAACCCGGCACCAAATCAGTGGTGACGGTTTTCAGGCGTGGTGTGAGTAAAGACTTGTCAGTCGTCGTAGCCGAAGTAGAAGCCGACAAGCCCGTGCGCAAGTCGTCCGCTCCAGAGCCCAAACCCCCGGCGGCTGGGCCTGCTCAAGTTTTGGGTCTGGCTGTGAGCGAAGTCACGGATGCACAAAAGAAAGAACTCAAGATAAAGGGTGGTGTAAAGATTGATACAGCTGAAGGCGCTGCCTTGAGAGCGGGCTTGCGTGAGGGGGATGTGATCATCGCCATTTCCAACATCGAAGTCACCAATGTCAAGGAGTTCGAAGCGGCACTGGCCAAGATGGACAAGACCAAAGCAGCCAATATCCTGTTCAGGCGGGGCGGTTTGGCGCAATATGTATTGATCCGCCCGACGCGTTAAACAGCTGGGCCTCGAGTGCCCCGGCTTCGTTCAAGTCTTGATGGCCCCTATCCCACACTCGGGTGAGGGGTTTATCGTCTAAAACCACGCACAAGGTCTTTTGGAAAACTTTTTCGCGCGACCTTGCAAAAATAAATTCACGCTACTTGGTATGCACTAACAAACTAGTCAGCGCTCGCAATATGATTTACAGTTACTAAGAACAATCTAAAAAGATATTTTAGATATATTGATAATCCTTAAATCGGCAAAGTCGTCTTGTATAGAATCCAATCTGACATATCCTCACTTGCTCCACAGATCACGCACAAGTTGTTCATGGCTATTCGGTTAAAATTGTGGATAACCTGTTTATAAAATTCATGTTGCGGCACTGCAACGACAAAGATATGGGCCTTGTGGGTCTTCTCGTTCGGGGCTTTTTGCCTACAATGAAGGTCCAACATAGCAGTTGCCATAGATTGTTGGTTCAGGGCGCGTCGCAAACCGACGCGCCCTTTTTTATGTTTCATCGCGAATGGCAAAGTTGCCGTTCGCAATACTTTCAAGCACTTAGGCGTTCTCGTTGATGAATCACATCAGAAATTTTTCGATCATTGCTCACATTGATCATGGCAAGTCTACGCTGGCAGATCGTTTGATTCAGCGTTGCGGCGGACTACAGGACAGAGAGATGAGTGCTCAGGTTCTTGATTCGATGGACATTGAAAAAGAACGTGGGATAACCATCAAGGCGCAAACCGCAGCACTCACATACAAAGCGCTTGATGGTCAGATTTACAACCTCAACCTGATCGACACGCCAGGCCATGTGGACTTTTCGTATGAAGTCAGTCGATCATTGTCTGCTTGTGAAGGTGCGTTGCTCGTGGTGGATGCTTCCCAAGGCGTTGAAGCGCAGACGGTCGCCAACTGCTACACCGCGCTTGACCTGGGTGTTGAAGTGGTCCCCGTCTTAAACAAGATGGATTTACCGCAGGCTGACCCGGACAATGCGAAACAGGAAATCGAAGAGGTCATCGGCATCGACGCGACTGATGCGATCGCATGCAGTGCAAAAACCGGCATGGGCATTGACGAGATTCTTGAGGCCGTGGTCGCGCGTATCCCGCATCCAAAAGGCAACCCCGATGGCCCGCTGCGCGCCATGATCATTGACAGTTGGTATGACGCTTATGTGGGCGTTGTGATGCTTGTGCGCGTGGTCGATGGCCGGCTGGCCAAGGGAGACCGCATCAAGTTAATGGCCAGCGAGGCCACGTACAACGCCGAGCAGCTGGGCGTGTTCACCCCGCACAACGAGCCGCGTCCAGCGCTGGAAGCAGGTGAGGTGGGCTTTGTGATTGCCGGCATCAAAGAGCTGCAGGCGGCCCGTGTGGGTGACACCATCACACGCATCAAGCCCGGTACGGGTGGGCTGAGCGCGACGGCAACAGAGGCGCTGCCTGGTTTCAAGGAAATCCAGCCCGCGGTGTTTGCGGGGTTGTATCCCTCGGAAGCCAGCGAATATGAGTCCTTGCGCGATGCCCTTGAAAAGCTCAAGCTGAACGACGCTTCGCTGCATTACGAGCCTGAGGTCAGTGAGGCGCTGGGCTTTGGTTTCCGGTGTGGGTTTCTGGGCTTGCTGCATATGGAAATCGTCCAGGAACGTTTAGAGCGTGAGTTCGATCAGGACCTGATCACCACAGCACCGAGTGTGGTGTACGAGGTACTCAAGGCCGATGGCGAGATGATCATGGTCGAGAATCCATCGAAAATTCCCGACGCCGGTCGCGTCAGTGAAATCAGGGAGCCCATCGTCACCGTGCATTTGTATATGCCGCAGGACTATGTGGGCGCCGTGATGACCCTGGCCAACCAGAAGCGCGGCGTGCAGCTCAATATGGCCTACCACGGCAAGCAGGTGATGCTGACCTACGAAATGCCGCTCGGCGAAATCGTGCTCGACTTTTTTGACAAGCTCAAATCCGTCTCGCGCGGTTACGCGTCCATGGACTACACCTTCAAGGAGTTCCGCGCATCTGATGTGGTGAAGGTCGACATTTTGCTGAACGGTGAAAAGGTGGACGCGCTGTCCATCATCGTGCACCGCAGCCAGTCGGCCTACCGGGGCCGAGCAGTCGTGGCCAAGATGCGCGAGATCATCTCGCGTCAGCAGTTTGACGTTGCCATCCAGGCGGCCATTGGCGCCAATATTATTGCGCGTGAGACAATCAAGGCACTGCGAAAAAACGTCATTGCCAAGTGCTACGGCGGAGATATTTCACGCAAGCGAAAGCTGCTTGAAAAACAAAAAGCGGGTAAAAAACGCATGAAACAAATCGGATCAGTAGAAGTGCCCCAAGAGGCCTTCCTGGCCATATTGCAGGTGGAAGACTGATGAGCAATGCGATTACAAAAGCCATGAGCGGCATCACAGCTGTTGTCCTGGCTGCATTTGCCGGCTATGGCGCGGCCTGGTATTTTGGTATGGTGGACGGCAATTTTTCCTTGCTGCTCTTTCTTGCTGCGGTTGTGACGGGTGTGTACTGGGTGGCTGAACGGCTTTATTTTTTGCCTCAACGCTACAAAGAAGTTGCTGCCCTGGACGAGGCAACCGCCAGGCGTCATGAAGAGCTTGCCAAGATGGGTATCACCAAAGTGGACACCGACACCAGTGACGCCAAAATCCGTCTCATCATGCAGCCCTGGTGGCTCGACTGGACGGCTGGGCTGTTCCCCGTCATCATCGTGGTCTTTTTGTTGCGCTCGTTTTTGTTTGAGCCTTTCAAAATACCATCTGGCTCCATGATCCCGACGCTGCTGGTCAATGACCTGATTCTGGTCAACAAATTCCATTACGGCGTCCGGCTTCCTGTCATCAACCAGAAGGTACTGGACAACAACAGTCCGCAACGCGGGGACGTGATGGTGTTTCGCTACCCACCCAAGCCCAGCCTTGACTACATCAAGCGCGTGGTTGGCGTGCCGGGTGACGAGGTTGCTTATCTGAATAAAAAGCTGACGATCAATGGCAATCCCTTGAGCAAAACCGCCTTGCCTGATTTTTTTGATGAAGACAGCATGCGCTATTCAAAGCAGTTTGAAGAAGTGACGGGCACGAAAAAATACCGCCTGCTCAATGACGATGACCGTCCCGCCTTTATCCCTGGCGCAGAGGACTTCCCCAACAAGCAAAATTGCCGCTACAGTAATGAGGGTGTCGTCTGCAAGGTTCCTGAAGGCCACTACTTCATGATGGGCGACAACCGCGACAACTCGCTGGATTCCCGTTATTGGGGCTTTGTGCCGGAAAAAAACATTGTGGGCAGAGCATTTTTTGTATGGATGAACTTCGGAAATTTCAAGCGTATTGGCTCTTTTGATTGATTCAATCGCTAAGGCCGACTGGAAAAAATGGTGAAAAATCTCAAAAGCAAACTACAAGGTGCCTCGTTGATCAACGTGTTGTTTGTTGGCGGTGTGCTGGTGTTCCTTGGTGTCGTGGGTGCACAGTGCATCCCGACTTCCGCTGACTATCAAACCATTGGTCAGGCCGTTGAAAAAGCCGGGCAGTCTGGCTCCGTTGCAGCCCTGCGCGATGTTTTCGACAAGGTGGCCCAAATTGACGACATCAAGTCCACCAACGGCAAGGACCTTGAGGTCACCAGGGAGGGCGAAGAATCGTGATTTCCTTGGCAGACAGCAAAGAAATTCATCTGGGCGACCCCGCCTTTTTGCTTTTGAAGTACACGGGTCGTTCTAAGAAAGGTCTGCATAAGTCAGCCTTCTGACCTGCACAAACGTTAATTGCCGATGAAACAAAAAAGCTTCGCCACCAACGGATTCGAGTTGATTAGCAAGAGAACGCGCAAGCGCGAATTTCTCGACGAAATGAATCTGGTG
>JBKCGU010000095.1:0-16205 GCA_046303055.1 Polaromonas sp.
ATCAGCCGATAAATCCGCGCGATGGCTGCAAAGCCGCTTCGGGCTACGCCCTACGCAGCTTTGCAGTCATCGCAAACAAAATAGAAAAAGCGGACAATCTATTTGCTCTAAAACCGGACAGTTCTATTTACTGCTGACACCCAAGTCGGGTTTTGGGGCTATTGCAGCCTGGCCACGGTCAGCCCCAGCAGTTCATGCAGAACTCTGGTGGAGGCCGTTATACCCTCGGTAGACGGTAGCCACAGCAGCGGGCCAGAGCGGGTGGGAAGGACAAAACCGGTGGGGGCTGGGGCAATGGCCAGACCTTGTCGTTCAAACGCCAGAACCGAACGCGGCATGTGCGTGGCGTCGGTGACCAGCGCAATGTTGCTGACGCCGTCGCGCTTGAGCATGGGTGCCAGCAGGCTGGCGTTTTCCAGCGTGTCACGCGACTTGGTCTCGAGCCACCTGATCGTCACGCCATAGTCCTGCTGCGCCACCTGGCTGGCCACCTCAGCCTCAGAAATGGTGGCGCTGCCGGACGCCGCCCAGCCCTTGCCGCCGGTAAACGCCAGCGGCAAACCCGTTTGCCGCGCCAGCCAGATACCGTAGCGCAGTCGGGCCGCGGTGGCAGCCCCGGGCTGAGCTTGGCCGTATTCAGGTGCCTGTGGGTAGATACCGCCGCCCAAAACAACAATCGCCTGAACCTGCCCGGACTTGAGTTGTGCGGGTGTAACTGGCGGGTATTGCGGCAAGGCATGCGCGGCCAGCCAAACCGCCACGCCCTGACAGGACAGCAGCCACAAGCTGGTCAGGCTGATCAGGCCCAGCAGCAGGCCCTTGCCCTGATGTTGGCGCTGATGTCGGCCTTGAGCGGCCAGCAGCAGCCCAGCCAGCGCCAGCAGCACCAGAGCTGCCAGCGGCAGAACCAGGCTGGACAGCAGGGGTTTCAGCGCACCGGGTTCCATGGGTTTGTCAAAATCGTATGCTATACATTTAGGAGCTGCTAAACCTTGTTTTTATTGGCCTACAGCCCTAAAAGGATCCTGAAGCTAGCCCAAAATCAATAAAAAGCCTGCAAACCAGTCTGTGCACGGCCCAAAATCAGCGCATGCACATCGTGCGTGCCTTCGTAGGTGTTCACGGTCTCGAGATTGATCATGTGGCGAATCACGTGGTATTCGTCATGAATGCCGTTGCCGCCATGCATGTCACGCGCCATCCGGGCAATGTCAAGCGCCTTGCCGCAGCTGTTGCGCTTGATGATGGAAATCATTTCCGGCACATCCTTGCCTTCGTCCATCAGGCGCCCCACCCGCAGGCAGGCTTGCAGGCCCAGGGCGATTTCTGTTTGCATGTCGGCCAGCTTTTTTTGAATCAGCTGGTTTTGCGCCAGTGGGCGGCCAAACTGCACCCGGTCCATCGTGTATTGGCGGGCGCGAAACCAGCAGTCTTCAGCCGCACCCAGCGCACCCCAGGCAATACCGTAACGTGCCTTGTTCAGGCAACCAAACGGGCCTTTGAGGCCGCTCACGTTGGGCAGCATGTTTTCTTCAGGCACAAACACGCCGTCCATCACGATCTCGCCAGTGATCGATGCACGCAGGCTCATCTTGCCGTCGATTTTGGGTGCGGTCAGGCCTTTCATGCCTTTTTCCAGAATAAAGCCGCGAATGGATTCTTGTCCGCCGGTGTTGCCGTCAGGGTCTGTCAGCTTGGCCCAGACCACAAACACATCGGCAATCGGTGAATTGGTGATCCACATCTTGGCGCCGTTCATGATGAAGCCGCTTACCCCGTCAACAGTTGTCGGCTTGGCGCGGCTCAGCATGCTGGCCGGGTCTGAGCCGTGGTTTGGCTCGGTCAGGCCAAAGCAGCCGACCCATTGCCCGGTGGCCAGCTTGGGCAGGTATTTTTGTTTTTGTGCCTCGCTGCCATAGGCGTTGATGGGGTGCATGACGAGTGACGACTGCACACTGATGGCGCTGCGGTAGCCGCTGTCCACCCGCTCGACTTCGCGCGCAATCAGCCCGTAAGCCACATAGCTCAGGCCGGCGCAGCCGTAGCCTTCAATGCTGGAACCCAAAAAGCCCATGGCGCCGGCTTCATTCATGATCTCGCGGTCAAACTTTTCGTGACGCGCAGCCATCAACACACGGGTTTGCAGCTTGTCCTGGCAAAACTGGTGCGCCGCTTCCTCAATGGCGCGCTCGTCGTCCGACAGCTGGTCTTGCAGCATAAAAGGGTCTTCCCAGACGAAGCGCGGTTTGACGTTGGTTTTCATGAAGAATGGGTCCTTGGGTATCTTGGTAAAAGCTTTAAGCCTGAAGTGTATCGGGCATCACCCTACAGTGCATCTCTGGACAATACAACACATAGGAACAACTGACCATGGAACAAGATCAACAACCCCACAACACTGCCACCCAAACCATCACCCTGGGCGGCGGCTGCTTTTGGTGTACCGAGGCCGTGTTCGTCAAAGTGCGCGGCATCCTTGACGTCGAATCAGGCTACAGCAACGGCCAGGTGAACCGCCCCAGTTACGACGATGTGTGTACCGGACGCACGGGCTGCAACGAGGTGGTCAAGCTGCAATACGACCCGGCGCAAATCACTGTCGGCGAGATTCTGGAAATCTTTTTCGTCGTGCACGACGCCACCACCCTGAACCGCCAGGGCAACGACAGCGGCACGCAGTACCGCAGCGGCATTTACTACGCAACCGACGAGCAAAAGCAAATTGCCACCGACATGATTCGCCAAATGGGCCAGGACAAGCTGTTTGACCGCCCCATCGTGACCGAAGTCGTGCCGTTGGCCAACTACTGGCCCGCCGAGGACTACCACCAGGACTTTTTTGCCAAAAACCCGAACCAGGGTTATTGCGTGGCCGTGGCCGGGCCCAAGGTGGCCAAGTTTCGCAAAGCGTTTGCGTCGCGGGTGAAGGATTGATGCTATTTATTTAGTAGCTTCTGGCGCCCGGATTGATTGGGCTACAGCCCAATTTTTCAGCCGAAAAACGTTGGAAATGACATTTTTTAATGCCGTAGCTCTGAAACAGGCGTTTGTGGCGGTTGTCTTGTCGTGTAGAAGGTAAAAACAGTGGAGAACCTGTTTGAGTACAGGCGGACTTGGACGCCAATGTCGAAGGCCTGCTTGCGGACAACGCTGGCCAACAACAGCATGCTACGGAGAGTGCTAAACGCCGCCGCTAATGCTGATGCTAGTGCTGATGCTGGGCGTTAGACCGCTAGAAAACAACCTGGTTACAGTACCGGAATGGCCCCTGCCATCGTTCGTGACGGTCAATTTTGTCTCTTCTTTTTTTCAGCCTGACGGCGAAGCGAAGTTTTGGTTGACGCCCAACGTGGCTTTGGCCAATCAGACGGGTCTTTCTGCTACGCAAATTCGGCAAGCGCAAGCAGTTGTCAATGCACACTTAAAGGAGATCCAAGATGCCTGGAATAACCACTTTGGCGGCTGAAGTGACTCATATTTCAAAACATGGCTTTTGGTTGCTGCTTGCCAATGAGGAACTGTTGGTGCCTTTCGATCAATTTCCCTGGTTTCGACAGGGGACGATAGAACAGATTTCAGACGTCCAGTGGCCGACGCCCGACCATCTCTACTGGCCGGGGTTAGACGTCGATTTATCAGTGCAGTCGATACGTCACCCAGCGGCATTTCCTTTGGTCTCCAAAGCCGCAGCCTAACGAGCTATCGATTTAGCAACGCCCCAGTTTTACAAGTTTCATGACAACCATTTCACATCAACAAGGAAAATCAAATGTCTAAAACCTATTGGGTCAGCACCTACCGCGCCATCAAAAATGCCGACAAGGTCGCCGCCTACGCCAAGCTTGCCGGCCCGGCACTGACCGCTGCTGGCGGACGATTTCTCGCACGTGGTGCGCCGTCCATGGCTTATGAACTCGGACTGAAAGAGCGCACCGTCCTGATCGAGTTCGACAGCGTCGAGCATGCCACCGCCGCACACGACAGCCCCGCCTATCAGGCCGCTTTGGACGCCCTCGGTGATGGCGCGGATCGGGACATCCGCATCGTTGAAGGTGTTTGAGCGCGGGCTGGCCAAAAAGGGCCTAAAGCCTACAATACACCCATATTCAAAATATGGGTAGCCTTATGAAAACCACCATTGAGATGTCTGACCCCCTTTTCAAGTCGGCCAAAGAATTGGCGCAGCGCAGCCAGACGACATTGCGCGCTTTGATTGAAGAGGGTTTGCGGCGTGTGATCAGCGAGTCGCAAGTCAACGCCAAGTCGGCTTTCAAGCTCAAGGACGCGAGCGTGGGCGGCAAAGTTGTTTTGATGCCCGAGACGGCACGTTGGCAACAGTTGGAAGAAGAGCACGTGATTGGCCGGGTACTCACGCGCAAAGCAAAGCGCCAAGCATGATCGCGGTAGACACCAATATTCTGGTGTATGCGCATCGAAAGGACAGTGAGTTTTACGTCGAGGCGGCTGCATGCATGGTGACATTGGCTGAAGGCGCGCAACCTTGGGGCATCCCGGCGAGCTGCCTGCACGAGTTTTTATCAGTTGTCACCAATCCAAAGGTATTTGCGCCAGCCAGTACGACTGAACAGGCCTTGGCGCAGGTCGATGCATGGCTGGCCTCGCCGCAGGCCAGCGTCTTGCACAGCGGCTTGCAGCATGTGGCGGTGTTGTCGGACCTCAGCCGCAAGGCCAAGCTAAAAGGCGGGCAGTTTCACGATGCACGCATTGCCGCTATTTGCATTGAAAACGCAGTCACGGTGCTTTGGACGGCTGACCGAGACTTCGGTCGCTTCAAAGCATTGAAGACGGTGAACCCTCTGATTTAAGGCAACCTAAGGTCGCGCTGGAATCACCAAGCCACTGGCCACCGCTGGCCGTGCCACAAACGCCGTCAGCACGCGCTGCACATTCTTGAAGTCAGCAAACCCGACCAAATCGCCTGCGTCATAAAAACCGACCAGATTGCGCACCCAGCCAAAGGTGGCGATGTCGGCAATCGTGTAGTGCTCGCCCATGATCCAGTCGCGGCCTGCCAGGCGCTGGTCGAGCACGCCGAGCAGGCGTTTGGACTTAGCCACGTAGCGGTCTCGCGGGCGTTTGTCCTCAAACTCTTTGCCCGCAAATTTGTGAAAAAAGCCGAGCTGGCCAAACATCGGCCCCAGGCCGCCCATTTGCCACATCACCCACTGAATCGTCTCGTAGCGCTCGGCTGGGTCGGCCGGTAAAAACCGGCCCGTCTTGTCAGCCAGGTAGATCAAAATTGCACCCGATTCGAACAGGCCCAAGGGCTTGCCGCCCGGGCCGTTGGGGTCCAGAATCGCGGGGATTTTGTTGTTCGGGCTCAGCGAGATGAACTCCGGCGTCAATTGGTCGTTCTTGCCAAAGTCGATCAAATGCACCTCGTAGGGCAGGCCGATTTCTTCGAGCATGATGGACACCTTCACGCCATTGGGCGTGGCAGCGAATACAGCTGCAGGCGCTGCGGGTGCTGGGCAGGCCATTTGTGGGTGATGGGGAAGGTTGTCAGGTCACTCATATCACGCGCAAGGGCGAGCAGCACCTGCCAGCCTTTGTGGCGATCAACCCGAACGCCAAAACCCCGGCCATCACCGATGGCGATGTGACGGTGTTCGACAGCAATGCCATCTTGCTGTACCTGGCTGAAAAGTCGGGCCAGTTTTTGCCTGCCAATACACCGGTGGCGCGTGGCCAAATGCTGTCGTGGCTGATGTTTGTGGCCACCGGCATTGGCCCGTATTCAGGCCAGGCGGTGCACTTCAAGCATTTCGCACCAGAGCCCAAAGAGTACGTCGTGAACCGCTATGTGTTTGAGGCCGAGCGCCACTACGGCATCCTGGATGCGCACCTGGCCAAGCAGCAGTTCATGGTGGGCGACAGCTACACGCTGGTGGACATGGCGGTGTGGGGCTGGGTACGTGCTGTACCTTTTATTTTGGGGCCTGATGCGATGGGCAAGATGCCGAACCTGAAGCGGCACTTTGATGAAATCAATGCGCGGCCTGCAGCGCAAAGGGCTGAGGCCCTGAAGGCCAAGTACACCTTCAAGACCGACATGGACGAGGATGCGCGCAAGCAGCTGTTCCCGCAAAACGCGCGGCTGTCGAAGTAATCAGGCGACGTGATATTTAAAGCTGCAGCGGCTTTGAATAGCCCGTCATTTCCAGATAGCCGCTGCCTGCTTTTTTGCCATTGCTGTCTATCAGCTCGCTCAAGCCTTCCCAGTAAATCGCGCCGGTGGACTGGCGGCTGTCGAGTTCCTGGTTGTCGATGACCGCTTTGACGGTATAAAAGTCGGCGGGTGTGCGCACTAGCCATTCGACCGGGTAGCTGGTTTGGGTGAGCGGGCTTTTCCAGAACCGGGTGGGTTTGAAAATCACTTCGCCTTTGCTGAAAACATAAAGCGATTGCCTGGCCGACCTGAACGAGCCGCCGTCCCACACCGCGCCGCCGTCCTTGTCGCGCAGCCTGAAGGCGGTCAGCGCGCTGCCGTCCAGCAGGTTCATGCCGATCCAGTCCCAGCCCACAGCGCCTGGGGCCAGCAGTTCCTGGCTCCATTCGTGGTCCAGCCAGGCGGTGCCTTGAACTTCAAATGTTTTGCCTTGTACCCGCAGACTGCCGGTGGTGGCCAGCTGCGGCTGGCTGTAGTAGTAGCTGGCCTGTTGCTCGTCGGGGCCTTTGCGCGACAGGCCGTTTTTGCCTTGCAGCAGCACGGGCTGAGTCTCATCGAACTGCAGCTTCAGGCCAAAGTCAGGAGTGGGCAACTCGGCGGTGTAGCGTTTGTCATTGGCTTTTAATGACCAGTCGCGCAGCTTGATGGCCATGTCGGCTTCACTGGTGCTGGCAACGCCAAAACCATCACGTGCAATGCGCTGGTCGTGCCAGAGCTTTTTGCCTTGTATGTCGGTGATGGCCGCGTGGGCAAACAGCAGTTGACGGGCGGCAAACTTGGACGTCATGCCTTGCGTGCTTTCCACGCGCGAGCGGAAAAACGTCAGCTGAAAACCGAATTCGCGCGGGCCAGACAGGCAATGCCCCGTGATGTACCACCACTCGGTTTTAAAGTTGGGGTGCGCGCCACGGTCGCGCGGGAACACCAGCGTTTTGGCGGGCAGGGCATGGCCGCTGCCTAGCGCCGCCAGGCCCATGCCGGCGAGCAACAGGTTTCTTCTGAAATGATTGAACAGCATCTAGCGTCCTTGACAGTCTTCCTCACCAGTCCTCTTTTACCGCCAGCACCGCGTCTTTGCCCGCCGCCGCCCGCCCGGCCAGCCAGGCTGTCAGCGTGCCTGCCAGCACCACCGCTGCGCACAAGCCCAGCAGCCGCAGCCAGGGCAAGACCAGGTCCATCGTCCAGTGAAAGCTTTGCGGGTTGACCACGTGCACCAGCACCAGGGACACCGCCAGGCCCAGGCCCAGGCCTGCCACGCTGCCGATCAGCGTCCAGGCCGCACCTTCGCCAGCAACAACGGCCAGTATTTGCCGGCGCGTGAGTCCCAGGTGCGCCAGCAGGCCAAACTCTTTGCGCCGCGCCAGCACCTGCGCGCTGAAGCTGGCCGCCACCCCAAACAAGCCAATCGCGATCGCCACGCCTTGCAGCCAGTAAGTCACAGCAAAGCTGCGGTCAAAAATAGTCAGGGAGATGGCGCGTATCTGTCGGGTGGAGGCAAACTCCAGCAAACTGCCCGCGCCGGCCATCTGGTCTGCCGCGGCCCGCACAGCCTGCTCTACCTCCGCGCTGGGCGCATTGGGTTCCAGCCACAGTGCCAGGTCGTTGACGCGGGTGTCACCCGTCAGGCGTTCAAAGTCTGGCTTGCCAATAACGACGGCACCAAACTGGCGGGCATAGTCGCGCCAGACACCTGCCACATAAAATTTCTGCTGATTGTTATCTGCTATGGATTCAGGAGCTACAGGCGCATTTTTCTGTTGGTCCAGGGGCTTGAATGATCCTGAAAGAAGGCCAAAAACGGTTCCCAGACGCGCGCCGTACAGGTCCACCATCGCTTCACTGACATAAATGCCGATATGGCCCGCAGGCACAGGCAGCGGGTCGCCCACCAGCGGCAACACGCTGGCCGGGTCTTGTACGTCGCGCGCTATCAGGGCCACAGCGGGCCTGCTGGCGTCCAGCGACACCGATGTGGTGCGCAGTGTGCTGACCCGCTGCACACCTTTGACTTCGGCCATGCGGGCGACTAACTCAGGTGACAGATACACCGTGTCTGCCGCAGCATTGGCCCCTGCTGGCAAGGCCGTGCGCAAGTACAAATCAGCTGGCAGCACCACGTCCAGCCAGTGCGTGACCGAATCACGAAAGCTGGCCACCATCACCGTCAGAGCAACCGCCAGACTGAGCGACGCCACGACGCCGCTGACAGCCACCGCCGCGCTGGCTCGCACGCGGCGGGCACGCTCGACTGCCAGCAAGGGCAGCAGTCGATGCGCGACCAGCGGCGTGAGCTGGTCGTACACAAGCGCGACCAGCCAGGGCAGGGCAGTGATGCCGCCGACCAGCAGCAGCGCGACAGACACATAGGCCGCCAGTGGCATACCAAAGACCGGCGGAAGCGCTGCCAGCCCAGCCCCAGCAGCGAGCAGCGCAAGGCTTAATCGGTGCCGGTTACCTTGGGCTGGCGCAGCGCCCAGGCCCTTGAGCGTTTGGGCCGGCGGCAAGCCTTGCGCGGCACGTGCGGGCCACCAGCCGCCAACCAGGCAAGCTGCCACCCCCAGCGCGCCATAAGCCAGGGCAGCCAGCAGGCTTAACTGAAGCGGTGGTGCCACCCCTGCAAAATAGCCGCCGCCCAGGTCACCGCCCAGCACCCGCAGCGCCAGCGCCGCCAGGCCCGTGCCGAGCAGCAGCCCCAGTGCACTGCCGAGCAAACCCAGCAGACCTGATTCGACCAACACCAGCACCAGGCGCTCCCGGCCCGTCATGCCCAGCACGCCCAGCAGTGCAAACTGTTGGGCGCGTTTGGCCACGCTGAGCGACAGCACAGAAAACACCAAAAACGCGCCAGTGAACAAAGCCACCAGCGCCAGCACCGTCAGGTTGACCCGGTAAGCGCGCGACAGGTTGCTGACGCGTTCGGCGGCATCGCCGGGTTCATGGATGGTCATGCTTGAAGGCAATGGCAGTGACTGAATAAATGCGGCGCGGTCTGTTCCCGGCTTCAAGCGAAGGTCAATGCGCGACAACTGCCCGCGCTTGTCAAACAGCTCTTGCGCCGCACCCAGGTCCATCACCGCCAGCGCTGCACCGCCGGCGGCCACGCTGCCAGCCACTTTGACATCGATCAATTGCAGGCCGTTTTGAACTTTGAAGGTGTCTGGCAAACTTTGGCGCGCGCTGGCGTTTAGAAAAACCGAGCCCGGCGCAAACAGCGCAAAGCGGTCTGCGTCTTTTGAGGCAATGGGCATCAGGGCCGGCGCCAATGAGGCCAGCACCAGCGCGTCCAGGCCCATCACGCGCAGCGTGCTGCGTTTGCCGCTCTGCTCATCGTTCACAAGCGCAAAGGTGGTCAGCTCCAGCACCGGGCTGGCCACGGCCACTTGCCGATGATTGGCAACACGTTCAAAAATGGTTTCGTCAAAGCTGCCCGCAACCGCCCGCAGTTCAAGGTCAGGCTGGCCATTGACGGCGCGCACGGCGGTTGAAAATTCAGACAGCGCCGAGGCGTTGATCAGCTGGGTTGAAAAAGCCAGCGCCACCCCGAGCATGACGGCCACCACAGCCGCCGCGTTGCGCCACGGGTGATGCGTCAGTTCACGCCATGAGAACTGGCCCAGCAGCTTTAACAGCAGATCAAACGGTGATGCCATCGCTGGTCAAATACAAAACACGGTCGGCCCTGGCGGCTGCCGCTTGTGAATGCGTCACCAGCACCAGCGACGCAGCATGCTCGCGGGTTTGCGCAATCAGCGCGTCCATCACTTTGGCAGCGGTGGTGGGGTCGAGATTGCCGGTGGGCTCATCGGCCAGCAGCAGGCCGGGGCGGTGAATCAGGGCCCGCGCAATCGCCACCCGCTGTAATTGCCCGCCACTGAGCTGTTGCGGCAGGCGCGCGCCCAGGCCTTCCAGGCCAACGGCTTGCAGCATGGTTTGCACCCGTCCATCATCCATTGCTCCAAGCAGCAGCAAAGGCAAGGCCACGTTTTGCGCCACATCCAGGTGCGGCAACACATGGAAAGCCTGAAAGACAAAGCCCACCTGTTCGCGGCGCAGCAAGGCTTTGGCGTCATCAGTCAGTGCGCCCAAATCAACCCCCTTGAGCGCTACCTGGCCCGCGTCCCAACTGTCCAGCCCGGCCATGCAGTTGAGCAAAGTTGATTTGCCTACGCCTGATTCACCCACGATGGCGACGAACTCGCCTGGTGCGACGCTCAAGCTGACGTTTTGGAACACCGCGGTGCTGCCATAGCGTTTGGCCAGGTTGGTGATGCGAAGCGTCATGCCAGTTGTGTCTTCACGAGTTCGAGGACTTGCTGCTGTGCGTCTGCGCCATCGCAGGCCACCACGCGCCTGTGGGGCATGCTGCGCAGCCAGGTGATTTGCCGTTTGGCCAATTGCCGCGTGGCAAAAATGCCCTTGTCGCGCAGCTCGGCGATCGGTGATTTCCCGTCGAGGGCTTCCCAAGCTTGCCGGTAACCCACACAGCGCATAGCCGGCAAATCTGCATGCAGGTCGCCGCGCGCGCGCAGTGCTTTGACTTCGTCCAAAAAGCCTGCCGCCAGCATGCCGTCAAAGCGCTGGGCAATGCGCTGGTGCAGCCAGCTTCGGTCGTTGGGTTCCAGTGAAATAAGGGCTGTATCGGCCATTTTGTTTGGGCTATTCGCTATTTTTTTAGTAGCAAGTTTTTGTTGAAAAGACGACAGCGGCAAGCCCGTCAGTTTGAATATTTCAAGCGCCCGTGAGATGCGCTGAGAGTCATTGGGTTTCAGTCGCTCGGCGGTCAGGGGGTCAACCTGTGCCAGTTCGGCATGCAGTGCAGGCCAGCCGCGTTCAAGTGCTCTGGCGGCAATATCGGCGCGCACCCCGGCATCTGCCTTGGGCATGTCGTCCAGCCCATCTGTCAGCGCCTTGAAGTACAGCATGGTGCCCCCGACCAGCAGCGGCAGCTTGCCGCGCGCACGAATCTCCCCGATCAGGCATTGGGCATCCTGTACAAACTCCGCTGCACTGTAGGCATGCAGCGGGTCACGAATGTCGATCAAATGATGCGGTACCGTGGCCAGTTCAGCCGCCGTGGGTTTGGCGGTGCCAATGTCCATGCCCCGGTACACCAGCGCCGAGTCAACACTGATGATTTCAACCTCGTGGTGACAGGCAATCGCCAGGGCGGCAGCCGTTTTGCCAGAGGCCGTGGGCCCTGCCAGCGCGATGCACGGTAGCGTCACAGCGTGTCCGCAAGGCGCACTGGGCTGTGGCCGTACTTGCGCACCAGCGTCCAGGCGCTGATGGCAATCATGATGCTCCAGAACCACATACCGTTGGTCAGGGGCAGCACCGTGCCGTCCAGGCGCGTGCCCAGCCAACTGCCGATAGCAAAGGCCACCACCATCATCAAAAAACCATTCATGGCAGAGGCCGCCCCTGCCGCCTGGGGGAACGGCCCGACCGCACCGCTTTGCCCGCACGGCTGGTGAATACCGTGGCCCACCATAAACAGCGCCAAGGGCCCCACGACGGCCCACACACTGAGCACGTCCAGCCAGGCCAGCGCTCCCATCAAGGTACCCGCACACAGGCTAACAACAGCTGCTATCGCAACAGTCTGTTGAACGCTATAACGCCGCAGCAAACGGCGGCACACAAAGGTGCCCATGACATAAGACAGCGACGTGCAAAACATGACCATGCCGAATTGGGCCTTGCTCAAGCCCAGAACGGTGATAAGCACAAACGACGAACTGGCCAAAAAGGTAAACAGCCCACCATACGATGCAATGGACAAGGCAGAAAACGCCAAAAACGTGGGGTTCGACAAAATCTTGCGCCAAGTGGTCAGCAGCATGGCGGGCTGCAGGGCCTGAAGGTTTTTGCCTGGCAAGGTTTCTTTAAAGCGCAGCGCTACCAGCACCAGCGTGGCCGCGCCAAACACGGCCACGGCCATCAGGGCCGCGCGCCAGCCATAGAACTCAGCCAGCAGGCCGCCTGTCGGTGCGCTGATGCAGGCCAGCGCGCCCAAACCCGACAAACCCTTGGACATGATGCGCGCCCCGTCTTGTGGTTGGTACAAATCACGCACCATGGCGCGCGCACCCATCACCACCGCGCCCATGGCCGCGCCCTGCACGGTGCGCCAGACAATCAATTGCAGCATGCCGGGCGCCATGACGCTGCCCATGGCCGCCAGCACATAAGCTGCCAGTCCGCAGAGCAAAATGGGCCGCCTGCCAAACCGGTCTGACAACGGCCCCCAGATCATTTGCGACACCCCAAACGCCAGCAGCATGGCACTCAGTGTGAGCTGGGCTTGCGACATGCGCGCGGAAAAGCTGCTGGTCATGGCCGGCAGGGCGGGCAAATACAAGTCGGTGGTGATGGGCTGAATGCCCAACAGCATGGCCAAAATGACAACCACCAGTCCGGCGGACATCGGGGTGCTGGCGCTTTTGGGGGTGGTGGCGGGGTCGGGCAAAGTGGGTGTGGACACTGTCATGCTTCGAGCGTATCAGAAGCACTTCTGCGCTTGGGGCATACGGTCAATTCAGCGCCCCCGCATGAACAGCGCATCCAGCTCCTTGACGCTGATCTGCCGCCAGGTGGGCCGGCCATGGTTGCACTGGTCCGAACGATCGGTAGCCTCCATCTGGCGCAGCAGGGCGTTCATCTCGTCAATCGTCAGTTTGCGGTTGGCGCGCACCGCGCCGTGGCAGGCCATGGTCGACAGCAGTTCGTTTTGTGCGCGCTGCATCACGGTGCTGGCATCGTGTTGGGCCAGTTCTGCCAGCACGCTGCGCGCCAGCTCAACCGCATCGCCTTGCGCCAGCGATGTTGGCACGGCGCGCACGGCCAGGGTTTTGGCTGAAAACGGCGTGATGTCCAGGCCCAGCAAGGCCAGTGTGTCAGCGGCGCTTTCGGCAGTGGCGACTTCTTGCGGGCTGGCGGCGAAGGTGGCGGGTATCAACAGCGGCTGACTCGAAATTCTGGACGTGTCCATCTGCGTTTTCAGGCGCTCGTAGACGATCCGTTCATGGGCAGCATGCATGTCCACCACCACCAGGCCCTGGGCGTTTTCAGCCAGAATGTAAATGCCTTGCAGCTGGGCGATGGCGCGGCCCAATAGCCAGTCAACCAAAGGCGGCTCTTGGGCCGCGCTGGCCGCCGCAGAACTGCCAGGCTGGGGCCACAGGGCTTCAAAGTCGGAAACGCGATGATTCTCGGATGCTACATAATTTATAGCTGCTTGCCTATGTAAATAGGGTGCTACGGGCGGATTTGATGCCTGAAAGTTGCCGGGCAAGACAAATTTATCGGCCTCCGGTGCGCCCGCCGTGGCTTGAAAGGCTGACCTCGGCGTGGCCAGCGCGTTTTCAGCCGCATGGCGCACCGCGCTGTGCACCTCGCGGCTGTCCCGAAAGCGCACTTCAATCTTGGTCGGGTGCACGTTCACATCCACCCGTGTCGGGTCCATCTCCACATACAGCGCATACACCGGCTGGCGGTGGCCGTGCAGCACGTCTTCGTAGGCGGTGCGGGCTGCGTGGGTGATGACCTTGTCGCGTACAAAGCGGCCATTGACATAGGCAAACTGCTGGTCGGCCCGACTGCGTGCCGCGTCGGGTATGCCTGCACGGCCCCACACCCGCAGCAGCGGCGTGCCGTCCTCGCGTACCGCGGTGCTTTCGTAATGCACCGCCACCGACCGCGCCACAAATTCGCTGCCCAGTACATCGGCCAGGCGCTGGCGCAGCAGCTCGGGTGGTGTAGCTGGCCCTGTGCAGGCGCGCCATTGCTCGACCAGCTTGCCTTCATGCCAGACGGCAAAGCCCACCTCGGGCCGGACCAGCGCGTGGCGGCGCACGGCCTCAATGCAGTGGGCCAGTTCGGTCGCGTCGGTTTTTAAAAACTTGCGGCGTGCGGGCGTGGCATAAAACAATTCGCGCACGTCGACCGTGGTGCCCTGGCTGCGCGCGGCGGCGGTCAGCTCGCCAGTGCGGCCATCGAGCTGCCAGGCGTGGTCTGCGCTCGCCGTTTTGGAGGTGATGCTCATGTCGGCAATCGAGTTGATGGCGGCCAAGGCCTCGCCCCGAAAACCCATCGTACCCACCGCTTGCAGGTCTTGCAGCGAGCCAATCTTGCTGGTGGCGTGGCGCTTCAGGGCTATCGGCAGCTCGCTGCGGTCAATGCCCATGCCATCGTCTTCAACCGCAATCAGTCGCACGCCGCCCGCCAGCAGCCGCACCGTGACTTGTGCGGCACCCGCATCAAGCGCGTTGTCGACCAGCTCGCGCACCACCGAGGCCGGGCGTTCCACCACTTCGCCTGCAGCAATCTGGCTGATCAGCTCGTCGGGCAATTCGCGAATGGGGCGGCGCTGGGCTGTTGGAGTCATTGGTTTGATTTTAGGCGCGCGGTTTGGGCGCGCGTTAATGGCAGCGGGTGCGCCAACACCTGTCAAAATACGGCCATGGAACTCATTACCCTCGCCATCGACTTCATCGTCCACATTGACCGCTATCTTGAAACCTTTGTTGCCACCTACGGTGCCTGGGTCTATGCGCTGCTTTTTCTGATCATTTTCGTTGAAACGGGGGTCGTTTTGATGCCGTTTTTGCCGGGTGATTCGCTGCTGTTTGTGGTCGGTGCGATGTGTGGTGTCGGGCTGATGAATTACCCGGTGGTCGTGGGCTTGCTGTTTGTGGCGGCGGTGCTCGGCGACCAGACCAACTATCTGATTGGCCGCTACTTTGGCCCCAAAGTTTTTCAGTGGGAAAACTCCCGGTTCTTTAATAAAAACGCCTTTGACAAGGCGCACAACTTTTACGAACGCTATGGCGGTATCACCATCATCCTGGCGCGCTTTGCGCCGTTCCTGCGCACCTTCGCGCCGTTTGTGGCCGGCGTGTCGGACATGAGCCGCAGCAAATTTACCCTCTACAACCTGGTGGGCGGCGCGCTCTGGGTGGGCGGCATCGTGACCGCGGGCTTTCTTTTTGGAAACATCCCGGTGGTGAAAGCCAACCTGGAAAAAATCATCTGGGCCATGATTTTGATTCCAGGTCTGGTGGTGATCTATGGCGCCTGGAAGGCGGGGCGGACTGAGAAGACTGCGCCGCGCGCCTAGCGTAAGTCCTATGCGGCTGGAAAGATAAGTGAACATACCATTAAAATTTTGGCAACCGCCACGGTTTTAAATGGGTTTGACGACGATCGAGGTTCCACATGAATGCACCTGCCCTGAACCCTACCGAGCCGTCACGCTGGCGAAATCCCGGCTCCAGCCGGATTCCTTTTTGGGTCTACACCGACGAGCAGCTGCACAAGCGCGAGCTGGACAACATTTTTTACGGAAAGCACTGGTGCTACGTTGGGCTGGAAGCTGAAATCCCCAACACTGGTGACTACAAACTGTCTTGCGTTGGCGAGCGGCAGGTCATCATGGTGCGGGACAGGGTTGCCCCAAAGGACCGGGGCACTGACACTGGGGTGAGGGTGGTTGAAAACCGCTGCGCCCACCGTGGCGTGCGTTTTTGCCAGGCACCGCATGGCAACGCTAGAGCCTTTGTTTGCCCCTATCACCAATGGACTTACAAGCTCAATGGTGACCTGGCCGGGCTGCCCTTCAAGGATGGCGTGAAAGATGTGTCAGCAGTAAATAGAACTGTCCGGTTTTAGAGCAAATAGATTGTCCGCTTTTTCTATTTTGTTTGCGATGACTGCAAAGCTGCGTAGGGCGTAGCCCGAAGCGGCTTTGCAGTCATCGCGCGGATTTATCGGCTGATCCTCAAGCGGCCAGCAACTGATCCTCCCGCGCTTTGATATGGATGCCACAGGCATCGTAAGCAGCCAGCTTGCGCGGGCCGTGAAACAAAGCCAGAGCCCCATCGACATAGCGGTGCACCCGAACTTGGGCCCGCACATAGTGATACCGATGCTCATCAGCCGGGATTTGCAAGCTCAAGCCTTCAAAGCTCACGCAGTTATCGTTGCCTACCGTCCTGAACGCTTGCTCGCACAAGAT
>JBKCGU010000096.1:0-16631 GCA_046303055.1 Polaromonas sp.
TATATTGAAGCGTTGACGCCTTCAGAAAAAGTGATGCGCAAATAAATGTCCCTCACGCTTGAGTCCACTTCTACCCGTCCGTATCTGATACGGGCGCTTTACGAGTGGTGCATCGACAACGGTTTGACGCCCTATGTGGCCGTTTCGGTAGATGATTCCGTTCAGGTGCCCCGTGAATATGTCAAGGACAACGAGATTGTGCTGAACATCAGTTTCGATGCAACCTCCTCCCTCAAGCTGGGCAATGATTTCATTGAGTTCAAGGCGCGCTTTGCGGGCAGTTCACGTGACATCATGGTGCCCATTGGTCGTGTGAGTGCGATTTACGCGCGTGAAAATGGTCAGGGTATGGCTTTTCCGATGGGCACGAAGACGCAACAGGAAGGGCAGTCTGCAAGCTCGCAAGGAGCCCTGTCGGCTGTGGCTGTGTCAGCAGATGCACCGCCTGAGGGCAAAGTGGTTCAACTGGTGTCAAGTGATGATCAGGAGCCACCAAAGCCGCCTTCAAGTCCACGTCCGGCTCTCAAGCGTGTGAAGTAAATGCGTGGGTGACCGCCAGATAACTTCAAAGCTTCAAGTAAAATAAGCGTCGTGCCGATTTAGCTCAGTTGGTAGAGCAACCGCCTTGTAAGCGGTAGGTCATCAGTTCGATTCCGATAATCGGCACCACTGCCTCACCCCACGTCATGTGAACTAACGCTTTCGTGCTATCAGTATTCTTAGCCGAATTGATGTAACCTTGACCCCCTTGCCGCCAAGCTTGGAAAGCATCAGCGGCGAAAGCTGGCGAAGCTTGGCTGCAACCGCGTTAGATGTGACCAGCAAGCACCAAGTTGCGCCATCAATGGGGCCGGCTTGTACAGATGCGCGCATTGCGTCGGGTATTAATGATTGAACCGATTTCAGGCGGTCATTTGATTCTTTTACCTGTCCGGCCAGCATCCCCAAAGCGGGTGAGTTGTTGACCGCTTGGGAAATCGGTATGGCCCTCTGCGTGGGGCTTGCTGTGAGGGGACGGTAACGAGAGTTCACAGCGCATGGAAAAGGATGACAGATGCATTTGATTATCACTGATGCGTGGCTGGCCAAAAGCCGTGCCATTTATTTGAGTGGAACACGTCTGGTCGTCGCTGGCTGCGTGGCGGCGCTGGCTCTGACGGTGGTGGCTGCCGGTCTGTACCACTGGGTCTTTCTAAAGGGCGCGCGTGAAGGCTGGCCGGTTGTTGGGGCACTCGTCAAGCTGGTGGTCAAGGACGAGTTCGAGCAGCGCGACCGGTTCATGCGTGAAAACCTCGATGTCATGGCCAAACGACTGGGTGAAATGCAGGCAAAGATGGTGCAGCTCGAAGCTCTCGGCGAGCGTGTCGCGGGTCTTGCGGGGGTCAGCCCGAAAGAGATCAAGTCAAGTGTGGGCAGCGGGGGCGCTTTGGTGGGCAGCCGCTCTTTGACCATGGATGAGCTTCAAGCCACGTTGGCCGATCTTGACAAAATCACGGACCAGCGGGTCGACCTGATGACCCTGATGGAGTCACGCCTGTTTGACCTCAAAATCAAAAAACTGATGGTGCCAACCCAGCAGCCTGTTGTCGGTGGTGCTTTGGGTTCCTCGTTTGGCTGGCGTATCGACCCTATGAACGGGCAGTCTGCCTTGCATACCGGGCTTGATTTTCCAGCCGCGCCGGGCACGCCTATTGTGGCTGCAGCCGGTGGTGTGGTAGTAACGCAGGAGTATCACCCTGCCTACGGCAACATGCTGGAGATTGATCACGGCAATGACCTGGTCACGCGCTACGCACATGCTTCAAAAGTGTTGGCCAAAAAAGGTGATCTGATCAAACGCGGTCAAAAAATTGCAGAAGTTGGGTCTACGGGTCGATCGACGGGCTCGCATCTGCATTTTGAGGTGCTGGTTCAGGGCGTGTTTCAAGACCCGCAAAAATTCCTGTTGGCGGGACAAAGCCTTCCTGTCATCACCGGGCAGGCACAAGGCCCAAAATAGGCGCGCTGCCGCAGGTAAAATCCAGGGTTAGCGCATGGTTGAACTCGACCGGCCCGCCCTCAGCTTCAGACAGAACTCATTTAAGGAATTCAAGCCGCATCCGTAGACTCAGGGGAGTTGAACGGGCGGCCCTGCATGTATGGCCTCCAATTTCCTGACCAAAATCTTCGGCAGCCGCAATGACAGGCTACTCAAAACCTACCGTAAAACCGTTGCCCAGATCAATGCGCTTGAGCCGGTTTATGAAAAACTGGGCGACGGCGAACTAAGGGGTAAAACAGAAGAATTCAAAACCCGGATGCTGGGCGGTGAAAGCTTTGAGGCCATCTTGCCGGAAGCTTTTGCAGTGGTGCGCGAAGGCAGCAAGCGCGCGATGAAGATGCGCCACTTTGATGTTCAGCTGCTGGGCGGCATGTCGCTGCACAACGGCAAAATTTCCGAGATGGGCACGGGCGAAGGCAAAACGCTCACGTCCACATTGCCGGTTTACCTCAATGCGCTGACGGGCAAGGGCGTACACGTGGTCACCGTGAACGACTACCTTGCCAACCGTGACGCGCAGTGGATGGGCAAGCTGTACAACTTTCTGGGTTTGACAGTCGGCATCAATTTGCCCACCATGTCGCGCGAAGAAAAGCAGGCCGCTTACCGCTGCGACATCACTTACGGCACCAACAACGAATACGGTTTTGACTATCTGCGCGACAACATGGTGTACGAGGTGGCTGACCGCGTGCAGCGCGGCCTGAATTTCGCCATCGTTGACGAGGTCGACTCAATTTTGATTGACGAGGCTCGTACACCGCTCATCATCAGTGGCCAAGCCGAAGACCATACGGCGATGTACATCGCCATGAACAAGGTTGTTCCGTTGCTGACCAAGCAGGAGGGCGAAGCTGACCCCCGCACGGGTGAAGGCGTGACCAAGCCCGGCGACTTCACGCTGGACGAAAAAACACATCAGGTCTTTTTGACCGAACAGGGCCATGAAAATGCCGAGCGTATCCTGTTCAGCCTGGGCCTTATCCCAGAAGGCGCTACGCTTTATGACCCGGCCAACATCACGCTTGTACACCACCTGTACGCCGCGCTTCGTGCCAATCACCTGTACCACCGCGACCAGCACTATGTGGTGCAAGCCGGCGAGAGTGGCGGCAAGGAAATCGTCATTGTTGACGAGTTTACCGGCCGCCTGATGTCAGGTCGGCGCTGGAGCGATGGTTTGCACCAGGCGGTGGAGGCCAAGGAAGGCGTACAAATTCAGGCTGAAAACCAGACGCTGGCGTCGATTACTTTCCAGAACTATTTCCGCCTGTATGCCAAGCTTGCCGGCATGACCGGCACGGCCGACACAGAAGCTTTTGAGTTCTCCGAAATTTACGGTCTCGAGACCACCATCATTCCGCCTAACCGCGTCAGCAAGCGCGAAGACCAGTTGGACCGGGTTTACAAAACCACGCGTGAAAAGTACGAAGCGGCCATCAAGGACATTCGCGAATGTTATGAGCGTGGCCAGCCCGTGCTGGTGGGAACCACGTCCATTGAAAACTCCGAGATTATTGATGAGTTGCTGAACAAGGAGAAGCTGCCGCACCAGGTGCTCAATGCCAAGCAGCATGCCCGTGAAGCTGATATCGTGGCCCAGGCGGGCCGCCCCAAAATGATCACGATCGCCACTAACATGGCAGGCCGTGGCACTGACATTGTGCTGGGCGGCAATGTTGAAAAACGCATTGAAGCAGTTCAGGCTGACGAGGCCCTCAGCAGCGCTGACAAGGAAAAGGAAATTGCAAGGCTGCGCGCCGAGTGGGCCCAGGAGCACGAGCAGGTGATCGCCTCTGGAGGCCTGCGCATCATCGCGACCGAGCGGCATGAGTCACGCCGCATTGACAACCAGTTGCGCGGCCGTTCAGGTCGTCAGGGTGACAATGGTTCGTCCCGCTTTTACCTGAGTCTTGATGATTCGCTGATGCGCATTTTTGCCGGTGAACGCGTCAAGTCCATCATGGACAGGCTGAAAATGCCCGACGGTGAAGCGATTGAGGCGGGCATTGTCTCGCGCAGCATTGAATCGGCCCAGCGCAAGGTCGAAGCACGCAACTTTGACATTCGCAAGCAATTGCTGGAATACGACGATGTGGCTAACGATCAGCGTAAGGTGATTTACCAGCAGCGCAACGACATCATGGATGCCGCCAGTCTGACAAGCCAGATTGCTTCGCTGCGCGAAGGCTGCTTTACGGATTTGACACGTCAGTACGTGCCGGTTGAAAGCGTTGAAGAGCAGTGGGACATTACTGGGCTCGAGAAAGTCCTGGCCAGCGAATGGCAGATCGACGTGCCTCTGGCCAAGGACATTGAAGGTGCGGCGGCCGTGACCGACGAAGACATTCTGGAAAAAGTTCTTGCCGCCGCCAACGCAGCATTTGCCGCCAAACTGGAACTGATTGGTGAAGAAAACTTTTTGCAGTTTGAGCGCATGGTGCTGCTTCAAAGCATCGACACCCACTGGCGTGAGCATTTGAGCGCACTGGACTACCTGCGTCAGGGCATTCACCTGCGCGGCTATGCCCAAAAGCAGCCTAAGCAGGAATACAAGCGCGAAGCATTTGAGCTGTTCGGCCAGCTGCTGGACAGCGTGAAAAACGAAGTGACCAAAACTCTGATGACCGTCAAAATCCAGTCCAGCGACGAGCTCAACCAGGCCGCTGAAGCGATTGAAAATCGGGGCGAGAACATTTCCAACGTGACTTATACAGCGCCCACCGAAACCGGCGACGTTGAAGTGCGGATAGAAGAAACTGCACAGCTTCAATCGTCCGGCTTGTCAGCGGAGTTGATGCAGCGCACTGGACGCAACGACCCTTGCCCTTGTGGATCGGGCAAAAAATTCAAGCATTGCCACGGCAAGCTGAGCTGAAGTCAATCAGGTTTTTTTTGGTTTTTTGGAAAGTCAGTGATGCCTGTGAATTTTGTTGCCACGCCTTCAGCTGAACTGTTTCCTGTTCCCGGCACGCGCTGGGGAATCACGCAAGCAGGTATTCGCAAGGCCAATCGCAAAGACTTGAGCGTCTTGCTGCTCGATGAGGGCGCATCCGTCGGTGCTGTCTTCACGCAAAACAGGTTCTGCGCCGCACCAGTACAAATCTGTCGCCAGCATCTGGCCCTAAACAGCGGCCAAAGTTTGGGTATTCGCGCCATGGTCGTCAACACGGGTAACGCCAATGCGGGCACGGGTGAAGACGGCTTGACCAGAGCCCAGGCGACCTGCATTGCTTTGGCGCGCGAGTTGAACTTGTCGCCTGAGCAAATCCTGCCGTTTTCGACCGGCGTCATCATGGAGCCGCTGCCTTACGAACGCATTGAGGCGGGCTTGCCCGCCGCCATTGCCGATGCCAAGGCTGACAACTGGGGCCATGCTGCTGAAGCCATCATGACCACCGACACGGTGGCCAAAGCGTTTTCAAAGCGCATCATGTTGGGCGGCGTTGTGGTCACCATCACTGGCATCAGCAAGGGCGCTGGCATGATTCGCCCGAACATGGCCACCATGCTGGGTTTCATGGCCACCGATGCCTGCGTGTCCCAATCCATCATGGGGCAACTGGCGCATGAACTGGCTGAAGGCTCGTTTAACCGTGTCACTGTCGACGGCGACACGTCCACCAACGATTCCTTTGTGGTGATTGCCAGTAACCAGGCAAAACACACACCCATCACCTTGCTCGCCAGTGCTGATGGTCAGGTATTGCGCGCGGCCATGATGGACATTGCCCAGCAGTTGGCCCAAGCCATCGTGCGCGACGGCGAAGGCGCAACCAAGTTCATCACCGTTCGTGTAGAAGGCGGCAAGACCGGCGACGAGTGCCGCAAGGTCGCCTATGCCATCGCTCATTCTCCGCTTGTGAAGACGGCTTTTTTTGCCAGCGACCCCAACCTGGGCCGGATCCTGGCGGCCGTCGGCTATGCCGGTCTAGACGATCTGGATCAGACCCAAATCGATTTGTATCTGGACGACGTGATGGTGGCCAAAAACGGCGGCAGACATCCTGATTACGCGGAGGCTGATGGCCAGCGCGTGATGAAGCAAAGCGAAATCATCGTGCGCGTCGTTTTGGGCCGGGGTGCGGCGGTGGACACCGTCTGGACATGCGATTTGTCTTACGACTACGTGAAAATCAATGCAGACTACAGAAGCTGACACCCGATATGAACGAACATTTTGAACGTCTGATTGTCCGTGCCGAAGCGCTGATCTCACGCATCGAATCTGTCTTGCCACAGCCGCTTACCGCTCCTGACTGGTCAAGCTCGGTGGCTTTTCGCTACCGCAAGCGCGCCTCGGGCCACGGCAGCCTGGAGCCCGTCAAACACATTGGCCACATGGCGCTCAATGACCTGAAAGAAATCGACGATCAGAAAGAAAAAATCCAGCGCAATACCGAGCAATTTGTTAACGGCAAACCCGCGAACAATGTGTTGCTGACCGGCTCACGCGGAACAGGCAAATCGTCGCTCATCAAAGCCTGTCTGAATGAATACTCATCACGCGGTTTGCGGCTGATTGAAGTCGACAAGGCGGACCTGACCGACCTGCCCGACATCGTGGATGTGGTCAGCGAGTTGCCTGAAAAATTCATTGTTTTTTGCGACGACTTGAGCTTTGAAGAGGGCGAACCAGGCTACAAGGCTCTGAAGTCGATTCTGGACGGGTCTGTTGCCGCTGCAACGCCAAATGTGCTGATTTACGCCACCAGCAACCGTCGCCATTTGCTGCCCGAGTACATGACGGAAAACCTCACTTACACCCACACTGAAGACGGTGAAGTACATCCTGGTGAGGTGGTTGAAGAAAAGATCTCGCTGTCCGAGCGTTTTGGCCTGTGGGTCAGTTTTTACCCCTTTAGCCAGGATGAATACCTGACCATCGTGGCGCAATGGTTGTCATCGTTCGGCGTTGACAAGTCTGCCATCGAGGCAGCGCGTCCCGCATCGCTGGTCTGGGCTTTGGAGCGTGGTTCGCGCAGTGGACGCGTCGCTTACCAGTTCGCCCGCGATTTCGCAGGTAAGCATTGACTGTGACCGTTCTGGTAGCCGATGGCGATCGCCCGCGTGAAGGCGGTGCGGACCGAAAAACGGTTGATGTTGCCGTCGGCGTGCTGGTCAAGCCGAATGGCGACTTCCTTCTCACCAGCCGCCCGTCCGGCAAGGTGTATGAAGGGTATTGGGAATTCCCCGGCGGCAAGCTAGAAGCTGGCGAAACCGTCGAGCAAGCTCTGCGCCGCGAGTTGATCGAGGAAATTGGCATCACCATTGGCGGCGCCACAGCCTGGAAAGTCGAGCTTGTCGACTACCCTCACGCCCTGGTGCGGCTGAACTTTTGCAAGGTGTTTGACTGGACGGGCGAGTTGCATATGCGCGAAGGCCAGGCGTTTGCATGGCAGGGTCTGCCGGTGGCTGTTGCGCCGGTTTTGCCGGGTACGGTGCCTGTGCTGGCCTGGTTTGCGGCCGAGCGCGGGTTTCATGGCAGTACCCAGGTAGGCCCTCTAAGCGCTAGCTAATTCATAGCTGCTCTCGTAATCATTCATTGGCTTGCAGCTGTTTTTGATGCCCTGATGGGCCTCTGAGTCGCTGTTTTCAGAGGTCAGCAGGCCTGTTTCTTGGCATCCGTGTTGCTCAATGGATGTCTTGCATCCCTACAAAGCAGCTTCTCATGAACAAGCGGCAACTCCTTCGAACCAGCCTGGCAGCGACGGCCGCTGCATGTGTCACGGCACCGGCGCTGGCGCACAGCGGCCCCAATATGCGTTGGCGCATGGCGTCCAGCTTCCCCAAAAGCCTGGACACAATCGACGTCGGCACCGAGGTGCCGGCCAAGCAGGTGGCGGCCATCACCGGGCGAGTTCCAGATTTCGTTGCACGCTGCTGGTTGATTGGTGCCCGCTTTTGGTGTGGTCGATGCAGTGCAGAACGCCTCAGTCGATTGCGGCCACACTGCCAGCGACTACTTCTGGGGTAAAAACAAGACTTTCGGTTTTGAAACCAGGCTACCTTTGGGTGTGAACCAGCGCCAGCACAATGCCTGGATGTATCACCCTAATAAAAGCAGTTGGATGCGCCCGAGTGTGCCGCTCCCAACGCGCCCAGCTACGTTGCTCCGCCTGGCGGGCAGTAGCCCGCTTCGTTGTCTCGCCTTGCTGGACACGCCGGGCGCATCCAACTGCTTTTTATAGGATCACAGACGCACAGCCCAGCAAGCGTAGCGCTGTTGAAATGGGCTGGCAAATTGCAACCCTGGCACCAGGCCACCTTCTGTGGCTCTGCACATGGTTGGCGTCTTGGGCATCAAGCAAGCACGCATGGCCCAGCCTCAGCAGGTCGGTCAGTAACAGCAGCCCCAGACAATGTTGGAGTCGTTCAGCCATTGAACTCCCACTTTCTGCGGGCGCCCAGCACGGCATCCGGGTAGGGCGCTTTGCCGCGTGAGCCGTTGTAACGGCCCAGACCCAAAAACAAATCGCCTTTTTCGCGATCCAGGTAATGCCTCAAGATCACGCAACCAAAGCGCAGGTTGGTTTGCATATGAAAAAGTTTGCTCGCATCGCCGTCGCCGATCACGCGCGTCCAAAACGGCATCACCTGCATGTAGCCGCGTGCGCCCACCACGCTGACAGCAAATTTGCGAAAGTTGCTCTCCACCTGAATCAGACCCAAGACCAACGCGGTGTCCAGCCCGGCGCGCTTGCTTTCGTACCAGACGGTTTGTAAAAATTCCTTGCGGATTTGCAGCTCGGCCTTTTGGCTCAACAGGCGGTCGCTCATGGCGGCCAGCCAGCGCAGGTAGGCCAGGCGGCTTTCGGTGTCTTTGAACTCCGGTACCGGCGGGGCGTGGTTGGCGATGGCCGAGCTCAGCGCTGTACGTACCGAGTCGATCAGCGGCTCTTCAATTTGCGC
The DNA here is from genome assembly GCA_046303055.1 of Polaromonas sp. Taxonomy (GTDB): domain Bacteria; phylum Pseudomonadota; class Gammaproteobacteria; order Burkholderiales; family Burkholderiaceae_C; genus Polaromonas. The sequence continues at coordinate 8,954 of JBKCGU010000096.1, forward strand.
ACCAGCTTTTGATTGCTCTGAAAAAAGGAGCTGAATACCCAATAAAATAGAGGACTGCAAGGCTTTTCTGCGGTTAAAAAAGCTCTCAGACACGGTTTTACAGCCTCAGTTTGCCCTTGATAAAGGTCAATGCCTCGGCAACCAGAACCTGGGTTGATTCGGTGTCGCGGCGATGCTGGTATTCCAGGTGGCCTTCCTTCAGGCCCCGATCACCAATCGTCACGCGGTGCGGCACGCCGATGAGTTCCCAGTCGGCAAACATGGCGCCCGGGCGCTCGTTGCGGTCGTCCAGAATCACATCAACACCCGCAGCCATCAGCTCGGCGTACAAGGTGTCGGCAGCGGCTTTGACAGCTGTAAAACGGTCCGGGCTGATGGGACACAGAACGACTGTGAAGGGCGCAATCGCGTCCGGCCAAATGATGCCTTTGGCGTCATGGTTCTGTTCAATCGCGGCGGCGGGCAGGCGCGTGATGCCAATGCCGTAGCAACCCATCTCTAAATACTGCGGTTTGCCGTTTTCACCCAGAAAGGTGGCGTTCATGGCTTTGCTGTATTTGGTGCCGAGGTAAAACACGTGACCTACTTCAATGCCGCGTTCGATGGCGAGAACCCCCTTGCCGTCAGGGGAGGCGTCGCCCTGGACGACATTGCGGATGTCTGCGATCACGTCGGGCTCGGGCAGGTCACGGCCCCAGTTGACACCGGTCAGGTGGAAGTCGATTTCATTGGCGCCGCACACCCAGTCGGCCATTGCCGCGACTTCGCGGTCAACCACCAGCTTGGCAGGCTTGTGCATGCCGAGCGGGCCAAGGTAGCCGGGCTTGCAGCCGAAGTGGTCTTCAATCTCGGGCAGGGTCGCAAAACGAAAGCCCGCCATGCCAGTCACCTTGCCGACCTTGACTTCATTCATGTCGTGGTCACCGCGCAGCAGCAGCAGCCAGACTTGTGTTTTGGCGACTTCGTTTTTGTCGTTCAGTGTGTCTGTGGCCAGCACCAATGATTTGACGGTGGATGCCAGCGGTATGCCCAAAAGTTCCGCCACCTGCGCGCAGGTCGATTGACCCGGCGTGGCAGTCTTGGTCATGGCCTGTGTTGCCGCTTTGCGCTCACCTTGTGGGGCCAGTGCCTCAGCTTTTTCAATGTTTGCGGCATAGGCACTCGTTGGGCAGTACACGATGGCGTCTTCACCCGTGGCAGCAATCACCTGAAACTCTTGGCTCAAGTCACCGCCAATCGCCCCACTGTCGGCGGCCACGGCGCGGTAGCTCAGGCCAAAGCGGTCAAAAATCCTGCGGTAGGCGTCGGACATGTTCTGGTAGCTGACTTTGGCTGCCGCCTCGTCGCGGTCAAAGCTGTACGCGTCCTTCATGATGAACTCGCGCCCGCGCATCAGGCCGAAGCGGGGGCGGCGTTCGTCTCTGAATTTGGTTTGAATCTGGTACAGATTTTTGGGTAACTGCTTGTAGCTTTTGATGTCCTGGCGCATCACGTCGGTCACCACTTCTTCGCTGGTCGGCTGCACGATAAAGTCGCGGCCATGGCGGTCCTGGATGCGCAGCAGCTCTGGCCCCATTTTTTCAAAGCGTCCGGTCTCCTGCCACAGCTCGGCGGGTTGAATGACGGGCATCGTCATTTCAATGGCACCGGCTTTATTCATCTCGTCGCGCACGATCGCTTCTACCTTGCGAATCACGCGCAGCCCCATCGGCATGTAGTTATAGATGCCTGCGCCAAGTTTTTTGATTAGCCCAGCACGCATCATCAACTGGTGGCTGGCAATTTCTGCGTCCGCAGGTGCTTCTTTGAGGGTGGAAATGTAAAACTGCGAGGCTTTCATGGGCTGATTTCTGATGAATTCTGAATGGTTTTTTGAGTCTGGGCGGGCAGCTCAGGCGCCTTGCACTTGGCTTTGCTGAGTTCGCTGTGCATAATGGACTCAGTTTAAAAAATTTGAGGTTTGATTATGCTCGACCGGGACGGCTTCAGGCCCAACGTCGGCATCATCTTGCTCAACCATAAAAGTCAGGTTTTTTGGGGTAAGCGTATTCGCACCCACTCGTGGCAGTTTCCACAGGGCGGCATTGATCGGGGTGAAAATCCCGAACAGGCGATGTTCAGGGAATTGCATGAAGAAGTGGGGCTGATGCCGCAGCACGTGCAGGTGCTGGCCCGAACCCGAGACTGGTTGCGCTATGAGGTGCCTGACCGGTTCATACGCCGCGATGCGCGTGGACACTACAAAGGCCAGAAACAAATATGGTTTCTGTTGCAGCTGGTCGGTCACGACTGGGATTTGAACCTGCGCGCCACCGACCATCCCGAGTTTGATGCCTGGCGCTGGAACGATTACTGGGTGCCGCTCGATGTGGTGGTCGAGTTCAAACGTGGTGTATACGAAATGGCCTTGACTGAACTGGCGCGCTTTGTGCCGAACCTTGACTGGCGCGGTGATGTACGGCCCGATAACCATGGGCATCACTACCGCCATGAGCGCGGCCATGGCCAGAGAGCAGAGCAGGGCCATTTTTCAAGATCTGGCGTGGCCCTTGAGCTGCCGCCGGGCGCCAGTTTTGAGCCCGACCCTCAAACCAGCCAGACAGTGGACGTGGCAAGAAAAAATGAGCATTAAAAAGACTTTTTTACGTCGGGCGATGGTGTTCTGTCTGTTGGCATTTGCAGCTCAGTTGCAGGCGCAACAGGTTTTTGCCAATGATGCCGAGTGGAAGGAAACCGACGCTCCGCCCCCACCGGCGTTTGATGTCAACAAATTGATCTTGTTCGATGTTCCGACCAGCATGTCACTGGTTTACGGGGTTGACCCCGCAACCATCAGCATTTCAAAAAGGGACAGTCTGGTGCGATATGTGGTGGTGGCCACCAGCGCCAGCGGCGTACGAAACGTGATGTATGAAGCATTGCGCTGCTCAACCGGCGAGTTCAAAACCTATGCCCGCTATTCGCCAAATGGCAAGTGGAGTCTGGTCAGCAATCCGCAGTGGCGTTCGGTGTTTGACCACATGCCGTCGAAACATCCACTGCGCCTGGCCAGGGCTGGCGCGTGCAACCAGAGTGCGCCAGCGGGCTCGGTCACTGAGCTGGTGAATAAGCTGAAGAATCCGCAGCGCTATCTGGATCAGTAGACGAGGGTTTAGCCCTGGACCTCAGCGCATCAAGACGAGGTTGGTGCGATGCACCATTTCTGGCTCGCCGGTGTAGCCCAGCAGCTTTTCAAACTCCGTAGAGGCCTTGCGGCAAATCAGCCGCGCCTCAGCGCTGGAGTAGTTGGCCAGGCCGCGGGCAATTTCCACATCCTCAATACTTTTGATGGCGATCACGTCACCGCGTGAAAATTCGCCCGATACGGTGGTCATGCCAATCGGCAGCAGGCTCTTGCCCTCGCGCGCCACTTTGGCCGCAGCGCCGGCGTCCACCGTGACTGAGCCGCGCATTTGCAGATGGTCGGCCATCCATTGTTTTCGGGCCTGATTCTTGGCGGTTTGCGCCACCAGCAGCGTGCCAATCGCTTCGCCCCGGCTGAGGCGAATCAGCACCGAGGGCTCCCGGCCCCAGGCAATCACGGTGGATGCGCCCGAACCGGCAGCGCGCTTGGCGGCTAGGATTTTGGTGATCATCCCGCCGCTGCCGATGCTGGAGCCCACGCCGCCCGCCATTGCCTCAAGCGCTGTGTCGCCGGCCTTGCCCACATGCACAAACCGCGCGGCAGGGTCTTTGCGCGGGTCAGCGGTATACAGGCCTTTTTGATCGGTCAGGATCACAAGCACGTCGGCCTCGACAAGATTGGCCACCAGCGCGCCCAGTGTGTCGTTGTCGCCAAACTTGATCTCGTCGTTGACGACGGTGTCGTTCTCATTGATGACAGGTACCACACCCAGGCTCAGCAGCGTCAGCAAGGTCGAACGCGCATTCAGGTAGCGCTCCCGGTCGGCCAGGTCGGCATGTGTGAGCAGTACCTGGGCACTGCCAATGCCGTTTTCCCGCAATTGCGTCTCGTAAACCTGTGCCAAGCCCATCTGCCCCACCGCCGCTGCCGCCTGTAGCTCGTGGATGGCTTTGGGGCGACTGGCCCAACCCAGGCGCTTCATGCCCTCGGCAATCGCGCCGCTGCTGACCATGATGACTTCCCGCCCGTCCTTGACCAAGGCCGCCAGCTGCTCACACCACTGGCCAATGGCCATGGCATCCAGGCCACGCCCTTCATCGGTGACCAGGCTGGAGCCGACCTTGACCACGATGCGTTTGGCATGGCGAAGGACGTGGGCGTTGGTTTTTTCTTGCATGGTCAGAGTGTTGGAAGCAGTTCAGCGCAAATTCCAGCTGTTTTCAGGTGTTTTTCAGATGTCTTTCAGGGCTGCAGAGCAATGGATAGGTGGGTGAGCAGCTCCTGAATGAATAGCGGCCAGCCTACTCTGGCGGCAGTTCCACGAAACGTGGATCGACTTCTTCCACGGGTTGTTCACTTTTTTGCACCTTTTTGACGTGCTGGTAAATTGTCTTGATCAGGTGTTCGCAGCCTTCGCGTGTCAGCGCCGATATTTCAAACACAGGGCCTTTGAACTTGAAGCGCCTGACGAAATCCTTGACGATTTCTGCGCGCTTGTCACCGTCAACCATATCCAGCTTGTTCAGCACCAACCAGCGCGGTTTTTTAAACAGTGCATCGTCGTATTTCTTCAGCTCGCCCACAATCGCCTTGGCCTGCGCGACCGGGTCAACGCTCTCGTCAAACGGTGCCAAATCAACAATATGCAGCAGCAGCCGGGTACGTTCCAGATGGCGCAAGAACAGATGACCCAAGCCAGCGCCTTCAGAGGCTCCTTCAATCAGGCCGGGCAGGTCGGCCACCACAAAGCTTTGCTCAGGCGCAACGCGCACCACGCCCAAGTTGGGGTGCAGGGTGGTGAAAGGGTAGTCAGCAATGCGAGGCCGTGCGTTTGAAACAGCGGTGATAAAAGTGGATTTACCCGCATTGGGCATGCCCAGCAAACCGACATCGGCCAACACTTTCAGTTCAAGTTTCAGGCTTTTTCGCTCACCGGGCCAGCCCGGCGTTTTGCTACGCGGCGCACGGTTGGTCGAGCTTTTAAAGCGCAGGTTGCCAAAGCCACCGTCGCCGCCTTTGGCAATCAAAACCTGCTCGCCTGGCTCCATCAGTTCAAACAGCACCTCGCCCGTCTCGGCGTCACTCAAAATGCTGCCGACTGGCATCTTCAAGATCACGTCATCACCCTTGGCGCCAAACATGTCTGAACCCATGCCGTGTCCGCCGTTTTTGGCATCGTGGCGGCGTGAAAAGCGAAAATCAACCAGCGTGTTCAGGTTGATGTCGGCCACCGCGTACACATGGCCACCGCGCCCACCGTCACCGCCGTTGGGGCCACCAAACTCCTTGTATTTTTCATGGCTGAACGAGACGCAGCCCGCCCCGCCATCGCCAGCGGCAATGTCAATAAAGGCTTCGTCAACGAATTTCATGGTGTGGCTCTCATCAGATCACTCAAGAGAAGTAGTCTACAAATAAAAAAGCCCCGACAGGTCGGGGCTTCGAGGGTGTCACAAAGACTTGTCGAAGTAATTGACTTATGCCGGGGTGGCAACAGCCGTCACGCTGACAGTTTGCTTGGACAACGCACCTTTGATCGCAAATGAGACTTGACCGTCTATCAGTGCAAACAGGGTGTGGTCTTTGCCGATACCGACATTGGTACCGGGGTGAAACCGGGTGCCGCGCTGGCGAACAATGATGCTGCCTGCGTTGATGACTTCGCCGCCAAATTTTTTGACGCCAAGCATTTTGGGCTGTGAGTCGCGCCCGTTTCGCGTAGAGCCGCCGCCTTTTTTCTGTGCCATTTTTCAGTTGCTCCTGATGGTGCCGGGCTTATCCAGCAATCGCGCCAATTTGCAGTTCTGTGTAGTTCTGCCGATGGCCCTGGCGTTTTTGGTAGTGCTTGCGCCTGCGCATTTTGAAAATGCGAATCTTGTCACCTCTGCCGTGAGAGATGACTGTCACAGTAACACTGGCACCTAGCACCAAGGGCGTACCAACTTTGATATCAGCGCCGTTTCCGACAGCCAACACCTGGTCAATAACGATCTCTTGGCCTACGTCCGCAGCAATCTGTTCTACTTTAATTTTTTCACCAGCAGCAACCTTGTATTGTTTGCCACCGGTTTTTATGACCGCGTACATGTAAGACCTCTTTATATTGAGTTCTGCAGACGGATTTCTACAGAGCCTTCGATTCTAGCATGGAGGGGCATCAATAACCATAGCGGTCAGATACAGCTCAAAGCGCTGGCTCTTGAGGCCGTCCGACTTCCTATAATTGGCGATTAACATCGTCGGGATTTGCCACTTTTGTCTGCCAACTCATCCAGCACCGCTGCTGCTCTTGCCCTGATTGCTGACGACATGCGCGGCATGGATTCAGTTGTTTCCAGACGATTGCAGTCGGATGTGCCGTTGGTCAGCCAAGTGTCACAGTACATCATCGCCGCCGGTGGCAAACGCCTACGGCCGGCCCTGCTGCTTCTGATGTGCGGTGCGCTCGGTTACAGGGGTGAACAGCGTTTCAACATGGCAGCAGTGGTTGAGTTTATCCACACCGCCACGTTGCTGCATGACGACGTGGTCGATGAGTCCACCTTGCGACGTGGCCGCGCCACGGCCAACGAGGCCTTTGGCAACCCGGCCAGCGTGCTGGTTGGCGATTTTTTGTATTCGCGGGCGTTTCAGATGATGGTGGACGCAGGTGACATGCGCATCATGCAGACCCTGGCCGAAGCCACCAATGTGATTGCTGAGGGTGAGGTGCTGCAGCTGATGAACATGCACAACGCCAGCCTGACGCAGGAAGATTACCTGCTGGTCATACGCTCCAAAACGGCCAAACTCTTTGAGGCCAGTGCCCGACTGGCCGCCTTGCTCGCCAAGTCACCCGCGGCGGTTGAAAAAAGTTGCGCCGATTACGGCCAGGCACTGGGTACAGCGTTTCAGGTGATCGACGATGTGCTCGACTATGACGGCGACGTCCAGGTGATGGGTAAAAACCTGGGTGACGACTTGCGCGAAGGCAAGGCGACCTTGCCGCTGATCATCGCCATGCAGCGTGGCTCGCCTCAGGAGTGCAGCGTTATTCGGGACGCAATAGAAACTGGTGGCACCGCCAACATGGCGAAAATTATCGACATCGTGCAAAAAACAGGCGCCCTGACGGCCACCCGTGACGCGGCGGCGGCGGAGGCACAGCGCGCTCTGGACGCCTTGCAGAGCCTGCCCGGCAATGTCTTCAGCGACGCCCTGCTGCTGTTGGGGTCTCAGTTGCTGGGTCGCCGTTCCTGAATCTGCCCCAGCCCTTGGCGGCGTTTGGGCTGTCATCGTCTGTGCCCCTCACAAAACCCGCCGCCTGGCGGTTTTTTTTGGCGAGCCTACGTATCGTTGCGCGCGGCGCGCGCATCAGAAATCAAAAACAAAGTAGTTTTTTAGCGACATGTCGCGATGCGGCATCATTATTTTATGTCAGCAGTAAATAGAACTGTCCGGTTTTAGAGCAAATAGATTGTCCGCTTTTTCTATTTTGTTTGCGATGACTGCAAAGCTGCGTAGGGCGTAGCCCGAAGCGGCTTTGCAGCCATCGCGCGGATTTATCGGCTGATC
>JBKCGU010000097.1:0-2711 GCA_046303055.1 Polaromonas sp.
GATCAGCCGATAAATCCGCGCGATGGCTGCAAAGCCGCTTCGGGCTACGCCCTACGCAGCTTTGCAGTCATCGCAAACAAAATAGAAAAAGCGGACAATCTATTTGCTCTAAAACCGGACAGTTCTATTTACTGCTGACACTTGGTTGCATTAAATGGGAAAAACTTCGTTTTGCCTAAACAGACAAGCCCTACAAAGTACGTAACTTCAGTAGCGTCTAGGTCAGCACCCGCGGCGGCAATGTCTTCACCGCAGACCTTATGGCCGCAATGTGCTCGGGTGTGGTGCCGCAGCAGCCGCCCACGATGTTGAGCAGGCCGTCTGTGGCAAATTGGCCCAGCAGACGTGAGGTGACATCGGGCGTTTCGTCAAAACCGGTGTCGCTCATGGGGTTGGGCAAGCCTGCGTTGGGGTAACAACTGATGAACGTGTCGCTGGCAACACTAGACAGCTCTTGCAGGTAGGGGCGCATCAGCGCTGCACCCATCGCGCAGTTCAAACCGACTGACATGGGACGAACATGACGCACGCTGTGCCAGAAACCCGCGACAGTTTGACCGCTCAACACCCGGCCCGAGGCGTCGGTGATTGTGCAACTGAGCATGACGGGCAGGCGTTCGCCACTGGCTTCAAAAAATTCGTCGATGGCAAAGGCGGCTGCTTTGGCATTCAGGGTGTCAAAAATGGTTTCCACCAACAGCACGTCCGCACCGCCTTCAACCAAGCCTTCGACCTGTTCACGGTAGGAGTGACGCAGGGCTTCAAAATTGGTGTTGCGTGCCCCTGGGTCGTTGACATCAGGACTGATGCTGGCCGTACGCGGCGTGGGTCCAATAGCACCCACAACATAGCGTGGATGCGCGGGGGTGCTGAATTTGTCGCAGGCTTTTCGTGCCAGCGTTGCGGCGCAGCGGTTCATTTCGCGAGCCAGATGGGCCAGCGCATAGTCTTCTTGCGCGACGGAGGTGGCACCAAATGTGTTGGTTTCTATCAGGTCAGCACCAGCGGCCAGGTAGGCTTCATGAATCTCCTCGATGACGTGCGGCTGCGTTAAGTTGAGCAGCTCGTTGTTGCCCTTCAAATCCTGGCTGTGCTGGGCAAATCGCGCGCCTCTAAAGTGCGATTCGGTCAGTTTGTACTGCTGGATCATGGTGCCCATCGCACCGTCGAGCAGCACGATGCGCTTGCGCAAGAGTTCTGGCAGTGCCTGGGCACGGGTGTAGCGGGGAAGGGCTATCGGCGTTGCAGTCGTCATATCACACACTCAAAGCTGCGTAGGGTTGGGCACGTCGCCATACACGGCAACCGGGTCAAACGTTTTGCCGCTTTCAACAAACTGCAAGTGGCCGGTTGGCAAGTCAACAGCACGGTAAAAGCAACTGCGGTAGCCCACATGGCAGCTGGCACCGCTGCCAGCAACTTGGACTTTCAACCAAACAGCATCCTGGTCGTCGTCAATTCGCATCTCAACAATGTCTTGTGTCAAACCGCTGGTCGCACCTTTGTGCCACAGCAGGTTGCGGCTGCGGCTCCAGTAATGTGCCTGCCCGGTAGAAATGGTCAATTGCAGGGCTTCGCTGGTCATGTAGCCCACCATCAGCAGGTCGCCATTGGCTGCATCGGTGGTGACGCAAGTGACCAGGCCATGGGCGTCGAACTTGGGTGCTAACTCAACGCCTTCTTCGACCTGTTCGATGCTGGTGCGCTCTGAAAACTGATGCAGTGTCATGCTGGCGCTTTATTTTTTGGGGCCGACCGCGCATGCAGCCAAACCCGCTTCGAGAAGCTCACGCGGCAAGTCTCGCCCAATAAAGACCATTTTTGAAGTACGCTGCTCCTTGGGTTGCCACTTGCCGGCCCGCTCAGCGCCCATTAGCATGTGGACACCCTGAAAGACGATTCGCTGGTCTTCGCCCTTGATGTTGAGCACACCCTTGTAGCGCATCATTTGCGGGGCATAGACTTTGATCATGCCGCCCAGAAAATCCTCAACATGTTCCAGGTCAAGCGGGCGACTCTCGCGGAACACAAACGATGTCACATCGTCATCGTGTTCATGGTCAACATCGGTTAAAAATTCAGGCTCTATTTCCAAAATTGCATTCAGGTTAAAGCCGCGGATGTCCATCAGATCATCCACAGCCGCTACCCCGTGGTGCGCCAACGCTATTTTTGCTCTTGGGTTGATGCGGCCCAGGCGCTGTCGCAGTGCCGCCAGTGCAGGGGCGTCAACCAAGTCGGATTTGCTGATCAAAATCCTGTCGGCAAAGCCTATTTGCTCTTGCGCTTCATGGTGTTCGTCGAGCTGCTGCGGTGCGTGTACGGCATCTGCCAATGTCACGATGGCATCCAGCAGATAGTTCATCTGCACGTCTTCATCGACAAAAAAGGTTTGTGCCACGGGAGCCGGATCCGCCAAGCCGGTGGTTTCAATCACTACGTGGTCAAAGTGCAAGACCCCAGCTTTCTTTTTGGCTGCCAATTCGCCCAGGATGCGCACCAAGTCGCCGCGTACGGTGCAGCAGATGCAGCCGTTGTTCATCTCAACGATTTGCTCGTCGCGGTCTTGTACCAGCAGTTCGTTATCAATGCCGGCTTCGCCGAATTCGTTTTCGATCACCGCGATTTTGAAGCCGTGATCGGCTTTCAAAATGTGGTTGAGCAGGGTGGTTTTGCCTGCGCCCAGGAAACCGGACAACACCGTCACGGGC
>JBKCGU010000098.1:0-16743 GCA_046303055.1 Polaromonas sp.
TGTGTGGGTATAAAAGCCCTCTTCTTAGGTACATGTTTTTGACCTTGACACACCCCCGTGCCCTGGGTGGGGTTTTGCGGGGTGGGGTTTTGCTGGGAGGGGTTTTGCTGGGGGGCGGGTTCTTTGCTGGGCGGGATCAAACCAGGCACCCCACACCATTCAAAAAATTTCAGAACCCCTTGACCAAGGGGATTGTTGGGGTTGTATTCAAATCCAAAAGCCTTGCACGCTTCAATAAGACACTCGAGGAGAGCTGTCGGGTTGTTCGCCTTGGCTTCAGTGTTGGAAGCCGGTGTTTCAGACTGGCGCCCTGTTTGCTCAGTTGGCTGAGTTTGCTGAGTTGGCGCAATATTGACCGGGGGTGTGACGCTCGGAAATGGATTGTTGGAGACTATCCGGCTAGTGTTGTTGCCACCCCAGCCGCCGATGTTATTTGGCATACAAAAGTCCTTTCGTTGTGTTGTGTCAACCGAACAAGCCGCCAAAAACCTTGCCAATCGTTCCAAGAATTCCTCCGCCGCCAGATGGTTTGCCTGCGTTTGTATTGTTCTGCGCTGCAGTCACGTCCAGCTGCGCCCGGGATGCTTTGGCATTGGCGATAGCGGTATCCAGGCTTTTGATCGCCTTCCAGCTGACGATTTGTGCGGGGCCAATGTCGGAATCGCAAAATCGGATGAATTTGCTTGCGATTTCTGCGTAGATGTCTTGGGCATTGGCTTGCTTCTCGGCTTTATTGGCCGCAATCACATCATTCTGTGCGGCTTTGGCTATGTCGACTTTTTTCTGGACTTCCGGTCCGTTGCCGCCACCGCTGCCGCCTTTGCTGCCAGAAAGGCTGGAGAAAAGGCCAATAGCGGGCCCTATGAGTGGCGCTAAGGCAATCCCCGCAAACAAAAAATGGGGAAGATCCAGATCGGGCATCAACAACATCACTGACCCCGATCAAAAAAAACATCTTGAGCAGACATCGCCAAGCCGCGCACCCGTCCGCACACCCAGCTCAGATTGATCTGACTTTGGTAAATCATCGGCTGCAACATATACCCCGCCTCGCAGTTATGCCTGACTCGCCCGGCCTAGGCTATGCATACTCGCTTAGCACACCATCGATTGGTACACCATCACCTGAGGGATCTGGTGCCACCTGAGACCCAGATTCAACATTTGATTCCGTCTGGCTTGCGGCCACTGGTTTTTGCAGAGCGGCAAGAAGGCGCTCGGCCAATTTCTCGGCAGCCGGATTATTCTTGCCCTCGTGGGCCAAGCCGGTGAATAACGCAAGAGCGTGAGTATCCTGAACCTCAGATACCGGCCGCGCACACAACGTCGCCACATCCTGGACAACTTGATCTAATGCGGGGTTATTCTGGAACTCTCGCAACTTCTTCATGTTCTCGTAGTCGCCGTTGCCAGACAGGCCATCCACGTATCGTGAACTCAGATCCGCCAGGGATGTACCCAGATCATTTTCGGCCGCCTTCAGCTCTAACCCGGCATTTTTGAAGGCTTCTTTAGCGGCATTCACCTTGCCAGGCTTCGCCGTTGTTAACGCAACTCCTGCCAGCTCACTTTGCAGCTTCTTATCCTGCACGTTGGCCATTTTCGAACCGATCGTTTGCACGTCTACAGCCACCTGTGGATCGACGGCGGCAGGTGTGTTACTCAGTGCGTCAGTCGCTTGCGTGCCTGTGGCGCTGTTTGTCTCTGCGGTTTGTGTTGGTTCGCGCTTGACAGGTGGTGTTCCGGCTGTAGTTGGGGCTTTACCCTGAATCTTGTCGTAGCCCACGCCAAGAAAAGTAGCCGCAGTTTGCATCCTGCCGCTCTCACCCGCACGGATAAACTTGAGCTGATTGCCGATTGTCATTAGCCGCTCAATCTCATTAAAGATGGTTTTTTTTTGGTCTTGCGGGATGAGGGGGTCATTGAACTGGTCTTTTTTATAGTCGAGCAAGGCTTTCAACTTTAAGTACTGACCGTCCCGCACCGGTCGGTCATTGCTAGTGCCAAACTTGACAAGTTCATCAGTAAGCTGTTTTTTTTCGCCCTGCGTGAGCTGCGCCCCGACCTTGAGATTCGTAAGGACTTTTGAATTCGGCAAAGGTGGAGCATACGAAACGTTAAATCGATTGACATTGCCACCTCCACTGCCCGATATGCTGCTATTGCGTTCCTGCTTGATTGGTTGTAATCCAAAAAACATAAGTCAGTCCTTTCTTGTGCCTGCCGAAATAGCCCATGCGCTGCAGATTGTTGATGCATTGCAAAAGTCAGGCCAGCTTTAAGGTGCCGTGCATCGCTGGTCAAACTTCGCAAGATTTGGGCCGGGGCGGATGACCTCTTACAGCCTTGTCAGCTCCATGTATGCAGGCTTCGTTTATGAAGGCTTCGTTTATGTAGGCTTCGTTTATGTCGGTTTCATTTTTCTTCACACGGCTCAACGCCTGTGCATGGCGCTTTGATTTTGTCGCAGGTTAAAGAATTCAATGGCGGCCTGTTTGGCATATTGCCTGTGCGAGTTCTGTCTGTATTGAAGGAATAACAAATCGCCATCGCAAACCGGCAATCTGGTGCATCGCCTTGTGTGTGACCGCAAAGCCTGAGTTACGGCGTAGCAAATTTGCACAACGCGCGTAAACGAAAGTCTGCAAAACAAGAATGGCCCGCCATTGAGGTCTGTGCGCCTGACGCCGACTCGCCTTGCACAAACGGTCAACACTTTGAGCAATCAGGTCTTCGCCGGGCAATTGTCTTTTTGTGGGGCGTTTGGCGATACCAGGTGACAGGGCGGTTCGTGGCACACAAGTTGCGCTACGAATGCCACAACATGGCAAAAAACGCTCTTTGATTTCGGTATGAACGCAAAAATAAGCAAAATCTTTCTGGCAGCAGGCAAGCAGGCCGACATGGCTTTTGCAGTGCTTACCCTCGCGATGGTGGGGTTGCTGGTGGTGCCATTGCCGCCTTGGCTGCTTGACATATTGCTGGCTGTCAGCATGGTGATGGGTGTGGGCATGCTGATGTACGCGCTTTACGCGCACTCGCCGGTCATGTTGTCGGCGTTTCCGTCGGTTTTGTTGCTGTCAACCATGTTTCGTATTGCCTTGAATGTGGCCACTACCCGGCAGATTCTTTTAGCGGGCGACGCTGGCCACATCATTGAGGCCTTTGGCAGATTTGTGGTGGGCGGTAACCTGGTGGTGGGCCTGGTCGTGTTCATCATCATTGCGCTGGTGCAGCTGATTGTGGTGTCCAAAGGTGCCGAGCGGGTGGCCGAGGTGAGTGCGCGCTTTGCACTTGACGGCCTGCCCGGCAGGCAGATGAGTATTGATGCCGATGTGCGTGCGGGCTCCATGACCAGTGGCCAGGCGCAGTACGCGCGGCGCATGCTGCTGGCCGAAAGCGCCATGTTTGGCTCCATGGATGGTGCCATGAAGTTTGTCAAGGGCGACGTGATCGCCGGCATGATCATTGTGGTGATCAATTTATTGGGTGGTATTGCCGTTGGCGTGATTTACGCAGGCATGTCCGCCGGTGCGGCTGTTGATCATTACTCAGTGCTGGCTATCGGCGATGGCCTGGTGTCACAAATACCGGGGCTTTTTGCGGCGCTGGCTGCGGGTATTTTGGTGACGCGCTCGTCCAACAGTACCGCCCCCAACCTGGGGTGGGAGATCCTTCAGCAGTTGCGTATGCAGCCCAAGGCACTGCTTGTAACTGGCGCCATTGCCACGGTCGTAGGCCTGGTGCCTGGGCTGCCAACCCTGGTCTTTATATGTCTTGGCCTTCCGCTTCTGGCCATGGGCGCATGGCTTCACAAGACCGAGCTGTCGGGCAAAGGCGGCTGGGCGGGCTTGACCACTGAAAACGCGCTGCGCGAAGGGCAGCCGTCAAAAAGAACTTTGCTGATCGATGAGCAGTCGTCTGAGTTTTGTATTGTCTGCCTTGAAATACATGACGATCTCGTACTCGACTTGTCCCCTGATGTCATTGACGAAGAGCTTACCCGTTTGCGCGGGGAGCTCAAAACAAGCTTGGGCCTGCCCTACCCAGGCTTGCTGGTCAGGCAAACCGGGCAGCTTGAGCCGGGCCAATACCAGGTCACCGTGCTGGGCAACGTCTGCGCCAAGGCGGCTGCACCCAAAGGTCACTGCTACTTCGACGGACCGGTAGCAACACTGACCGAGCTTGGCCTGACGCCAGCGGCCAACGGCCTCAACGTGACGACGGGTTGTTGGTTGTCTGCTGAAGACGCAGCGGCGGCACGTGCTGTAAAGCACACCTTGCTTGAGCGTGAGAACGGGCTGATTCGCGTCGTCGGTGGCGTGATCCGCAAGCATGCCCATGTGCTGTTTGGCATTCAGGAAATGCAGCTTGTCCTGGGCCAGCATGAGGGCACCTACCCTGACCTTTGCCGGGAGGCGGTCAACACGGTGCCGCTGATGCGGATGACCAAAATCCTCAAAAGCCTGCTGCGCGAGGGTGTGTCCATCAGAGACATGCGAACCATTCTGGATGCCCTGGTATATGGCGCGCAAGAGCCGGGCGACGATTTAACCCTTGGCGAACTGGTTCGCAAGGCACTGACCTTGCAAATATGCAAAACGCTGGTAACACCCAACAATGTTTTGCGGGCCGTCATGCTGGACCCACTGCTTGAAGGGCAGTTTCGCGAGAGTCTACAGCAAACGCCGCTTGGCCCGGCGCTACAGCTGCCGCCGTCTGCCGCACAGCAGTTTCAACAGGGCGTCACTCAAGCCATTGAACGCGTGGTGTCCAAGGGCTCAACCGCTCATATCAGTGTGGTAACTGCGCCTGACCTGCGTTTGCACGTAAGACGACTTCTTGAGCCCAGCCTGCCGCATATTGCCGTGCTGGCCACAGACGAAATTGCACCTGGCGTGCGGCTTCAGTCGCTGGGTATGCTGCGCGGCTGACCCGGCCTTCAAAAATCACACACAAACAGCCCCCAAAAAAAATGCGTCTGCTCTTACCAACTCACACTGGGCATACAGCGCTGATTGCTGCGATTGCCACACTTGCCTTAGGCAATGGATACACCTTTGCGCAGGTGCTTAACCCGCCTGTGCAGCAAACGCCGCCGTTGCCCTCGGGCACAGCGCCAACGCCAACGCCAACGCCAACGGCCCGTGCTGCAAAGACGCCCGCGCGCGAGCTTTTGCTTCAAACCAGGCTTGGCGCAGACAAGCGCGTGGCTATCGACTCACGTGACAGCACGATTACCCAGGTATTGACCGACCTGATGGGCGATGCGGGCGTACCGGTAATCGTCGATGAATCGATCAAAGGCACGGTAAGCGGCCGGTTTGAAGGCACCCGGCAGCGCGTGCTGGACGACATCTGCAGGCAGCAGGCCCTGAGCTGGTACTTTGATGGTGCGGCGCTGTACGTTACCCGTTTGAGCGCCATTGCCACCCGTATGGTCTGGATGGAAACCGAAGCCATCAACCGCTTGAGCACATTGGCGACAGACCTTGGGCTGCTGGACGGCAGATACGTTTACAGGCCGGTGCCAGCAGAGCGTTACGCCCTCATGACGGGGCCACCCCGCTACCTGCAGCGCATGCTTGACCTGGCCAAAACCGTAGGAGCACAGCCCAAGCCTGACAGCCAGTCCATGCAGACAAAGGTTTTCAGGCTCAGGTATGCGTCTGCAGCGGACACCGTACTCACCACGACTGGCGGACCCACCCGGGTTGAGGGGGTAGCCACTTTGGTGGGCCGCCTAGCGGGTGTTGCCCTGAATGAAATCAGCAAGTCAGCAGGCCGGGCAGACGCCACACAGCCAGGGCGCATGGCGGGAAAACTTGGCAAAGATGCCGGCCCAGGTACAGAGCAGCTTCGGCTGGGCCTGGATAGCCTGCAACTACCTGACCTGGACGGCGAGGAGGGATCGATCCCCATGATGCCCTTGCCGATGATCGGATTGGGCAACGGGCCGTTGCCAGCCCGCACATCAGGCGCTGCGGCGAGAGCAGACGCTGCCGCGCGAGCAGACGCCAAAGCGGCTGCGGAGCTGCGCGCCAACGCCGGCGTACAAGCAGCATCTGCCCGGCCAGGGGATTCCGTCGTCATAGCCGAGCCGCGGCTCAATGCCGTGATCGTCAGGGCAGACCGCAGCCGCATGCCCATGTTTGAGGAGCTGATTGAGCAGCTGGATGTGCCCTCCAAAATGGTGGAAATCGAAGTCGAGATTTTTGATATTGACTCGACCCGCTTGCAGGAGTTGGGCGTCGACCTGCGCCTGACCGCACGCAAGATAGACATGACTGCTGCGGGCAACACGTCGGCTACGGGCGGGGGGCTGGTGGTTTCCGCCGTGCTGGGTGGCGCAAACCAGCTATTGCAGGCGCGCATACGCGCACTCGAGCAGTCAGGGGAGGCCACCATCGTTTCACGGCCCCGTATTTTGACCATGGACAACGCCAAAGCGACCCTGTCCAATACCAGCGAGTTTTTTGTCAAGCTGGCAGGTGAGCGGACGACCGACCTTTTTAACGTCAACTACGGCCTACAGCTGGCGGTACAGCCCACAGTGCTGGGCAACCCGGACGACCCCAGCGTGCAGCTGGCCGTTCAGATCAGCGATGGCGGGGCGCTGGCCCAGCAGGTAGACAGCTTGCCCAGCGTGACACGCAACGGACTAACCACGCAGGGCATTGTGCGATCTGGCGACAGCCTGATGATTGGGGGCTATGCAATAGAGCGAGCCTCGTCCAGTCTCAATCGTGTTCCATTTTTGTCAGACGTACCCATTGTGGGCACGCTCTTTAACTCCCGCACGCAGACGACCAGCCGGCGCGAACGCGTGTTTCTGATCACACCCAGGGTCATTGAGGTTGGCGCACGCGTTTTGCCAGAAACGACCAAAGCGTTTCCACAAACGGGCATGCCGAATCCGCCCAGCCTGTTTCCGCGCTTGGGTTTTGGCGCTGAAACCACGCCATCACTCAAGCTTGACACGTCCATGACCCGCTCGCTGCGCTTGAGCGATATCGTCAATGAAGGCGCTAATCGGGGGGGGGCCTCATCAGGCAACGCCGGGGCCAGACCGACACCCACCTCGCCACCGTGAGCAACACCAACGGCACGCCGCCAGACCAGTCGCAGCAGCGTGCGCCGTGCGTGGTCAGGGTTTTATCGGGGCAACAAGCCGGTGCACATGAACCCCTGAGCCGGGGTGACAGGCTGGTCGTCGGCGGCGACCTGAGCGACGACCTGGTCCTGGCGGGCGTGAAGAACGCACGCCTGCTGATACGTGTTGACGACGAAGGCCGCTGTTTGCTCACGGCGTTACGGCCTGGCGTTACCTGCCAGGGGCAAACATGTGCGGAGGGCCATCACCTGGAGCCGCCCCTGCCCGCCCTGCTGGACTTGGACGGCATCACCATAGGTGTTGGCCCTGAGCAGACCGACTGGCAAAACCTGCGCGCCACCTACCAGCAAGAATCAACGAGCACGGCACCCGTGATGCCAGCACCGCAGCCTGCACCGTTGGGTAGTTCAGCCACCACCATTGCGCAGGTCATGGTCACAGGCCTGCTTGCGGCAGCTTTGTCCGTTGGGCTTTACTACACGTATCAAAAAGACGAATTCTCAAAAACTGAACAAGTTCTGCTTGGCGAAAAAACACGCGCCGACATCAACAGCGCGTGGGCCAGGCAGGCAGGCAACGCATCACCGCTGGAGTGGAAAGCACTCGGCCCCGGCTGGGAGGTAAAGGCAATGGTGGCCACTGACACACAAGAAGCGCAGCTCAAAAAGCTATTCGCACCCTTGGGCAACGCAGTGTCGTACAAAATCTGCAATCGCCAGCAAATGGAACGCGGCTTGGCCGCCGCGCTGGCAGGCGTCAAACCCATACACCCGACCCGAGAGATAAAGATCAACTCTCAGCAATCAGACAAAACAACAAGCCTCAATATCCCTTGGGAGCTCTTCCCAAAAGTAAAGCCCGCCTTGCTGCGCATGTCTATCACTGACTGCGCATCAGCGGAGCTGGCCATTGAGCTGCGGGGCATGTGGTTCGCCGCCACAAGACAGCCAGCCGTTTTAAACAGTCGTCTTGTCGATTTGAATCGCAGGCTTGCCGCCCCCGATTTAAGCGACAACTACTTTGTTTTCTTACTCGCGGGAGTCAATGCAGTCAGGCAAACACGACTGGACGCGCCAGCGTCTGTGCTGGTTGGCCCGGTAGCGCTTAACAGAAGGCTTGGGCAGGGCGCAACCCTTGCAGCCCCCGAGGGGGGGGCAAAAATCATTGACATCACGAGTGAAGGCGTCTACCTGCAATACGGCCCCTGGATTCGCCTGGAGGCGGGTGTATGAAGCCGCACAAAAAGGCAACGAAAACCCTCAGCCAAGTTGGCACGCTTCATGCTGTTTGGATGCTGCCCAAGCTGATTACCCGATGAATGAAACGGTGCCAGCAAGGCAAAGGTTAAGCGCAATCAAACATTTTCTGGAGTGACCTATGAGCAATGTAAAACTTGAAACACTGAGCGCTGGCAAGAAGACGCTAAGCTCGGGCGGCGTTGATTTTGAGGTGACAGCTTTCAGCGCAAGCGAGGTGGAAGCCGTGTCTGCCAGAACCGGAAACTACATGTACGCCAGGGCCGAAGGTCGGGTTTTTGCCATGGCAAAAGACCTCAACAACAACGGGAAACTCGACGCGGGAGACTCCGTTATCTACAGCTGGGGAGACCCCCACTTCAATCAGGTGACGCTGACCGGCAATGAGGGATCAAGTCTGAAGGACATCGTTGCGTTCTGCGGCTATACCACTGACTTCGATGTGCAGTCAAACTACATTTTGCACACCAAAGATGCACAAGTGTTGGTTGACACGGAGCAGTGGGGAGACCACGTAAATGTCACTTTGAACGACAAAGTCACCTGGGAGGTAGCTGGCGCAAACGGTGGCAAGGGGGCCATATCGTTAGATTTCAATGCCGATGGTGGCATCGACCTGGGCACCGGGCAGCTGGTCACCAAACAAAGTCTTGCTGCGGACGCAAGCGGCGACGCAACGGTTGACCTGTTTTACGACCCTGACCGGTCAGGGCTTGTGTTTACCAAGGCAGCAGATGGACGCAAGGCAGCTATAGAGGACGGGGCATTCGTCAATCGGGCGGGGCAAGAGATTAACAAAAAGCTGGTCTTGGCAGCCACGGGGGAGTTCCAGCAGTCACGCGGGGCATATTTTGGGGTTGGAAATCATGAGGGTGCTGTTGTAGAGCCAGCCACAAACAAAAAGGCAACGAATAAGGTGGACATGCAGCTAGAGGTGTCGCAGTTCAACAAAGAAGACTCGGACGAGGATGAGGAGGAGCAAGAAGAAGCCTTCCAATTGAACTTGAGCCTGAGCTCGAACAAGTCAAAAGCGACCCAAGAACTCAACATCAACCTGAGGCAATTTGACAAATTCACCGCGCGTGAAATAGACCCCCACGTAGACCCCCACGTCAAATAGGCCAGGATGCGAACAAGTTTAGGTGATGAAAAAGTTTCCCAGTCACGGCATTTTGGAGGTCACCGACATGGAGCGCAGGTTTCGCTCGGACCCGAAGAATGTCTTAAAGGAAATTTCAGAAAAACTTGGCGAGAAAATAGAGTCTGCACAAAACAGCCCTCAGGACAACCGAGGGCTAAGGCGGATAGATCTGCTTCATCTCGCCAACAAAAGAGTCATCGCCCTATCAAAGGCTTTGAAAGCGCCAGTGTCGATTAAAAAACACTAGCGCAGTGTTTTCAGTGTGTGTTCAACTTAACTTCTAAAGGTGTAAATATGTCTAATACTTCTGAACTATCCGCAACGACCATAGGCAACCAGAGGGTTTTGACGACTACTGACATGGTGAATGGGCAAAAAGCGACTACGTACGAGTCTGTAACGCAGAACTTCATAAATGGCGATATCGCAGTCGCAACGACTCTAGCGGCTCGCACCGCAGACGTGGCAATCGCAGCTGCCAAGGACATCACTGTCAAGGCCAAAGCACGGACGAAGCTGGTTTGGGAAAAAGACGCAAACGGCAACGATAAAGTAGGTGCAGATGGCAATAAAATAAAAGTGATGGATACAAGCACCGGCAAACAAATGGTTGAACAGGGCGATTTGACCAACGCCGACATCAATGACATTAACCTGTTGAACAAACAGGCCTCCATTGCGATGGCGATGAATCAGTCATTCACTTCGTTGTTGAGCAAAATTGAGCGGACGGTTGCTACCCAGTGATTGAAGATGGCTTGGCGAGAATTGACTTTTGTTGATTTTTGCAAGGCCGCAGTCTGAAGATCGTCGGCTGACCGGATGCATTTATGCAAGAAGATGAACTCTTGTTGTCGGACTTGGCTTGCCTTTTCGCCAATATCGGGCAAGGCGGCACCAGTTTAAAAATACTGGAGGGCTTGGCTGAGTTGACGGGCAGCAAGATTTACTTTGCTTACGCAGCGCACGTTAAAAGCAGGTACTTTAAAGGCACTGCATCGGTTGGATTGAATTATCTTTTTGGCAAGCTTGGGGCGCAGGTTTTTTCTGAGTACACCCTGATTATGTTGATGATTCCTTTGCTTCTGAGGGTGGCGCGGTTCAAGGCCGCGCTAGGTTGCGTAAGGGTGCTGATCAACGCGCGCAATCCAGCGCTCAGGCAAGCGGCACTGGGGCTCAATGCCTCTATACGCGAAATGCTTCAGTCGCCCCAAGCAGTCGTCTAACGGTAAAAAAACGGCTTGTCTCTGCGCTGAAGGGCCAAGCCTAAGTCACTCGGAGGTATCTATGTTCGATTCAATTGCCGGTGTTGCTGCCGTGGGCAATGTCGCAGGCGCTGCCGGTGCAGCGGCCAGCCCGTCCGCTGATGGTGGCCTGTCTGCTCTGCGCGGTCAAAGTGTGGATGCGGGACGCCAGGCCGACCTTGCTCGCCAAGTGAAATTGGAGGGCACAGACGAGGTGAGCATGTTGGGCCTCAATGGCGCGCCGAGCGCCATGAACCAACCCTTGTTTGCTATCAGCTCCATCATGAACAAGCCAGACGGCCCCAACATGGAGGATATGGTGAACATGCAACTGGGCCTGATGAACTACAGCATGTCCATGACCATCATGACCCAATCGCACAAGAAGATCAGCGAGTCCAAATCGGCCCTGATGAATGAAGGCAAGAACGCCTAGTGGCGCGATAAGGGCCATCCAGTGTCAGCCATGCGCCTTCCTTCGTGTCTTCAATGTGTACTGGCTTGCACAGTTGCATGGGTGCTTGCCGGCTGCTCCATGCAACTGCACCAGGACCTTTCGGAGCCCGAGGCCAACATGATCATCAGCGCGCTGAAGGTGTCGGGCATTGTCGCCAGCAAGCAGCCGATGAAAGACAAAAAGTGGGCCGTGTCGGTGGCTGAGTCTGACTTTGCGCCAGCGGTGTTGATTCTGCGTGACCACAACCTGCCCCCAGCACCCTTTAACGGCTTGGGCCAGGTGTTCAAGCGCGAGGGCATGCTGGCAACGCCGACTGAAGAGCGTGCCAGGTTGATGCATGCCGTGTCGGAGGAATTGATGCGGACCATCCGCTCTTTTGATGGGGTGGTGGATGCCCGGGTGCATGTGGTGGTGCCATCAACCGAGGCGCTGATCGACAAGGTGCAGCCGGCGTCTGCATCCGTTCTCGTCAAGACGCTGCCGGACTTTGAACTTAAAGACGCCGTGACAGACATCAGGGCGCTGGTGGTGAACGCGGTAGAAGGGCTGGACCCTGACAGGGTGTCTATCGTGCTGGTGCCGGTTGATGCGCGCCGGCAACTCAAAATGGCACCGGCCAGCAGCGACACACCCAAACTTTTTGCGGCGGGCTTTGCAGGCATGGCATTGACTGCCTTGTTGATAGGGCTGACCATGCTGGTACGTACACGCAGGCTCAGCGCAATGAACAACCAAGGAAAAACCGCTACCCAGGGGCCCGATGCTGCCAATGCGGTGCGCCCGGTTTGACCGGCCTGAGCGGCAAAGGCATGACCCATGCAATCTCTGGCGGCGACAGGCTCATGAGCAAGGCATCGAACAATCGCCGCGCCAGGGCCAAGCGCACACTGCTTCGCCTTGCCATGGGCTGGCAGGCTGACTATGGCCAGCAGGCGGACTCTGAAGCTGTGTCGGCAGACCTGCAGGTGAGACTGCTGGGGCATAGCCGGGCAGAAAGAATTCGCCTCAAGCACCAGGCACTTGCGCTTGAACTGTGTGCATTGGGCCCACCGAGCAGTTTTGAGCCCGCATGGTGGTGGGAGCCGTCAAAGTTTGCAGCATTTACGGGTTCTTTGGCCATCACCCTCAGCGCGCCCAGGGTGCGCGGTGCCATTCGTCGGTCCAGCGTACTGCAGCTGGTCAAAGAGCTGGGCAACGAGGGCTTTGAAAAAGCCCTGGCCGTGCCGGAGAGTTTTTCGTATCTGGCAGAAACATCCAGGCCCGCACCGCCGGATGCCAAGGTACAACCGGCCTTGCTATTGGCCCTTTCAGCCATTCGTCGGCAAAGCCCTCTGCTGGGCGCGCGTCTGGCCACCCTGCACCTTGGCCCGCACGGGCCGGGCATGTTGCACGAAATGGTAGACCTACGGGCAGCCAACCTGCTCGACACGCTTGCGGCAGAGGCGGCCTTGACCTGAGGCGCTGGCACGCATGCTGTTGCTCAACCACGACCCTCAACGCCAGAGCGAACCATGAATTCTTTTTTTGCGCTTTTGGGCGCTCTGCTGGCGATTGGCCTGCTGGGGCTGTTGCTGGGTACCGCTATACCCAAGCTCAAGCACGTGTCGCTATTGCTGGCGGCCATGTGGCGCCGCCCGGGCGCACGCCTGTTGCTTCTGGTGATCGCCATCGGCCTGGCTGTCACAGCTTTGGCAAGTGCGCTGCGGGCCAGCGGCGTGACATTACCGGCCCTGCCAATTCCACGCCTTTCTGGGGCATTAAGCGTGCAGGTTGATGATGTCAATTTGCCCATGCTGCTGCTGTATGTTGTGTTGGGGCTGACCGGCTCGTTCGTGCTGCTTTTTGCGGTACGCGCCATTGCAATCAAAAAGCAACTGACCCGAGTCATTGGCGCGTTGTCGCTTGCGCAGGCTGGCAGTGCGGCAGGTACGCCTGAACAGATTAGCAGCAGCTTTAGCTGGCACGTGCTCAAGGGCCCATGGCAAAACTACAGCGCCACATTGGTCGCAACCACGGCTTCGCCAAAACCAGACACGGTGTGGCGAGCGGCCATACCGTCGGGGTTCTTCTTTTCGAGAGATGCGCTGATTGACGACTGGCTCATGGACAGCTTTGGCCGTCACCTGCCGGGCATATTGACTGGCCTGGGCATTGTTGGCACCTTCGCGGGCATGCTGGAGGCCCTGAGCCAGTTTGACCCATCCACAGCAGAGTCAGCTGCACTGGGTTTGAAAGGATTGCTCTCGGGTGTTAGCCATGCGTTTGTTGCGTCAATGGGGGCTATCAGTTGCGCCATCTTTGTGACCGCGTTGTCGCGTATGGTGATTGCCCATGTCCAAAAAAATGCTGAAAAAATGACTGCCGAGCTCGACCGGCTGTATCCCGCCGGTGCCGGGGAAAGTCAAATGAGCGACCTATACGCCAATTTGAATGCCTCGCACCTGGCTGGCCGGCCTGATGAAGCGCTGACGCAGCAGCTGCTGCAACGGCTTGTAGAGCAGATGAGCCAAAGCCACCATCAATCAACGCAAGCGCTTGCAGACCTTGAAAGAAAACAGCAATTTTTTGAAGAGCGCTTGCTTCACTGCATAGAAAACGCGTTTGCCAGCCTTGCTACATTGCCAAACAGCGTATTGAGCGATACGGCGCAGTCCGCAAGCCAGCCCGCCTGGCTCGGCGAGGGTGTGGACAGGACCGGGAGCCCAGTGCCCAAACCATTGACGGCGATAGGACGACCCTCAAAGCCGAGCACCGCCAGAACATCATCTACAGCCAGTCACAACACGGGTTACAGAACCCTTGAAGACCTGTCGGCAATGGATGAAACCACTGAAACGTCAGACACACAGCCGATGCAGGGGATGGACGACTTTGATGATTCGCATCTGCAAGCCGACTTTGAACAGCGTATTGTGTTTTCAATCAACCGCAAGCTGGACCGTGGTTTCGCGCGCATTGAAAGCAAACTTGATAACGAGTTGCGCAGAACCTTAACACCCGAAGCCATACCCGAAGCCATACCCGAAGCCATGGCAGAGGGCTGAAGCGCCGCCACGAGGTAATCACAATGAAAGCACATTTCTCGCAACGCCATGCAACCGCTTCAGCAGAAGATAACCCGTTCTGGATTTCTTATTCAGACCTGATGACGGCTGCCATGATCATCTTCATGACCATCATGGCCATCACCATGACGCTGATTGGCAAGACGGCGCCCGCGCTTGCGGGCACTTACAGAACGCTTGCTGGCGCTGATGTGATGCGCGACATTGAGCTGGCATCCAAAAGATATCCAGGCATTGCGGTGGACGTCAAGACCGGTGTTATCGACATCGGCGAGTTGGTTCGCTTTGGCAGAGGTCAAGCCGGCGTGAGCGCAGAGGCTGGCGCTACTTTGCGTGAATTCGTCAAAGAAGTGCTGGCGCAGCGCACTGCAACCACCAAAGCAGGACACATCAAAAACATTGTTGTCGAGGGCTATGCCGACCAGGATGGCGCCTACCTTTACAACCTGTCTCTTAGTCTGAACAGAAGCCGCAACGTGGTTTGCGCGCTTCTTGATACTTCGGCACAAACTGCGGTACTTGACGAGGGCGATAAAAACACCCTGCGCCAACTGCTGATGGTTGGCGGATTTTCTTCAAACAGCCTCAGGGAATCCAAGGAGTCAAGTCGCCGGGTCGAAATGAAGTTTGTTTTCGCATCGGCCAACGAAGCGCCGTTGCCTGCCCGACCTGCGGCAAACCTCACAGAACTTGGCAGTTGCAACAAGGCCTAGCGCGGCCAACGTCGCCATGCAAGCAGCGCGCAGCCTCACAGCCTCACAGTCATTGAATGGCCCATCGACATGGATGCCGTCATCTACCAAGATGGCCGTTCTGTCTGACCCAACAGCCATGAGCCGGAGCGAGACAAACAAGCGCAGGGGCGACCACCGACGCTCAGGCCTCAGGGTCGTGATTGGCAGTTTGGCCTTTTGGGCAAGCGCGTCCGTCAGTCTGGCCCAAAATCTGAACTGCGTCATGAGTGCGGCGCAGCATCATGGCGTGAATCACTGGGTTCTTTCTGGCATTCTCTGGCAAGAAAGCCGCTGGAAGGCCAATGCGGTGCGCGGCAACAGCAATGGCACAGTGGACTACGGCATAGCGCAAATCAACAGCGTACACCTGCCAGAGCTCAAAACCCACCGCATCCATGAAGACGATTTAATGGATGCCTGTGTTGGCACCTATGTTGCCGCCTGGCATCTGCGCAAGCAGATCGACAAACACGGCAACAACTGGTTTGCCGTGGGCGCCTACCACTCTGTGACGCCAGCACTCAACAAGCGGTACGCTCAAAGTGTCTGCAATGTGCTGTCGGCTTGGCAAAAAGGGGGCCGCGTGGCAACAAAAGCCATCGACTGTGACAACATCACAACACGGCCACAGGGGGGTAGAAAAGGCACCCCAGGGTAATCACCCCCAATTCATGCGGTCACGGCTGCTTACCCTTGTTTGGGCCCCAGATTAGGTTGAAGTTTCCATTGAACGCCCGGAATAACGCTGATTTGGCGTCGCCATACCCTCCGCCTAGCGCGACGATGCGGTTCATACTCGCCATGAATAGCGGGGCACTTTCGTTGTAGGCCTGACGCTCTTGCAAGTAGGTGACCTTCGCCCGAAGTAGATCTTGGCGAGTCACAGTGGACCCAGGCACAGCCGCCCAGTCGTTAATCAACTTGTAGTTCTCATAGGCAATGTTTACAGCGTCTTTCTGGGTTTCTACCTGATTTCGAAGCAATGGTCCGTTGACAGTGTCCAACTCAATATTCAGATCTTTGGCGATTTGCGTCTTGTAGGTCTCCAGTTCCTTCTCTTTGGCCTTAATGATTCCCTCTGCTTCGGCCAGCTGGGTAGTGACGTCCTTTTTTTCACCTTTGATTGCATTGCTTGCCACACCTAGAATCGTTGCAAGTGGATTGGTTACCGCTCCAAAAATGACACTCAGGAGATTGGGTATCCGCGCTGACGTGCTTACGGTGCTGCCCTTTACGACCTCATAGCGTGCTTTTGCAAGCGCCAACGCCTCGGTTGCTGTTTTGATGTCCGGATTATTCTGGATCGCTTGCTCAATGACTTGATCGCGTTTCGTCATCAGATACTGAGAATTTGTGCCTATGGCCGCAGGCTTAGTCTGCTGAGAATTTTTAAGTGTTGGCACTTGATCAAGGGTCAGGTTTGGATTGCCGGTCAGTTTTTTAATTTGGTCAAATGTCTGGTTTAAGCCTCTTTGCTGGTTGGCCAGGCTTGACTTGGTTTTTTGCAGCTCTCGTTTCGCAGAATTCACTTGTTGATCATTGATTTTGGAGCCTGGCAGCTTCTGGAATTCTTCCAGCGTAGAGACGATTTCCTCCTGCGCTTTTTCAATTTCCTTCAAGTCGTCGATCGATGTTTTGCGGGTCGATGCATCGAACAATAAACCGTTGACCAAAAAACGCAATTTCTGTTGGGTACTGTCGAGCGCGGCTGCAGAGAACTTCTGTTTTTGTT
>JBKCGU010000099.1:0-33515 GCA_046303055.1 Polaromonas sp.
CACGCTGGCCGGTATCGTCGCCCGCTCGCTGGCCGTTAGCGCCACCGCTTGCGTGCTGGCTTCTGGCCTGGGCCTGGTGCTGGGGGCCTGGCTGGGTGTGTCGCGCTTTAAAGGCCGGGGCGTGGTGCTGGCGCTGCTCAATACCGCGTTGGCGTTGCCCTCAGTCGTTGTGGGGCTGGTGGTGTACCTGCTGCTGTCGCGCAGTGGGCCGCTGGGTTTTCTGGGTTGGCTGTTTTCATTCAAGGCGATGGTGCTGGCGCAAACCATCCTGGTGCTGCCTGTTGTTACGGCGCTGGTGCGGCAGACGATTGAAGACGCTGACCGCAGTCACGGCGAGCAGTTTGCATCGCTCGGTGCCGGGCCTTTCATGCGCAGCTTGATCTTGCTGTGGGACGAGCGCTATGCGCTGCTGACGGTGCTGATAGCCGCTTTTGGCCGCGCTATTTCTGAGGTGGGCGCGGTGATGGTGGTGGGCGGCAATATTGACGGCTTTACCCGGGTGATGACCACATCTATCGCGCTGGAGACCAGCAAGGGCGATTTACCGCTGGCGCTGGCTTTGGGCATCGTGCTGCTGGGTGTGGTGCTGCTGCTCAATGCGGTGATTGGCATGCTCAAAATGTGGCGTGAACGGCTCGGAGATACCCAGCCAGAACGCGTGGTGGCCGCAACATGACGTCGCTTTTCAATCTGCAATCTGCCAGTGTGCGGTTTGGCCAGGTGCAGGCGTTGGCAGACTGCTCGATGCGCATCGCAGCGGGTGAACGCCTGGCGCTGATTGGCTCCAACGGCAGCGGCAAAAGCACGCTGCTGCGTACGCTGCACGGCCTGCTCAAACCTTCAGCAGGCTCGCTGACGGTCGATGCGTCGGCACGCCAGGCCATGCTGTTTCAACGCCCGTACATGCTGCGCGCCAGTGTGCAAAACAACATTGCCCTCAGCCTCTGGCTGCGCGGGTCTGGCTGGCAGCAGGCCAGGCGGGATGCGGTAGCGGCGCTGGCGCGTGTGGGCCTGGCTGACCTGGCGGGGCGCAATGCCAAAGCGCTATCGGGTGGGCAGCAGCAGCGGGTGGCGCTGGCCCGCGCCTGGGCCTGCAATCCTGCTGTTGTGCTGCTGGACGAGCCGACGTCCAGCCTGGACCCAACCGCCAAACGCGAGGTTGAGCGCCTGATGCAAGAGTTTGCCGACAGCGGCATGACCCTGATCTTCAGCAGCCACAACCTGGGCCAGGTCAAGCGCCTGGCCAGCCGGGTGGTTTACCTCGAATCGGGCAGGGTGGTGGCTGATTTACCGACACACGATTTTTTTAACGGCCCGCTGCCCGCTGCAGCTGAAAATTTTCTCAAAGGAGAACTCGCATGAGCTCAAAACCGCTTTTTTCACTGTCATTGAAGGCTGTAACCCTTATTTTATGGGCGCAAGCAGCTACTTTTTCAATAGCGCAGACAAACCCCATCGTGATGGCATCCACCACCTCGACCGAGCAGTCTGGCCTTTTCACTGCCTTGTTGCCCGCGTTTAAAAAGGCCACCGGCATCGACGTGAAAGTGGTCGCCGTAGGTACCGGTCAGGCCATCGACATGGGTCGCCGGGGTGATGCGGATGTGCTGTTTGTGCATGACCAGGTGGCAGAAGAAAAAGTCGTGGCCGACGGCTTTGCCATCAAACGCTTTCCTGTCATGTACAACGACTTTGTGCTGATTGGCCCGGCTGCTGACCCGGCAAAAACCAAAGGCAAAGACATTGCTGATGCCCTGAAAAAGCTCAGCGCCAGCAACGCCAATTTCGTCTCGCGCGGTGACAAAAGCGGCACCCACGCCGCCGAGCTGCGCTACTGGAAGGCGGCAGGCATCGACACGCCAGCAGACAAACCCGCCATTTCCGGTTTCACCAACTACAAAGCCTGCGGCTGCGGTATGGGCCCGGCCCTGAACATCGCCGCCAGCTCGGGCGGCTACGTGCTGACCGACAGGGGTACCTGGCTGGCCTTTAAAAACCGTGCAGACCTGACGATTCTGGTGGAGGGCGACACGCGGCTGTTCAACCAGTACGGCGTGATGGTCGTCAACCCCGCCAAGCACCCGCAGACCAAAGTCGCCGAGGCACAAAAGTTTGTCGACTGGGTTGTTTCACACGCAGGGCAGGCCGTGATTGCGGGCTACAGGATTGGCGGCGAGCAGCTGTTTTTCCCGAACGCGGTGAAGTGATGGGCTGTTAAACGACTGAAAATCGCCTGAATAGCCTCTGGTGTTCCCTTAGGGCTGGTTTTAGTCGTTTTCAGGTATCAAATCGGCCTGTAGTCCAATATATACGGGCGCAAGCAGCTACTGAAAACATAGCGGTTAAGAATGAATGATGTCACCCGCTGCAGCGGGAGCGTCGGGTACGCTGCGCAGGTAGTGGTCAAAATCACTGCGCTGGCCTTTGGCGGCTTCGGCTTTGAGGTAATCCAGTGTCATGAATGACGCCATTTTTTCAGCGGCGGCGCTGGCAATAAACTGGTTGACCGAAACGTCATCGCGTTTGGCCAGTTCTTTGATTTTTTGATGCACAGAGTTAGGCAGGCGGATGGTGAGGGCGGTCATGGTTGGCTCCTGATCAAGGCAAAAAAATCGGCTGGTGTGACGGCTGAAACACCCAGTGATTCAGCCCGGCGAAAGTCTTTGGTGTTGTGCGTCAAGATCAACTTGCTGCCGCAAGCTACAGCGCATTCAAGCACCATATCATCGTCAGGATCCCGCAACAAAGGACGCCATAAAAAATACACATCGTGCAGCTGGGCAATGGACGCAAGGTAACGAACAAAGCCGAGCGCGGCATCGGCTGTCAGCCCTGACGGCAAATGCTCTGGCCGGGTCAAGACCGCTTGGTATTCGGTGTAGAGCGGAACAGTCAAGGCGATTTCAAAATCACGACTTGGCAGCATCGATAGCAACTTGAAGCTGGCACCGTTACGCGAACGAGCCGCGGCTACCAAAACGCAGGTATCGATGACAACGAGTTTTGTTGTTGAAAATGGTTTCACGGGCATAACCATATCATAAACTTCGCGACTTCGCGACTTCGCGACTTAGCGCGTCAGGCGCACCGGGCATTCGTTCTGTTCTGACCCGACCTGCTCACAGCCCACGCCACCCGCCGCTGCCTTCACGCCGCGCCCGCCCCAACGCTTCCAGCGTTTCCAGGATGCGGGGCAAGCCCTTTTTCCACGGGCCTTTACCTTTGAAGCTGGCTTCTATGTGGGCCAGGCTCAGGGCTGCGCCCGCGCTGGCCAGCAGTTGGGCTGTGGCGCTGACCTGGGCTGGCAGGGTGTTGGGCCAGGCTGTTTGAGCCGTTTTAGCGGCGTTTTTGTCGGTTTTTGCCGTTTCTGGGTCGTTTTCAGGTATCAAATCGGCCTGTAGACCAATGAATCCGGGCGCAAGCAGCTCCTGATTTAATAGTGAACCAGAGCTGCTCCGCAGCGCCGGGTTTTGAAACTCTGGCCGCAGCCAGCGGACTTTGCCGGTTTTTTCCTCAAGCGCGCGTTGGGCGTTGAGGCTGACGAGGTGGCTTAGCAGCGCGTCGTTGCTTAAACCGGGCTCCAGGCCATAGGCAGTAAGTACGGCGGCGTCGAGTTCGTCGTGCAGCTCTTTCAGCACGCCAACCAGGCCTTGGGCGTGGATGGTTTTTTCTTTGGCCGTCAGGTCGCGGCCTGACTTGAGGGCTTCGAGCACGTTGTACATGCCTGTCAGCGTCAGGCCGGGGTTGGCGGCTTGCTGGCGTTTTCGGTGGGCGTCGATTTGTTCGGCCAGGGTGGCGATTTGGTTGCGCAGTTCGGAGTTCAGGCCTGTGTCTTCGTCTGGGAAGGGAAAGGTTTCAAAACAGCGGGATTTGTTGTAGCGGACATTACCGACATACATGCCAAGCGAGCCGCCGTTCGCCCAAGCCCATGCCGCGTGTGACTGGCTTGAGAGTACGCCCAAGTGAAAGTCGTCGTTAGTTGCTATGACAACCAGCATGTTGTCTGGAAGGATGTTTGAGTCAACAAATTGAAAAGTACGGTGCTTGGCTGTTTCTACTGTGGCGATGTAGCGGGGCAAGCCAGCTAGCTGTTTGCGCATGACCTTGCGCGGTTCGCCGTGAATCCACCAGTTGTCGCGATAGCTCGCACGGTTGTTTTGCTCGCGTTCAGGTTTCACGCGCTCAAGAAGCCACTGGTAAACCGCTGGATACTGTGTGCGCAACTGGTCGGAGGTTAAGCCAAATGCGTCTATGACTTTCACCCCGCGTGGGGAATCAGTCAAGTCGCGCCCGTTACGGTAGTCGCGGATGATGGTTTGGGAGGCGGGCAGTTTGAATGCAGCCGCCTCTTCTGGCGTGACGATGAAACCAGCACCAAAGAGTTGCACACCGCGATTACTAAGGTTTTCGTTTGCTTCAAGTTGGACAGCAGAGGCTACATTTGCCCCCACGCTCAAGTCCGCATGAATGATGCCGCTGTGTTGTGCCAGCGTCACGTCTACTTCGCCGAAGTCGCCTGTGGTTTCGCTTAACAGGGTGAGCAGGCGGGTTGTTGTTGTGCCTTGCGCCGCTAAATTGGGGTCTCCGAAATGGGGGTCAGAGCCACTCCGCTCTGCTTCGGGATCCGACCCCCATTTCGGAGCCCCCGATTTAGCTGCACCTGCTCTTGTGCCAACCGTCATCGCAATGCGCACTGCTGCGCCGTTTGCGTTGTCTACCCATGGATGGTCGGGGATGGCGTAGATCAGCGAAAGCCCTTGGTCTAACGCGGCCTGCACCACGCGGCGGTTGAAGGTTTGGCGCAGACTGTTGGTGGTGATCAGGCCGAATTGGTGCGTTTTGCCGCTGGTCACCATGAGGGCGCTTCTGGCCCACCAGTGCATCACAAAGTCAGCGCTCTCAGGTACTTCAGGCCAGGTTTTGCGCAGCGCTTCTACATAGCCATCGCCCAGCGCCGCACGCATGGTGCTGGCTCCGATAAACGGCGGGTTGCCCACAATAAAGTCTGCCGTCGGCCATTTGGCTTGCGTGGGCCGTATGTAGCGCCACTGCGGCACCATCGCAGCTTCATCAGGCACTAGCGCGCCAGTCACGGGGTGGGTTTTGAAAGTCTTGCCGTCCCAGCGGCTGAGTAATTGACCGTCTGCGTCATAAGCCAAATCAGTATCAGCCCAGGCTAGCACCGCATCACGGCATTCAATATTGCCGTAGTCGTGCACCACCGGCTCGGCCACGGCTTTGTTGCCGCGTGTGCGTATGTGCCACTGCAAATAGCCTATCCACAGCACCAGCTCGGCCAGGGCGGCGGCGCGTTCGTTCAGCTCGATGCCCAGCAGTTGCTGGGGGGTGACAGTTTCGCCTTCCAGGCCCAGCGAGTCCTGGGTTTGGCCGAAGGCTTCCAGCTGATTGATGACTTCGCCTTCAAGGCGCTTCAAATGCTCCAGCGTCACATACAAAAAGTTGCCGCTGCCGCAGGCTGGGTCCAGCACGCGCAAGGTGCAGAGCTGGTGGTGAAATTGCTTTAGCTCGGCGCGTGCTTGCGCCATTTTGTCGTCTGCCGCTTTGCCAGTGAGTTCTGCAGCCTCGCTGGCCAGCAGCACGGCGGCGGCCTGGGCGTTGGCCCAGTCGGCGCGCAGGGGCTCGACCACGGTGGGCAGCACCAGCCGCTCAACATAAGCACGCGGCGTGTAGTGCGCGCCCAGGGCGTGGCGCTCGGTGGGGTCTAATGCGCGCTCCAGCAGGGTGCCGAAGATGGCGGGTTCTACCTCTCGCCAGTTGGCCTGTGCTGCCCGCGTCAGTTGGGCTATTTGCTGCGCATTTAACAGCAGGCTGTAGCCGTCTTTGGTGGGGTCTTTAAACAGCTTGCCGTTGAAGCGCAGCACCTGGCTGGCCAGCGCCACGCTGAAGCCGCCCTGGTCCATGTCTTGCCACAGGCCGCGCAACATGCCTTGCAGGGCATGTGGGTCGCGTTCATGCTTTTGCAGTAGTTGCAAAAAGCTGCCTTTGGGCAGCAGCTCCACGTCTTCCGCAAACATGCTGAACAAACTGCGGGTGAGGAACGCCGCCACGTGGTCAGCCCGGTGGCCTGATTGTTCAAGTGACTTGGCCAGGTCTGCCAGTTGCCCGGCTACTTCACGCGTGGTGGCGGCGCTCAGGCGGCTCGGGTCCAGCGCCAGCGGGTCTGTCCAAATCAACTTCAGGCGTTGGCGTACCTCGGGTTTGGCCAGGTCAGCCAAAGCAATGCGGTGGCTGCGCGGGTCTGGGAAGGGCACATAGGTTGCGCCGCTCTTGGTGAACTCGCTGTACAGCTCAATCACCGTGCCCACGTCCACCACCAGTACAAAGGGTGGTCGGCCTTCGTGTGCGGGCAGGGCGCGTGCGTAGCCTTCGCCTTGGGCACGGGCGCGCAGCAGGGCGTCGTCAAAGCCTTTGGTAAATCCTTTGGCGTTTGGGTTCAGCCGGGTTTTTTTGGCCTCCAGTACAAAGTGGCCATGCTTGTAGCAGTCAATTCGCCCGGCGCTGCTGCTGCCGTCGCCATGCGCAAAGGTAATGGGGCGCTCGAACATGTAGTCTTGCGCAGCAGTGGGGTGCGGGTTGGCCACGCCCAGCAGGTCACACAGCTCGCGCACAAAACTTTGCGCGGTTGACAGCTCGCTGGCGGTGGTGCCTTGCCAGCGCTGGATGAAGGCAGCGGCGTGCGCGTCGGCTTGGGCGGTGGGTGAACCCAACGTCATAAGCCGTGTACCCGCCGCACAGCATCCTCGACAACCGCCACATCATCCAGACTCAGCGTGCCGAGCAGCTTGCCAATCCGGGTTTTGTCGATCGTGCGTATTTGATGGCACAAGGCCATTGAATTTGCTTTGCCAGCTGACGGCACCGGCACGATCAAAGGCGCGAGTGCTCGGGGCGATGACGTTAAGGGCACCACACACACGGTGCGCAATTGACGGTTGTAGGCGCTCAGACTTAAAACGATGCAAGGTCTGGCATTGCCCTGTTGTTCGCTGCCTGTGGTTGGCTCAAGATTGACGCGGTAAATGCTGCCGCGTTCAATGGTCATGGCGTTGGTCATTGCTGCGGTTCAGCCAAGCCATCGAGCGATGTTGCGTCCCATAACAAGCTGTCAGCGCGCGCTTGGGCAAAGTCGGGGTGCGTGGCAAATTCGTTGGCGATGGCCTCCAGATTTTTCTCACGGCGGTCCAGGATGCTTTCCATCAGTGCCTGAACCGTTTTACTGCGCTCACTTGATGGCACCAGTGCATTAAAGCGCTGTAAAACCTCGGGGGCGATGGAGTAGGAGGCGCGTAAAGCGGTCATGAAGCGTTCTTTCAGTATGCAGTAATACTGTGTAAATCATACCTGGCTGCTGTTGAGCCGTCAAACGAATCTGTTCCCCGATCTGCGGGTGCAACTTCCCGACCCGGCTCAATCTCCGACATGGCGCAGCTTGGCCTGTTGTATCGGGTGCGGCCTTGGACATCGGCTGGATGATAACGGTCAGTTTTGGTGTTGCGCGGGCTGGTGTTTCTATAATCCGCGCTGTGTTTAACCAGTCGTCATCACCCTCAAGCCTGCCGTTGTGGCGGCGCATTGCCGCTTTTCTGAGTTTTCTGGCGGTGTTGTCGGCCCTGGTTGCGCCCGCGGCTGTGCTGGCCGAGGAGTTGCGTACTGGCAAGCTGGGCGGGCTTTGTCAGGTCAACACGGCAAGCGCCACGGCGGGGGGCACGGCTGACGATGCCGCGCTAACGGGTTCGCACTGCGACATGTGCGGATCTTTCGCGTTGGTGTTACCGGCTTTTACGGCGCAAACCCTTCCTACCCAGCCAGACCAGCAGGTCGCTGGCATTGACTTGCAGTTTGTTCTGGCCGCAGCCATATCTGGCTTGCCGCCCAGTCGCGGCCCCCCTGCACTTTGAACTGAAACCTCTCGGGCCCCCGGTTGCTGGGGCTTCAGATTTGCATCTTCGCTTCACGCCAAGGCGCTCATTTTTTCTATCAAAGGCTGGACTTCATGACTTCACCAGTGGCGACTCAATTCACTGCTATTGGTCATGTTGGTCATGTTGGCCATGCTTGAGACCAAACACTGAATTTTTAATCACTCTGAAAGCACACCATGACACTTTTCAAATCCACATCCCTCGTCCTGATCACCACCTTGGCCAGTCTGGCCTTTGCCCAAACGCCCAGCGCCAACGTTGAGGTTAAGGATGCCTGGGTGCGCGGCACTGTGCCGGGCCAAAAGGGCACAGGTGCGTTCATGAAAATCACCGCCAAAGACGGTGCCAAACTGGTGGGTGTGTCCTCACCTGTGGCGGGCGTGGGCGAGGTGCATGAGATGAAGATGGAGGGCGATGTGATGAAAATGCGTGCGCTGCCGTTGCTTGACTTGCCCGCAGGCAAGGCCGTTGAACTCAAACCCGGTGGTTACCACGTCATGCTGATGGACTTAAAGCAGGCCTTGGTCAAAGACAGCAAAGTGCCTTTGACGCTGGTTTTCAAGGATGCCAAGGGCGTTGAAAGCAAGATGGAACTGAGCGTGCCTGTGAGCAACGCCGCGCCGGCCGCTGCGTCTGGCACAGCGTCTGACCACAAGCATTGATGGCCGTTGTGGCCTAGCGCTGCTTCAGGCTTGAGCCCAAGCGCCTGTAAACGGTGGCGCGGCTGATGCCCAAGGCTTTGGCCGCCCGCATGACATTGCCGCTGGCGTCCTCAACCGCTTGGCGAATCAAGGCGGTTTCAATGTCTTTCAAGGGTGGTGGCGCTTGCGCTGCTATCTGGGGGGGTGCAGCAGCAGGCGTTGCCTGACCCATCCGCAGCGGCATTGCGTGCAGCCGCAGACCTGTCCACAACGGGACTTCAAGAGCACCCGTTTGCCGGGGGGGGCGCGTTGCGTCAAACAGCATCTCAAACGGCATGGCAAACAGGTCGCTGGCATGCAGTGCTGCGTTGTTGCCCGCCGTCAATTGCGGCACCATCATGCGTGCCATTTGGTTGGCGGCTGTCACATAACCATCAACATTCAGGCAGACCAAGCCGTCGGTTTCGTCGCCCAGGCTGCGGCCCGGCCAGTTCAGGCGAACCAGCAGGTCCCGCGCGCTTTTGAGGTGGCTCAGGGTGAGCGCGTTCTCAATGCTGCGGGCTGACTGCGCCACCAGGTGCTTGAGCTCGGGTCGCTCAGCGGTTTCAATGCCCGTCACGTCCAGCATGCCGATGCACTTGCCATCTGTGCCAAAAAGCGGCGCGCCCGCACAGCTGTAAACCGAATTTGCATCAAAAAAGTGCTCCCCCCGGTGTAGCCAGACTGGTTGCAATTCGGTCAGTGCCGCGCTGATGGCAGTGGTGGCCAGGGCGCGCTCAGACAGGTCGGTGCCAATGCGGGTGATGAGATCGGCCCGCCGGTCACTGCGGTCAATCGTGCCCTGGGCGTCAATCACCACGCCTTGTGCGTCCGTCAAAACTGCAAAGTAACGGGTGCTGGCAATGGCCTGCCCCAGACTTTCCAGCACGGGCCGGGCGGTGCGCACCAGGGCGTGGTGCTCATCACTGACCCGCCGCATGGCGCTGGGCGAAATCACATCAAAAATCACGGCGTGGTCTGGCCTTTTGCCGCTGGCCAAAGCGCGCTGCCATGACCTTTCTATCCAGCTTTGGCCGCCGGTGTCGGTCATGGCTTTGCCATCATGCAGCACCGTCTGACGCGCCAGCGCAATTTGCTGCAAGCGTGCGTCCGGCGGGTTGTGGGTCAGAAATGACATGCGTGAAATGATTCTGTCACCTTGGTCGCTCAATACTGTTGCATTTTGAGAATATCGCCAGACTTTGGCAAGTTGCCAAGGGTTTAACCTAGGCCATGACCCGAACCGCGCCCAAATAATCAACGGTTTATCAGCCTCGCTCACTTAACAGCCAACAGGAGACAAAGCCATGCAAGTTCAGTTCACCGTCAATGGCAAAGCGGCCCACATTGACATGCCCGACAACACGCTGCTGGTGCAGGCATTGCGCGAAAAGCTATTGCTCACCGGCACCCATGTGGGTTGCGACACGGCCCAGTGCGGCGCCTGTACGGTCATCATGAATGGCCGCGCAGTCAAGTCATGCAACATGCTGGCCGCGCAGGCGCAAGGTGCAGACATCACCACCATTGAAGGCCTGGCCGCCAAAGACGGCACGCTGCACCCGATGCAAGCGGCTTTTAAAGAATGTCACGGCCTGCAATGCGGCTTTTGCACCACCGGCATGGTGATGAGCGCGGTCGATTTGTGCCAGCACCACCCCAAGGCCAGCGAGAGTGAGATCCGCGAGCACCTGGAAGGCAATATTTGCCGTTGCACGGGCTATCAAAACATTGTCAAAGCCGTTCGGACTGGCGCTGCCGCCATGGCCGCTTAAATCAATTTTTAGATACTTTAGGAGCACAGCATGGGCGCACCCGACTTCGTTAATTTGCCAAACATTGGCGTTCCAGTCCGTCGTAAAGAAGACTACCGTTTCTTGACCGGCGGCGGCCAGTACACCGACGACATCACGCTCGCCAACCAGAGCTACGCGGTATTTGTGCGCTCACCGCACGCCCATGCCAACATCAACAGCATCAACCTTGCGGCGGCCAAAGCTGCACCGGGTGTGCTGGATATTTTTGTCGGCGCCGATGTTGCCAACGACAAAATCAACGGTCTGCCCTGCGGCTGGGGCATTACCTCTACAGACGGCAACCCGATGAAAGAGCCGCCGCACCCCATCCTGGCGCAGGGCAAGGTGCGCTATGTGGGCGACCACGTGGCGATGGTGGTGGCCGAAACACTGGCGCAGGCCAAAAACGCTGCTGAACTGGTCGAGGTGGACTACGAGGTATTGACCGCGGTTGTCAACGTGACCAAAGCCAAAACCGCAACAGCGCTGCACGAAGCCGCACCCGACAACCATTGCTACAAATGGGCGATTGGCGACAAGGCGGTGGTGGATGCAGCCTTTACCAACGCAGCACACGTCACCAAAATTGATTTGACCAACAACCGCCTGGTGCCCAACGCGATGGAGCCGCGCGCTGCCATTGGCAGCTACAGCCGTGCCAATGACGACTACACCCTGTACGTGGCCAACCAGAACCCGCACGTGGAGCGCCTGCTGCTCACCGCCTTTGTGATGGGCCTGCCAGAGCACAAGGTGCGCGTGATTGCACCTGACGTGGGCGGTGGTTTTGGCTCCAAAATTTATTTGTACGCTGAAGACGTGTGCCTGGTGTGGGCGTCTAAAAAGCTTAACCGCAACATCAAATGGACAGCTGACCGCAGCGAAGCTTTTGTCAGTGACGCCCATGGCCGTGACCATTCAAGCCACGCCGAATTGGCGCTCGACAAAGACGGCAAGTTTTTGGCCCTGCGGGTGCATACCGACGCCAACATGGGGGCGTACCTGTCAACCTTTGCACCTGCTGTGCCAACCATTTTGTACGCCACGCTGCTGGCTGGCCAATACAGTACACCGCTGATTTACTGCGAGGTCGATGCCTGGTTTACCAACACCGCACCGGTGGATGCGTATCGCGGCGCTGGCAGGCCAGAAGCGACTTATTTGCTGGAGCGCATTGTGTCGCGCGCGGGCTGGGAGATGGGCTTGAGCCAGGACGAAATTCGCCGCCGCAACTTCATCCAGGAGTTTCCGTACCAGACACCTGTGGCGCTGCAATACGACGTGGGCGATTTTTCATCGCTGCTCAAGCGCGCCCATGAGCTGGCCGACATTGCGGGCCTGCCAGCACGTCAAGCGGCGTCCAAAGCCAAGGGCTTGCTGCGCGGCATTGGTTATTCCAGCTACATCGAAGCTTGCGGCCTGGCTCCGAGCAACATTGCAGGCGCGTTGGGCGCCCGGGCTGGCTTGTTTGAATGCGGCGAAGTTAGGGTGCACCCTACCGGCAGCGTCACGGTGTTTACCGGCTCACACAGCCACGGACAGGGGCATGAAACCACGTTTGCGCAGGTTGTGGCGGCGCGTTTGGGTATTTCGGTCGATGCTGTGGACATCGTGCACGGTGACACAGGCCGCGTGCCGTTTGGCATGGGCACTTATGGCTCGCGCTCCATGTCAGTGGGCGGCACGGCCATCATGAAGGCGCTTGACAAAATCGAGACCAAGGCCAAAAAGATTGCCGCACATTTGATGGAAGCCAGCGACGCCGATGTGGAGTTCGCCAATGGCGAATTCACCATCAAGGGCACAGACAAGAAAGTAACCTTTGGCCAGGTCGCGCTGACGGCTTACGTGCCGCACAACTACCCGCTCGACAAGCTGGAGCCGGGCCTGAACGAAACCGCGTTTTACGACCCGACCAACTTCACCTTCCCGTCAGGCACTTACATTTGCGAGGTCGAGGTAGATCCGGCCACAGGCACTGTGAAGGTTGAACGCTTCACCGCTGTCGATGACTTTGGCAACATCATCAACCCGATGATTGTGGAAGGCCAGGTGCATGGCGGCTTGGTGCAGGGCATTGGCCAGGCGCTGCTGGAGAACTGCGTTTACGACGAAGAAACCGGCCAGCTGCTGACCGGCTCGATGATGGACTACACCATGCCGCGCGCTGACGACATGCCCAACTTCACACTGGACACCTTGTGTACGCCGTGCAGCCATAACCCGCTGGGCGCCAAGGGCTGCGGCGAGGCCGGCGCGATTGGCTCACCGCCGGCGGTGATCAACGCGGTGCTCGATGCACTCAAACCACTGGGTGTGGTCGACTTTGACATGCCCGCCACCCCTGGCCGGGTGTGGGAAGCCATTCAGTCTGCAAAACACTAAGAAAGGACAAACAGCATGTATGCATTTACTCTAGAGCGCCCGGCAACTGTGCAAGACGCTGCCAAGTTGGCAGCCGGTGGGTCCAAGCCCTTGGCCGGCGGGCAAACCCTGCTGGCGTCGATGAAGCTGCGCTTGTCAAACCCCGACAAGCTGGCGGATTTGAGCGGCATCAAAGACATGGCAGCCATCAAACGTGACGGCAACCGCCTGGTGATTGGCGCGATGGCGCGCCATGCCGATGTGGCTGTGAATGCCGATGTGATCGCGGCTATTCCAGCGCTGGCGCATTTGGCCGGCAACATCGGTGACCGCATGGTGCGTGCCATGGGCACGATGGGCGGCTCGGTTGCCAACAACGACCCTTCTGCCTGCTACCCCAGCGCGGTGCTGGCGCTCGGTGCAACCATTCACACCACAGCGCGCAAGATTGAAGCCAAAGACTATTTTCAAGGCATGTTCACCACTGCTTTGAACGATGGCGAGCTGATCACCGCGATCAGCTTTCCCATCCCCAGGCGAGCTGCTTACATGAAGTTCAAACAGCAGGCCTCGCGCTTTGCGATGGTGGGTGTGTTCATTGCTCAGTTTGACGGTGATGTTCGGGTTGCCGTCACAGGCGCATCAAGCAGCGGCGTGTTTCGCCATGCGGGGCTGGAGGCGGCTTTGAACAAAAGCTTCACGCCAGAGGCGGCGGCAGCTGTCAAGATTGATGCAACTGACTTGAACCACGACATTCATGCCACAGCCGCCTACCGTGCCAACATCATCAGCGTGCAAACCCAGCGTGGCGTGGCGATGGCCCTGGCCGGATAGCCTGAAGGTGGCTGTTTCAGGCCGCTTTCAGGTCTGTTTTAGAGCTCCAGGCCAATAGATATATACGCTACGGGCTCCTAAATGAATAGCAAATGACTGTTTTCTCCACGATTGACGCTCTCACGGCCGCCCTGCGCGAGGCAGGGTATTTTGCAGATCGCCGCTTGGCAACCGCCGTCTTTTTAGCCCTCAAGCTGCAGCGCCCGCTGCTGCTGGAGGGCGAGCCCGGCGTCGGTAAAACCGAGCTGGCCAAGGCGCTTGGCATCGCATTGCAGCGCCAACTCATTCGCCTGCAATGCTATGACGGCCTGGAACAACGCGAAGCGCTGTACGAATGGAACTACGCCGCGCAGCTGCTGCACATGAGGGCTACTGAATTAAGAGCCCCCACGCTCGGCACTGCAGACGTAGAACGCGAGGTCTACCAAGACCGCTATTTGATTCGCCGCCCGCTGCTGCAAGCCCTGCAAGCGCCCGCACCCGGTGCGGTGCTGCTGATTGACGAGGTTGACCGCGCAGACGAACCGTTTGAGGCGTTTTTGCTCGAATACCTGGGCGAGTACCAGGTCAGTATTCCCGAAATTGGCACCATCAAAGCCGTGATTTCGCCCGTGACGATTTTGACCAGCAACCGCACCAGAGAGTTGAACGATGCCGTCAAGCGTCGCTGCCTGTACCACTGGCTCGACTACCCGGAGCGCGAACGTGAGCTGGCCATTGTGCGGGCGCAAGTGCCGCAGGCCAGCGCAGAGCTGTCAGCCCAGGTGGCTGCGTTTGTTGACAAGCTGCGCCGCTCTCCGTTTGGCAATGCTTTTCAGCGCGCGCCTGGCATTGCTGAAAGCGTGGAGTGGGCCAAGGCGCTGGTGGCGCTCGATACCTTGACGATAGACCCAGAAGTCGTGATGGACACCGCCGGCATTTTGTTCAAGCAGCGCGAAGATGTGACAGCGCTGACGCAGGACATGGCGGCTTTGTTGCTAGAGCCTGATGCCCTGGAGAGCTGATGCTGCTCGGTGATGCGCGGGTTGGCAAGCTGGCCGACAACATCACCGGCTTTGGCAGGGCGCTTCGCCGGGCAGGTGTCAAGATTGACAGCCACCGCATTGCCTTGGCGCATGACGCGGCGGGCCACGTCGGCCTTGCTGAAAAAGAAGATTTAAGCGCCGCCTTTGAAGCTGTCATGATCAGCCGCGAGCAAGACCGCCTGGTGTTTCGCGAGCTGTTTGACGTGTATTTTCAAGACCCGAAAGTTGCCAACAAGCTGCTCGCGCAATTGCTGCCCAGTGCTGAAGGCAAGGCAGAGCCAAGCAAACGCCGCCCGCGTGTGCGCGAGGCCTTGGCCCCACAAAAGAAATTTGGCCAGCAGGCCAAGCCAACACAAGAAGACCAGAAAGTCGACTTTGACGCAGCCATGACGGCCAGCGACATTCAGCGCTTGCAGCATGCCGACTTCAATGCCCTGTCTGCCACCGAATACCGCCTGGTGGAGCGCCTGGCGCGCGACATCAAGCTGCCGCTGCCGCAATTTGCATCGCGCCGCACCCGGCCCAGCGCAACCGGTGCACGTATGCACTGGCCGGGCGTGATGGCGCAAGCCGCGCGCACGGCAGGCGAGTTGTTGCACCTGCCCAGGCTGCAACGTCAGCAAAAAAGCTTGCCGGTACTGGTGCTGGTCGACGTGTCGGGCTCGATGGAGCGCTACGCCAGATTGTTGTTGGCCTTTTTGCACGCTGCCACGCGCCGTCACCCGCAGCGCGATGTGTTTGCGTTTGGCATGGGCCTGACGGATTTGACCCAGGCTTTTAAGCACGCCGATACCGACGCCATGCTGGCCCATGCCAGCTTGGCGATTGAAGATTTTGCGGGCGGCACCCAGTTGGGTGCGTCGCTGACCGCCTTGCGCACGCAACACGCTCGCCGATTGGTGGGTCGGCGTACCATTGTGCTGATGATCACGGACGGGCTGGACACCGGCGAGCCTGCCGAGTTGGCGCAAGAGCTGGGCTGGCTGCGTCGCCGCAGTCGCCGCATACTATGGCTTAACCCCTTGCTGCGGTTTGACGGCTACGCGCCGCTGGCCCAAGGCGCAAAGGTGCTGCACCAGCATGCACACGGTATGCTGGCCGTTCATAACTTGAGCAAACTTGAAGAGCTGGCCAGCAGTCTGGCCGCCCTGATGAAGAAATAATTGAAAAAATAAAGGAAACTGACATGGACATGCAAGGTGCAAGGCAACTTGCCATTACCCAGCAGCAAGCCTGGGACGCACTCAATGACCCGGTGGTGCTCAAAGCGTGCATACCGGGCTGCGACAAGGTTGAGCCTTCGGGTGACAACCAGTACAGCATTGGCATGAGCTTGAAAATTGGTCCGGTGTCGGCAAAGTTTGCAGGCAAGATCACACTGAGCGACATCCATCCACCCGTCAGTTACAAAATCAACTTTGAAGGGCAGGGTGGCCCGGCCGGTTTCGGCAAAGGCGATTCGGCGGTAACCCTCACGCCAAATGATGCGGGCTGTGAGCTGGCCTACACAGTCCACGCATCAGTCGGCGGCAAAATTGCCCAGCTGGGCCAGCGGCTGATTGATGGCGCAGCCAAGGCAATGGCGGAAGATTTTTTCAAACGCTTTGACAATGAAATGCAGCGCCAGCACCCAGACGCGTATGCCGCCCAAATCGTGGCGCAAGAGGGCACGACCCAGCCAGGCGCAGTGGGCGGTCGGGCAGACGCCTCAGCCGGAAAATGGGTTGTGGGCGCAGCGCTTGCCTTTGGCTTGGCTTTTGCGCTTTGGCTTTACTTGAAGTAACCCTGAAGTAACCCTGAAGTAAACCGTATGGAAAATCTCGACGTCATGGTGCTGCGCACCCTTGCCGGTTGGCGTGCAACCGGCAGGCGCGCTTTGCTGGCCACTGTGGTGCGCACTTGGGGCTCGTCGCCGCGCCCGGTCGGCTCCATCATGGCGCTGTGTGACAGCGGCGCCGTGGTGGGCTCGGTGTCGGGTGGCTGTATTGAAGACGATTTGATTGACCAATTCACGCAAGCGTATTCAGGTGCTGATAGTAAAAAAACCATCCCGTCCGGCCCGCCGACGTTTGTCAAGTACGGGGTCACGGCCGATGAGGCGCACCGCTTCGGCTTGCCCTGCGGCGGCACGCTGGAGCTGCTGCTGGAGTACGACCCCGATGCAACTGCTTTGGGGGCGCTTGTCGCCGCCTTGGAAGCAGGTCAGATCATGCAGCGCTGCGTGAATTTAAAAGACGGTGCCGTCACTTTAAGCGCCAGCGCTGCACCCGCTGAACTCAGCGTGAGTAAAACTGAACTCATCAACACCTTTGGCCCCGAGTACCGCATGCTTTTGATTGGCGCGGGCCAACTGACCGAGTACCTGGCCACCATGGCCCAGTTCAGCGGCTTTGCCGTCACCGTGTGCGACCCGCGCGAGGAGTACCGCAGCGCCTGGTCAGTGGCCGGCATGACCGTGTCAGGCGACATGCCTGATGACGTGGTGATGGCCTTCAAACCGGATAGGCGCAGTTGCGTGATTGCACTCACACACGACCCCAAGCTGGATGATTTGGCTTTGCTGGAGGCTCTGGACACCGAGGCCTTTTACGTCGGTGCCATCGGCTCACGCCGCAACAACGAAGCGCGTCACCAACGCATGGCAGAGCACTTCAGCGTGAGCCAGGAAGCGTTGGCCAAGCTGCGCGGCCCGATAGGCATCTACATCGGCAGCAAAACCCCGCCTGAAATTGCCGTCAGTGTGATGGCTGAAGTGCTGGCAGTAAAAAACGGCGTGGTGCTGCCCCGCGACATGGAAGTGGCTCAGGCAAAAAATGAGCGTGCCGTGCCAGAAAACGACGTCGGTGATTTGGTGTGCGGGGTGATGCGTTAGGCGCCAAGCGTCAGCGTTGGCGCCAGCGCGCGGTGCGCGGTGCGCCTAGTCAAACACCGACTGTCGCAACCATTTGGTGGCAATCCACTTTTCTCCAGCGACCACAGGCGCGCCGCCATGCAGCGTCAAGCTCGACGCATTTGGCGCGGCGTAGCTGAAAAACACCGCGTTGCCGCGCTTGGGCGCAATAGACAGGTTAATGTCAGGAAAGACGGTGGCTCCGCCGCCTTCAGGCTCGCGCAGGTAAATGATGAGCGTTGCCACCCGCTGGCCACCGCGCTTGAGCAGCTCGGCCGTGCCGGGCTGGCCGGGGTCAAAAAAATCGTAGTGCGGCAGGTACT
Organism: Polaromonas sp.; assembly: GCA_046303055.1. Lineage (GTDB taxonomy): Bacteria > Pseudomonadota > Gammaproteobacteria > Burkholderiales > Burkholderiaceae_C > Polaromonas. The sequence continues at coordinate 17,856 of JBKCGU010000099.1, forward strand.
GGGCGCCTGGCGGATAACGCAGGATTTGCAGATTTTCGCCATGCGCTGCGGGCCATTGCAGCAGCTTTGCAATTCGGGTTTCAATCGCCGCGATCAGGGGGGTTTCAGCGCGCTCAAAAAACATGCCCTGGCTGCTGCGGTCAGGGTGAAGCTCATGGCCACCGGTTTGTACATCCACCGTCAATGAACGCGAGAGCCGGGGCTGTGCGGCCTGTATCAGCGCCGCACATTCTGCATCACTCAAAAGCCCTTCGAACTCCATCAAATCGGGTGCGGTTCGCATTTGCAAGACCCGCACCTGCCGGTCGCCCCCGTCCACCCGAACGTTCTCCAGGACAAGCTGGGGCTGCGGTACTGGCGACTGCTTGATGGATGGTTGGAGCCTGACATTGGAAACACCGAACGTCCGTTTTTCATCGCTGCTCAGCCGCATCATCAGGCACGCCTGCGCGGCTGTCCAGCCCGCCTCGCAAAGCGACCCAAACAGGGCCTGGCGGCTGAAACCGGCAGCGGTTTGTGACACCAGCCAGGTCTGTACGGCTGGCGGGGTCGTTGGGTCAAACAGGGCTTTTTGACTCATTTCTGGATAAAAACTGCCTCTGGCCGTTTAAATTTGGGCGCGATTAGCTATAAAAAATGCAGCGGTCTTGATGCCGATCACAGTCATCAGGAGTGAGCCCGCCACATGCGCGGTGGCTGCGCCCAGCGCCAGCGCGTAACGTTCGGCCGTCAACAAACTCACGATCTCGGCCGAAAAAGACGAGAAGGTTGTCAAACCGCCCAAAAAACCCGTGATCAACAGCAGTCGCCACAAGGGGTCCAGTTGCGGCATGGCCTGAAAAACGGCAATGCACAGGCCAACGAGGTAGCCGCCAATCAGGTTGGCGGCCAGCGTTCCCCAGGCAATCACGCCGCCGGGGCTGAGCCACAAACCCAGGCCCCAGCGGGCCAGCGCACCAGTTGATGCGCCAATGCAAATAGCCAGAACAGGAAGGGCAGTGGGCATGGTGTAAAAGTCAGGCAATCAGACCGTCACTTTACCCGCAGACGCGCTTACTTCTTGGCTTGAGCTGTCTTGAAGCTGCTGACAAGTGCCTCGCCCTCGGCCCCGGCTTTTTTCTGCCAGTCGGCCAGCATGATGGCGCCAACCTGCTTCATGTCGCTGACCAACTTGGCTGGCGGCGTGACAATGTTCATGCCTTTTTCAGCCAGTGCCTTTTTGTAAAAATCGTTTTTTTCTTCGCTCAGCTTCCAGCCGCGCACTTCGGCATCAAGAGCGGCTTTGGTCAATGCCGCCTGGGTAGGCGCATCAAGCGCGTCAAAGGCTTTCTTGTTCACGATGATGGCGTTTTTGGGCAACCAGGCCTGGGTGTCGTACCAGTACTTGATGCTTTCATAGGTTTTGGAGTCATAGCCGGTAGAGCCTGAGCTCATGTAGCTTTCCACCACACCCGTGGCCAGCGCCTGGCTCAACTCGGCGGCCTGGATGGTGACCGGTTGTGCGCCAATCAGTTCAGCAATTTTGGCTGTTGCGGGGCTATAGGCGCGCCATTTGATGCCGCGCAAATCAGCCACCGAGGCCAGCGGTTTTTTGCTGTAAATGCCTTGCGGTGGCCAGGCCACGGTGTACATCAGCTTCATGCCTTGGGCATCGAGCAGCTTGTTCAGGGCGGGTTTTTGGGCAATGTAGAGTTTTTTCGAATCAGCATACGAGGACGCCAAAAACGGAATTCCGTCTGCACCGTAAATCGGGTTTTCGTTTTCAAAGTTCACCAGCAGCACTTCACCAATCTGTGCCTGGCCGCCTTGCACGGCGCGCTTGATTTCGTTGGCTTTAAAAAGCGATGCATTGGCGTGCACGGTGATCTTCAATTTACCAGCGGTGGCCTTGTCAACATCGGCCGCAAACTGAATCAGGTTTTCCGTGTGAAAGTTGCTTGCAGGGTAAGCGGCAGGCAGGTCCCATTTGGTTTGGGCAAAAGTTGACGTGCTGGTAGCCAAGGCAATGGCTGTGAGGGTAAATTTGAAAGTCATGAATACTCCAGGTCTGAAAATTGAAGCAGGAAAGCCTGAGGGCAGGAAAATAGTGGCTTTATATTAGTCCCAATTGGTGCGCCAAAACCACCGGGCATACCCCCAACCGAACGGAGCTGCCATGAACCTGCGTTTTGTCGAAGCCTTTTACTGGGTTGCTTCCCTCAAGAGCATTTCACGCGCGGCTGAGAAGTTGTTTCTCACGCAATCGGCCATGTCCAGCCGCATTTCCACGCTTGAAGATGAACTGGGCGTATTGCTGCTTGACCGGGGCGACAAGCAGTTCAAACTCACCGCAGCAGGTGCGCGTTTTTGGGTCTACGCCGACAAGCTGCTGGCTTTGCAGCGCGAGGTCAAAGCCGAAATCGGGTCAACACAGCAAATGGCTGTGTCGATGCGCATCGGTGCCATTGAATCGGTGCTGCATTCATGGCTGATACCGTGGCTGGAAAAGCTGCGCGCTGACCACCCCGGCCTGGAGCTGGAGCTGACGGTGGAAACCACGCCGATTTTGATGGAACTCGTGCAGCGAGGTACGCTGGACGTGGTGTTTGCAGCGCTGCCTGCAGCCAGCTCTGGTGTGCGCAACCATGCCCTGCCGCCTATGGAGATGACATTTGTGGGCAACCCGCTGCTGCATAAAAAAAGAAGTTACAAGCTGGCGGAGCTGGCAGATATGGAGTTGTTGACCTTTCAAAAGAGCTCCCAGCCGCATGTCACGCTGCTTGATTTGTTCAAGCAGCATCGGCTGGAACCCAAAAAGGTGCACGCCATTTCATCTATTTCAGCCATGGTGCAGCTGGTGCAGGGCGGCTTTGGCGTGGCGCTGTTGCCGCGTGCTGCACTGGCGCGGCTGGGGGGCTTTGCCAAGTTAAAGCCATTGGCGGTTGATGCCAAAGTGCAATCGCTTCCGATTCATGCCAGTTACCGCAAGGATCCGACTTCTGACAATGTTGAGCTGGTGGTGCAGTCGGCGCTGGCATTTGCTGGCAGCACCAAAAAAGCCACTATTGCACCAAAAAAATCACCTCAAAAGTTGCCTAAAGGTAAACCCTAATCATCGAAAAAATCGATACTAAAAGCAACAAATTTTGAATTTGCAGAAGGGATGCAGCACTTCCACAATCCGCCTGTCAGTCATTCGCGTCACGCAAATGACATATCAATTCAAACGGACACGGAGAAGTTTTGGTGAACGGCGCATCCCCGATTGAAAAGTCAATCCTCCAGGCACTCAAGGATCGAGCCGGCATACGCAGTGGCGCATGGACTGGTCACACCAGCGGCTTGGCTGTTGGTCATGTGCAGGGCAACGTTGTCATCTTGCCCGAGCGGCTGGCCAACGATTTTTTGCGCTACTGCCAACGCAACCCCAAACCCTGCCCGCTGCTGGCCGTGAGCGAGCCAGGCCAGGCCCTGTTGCCCAGCCTGGGTGCAGACATTGACATTCGTACCGATGTACCGCGCTACCGTGTTTGGCGTAATGGCACGCTGACTGATCAGCCAACAGACATCAGCAACTTGTGGCGGGGTGATCTGGTCACGTTCGTGATTGGATGTTCGTTCTCGTTTGAGCAAGCCTTGCTGGAGGCCGGCATCCCGCTTCGTCACATTGCACAGCAACGCAACGTGGCCATGTACCGCAGCAATATTCCCACCACGTCGGCGGGTCCTTTCAGTGGCCCGATGGTCGTGTCGATGCGGCCGCTCAAGGCTGCGGATGCGATTCGGGCGATCCAAATCACGTCACGCTTTCCCACTGTACATGGCGCGCCAGTGCACATTGGCAACCCGGCTTTGATTGGCATTGCGGACCTTGCCGCGCCTGATTACGGCGACGCAGTAGATGTCCTGTCAGATGAAATTCCTGTGTTCTGGGCCTGCGGCGTGACGCCACAAGCCGCCATGACGCAGGCACGTCCCGAGTTCTGCATCACCCACGCGCCAGGCGCAATGCTGATCACTGATCTTTTAAACCACCACCTGGCTATCTAGCCTTAATCAATAGGAGTTATCGATGAAAAAATTGCTTGTTTCACTTGCTGCTGTCGTTGCCATGACAGGAACTGCCGCTTTTGCACAAACCAAATGGGACCTGCCTTCAGGTTATGGGGCCAACACCTTTCATGTGCAAAACCTGACGCAATTCGCCGCGGACGTTGACAAAGCCACCACGGGCAAACTCAAAATCACGGTTCACCCAAACGCTTCTTTGTTCAAGGCCAATGAGATCAAGCGTGCGGTGCAGTCAGGCCAAGCCCAGGCGGGCGAGTTTATTTTGTCGCTGTTTTCAAATGAAGCGCCGGTCTACGGGCTGGACTCCATTCCCTTTTTGGCCACCAGCTATGCTGACTCAAAACGGCTCGATACCGCATCGCGCGAGTTGCTGGTCAAAACGCTGGCGGCCCAGGGCATCAAATTGCTGTACACCGTGCCATGGCCACCGCAAAGCCTTTACTCCAAGAAGGCACTGACCAAACTGGCTGACCTGAAAAGCACCAAAATGCGCGCCTACAACCCGGCCACGTCTTTCATTGCCACCGCAGTTGGTGCGCAGCCCGTCACGATTCAATTGGCCGAACTGCCCGCAGCACTGGCAACGGGCGGCGCCGACAATTTTCTGACATCCAGTTCCAGCGGTATTGACAGCAAGCTGTACGAAAGCGTCAAGTTTTTCTATGACGTGAATGCCTGGCTGCCGCGCAACGCGGTGGTGGTCAATCAAAAAGCCTTTGACGCGCTGGACAAGGCGGGCCAGGACGCCGTGTTGCAACAAGCGGCCGCGGCCGAGGCACGCGGCTGGCAAAACAGCGAGAAAAACAATGCTGACAATTTGAAAGAACTGGCGGCCAAGGGCATGAAAATTGATACAGTGGTTGGAGAGTCCCTGAGGAAGGAGCTCAAACCGATTGGCGAGACCATGACGGCAGACTGGCTGAAGCTGGCTGGCGCAGACGGTAAAGCCATCATCGACGCGTACAACAAAAAATAACTCCCAAAGTAAAGCAATCACATGACACAAAACCCCACCACGCTCAGTAAATCACCATCCGCGCTACGAGAGGGGCTGGACGCGGTCTATTTGGCCTCTGCTGTGTTGGGGGCGGTGTGTGTTGCCTTGATTACCGTGCTGATGGTGTTTCAGTCCCTGGGACGTGAATTTGGCCTGAACACCGGCGCAACCAACGACATCGTGTCCTGGTTGTGCGCAGCGGCGGCTTTTTTGACCATGGCGCATGCCTTCAAGCACGGCGACTTTGTGCGCGTCACGCTGGTGCTGGAAAACGTCAGTGCGCCTGCCCGGCGTGTGCTTGAGCTGGTGAGCCTGTTGGTCGCGCTGGTGGCGGTGGCCTACCTGGCCTGGTGGGCCTGCCGCTTTACTTACCAAAGCTTTGAGTTCAATGAGCTGGCGCAGGGCTTGTTGCCGCTGCCGATTTGGATACCGCAAATGAGCTTTGCGTTTGGCTCGCTGCTGCTGCTGGTAGCGGTGCTTGACGAATTTGTGATTGTGGCGCGCGGCGGCGTGCCGACCTTTGTGCGGCTGACGGCTGAGCGTCATGCCAAGGGCGATTTCTCGTCCGATATTTAAATTCAGAACAAGAACAACATCGAAAGAACAACATGGATATTTTGACCATTGGCGGCATTTTGCTGATCCTGATGATGGTGCTGCTTTCCGGTGGCGTGTGGATTGCCATGACGCTGGCCATTTGCGGCTGGGTAGGGCAAGCGTTTTTCACGAACACGCAACCGGGTCTGAATTTGTTTTCAGCGTTTTGGGAAAGCAATGCCAGCTGGGAGTTGGCTGCGCTGCCGCTGTTTATCTGGATGGGCGAGATTTTGTTTCGCACCAAGCTCAGTGAAGAAATGTTTACCGGCTTGGCGCCATGGTTGAACCGGGTGCCGGGGCGACTGTTCCACACCACTATTTTGGGCTGTGGCATTTTTGGCTCAGTATCCGGTTCGTCCGCCGCCACCTGCGCGACCATTGCCAAGGTGTCACTGCCAGAATTGACCAAACGCGGCTACAACGAAAAAATTGCCATCGGTTCACTGGCCACTGCTGGCACGCTGGGTATTTTGATTCCACCCTCCATCACCATGGTGGTGTACGCAGTGGCAGCTGATGCATCGATCATCCGCATCTTTTTAGCAGGTTTTTTGCCAAGCTTTTTGCTGATGGCTTTGTTCTCGGGCTACATCGCCTGGTGGTCGATTCGCAACAAAGACAAAATGCCGCCACCTGAGCCCGCCACGACCTTCAGGGAAAAGCTGCGGCTGTCAAAAAACCTGATTCCCTGCGCGCTGCTGATTGTGTTCATTTGCTGGTCACTGATTGCAGGCTGGGCAACGGCGACGGAATGTGCGGCCTATGGCGTCGTGGGGTCATTGGCCCTTGCCGCCTGGAGCCGCTCATTGACCTGGGCCAACTTTAGCGAGGCGCTGATGGGCGCGACTCGCACCAGTTGCATGATCATGTTCATCCTGGCGGGCGCTGCGTTTTTAACCAAAACCATGGCCTTTACCGGCGTGCCGCGCGAGCTGGCCGAGTGGGTCAATTCGCTGAACCTGTCGCCCTATGCGCTCATTTCCTGTCTGGTGGTGGTGTACCTGGTGCTGGGTACGGCACTGGACGGTATCAGCATGATTGTGTTGACCGCTGCCGTGGTGATGCCGATGGTGCAAAAAGCCGGATTTGACCTGATCTGGTTCGGCATTTTTGTGATCTTGCTGGTCGAGATTGCCGAGGTCACGCCGCCTGTGGGCTTTAACCTTTTTGTACTGCAAAACATGACCGGCAAAGACAGTAACACGATTGCGCTGTCGGCGATTCCATTTTTCCTTTGTCTGGTGGTTTGCATTGCACTCGTCACTGTGTTTCCGCAAATTGTCACGATCTTGCCAGACCTGGTGATGGGAGTTTCGAAATGATTTCAAAGAACGGCATCACAACAGACAAACGCTGGCAATTCTGGATCGACCGTGGCGGCACCTTCACCGACATCGTGGCCAAAAAGCCTGATGGTTCGTTGACTACCCATAAGTTGCTGAGCGAAAACCCTGAGCAATACCGCGATGCAGCCGTCGCTGGCATTCGCCATCTGCTGGGTTTAAAACCCGGTGAAGCGATCAGTGCCAACGTCGTCGATTGCGTGAAGATGGGCACCACCGTGGCCACCAACGCGCTGCTGGAGCGCAAGGGCGAGCCAACCTTGCTGGTGACCACCAAAGGCTTCAGGGACGCACTGCGCATTGCCTACCAAAATCGCCCGCGCCTGTTTGACCGCCATGTGGTGCTGCCCGAGCTGCTGTACAGCGCTGTGATTGAAGCCCACGAGCGTTTGGGTGCGCAGGGTGAAATTTTGCAGGAGCTGGATGAGGCGCTCCTAAAAACAGAGCTGGTCGCCCAATATTCAAAAGGGCTACGCAGTGTAGCGATTGTTTTCATGCATGGCTACCGGTACACCGAACATGAAAAAACCGCCAAGCGCTTGGCGCTTGAGGTGGGTTTCACGCAAATCAGCGCCTCGCATGAAACCAGCCCGATGATGAAGTTCGTCAGCCGGGGTGACACCACTGTGGTCGATGCGTACTTGTCGCCCATCCTGCGCCGTTACGTCAACCAGGTGGCAGGCGAAATGCCGGGCGTTAAATTGTTCTTCATGCAGTCGTCTGGCGGCTTGACGGACGCGCATGTGTTTCAGGGCAAAGACGCGATTTTGAGCGGTCCGGCTGGCGGCATTGTCGGCATGGCACGCACGGCAGCTGCTGCCGGTCACGCCAAGGTGATTGGGTTTGACATGGGCGGCACGTCCACCGATGTGTCGCACTATGCGGGTGAATTTGAGCGCGAGTTTGAAACGCAAGTTGCGGGCGTGCGCATGCGTGCGCCCATGATGAGCATCCATACCGTAGCTGCGGGTGGCGGCTCAATTTTAAAGTTTGACGGCGAGCGCTTTCGCGTCGGCCCGCAAAGCGCTGGTGCCAACCCTGGCCCGGCCAGCTACAGGCGCGGCGGCAGGCTGGCCGTGACCGATGCCAACGTGATGGTCGGCAAGGTGCAGCCGCGTTACTTTCCCAAGGTGTTTGGCCCGAACGCTGATGAGTCATTGAGCTATGAGGCCGCCGCTGCCCAGTTCAACGACCTGGCCGGGCAAACGGGCCGCAGTGCCGAGGTCGTGGCCGAAGGCTTCATCAACATTGCCGTGCAGCAGATGGCCAACGCGATTAAAAAAATATCCGTTGCGCGCGGCTACGACGTGACGCGCTACACGCTGCAATGCTTTGGCGGCGCGGGTGGCCAGCACGCCTGCCTGGTAGCCGATGCACTGGGCATGACGCGCGTGTTTGTACACCCGATGGCGGGTGTTTTAAGCGCCTACGGCATGGGCTTGGCTGATCAAAACGTGATCAAAGAACAAGCGATTGAATTGAAACTGACCACCAGCGCTTTGCCTGAAATTGCGCAGGAACTCAACAGCCTGGCAGCCACGGCTGAAGGCGAATTGCAACGCCAGCAGGTCAACACAGGCATCATCATCACGCACCACCGGGTCCATGTGCGGTATGAGGGCAGCGATGCGGCGCTCATCGTTGCTTTTGGGACCTTAGAGCAAATCGAATCAGGCTTTGAAGCCGCTTACCGCCAGCGTTTTGCATTTTTGATGCAAGGCAAGGGTCTGGTGGTGGAGGCGGTGTCGGTGGAGTCGGTGATTGCCGGTGACGCCCCCGCCGAGCCTCGTCATGCAACGCACGAGCCGCGTGAAGTGCCCCGCCGCGAGACGGTGCGCATGTACTCAGGCGGCCAGTGGCACGACGCTGCACTGGTGGTGCGTGAAGACTTGCAGCCTGGCGACATCATCCCTGGCCCGGCCATCATTGCCGAAAAGAATGCGACCACAGTCATTGAGCCAGGCTGGGAAGCCAGTCTGACCGCACTAGACCACCTGGTGCTCGACAGACGGGCTGAACGTGCTATGAAGTTCGCAGCAGGTACAACCGTAGACCCGGTGCTGCTGGAAGTGTTCAACAACCTGTTCATGAACATAGCCGAGCAGATGGGCCTGCAGCTGCAAAACACCGCGTACTCGGTCAATATCAAGGAACGGCTGGACTTCAGCTGCGCGCTGTTTGACACCGCAGGCAACCTGATTGCCAACGCACCGCACATGCCGGTGCATCTGGGGTCAATGGGAGAGAGCATCAAAACCGTGATTCGTGAAAACTCGGGCAAGATGGAGCCCGGCAATGTGTATGTGCTCAACGACCCGTACCACGGCGGTACGCATCTGCCAGACATCACGGTGATCACGCCGGTGTATTTGGGTGCTGCAACCGAGCCCACGTTTTACGTTGGCAGCCGTGGGCACCACGCCGATATTGGTGGCACCACGCCAGGCTCGATGCCCCCGTTTTCAACCCGGATTGAAGAAGAGGGCGTGCAGATCAACAACGAACTGCTGGTCGAGCGTGGTGTGCTGCGCGAGGCTGAAATGGTGGCCCTGCTCAAAAGTGGCCAATACCCGTCGCGTAACCCCCAGCAAAACATGGCCGATTTAAAGGCCCAAATCGCCGCCAATGAAAAGGGCGTGCAGGAGCTGCGCAAAATGGTCGAGCAGTTCAGCTTGCCCACCGTACTGGCCTACATGAACCACGTGCAGGACAACGCTGAAGAGTCTGTGCGCCGCGTGATCACCCAGTTGAAAAATGGCGAATTCACCTTGCCGCTGGACAACGGCGCGCTGATCAAGGTAGCGATTCGGGTTGATACGAAAAACCGCAGTGCCGAGATTGACTTTACCGGCACATCACCGCAGCAAAGCAACAACTTCAACGCCCCCACAGCCGTGTGCATGGCCGCGGTGCTGTATGTTTTCAGAACGCTGGTCGATGACGACATACCGCTCAACGCGGGTTGCCTGAAACCGCTCAAGGTGATCATCCCGCCGGGCAGCATGCTCAACCCCAACCCGCCTGCATCGGTGGTGGCGGGCAATGTGGAGACCTCGACCTGCATCACCAACGCGCTGTATGGCGCGCTGGGTGTGATGGCGGCTGGGCAGTGCACCATGAACAACTTCACCTTCGGCAATTCAAAGTATCAGTACTACGAAACCATTTCAGGCGGCAGCGGCGCAGGCGGCGTCACGGATGCACAAGGCCAGCTGGTGGGCGGCTTCAATGGCACGTCGGTCGTGCAGGCGCACATGACCAATTCACGCTTGACCGACCCCGAGATACTGGAGTTTCGTTTCCCGGTGCGGCTGGAAAGCTTTGAAATCCGTGCCAACTCAGGCGGCGCGGGCAAATGGCAGGGCGGCAATGGCGGCATCAGGCGGGTTCGTTTTCTGGAGGCCATGACCGCCAGCATTTTGTCCAACGGCCGCAAGACGGGTGCCTTCGGTATGGCAGGTGGCCAGCCGGGGCAGGTTGGGCAGAACGTGGTGGTGCGCCGCGACGGGCGCATTGAAACTCTGGGCCACATCGGCCAGGCCGATATGCTGCCCGGTGATGTGTTTGAAATTCATACCCCTGGCGGCGGCGGGTTTGGCAGGGCTTGACTTAGCCTGAAGGTTCAGTGCCGCGCAGGTGGCGCCTGGAAACCATGCTTGCCAGCAGCGCCGGCGTTTCAGCGCTCTGGCCCGTCAGAAGTCTGTATGCGGCTGATAACCCAGCAGGCACCTGCGATGAGAATGATGGCCCCGCTTTCGTACAAAAGGATAGAGGGGTCTCCGTCTTTTCCCTGCAAAATGATCAGACGGCTCAGCGCTGTCATCGCAATGAAGAGCGGAATTGTGATGGGAATGCGGTGGCTGGCATAAAACGCTGCCAGCATGCCCAGCACCTCTGCATAAATGAACATCAGCAACAGGTCTTTGAGTTCGACCTTGCGTATGCTGATCACCAGCAGCACCTCCTGCGCCATGGCGGCGATGGTGAAAAACGCGATGATGACCAAAAATGATTTTTCGACCAGTCCAATGATGTTTTTAACGTTCATGAGCGTCTCCGTTGCAGCGTGCCTGTGTTTTGCTGCTTTGTATTGTTAACGATGCTACCTTTTAGGGCTGAGCCTGTTTCTGAAAATCCTGCGGCGGTCAATGGTACCCAATTGATAATACGGGTTTGGCGATTCGCTCATCGATTCAAATCCATTTCATAACGGGGAGTAGTGATGACTGAAGATTCACGTTGTTGCGGGACCGGCACTTGCCTGATCAATGCCGAAGGCGTTTGCTGGTGTGGCCAGCGCTGGGACGGCGCAAAAATGTGTTTTCCGGATCAGCCCCCGACCCAAGAAAGTCTGTCGCCTGCGTCACCGCAGGAGCCTGCTGACGTGCCGCGCACGGATTGAAGGGGCGCTTCATGGGCGCTCGTTTACTATAGTTTTTATAGCTTCCAGTTCATGTTTCCATTGGGCTACAGGCCTAAACGCCTAAGCGCCTAAACGCGGCGCAGCGCTAACCGGGCCGCTGCCAGGTCCCAGCCGGCCCAACCGCAGCTTTTGAACAGCACAGGCCCGGCTGGCTTGTGGGTGCTTTGACGCACCACATCGCCCAGTGTGGCCACAGTGTGCAGATTCAAGCCAGCTTGCAGCAAGTCGCCCGCTTCGTGTTGTGCATCAAGCGTGTCCAGCCAGATGCTGCCGTGTTTGGCCATGTGTTGGCACAGGCCCGGGCTCAGCTCGGCCATGCTGGGTGTGAAAGCACCTACCGCGCTGATGAAGGCGTCGCGCCTGGGCGTGGCGCTTAAAACGATGCTGTTGGCGGGCGTGCAGGTGACGGCCAGCGGGCAGTTTGCCAGTGCAGCATTGGCATCAAGCACCAGCTGCGCTTTGATGCCCATTAACCGGGCGTGCTGCACCAGCTGCTCTGCGTTTGGCCTGCTGCGTGAGGCAATCATGACCTGGCGGGTACCCAGCACTGCGGCAAAAGCCTCCAGATGCGCTTTGCCCTGTACGCCAGCGCCGACGATCAGCAGCGGCCCCTGGGTGTCGGGTGCCAGCCTTTGGGCTGCCAGTGCCGACACGGCCGCCGTGCGGCGCGCCGTCACTGTCGGGCCGTCGAGCAGCAAGCGGCGCTGGCCAGTAGCGATGTCAAACACAGTCACGTCGCCCTGAATGGTGGGCCGGCCGGTGCCTGCGTTGGCGGGCGTGAAGGTGATGAGTTTGGTGATGGCCGTGTGGCTATCGATGGCTGGCATCACAAACAAACTCGCCCCGCCACCGAGCGCCTGCACCAAGCGCGGTGAAATGCGCACGCTGCTGTCCTGCAAAAGCAAGGCAATTTCAGCCACCAGGCCAGCCCACGGCAGACGGGCCGCGGTTTGTCGCGCATCGAGGGTGTGAGTCATGATGTCGTTAGTCCCTGTAGGCCAATGAATGTATGGGTAAGCTGCTTCTGAATCAATAGCGCACGGAGGGTCTTTCAAGCAGCGCTGCTGCCTGCAAACCCGATCGCACCGCGCCTTCAAGCGTGGCTGGATAGGGGCCGTCGATGTAGTCGCCGCAGGCCAGCAAGCCTGGGGCAACTTGTGCCGCTGGCCGCTGCAGGCCCGGCGTGCAGGCAAAGGTGGCGCGCTTTTCAAGTACGGTTTGCAGTACCGCCATGTCATGAAAGCCGAGCTGGTCAGCAGCCTGCGCCACCACTTGCGCTGCCAAGTCGGTGCTGCTTTGCTGGCTGGCGCTGACCACAAAAGCCAGCAGCCCCGCCGGGCCGCCTAATTGCCCCCGGTCAAAAACAAACTGGGCAGGTTGATGGCTGCTCGATGGCAAGGCCAGCATGGGTTGGGCCAGGTGTGCGCCTGGTGCGTGGGCGTACACGGTGGCAATCGCTTCGTACTGCAGGCCTTCTGCCGAGTCCAGCCATGCCGGGCAGGGCGGGGCCGTGCTGCGGGCCAGCCTTGCCGCTTCAAGCGGGGGGCAGGCGAGTATGACGCTGTCAAACTGGCCGAGCAGTGCGTCGCTTGCGTCTGTCAAATGCCATAATTTTTGCTGCTGCAGGATGATGCCGTTGACTCTGCAGCCCAGTTGCACCCTGCCGCCGTTGCGCGCTACCCAGGCCAGCGCCGCATCGGGCAGCAGGGCGCTTAAATCAGTTTTGGGCAGCAGCAAGTTGGAGCCCCCTTCAGGCGCAAACAGTGAGTCTCTGAGAACCCGCAAAAACACCTGACCACTTGCGCGGTCTGCCGGTGTGTTCAGTGCTGACACGCACAGCGGTTCAATCAGGCTGGCCATAACGCGCAACGAGATGTTGCTGCACACATCAGCCACTGACTGCTGCGGCGCACATTGAAACTTGTTGAGGTGCCATTGCGCTGCAGTTTTGAGCAATGACAGTTTGTCGCCCCACGACCAGCCGCGCGCCAATGCAATGCCCACCAGTGCATCCAGCGGTGCAGGCAAGCTGGGCAGCTTCAGGCCGTTGCCGTTGGGGAGTTGCATGGTCAGCGGCATGCGGTGCAGAGTTTGAGTCAGGTCAATGCCCATATCGGCCATCAGCTTGAGGGTTTCTGAATAGGCACCAATCAGAATGTGCTGGCCGTTGTCGAGGCAGATGGTTTCGCCTTTGAAGGCAATATCCAGCCGCCTGGCCCGGCCACCTGCTGTGCGTGCGGCTTCAAAAACTGTGGCCTGGTGGCCAAGTCGTGTTGCCTCAACGGCTGCTGCACAACCAGCCCAGCCTGCACCGATGACGGCTACTTTCATCGCACTTTTTTCACTAGAGGGTTCCAAAAGCCTGTGTTTTCCAGGCCAGGTAAAACTTGCGCAGCGGCGTGAGGCTGACGCGCTGGTGCAGCACCTGATAGTTGTCCAGCGCAATTTCCTTGAGCAGGGTGCGGTAAATGCTGGCCATCATCAGGCCCGGCTTTTGAGTGCGGCGGTCTTGCAGAGGCAACAGGGCCAGGGCTTCGTCGTACAGATTCAAGGCGCGCTCGGTCTGGAATGCCATCAGTGCGGTAAAGCGGCTTGAATAGTCACGCTTGAGCAGCTCATGGACTTTCACATCAAACTGCTGCAGCTCGGACACTGGCAAATAGATGCGGCCGCGCTGGGCGTCTTCACCCACATCGCGGATGATGTTGGTCAGCTGAAACGCCAAACCCAGCTTGTGGGCATAAGCGGTGGTCTCAGGCTGCGTCTGGCCAAAAATGTGGGCCGCCACCTCGCCCACAACGCCGGCCACCAGGTGGCAGTAGCGCTGCAGGCCCGCAAAGTCCAGGTAACGATTTTGCGTCAGGTCCATCTGGCAGCCTTCAATGACGGCGAGCAGGTGGCGTGCTTCTATCTTGTAGGCAGCACTTAAAGGCATCAGCGCTTTCATCACCGGGTGGCTGGGCTGGCCTGCAAAAGACTGGGTGACTTCTGATTGCCACCAGGCCAGCTTGGTGTGGGCCACACCGGGGTCTTGCACCTCGTCAACCACGTCGTCTACCTCGCGGCAAAAGGCATAAAACGCCGTGATGGCGGCGCGGCGCTCTTTGGGTAAAAACAAAAAAGCGTAGTAAAAGCTGCTGCCAGACGAGACGGCTTTTTGTTGGACATATTGCTCTGGGGTCATGATCGAATTATCGCCGCCGCCCCTACGCGCTGGCAAAGCCAGATCCGTGGCTCTTGCTTGTCAATACGCATCTTCTTTTCACATCCGCAGAGCGCGCCAGACCATGACGACACCATCCCAGGCGTTCAGCGTGGGCCGCTGCTGGAGGGTGGCAAAGTTCATCAGTTCGATTTTTTCAGCGATCCGCAAACCGCCTTGCACCACCAGCCGCAGTTCCCACCCGGCGCGGCCCGGCACTTTTTTAACCAGCGGTGCGCCGCGCCGCATCAGTGCTGTGGCCCATGCGACGTTGGCTGCCACCAGCGCGCTGGTCGCTGGGTTCACCTCGCGTTGCAGCAGTTGCACGTCGTCAACATCGTGCTGCGCAAAGCCGTCCGCAGGCAGGTAAATACGGCCTCGGGGAATGTCTGTCCCCAGGTCTTGCCAAAAGTTAATCAGTTGCAGAGCGGTGCAAATACAGTCGCTTTGCGCCAGGGACGTGGCGTCGCTGACCTGGTACAAGTGCAGCAGGAGCCGGCCCACCGGATTGGCTGAGCGGCGGCAGTAGTCCAACAGCTCGGCCTGGCTGGCATACCGGGTTTTGGTGACGTCCTGTTCAAATGCGTTGAGCAGGTCAGCCAGCAGGTCAACGGGCAAGCTGTATTGCTGAATCACGCTGCCCAGGGGTGTAAACACCGCGGCCCAGCGTGCTGATGTGGGGTGGCCGTCTGCACAAGCCGCAAGGTCGGTCCGGTAAGCTGCCAAGTCTGCCAGCCGTGCTGTCGGGGCTGCGTCCCCTTCGTCGGCCAGGTCATCCGCCGTACGCGCAAACCAGTAAATCGCCATGATGGCGGGCCGCAGGGCCGACGGGCACAAAAAAGAGGCGACTGGAAAGTTTTCGTAATGGTCGACGCCGTGCGCTTTTTTGATCATGTAAATGATTGTCGCTGTCAGCAGTAAATAGAACTGTCCGGTTTTAGAGCAAATAGATTGTCCGCTTTTTCTATTTTGTTTGCGATGACTGCAAAGCTGCGTAGGGCGTAGCCCGAAGCGGCTTTGCAGCCATCGCGCGGATTTATCGGCTGAT